>JAWLEP010000019.1:0-56694 GCA_041686025.1 Candidatus Fermentibacteraceae bacterium
CTGGAGACGGTCTTCCAGGCCGTCCCCGACGACGTGGTCCTCATCGACCGCAACCGCAAGGTGGTGATGACCAACCGCGAGGACATCCCCGCCGGCAGCTACTGCTACCGCAGCATCTTCGGCCGGGAGACCAAGTGCGAGGACTGCCGCCTGGTGAAGATAATGAAGGACAAGACCCCGGTGACCCTCACCATGAAGCACGGAGACCGCTACCTGGAGGTCCACGCCCTGCCGGTGTACAACAAGGACCACGAGGTGGACGGGATGCTGGAGTTCTACCGGGACGTGACCCTGGAGAAGACCTACGAGCAGCAGATACAGCAGGCGGACAAGCTGGCCTCCCTGGGCCAGCTGGTCTCCGGCATCGGCCACGAGATAAACAACCCCAACCAGTTCATCCGGGGCAACATAAAGATCTTCAAGCAGGCCCTGGAGGACATCATCCCCATACTGGACAGGTGGTACGAGGACCATCCGGACCTGAAGATCGCCCGTCTGAAGTACAGCTTCTTCCGCGACCACGTGATGACCCTGGTGGACGACATGGCCCACGGCTCGGAGCGGATAAAGAGCATAGTGGAGGGCCTGCGGGGATTCGCCCGCAAGGACGAGGGGCTGCTGGTGGACTGCGTGGATGTGAACACCCTCATCGAGTCCACCACCAGGCTGGTGCACAAGGAGGTGCACAAGCACGCCGAGATCGAGCTGGACCTGGAGCCGAGCCTTCCAACCTTCACCGGCAACAGCCAGAAGATCGAGCAGGTGCTGGTGAACCTGATGGTGAACGCCAGTCATGCCATTCCCGACGGCCGCAAGGGGCTGATCCGGGTGAGCACCCGCCAGGACGACGGGGACGTGGTGATAGAGATAGCCGACAACGGCAAGGGCATGAGCGAGAAGACCCGCAAGCAGATCTTCGACCCCTTCTTCACCACCAAGCGGGCCAGGGGCGGCACCGGCCTGGGCCTGGCAATCGCCTACCGGATAGTGGAGGAGCACGGGGGCAACATCTCCGTGGCCAGCGAGGAGGGGAAGGGCACCACCTTCACCATCAGGATACCGGCCGAGGAGGTCTGCGAGACCGGTGAGGAGGGGGCATGAAGAGGATCCTGATTGTCGACGACGACGTGGCCGTCACCAACTACTTCATGGTCTTCCTCATGCAGACGGAGATGTTCGACGTAACCGTGGAGAACGACAGCCGCAACGTGGAGGGCCTGCTTGCGGAGGGCGGCTTCGACCTGATGCTGCTGGACATGGACATGCCCAACATCAGCGGCATGGAGATACTGCGCAGGATGCGGGCCCGGGGTGACGAGATGCCGGTGATCATCCTCACCGGCGTAAGCGACGTGGACCTGGCGGTGAAGGCCATGAAGCTGGACGCCTTCGACTACCTGGTGAAGCCGGTGGACGACGACACGCTCCTGGAGGTGATAGAGAACGCCGTGGAGCACGACGCCCTCCACCAGAGCATCGAGCGGCTTCCCAGCGAGCTGTCCCGGGAGAGCCTGGACAACGAGGCGGCCTTCGAGGGCTTTCCCACCCGGGACCCCAAGATGATCCGGGTGCTGCACCAGGCCGAGAAGATGGCCGGCAGCGACCTGTCCATCTTCATCTGGGGGGAGCCCGGCACCGGCAAGGAGGCCCTGGCCCGGTCGATCCACGGGGCCAGCCCCCGGTCGGAGGGCCCCTTCATCGCCGTGGAGGCCGACAGCCATCCCCCGGACGAGGTTCCCGCCTTCCTCTTCGGACAGGCCCGGGTCTACGGCGGAGAGAAGCAGGCGGCACCCGGTGTGCTGGAGGAGGCGGAGGGGGGCACGCTGTTCATCGACAAGATCGAGGCCCTGTCCATACCGGTGCAGGTGCGGCTGAAGCGGGTGATACAGACCGACGAGTACTACCGGGAGAGCTCCGCCCGGATACGCAGGGCCGACGTGCGCTTCATCGTCTCGTCCACCAGGGACCTGACCCTGCCGGAGTACCGGGAGAGCTTCTCGCAGGACCTGCTGTTCCACCTGATGGTCAACCCGGTGCGGATACCGCCGCTGCGGGAGCGCCCCGAGGACGTTCCGCTGCTGGCCAGGCACTTCCTGGACCAGGAGATCCGCAGGACCGGCCGCAGGATAGAGGGCTTCGACGACAACTTCCTGGAGCTGCTGAAAGGGTATCCGTTCCCCGACAACATGCAGGAGCTGCGGAACATCATCGCCATGGCGGTGGTGAACGAGGAGAGCGACCGCATCACCCTGGACTCGCTGTCGTCCTACGTCCGCGGCCGCATCGACCGCGATGCCACATGCACGGCCCACAGAACCATGAAAGAGGTGATGCGGGAGCATGCCCGGCTTACGCTGCAGCGCTGCGGCGGAGACCGGGACAGCGCCGCCGGGGCACTGGAGATCCCCCGGGGGGAGCTGGACCGTCTTCTCCCCCCGGAGGTCGAAGACTAGCGGAGGTCGGCACCCTCGTCGGGCGAGATCCTGCGGACGGGAACATCATCCGCCAGCACCAGCGCCCCCAGGAGGAACCTGGAGTACTCCACCGGCTGGCCCTCCTCGGTCTCCAGTGAGATCCGGGAGATGGCCTCCACCTTCTCCGGCCACAGCTGGCTGAAGATCACGTACTCCTCCGGGCTCTCCCGCCTCAGGGCCCAGGGCTCCCAGGTGTCCCACAGTGCATCCATCTCGTCTATCTCCAGCAGCTCCGAGCCCCAGTCCAGCAGAACGCCCATGGCCACCCGGCGGCTGTAGGGGGACCAGTCCAGGCCCGCCAGGCCGCTCTCGGCAAGCTCCTCGCCGGTGCCGTACCAGATCACGTGACCGTCTTCGGACCGGGTGATGATCAGCAGGTCGGGGTCGCCGGGGGCCTCGGGTATGGCCAGCAGCGGGGGCAAGAGCAGGGCCCCGCCGTCGTACTGGATGGGGGCCGTCCACGCGGAGGGCTGCAGCATCTCCGGGTCCAGGGTGCACTCGTAGAAAAGGTAGCGGGAGGACTCGCCGGAACCGGTGGTCAGCGTCATGGCCTGCACCTCCGACCAGTCGGCGCTGCCCCCGGAAGGGACGTCGCGCAGCAGCGAGGCCGCCCGGTCGGGAGCTTCCCTCTCGGAGATCCAGCTTCCCGAGAGGTTCCACACCGCCACATCGCAGCTCCGCTCGTCGGGCTCGGGCACCGTGACCGTGAAGTCCCCCGCGGGCAGTCCCACGGTGAAGGTGCCGGTGAACTCCGGGCCGTGGAAGTACACCACCGGGGCCCGGACCGCCGCCGGCACATGGGCTCCGGGCTGACCCAGGAGCATCTGCCCGTCGTCGTCGTCGCCGTACACCAGCACTCCCCATTCGTGGACCTCCACCGGGGCCGCCTCCCGGCCCGTCTGCGCCAGGCAGACGAATGCCGCCAGCAGAATCACAGCGGTAAACCTCATGTCATGCTCCCTTCGATGTCCAGCTCGATGTCAGCGGTTACCGGAACGTGGTCGGAGGGCCGCTCCCACGACCGCACGTCCCTGTGTATCTCGCAGCTTCTCAGCCCCGCCGCCGGCCCCGGGGTGGCCAGAAGCAGGTCCAGGCGCATGCCCCGGTCCCGGCGGAAGGCCGCGGCCCGGTAGTCCCACCAGCTGTAGGCCTTGCCCGCGGGGGCCAGCAGCCTGTACAGGTCGGTCAGGCCGGTTTCGATTATCCGGGCCACCCTCTTCCTCTCCTCGGGATGGTAGCAGACCCTGCCCTCCATCTCCTCGGGGTCGAAGACGTCGTCGGGCCCGGGGGCCACGTTGAAGTCCCCGGCTATGATACTGCCGCGGGAGTGGTCCCATTCCGCCGACATCCCCGCCAGCTCCTCCAGGAAGGCCAGCTTCTCGGCGAACCTGGGGCTCTCCGGGGTGCCGCCGTTGGGCACGTACACATTGTGCAGCCTGGTCCCGGCCACGGTGGCCGAGATGGCCCTGGCCTGGCCGGGCAGGTAGCCGGACGGCAGCCCCCGGGTCACCTCCTCCATGGGCAGACGTGAGGCGATGGCCACGCCGTTGTAGCGCTTCTGGCCGTGCACGGCCACACTGTAGCCCGCCTCCTCCAGCGGCTCGCGGGGAAAGAGGTCGTCGGTGACCTTTGTCTCCTGCATCAGCAGCACGTCGGTGTCCGACTCAGAAAGCCATCTCAGCACCGAGGGCATCCGGGTCCGTATGGAGTTGACGTTCCAGGTGGCGATTCTCAGCATGTTTCCTCCCCGGCTCTCCGTTGACTCCCATTATCTCACCCGAGGCCGGCTTCTACAAACCGCCCCGGCCGTTGCCCGGGGCCGCTGCTTTGGATATGCTCCCCGAATGGAGCTGCGCAGGGAGCTTGCGGTACTGCTTCTGATACTGGCCTTCGCCGGCCTGCTCCGGCTGGGCGTGGCCGTCCGGGCCCCCTCCATGCCCGCCGGCGACGGGATAGCGTCGCAGCTGGAGCTGGCCGAGAACCTCCGCCGCGGCCTGGGCTTCTCCACCATGCGCAAGTGGACCCTCTACGACCCCTCCATGGCACCCCTTCGGCCGGAGGCCAACCGCCAGCCGGCCATGTCCGTGATCCTGGCGGGGACCTTCGCCGTCTTCGGGGCCTCCTTCCCCGCGGCGCAGGCGGTGAGCCTCCTGCTGGGCCTGGGCTGCCTGGTGGCGTTCTGGGCCTGGGCCAGGGCCGCCCTGGGCCGTCGGGCGGCGCTGCTGGCGGCGGCCGCCATGGCGGTGAATCCCCTGCAGGTCTTCTACTCCACCCAGCCCGACAGCCTGCTGGCCTTCAACATGATCCTGTTCATCGCCCTGATCGTGGCCAGGGGCACGCCCTCTTTCAGGCGGGCCCTGGTGCTGGGCGCTGTATGCGGTCTGTCGTGGCTCTTCCGCACCCAGGGGTCGCTGCTGTCCGCCGGCATGCTGGCCTGGGTGCTGCTGGCGGGGGAAAGGCGGCTGCTGCGGGGACTGCTGTTCTGCGCGGCCGCCCTGCTGGTGATGTCGCCCTGGATGCTGCGAAACATCTCGGCCTTCGGCGACCCCCTCTACTCCCAGGGGGGGCAGTTCCTGCTCAACGAGAACCACTGGGCCGCCTGGGAGGTGCGCGACACGGTCCCCGCCATGACCGACCTGCTGGTCCACAGGGGCCCCCTGGCCGTGCTGGCGTACCTGGGGGCTGGCGCCCTGCGGGTGCTGGAGCCCTTTACCGTGGGCAGCCTCCACCGGGGCGTGATCTTCGGCCAGCCGGCGCTGCTGGTGTTCGTGCTGGCGGCCCTGTGGGGCCTGCGCGACGGGAGGGTCCGGCGGGAGATGGCCCCGGCCGCCCTGGCGGCGATTCCCACCCTGGGCCTGATGGTGCTGCACGAGCACAGCGGCCGCTACCTGGCCTTCGTTACCATGGCGGTGGTGGCCCTGGGGTCGCGGGGGCTTCTCATGATGCGGCCCCGGCTCCCCGGCCGCAGGTGGGGCTTCGCGGCAGCGCTGGCCCTGGCCTTCCTGCCCATGGCCGCCCCCACCCTGAACCTGCTGAGGGGAGCGGACAGGACAGAAACCGACGAGGCCGGAACGAGGGCTGCGGCCGCCTGGATAGAGCGCAACGCCGCCCCGGAGGACTGGGTGGTGACCTTTCCCAACGTGGAGCTGCTGATCTGGAGCTACCGCCGGCCCACCCTCACCTGGCCCAACGACTACGAGATGCTGGTGTGGCCATGCCTGGAGCGGCACGACGTCCGCTACGCCGTGGTGGACGCCGACCTGCCGAGACTGAGGCCCCGACTGGCCGACCGCTGGATGCGCGATCCCGCCGGAGGCGGCTGGCTCATCGAGGACCCGCCCCCCTTCCTCACAGAGGTGTGGCGCAGCGGGTCCGGCCGTACGCTGATCTACGAGATAACCGGTCCCGTCCCCCAGGGCTTCGAGGCCGTGGACAGCCTTCCCCGCGACAACCTCCGCGCCCTCTCCCCCCGGGGACGGAGTTTAAGTTCATCAAGTTCAGTCGGATTGGAGGGACGGAGTTTAAGTTTATCAAATTCAGTGCGTTAGATGTTTGTAACAATCCCAGGGCCTGAATTTGATAAACTTAAACTCCGTCCCATTCGAGCTAAACGGACGCAGAACTTGATGAACTTAAACTCCGTCCCCGGCGGTCAGCTGCGGATGGCCTCCCTGGCCTCGCGGTAGAGCCTCTTCTTCTCGGCGGCCACCGTGAGGTTCACGTCGGCGCGGGAGAGGCCGCAGCTGCTGCCGAAGTCCTGCAGCAGCTTCCGCTCCTCGCGGGTAAGCCTGCCGTCGGCCAGGGTCATGCGGGCCATGGCCTCCAGCACCTCCCTGGCCTCCGCCGCGTTCCGGGGCCGGGGCAGCTCGCCCGTGCTCTGCTGCAGCGAGGCCATGATGGACTGCACGTTCTCCCGGGGGATCTTCCGCTTCCGGGCGAAGGAGCGGATCATCTCCATCTCCCTGTCGTCGATCTCCCCGTCTGCGTACATGGCCGAAGCCATGGCCGCCAGCATCATGTCCGGGGGAACCAGGGCCGCCCGTTCCAGGCCGGCCACGGCCCGGGAGGTGATCCTGGCCGCGGTGAAGTGCTCGATGGAGGCCAGCACCCAGTCCTGGCTTCCGTCGTTCAGGGCGCGGCCGCAGAAGTCGCACTCCCCGGCGCCGCCGATTCCGTAGGGGGCTCCGCATCCGGGGCAGTGAGAGGACATGAAGGTCATCTCCGCCGGAGAGCGGACCCCGTGCCTGCGGACGAGCACGTAGACCTGCGGGCGTATGGCCTTGTCACCCGCGCCGCGGCTGCGGCCGGACCCGTCGCGGCGGGCGTTGCGGGCCGACCACTTCACCAGCACCTCTATGCGGTCGAAGCCCCCCTGCTCGCCGGGGGCGATGCTCTGCACCTCCACCGCTCCCACCGCAGCCTCGCGGAAGTAGGCCCAGGTGCCCTTCTGCCGGCTGTTGCGGATGGTCTTGCCCAGGCTGCCATAGAACTCCGGCAGCAGCATCTTGCGGGCCGGGGCCGGGTCGTTGTCGAACCAGGACTTGATCAGCCGCCAGAAGATCACGGAGCTGCGGTCCTCTATGTGCTGCAGGCTGAAGGCGGGGTCGGCCTGCTTCATGGCCGTGTAGCCCGGTATCAGCTCGGGCTTCTGCAGGGCGCTCCACTCCACCGCCTGGGTGATCTCGGCCAGCACCCAGTCGTACTGGCCGCTCTGCACCTGGGAGTCGCAGCTCTCGCACTTGCCGGCCTCGTTTATCTCGATGGGGGCGCCGCAGTTGGGGCAGAAGCCCTCCACCAGGCCGCCCTTCTCCAGGGTCTTGGCGCCGGGGCGGCGCAGGAAGCTCCAGTACTCGGTGAATGGATGGGTGGTCCTGGTGCGGATCTTCCTGCCCGTCTCCAGGTCCACGTCGGTGTCCTTTGCCTGGGCCCTGATCTCCACGTGGATGGTGTCGAAGTTGATGTCGCTGTCCACCGCCACGATTCTGGAGTCCAGGACATTGATGTCCTCCATCAGGTTGCGGTAGCCCTCCACCTTCTGCATCTGGATCTGGATGCTGAACCGCTCCACCACTCCGTCGGAGACGAAATGGCGCACCTGCTCCATGTCCTGGGCCGACCAGGCCTCCTGGACGTCTATGAAAGCCCTGTTCACCTTCTGCAGGAAGCCCTGCCTGGTGAAGCCGGGGTCGCGGCCCTTCAGGTCGGCCAGCTTCCGCTCCATGGCGTCCGCCGCCTGCTGCCGCACCTTCCGGCCGCCCCGGGCGATGGTGTGCGTCTCCTGGGCGCCCTTGGCCGACTTGCCGAACTTCCACAGCAGGAACACCGCCACTATCAGCAGGGGGATGCCGATCACGGGCTGGCGTATGGCCAGGTTGATGAGGAAGTAGAAGAGAATTCCCAAACCCTCTCCGCCGCCCCCGCCGCTGCGGGAGGAGCCTCCGTAGCCTCCGCCTCCTCCGGCCCTGGCCAGTGCGTCCGTGGCGGAAAGCAGAAGAAGCGCCGCCACCAGGACCAGTGTCAGATACCTCATCCATTCACCCTTGCCCGGCAATGCGGTCTCCCCCCTGTTTGCATCATGGCAGCGGTCCGGGCCGCGGGCAGACGTCCCACGGCCGTCTCCCGGATGCTCCGATAAGGTCTTGCCGTCCCGCCCCATTATGTTAACTGTAGCATGATGGGACCATTGGTGCGAACAGCGCAACGAAGGGGAGGGCATATGAGATTTGCACTGACGGTGATTGCGGCGATGATGCTGGCTCTGGCGGCCTGCGGGGGCGGCGAGCCCGCCGAGGAGGCCGGCGGGGGGGAGACGGCGGCGGACACGGCCGCAGCGGACATCGCGGAGGCGGATGTGCCGGTCCCCGAGCCGGAGGAGCTGCCCGAGGACCCCGCGGAGGCGGCGGCGGAGCCCGTCCTGGGCCCGCAGAGCAGCTGGTCGATGACCATGGGCGAGCTGAGCCTTGCCCTGGAGGACGACAGCGTAACCGGGGAGTACCCCCTGGGCACCCTGAGGGGCACCATCGACGACCGCGTCGTCACCTTCGACTACGTGGAGGGCGACCTTACGGGTACCGGCATGCTGCAGTTCGACCGGACCTTCCAGAACTTCACCGGCTACCAGGTGATGGGCGAGGACACACTGGAATGGGTCGGGGAGAGGCTCTGATCCCTTTCGGCATGGGCGGATGATCCGTTGAGGCCCGAGGACCTTCCGCGCCTGGAGTGGACCCCCGGGCCCGACCTGCATCCGGAGCGGGCGGCGGGTCTGTGGCAGCCGGTCCTGGAGGCCGTGGACGGCGCGGCCCGCCGGGGGCCGGTGACCCTGGTGGTGAACGATGTGGCCAGGCCGCCGCTGGCTCCGGCCCTGGGGCCGGTGGAGCAGAGGCTGGCGGGCAGCGTCCGCCTGCTGGTGGCCGTGGGCACCCACCGCAGGGTGACCGCCGGGGAGCTGGAGTCGCTGGTGGGCCCGGTGCTGGCGGACTCGGAGTGGCGCTGCGCCGGAGAAGAAGGCTACAGAGGACTGGGCAGGACATCCCGGGGAACGCCGCTGGAGGTGGACCCCTGGGTGCTGGACTCCTCCCTGGTGGTCCTCTGCGGAAGCGTGGAGCCCCACTACTTCGCCGGCTTCACCGGCGGCAGGAAGTCGCTGCTGCCGGGTTGCTGCTCCCGCCGGACGGCGGAGGCCAACCACTTCCTGGCCCTGGACCCTGCCGCCGGGCCGGGAAGGCTGGCGGAGAACCCGGTCCATCTGGACATGGAGGAGGCCCTGCAGACAGTCATGGGTCGCGTGGAAGTGCTGGCCGTCTGCCCGGTGCTCCGCGGCGGGCGGCTGGAGGCACTGGCCGCCGGCGACCCGCGGGACTCCTTCCGCAGCGCGGTGGCCCGATGCCGGGCGGCTCTGCCCCGGGTGGAGGCCGGCAGCGTTCCCTGCGCCGTCCTCCGGCCCGGCCCCGCCCTGGAGTCCAGCCTCTACCAGTCCATGAAGGCGGTATACAACTGGGAGCCGGCCATGGTGACGGGAGCCCCGGTCCTGCTGCAGTCCGGCTGCCCCGAAGGTCTGGGGGCGGATCACATGGAGCGGCTGTTCGCCATGGCCGCGGGGGAGGTGGGCGAGGTATCTTCCCGAAGCGGGTACAGCCTGGGCCTGCACGCTGCGGTCAGGCTGACGAGGGCCATGAGGAGGCTGCGTCTGTACTACCTGGGCGGACTGGAGGAGGATCTGGTGAGGAGGCTGGGTATGGTTCCGGCGAACAGCCCCGAGGACTGGCTGGAGCTTCACTCCATGCTGAGCCCCCGGCTCGTTCCCGATGCGGGCACCACCGCTCCCATGGCGGTGACCCGGTGATACCCGGAAGCTCCCGCTACCGCCTGCTGTTCGGCCTGCTGCTGCTGGGGCTGGCCCTGGCCTTCGTGATCTACACCCATTCCCTGGTGGGCAGGCTGCGGGAGAACGCCCGCCGGGCCAACGAGACCATCGCCTGGTTCTGGGCCAGCGCCCAGGTGCCCCTCACCGAGGTGATCCGTGACCGCAGCAGGATAGTGTGCTCGGAGTGCGGGAAGGTCCGCGACGTGGAGTCGGTGATGGAGGAGGACTCCATCTACAGCTACTGCCAGGAATGCGGCAGGAGCACCTGGTGGTTCGTGGTCTCCCGATGGTCGGAGCGGGAGCAGAGCGCAATGCTGAACAGGACCCGGGCGCTGTTCCGCAACCTGATAGCCAGGCTGGACTACACTACGGTGATGACCGACACCAGAATGCAGCCGCAGATCGTAAACGGCGTGGTGATGGACAGCTGCCCGCCGGAATCACTCCGGAAGTACACCGACATCGTCGGCAGGCTCAGGCAGACCAACCCTCCGATCCCCATGACGGGCATGGAGGGGGACACGCTGGGATGGCTGCTCTACGGCAGCGGCGCTCTGGAGAGCGAGCTCAGGCTGGTCCCCTACCTGGAGCTGGGCATACTGGGGCTTCTGGGACTGTTCTTCTTCCTGCTGCTGAGAACCGAGCTGAAGCGGGAGAAGGTGATGGCCTGGGCAGGATTCGCCAAGGAGACGGCGCATCAGCTGAGCACTCCCATATCCTCCCTCATGGGCTGGCTGGAGCTGCTGCGGGAGTCCCGCTCCGCCTCAGAGGACAGCGAGACCGGGGAGGCGGTGGAGGCCATGCAGGCCGACGTGGAACGGCTCAGCAGGATCGCCGACCGCTACGGCCAGATGGGCAAGAGGCCCAGGCTGGCCCCGGAGGACGCGAACGAGGTGGTGAGCTCCACCGTGGAGTACTTCCGCCAGAGGCCGGGGCTGATGGAGGGAGCGGTCTCCATCGAGACCGACCTGGATTCCCGGGGGACGGTCCTGGCGAACAGGGTGCTCCTGGACTGGGTGCTGGAGAACCTGATAAAGAACTCTCTGGCGGCGGTTGCCGACGGCCAGGGGTCGCGGATCACCGTGGCCACCGCGGATACGGATGACGGCAGCGTGAGCATCGCGGTGGAGGACGACGGAAAGGGCATTCCCTACGCAAACCAGGACCGGATCTTCTCCGCCGGGTTCACCACCCGCAGGGGCGGATGGGGTTTGGGACTGACCCTGAGCCGCAGGATCGTGGAGGATTACCATGGTGGCCGGCTCCGCCTGGTGGCCAGCCATCCCGGGCAGGGGTCGGTGTTCGAGGTGCTTCTGCCCCCCGACGGGGAGGAGGAGGAGTGAGCGCCACCATTCTCTGGGTGGACGACGAGATAGACCACCTGGGGGGACACATACGGTTTCTGGAGAAGAAGGGCTACAGGGTCCTAACCGCCGGAAGCGGGTCCGCGGCGCTCGACATGCTGCGCAGCAACCGGGTGGACCTGGTGCTGATGGACCAGATGATGGTGGGCATGGACGGCCTGGAGACGGTGGACAGGATCCGTCAGAGCTACCACAGCCTGCCGGTGGTGATGGTCACCCAGAGCGAGGAGGAGGAGCTCATGGACCGCGCCCTGGGGGGCGTGGCCGAGGACTTCCTCACCAAGCCGGTGAATCCCAGCCAGATACTGCTGGTTCTCAAGAGGATACTCTCCTCCGACCGGCTGAGGCGCGAGCACGCCACCGAGGAGGTGATCTCCTCGGCGGGGAAGCTGGCGGAGCGGCCGGAGTCCGGGCTCACGTGGAGGGACTGGGTGGAATTCTACGCCCGGTGGATGGAGGTGGAGGTCTTCAGCGAGAGCCTGGTGGAGCGGGACGTCAAGAAGGTCCACCGGATGCGGATGGACGACCTGGCCCTGGGGTTCTCGCGCTTCGTGGAGAGGCGCTATCCCGCGTGGCTGCGAGGGGGGGATGATCCCCCGCCAATGCCCCAGACCTTTCTGCAGGACTTCCTGGTCCCGGAGCTGGAGTCCTCCTCGGGAGAGGTGGTTCTCCTGGTGATGGACTGCATGAGGCTGGACCAGTGGCTGGCCATATACTCCACCATTGAGGGCCTGTACCACCAGGACCTCTCCTACATGTTCGTGAACCTGCCCACGGCCACTCCCTACAGCCGCAACGCCCTGTTCGCGGGCCTGCTGCCCAGGGACATCTGGAGGTTCTACCGCGGCGAGTGGAACGAGAACCTGGGCACTCCGCAGCTGAACAGGTACGAGGCAGGCCACATGCGCGACGCCCTGAGGAGGCTGGGCTACGGGGCCGCCGACAGCGCCGGCTACGTGAAGGTCCGCAGCGGCCGGGACGGGGAGATGCTCCAGAGGAACCTGTCGCAGCGCCTGGAGGGGGGCTTCCTGGCCATTGTGGTGAGCTTCCTGGACCACCTCACCCACGGCAGGTCGGAGAGCGACCTGCTGAAGGACCTGGCACCGGACGTGGTGAGCTTCCGCAGCCTGGCCCGCTCCTGGTTCATGCGCTCGCACATCCGCTCCATGCTGGAGACGCTTGCCGCCAGGGGGGCCACCGTGGTGGTCACCAGCGACCATGGCTCCAAGCTCTCGCGCAGGGTCACCGACATCCGCGGGGGCCGCGGCATGTCCAGCAGCGTCCGTTTCCGGATGGGCCATTCCCTCTCCGCCGACCACAAGGACGCCATCGTGGTGCGGGAGCCCGCCGAGTGGGGCCTTCCCGACGATTCCCCGCGGAAGAGCTACGTGATGGCCCGCAGCGACTACCTGCTCATACATCCCGCCATGGACCGGTCGGAGATACGGAAGTTCGAGAACACCTTCCAGCACGGCGGGTGCTCCCTGCAGGAGATGGTGGTGCCGGTAGCCGTTCTGCGCCCCAAGAGGCTGGGCTAGCCTTGGCGGGCGAGGACGCCGGCCGGCTGGAGGGAGGCCGGCTGGACGAGGACGGCCTTCGCCGGCTGGCCCGCCGGCTGGCCCGCCTCCTGGGCCCCGGAGGCAGGGTGTACCTGGTGGGCCGGCTGGGCACCGGAAAGTCCGTCTTCGCCCGGGCCGTGCTGCGGGAGCTTGGAGTCCGGGGCGACATCCCCAGCCCCAGCTTCGTAATGGACGCCGTCTACCGAACTCCGCTGGGCGAGACCCACCACGTGGACCTCTACCGGCTGGAGGGAGACCCCCGGGAGCTTCTGAGCACGGGCATAGCTTCCGTTCTTGATTCGGACGCCACGGTCATTGTAGAATGGGCCGACCGGCTGCCGGAGGCCCTTCTCGGGAAGGGCTGGCTGGTGGAGCTGGCGATGACGGACAGTCCCGGGGAGAGGATGGTGACCGTTGAGCGGAGGGCTCTGGCTGGGGATTGAGACCAGCGGACGGGGCGGGGGAGTTGCCCTGGTCCGGGACGATGGAGTGGTGGTGGAGCACCTGCTGCCCGTGGTGGCCGACACCTCCGAGAAGGTCCTGCCCGCCGTCAGGGACGCAATGGAGTCCGCGAACGCCTCCCCCGGCGACCTGGAGGGGATAGGCGTCTCCCTGGGCCCCGGATCCTACACCGGCCTGCGCATCGGCGCGGCAACCGCCCTGGGCCTCTCCCGGGGATGGGGCGTGGGAGTCGCCGGCGTCCCCACACTGGAGGTTCTGGCGGCGGGAACCGGGCTGCGGGGCACTGTCCTCACCGCCGTGGAAGCCCGCAGGGGGGAGGTCTTCGCGTCCGCCTACCGGGTGGCCGCCGGCCCCCGGCCCGAGGAGCTCTTCCCGGCGGCGGCCTACACCGCCGGGGCGGTCCGTGAATGGGCGGAGAGGGCCCGCCCCGCCGCGGCGGTGGGCACCGGCCGCCGGCAGCTGGGGGAGCTGGGGGGCGCATGGGTCCCCCCGATCCTCGACAGCCCCCGTCCGGCAGCGGTGGCCGCTCTGGCCCGGGACAGGGCCGGGCGCAGCGGATTCGACGATCACCTGGAGCCCCTCTACCTGAGGGGTTTCATGGGCCGGGCCCTGTTGGAGGTGCGGCCCCGTGCATGAGCTGAGGCTGGCCCACGCCGGGCTGCTGCCCTGGGCCATGGACATGGAGAGGGAGATCTTCGAGGACCCGTGGCCGGAGTGGGCCTTCCGCAGGATACTGGACTCCCCGGGCAGGCTGTTTCTGGTGGCCTTCGCGGAGGAGGCGCCATGTGGCTACGCCGTCGCCGAGGTCGACACCCGCGGGCTGCACCTCACCAATCTGGCGGTGGATGAGTCCCACCGGCGCACGGGGGTCGGCAGGTGTCTGATGGCGGCCGTGGAGGGCTGGGGCCGCCGCATGGGGCAGAGCCTCTCCCGCCTGGAGGTCAGGGAGACCAACGAGGTGGCGGCGGATTTCTACCGCCGGCTGGGATACAGCGTCAGGACCAGGATCCCGGGCTACTACGGCGGCCGCTGCGACGCCGTGGTGATGATCCGGCCCATGGGGGCCGGCCCCGTCGAGCGCAGCAGGGCCGCACTGGCCGCCGCCCTGGCCGCGCGACTCCGGGCCAGGCCCCGGGTGGGGGTGGTGCTGGGCTCCGGGCTCTCCTGGCTGGCCGAAGACTTCGGGGTCGGCGCCGAGATAGACAACTCCGCCCTTCCCGGAATGGCCGGCGCCGCACTGCCCGGCCACCCCGGAAAGGTGACCCAGAGCGCCGACGGCAGACTGGTCTTCCTGCTGGGAAGGCGGCACGCCTACCAGGGCTTCGACGGAGACGAGGTGGCGCTCCTTCCCGGAGCCCTGGCCGACCTGGGGGTGGGACGGTGGCTGCTCACCAGCTCCTCCGGGGCGGTGGACCCAGATCTGGCGGTGGGAGACGCGGTGGTGTTCGGCGACCACCTGAACCTCTCGGGGACCGTACCCTCCTCCCCCGTGGGAAGGCCCGCCCGATGCTACCGGGCCGGACTCCGGGAGCTGGCGCTGGAGCTGGCCCGGGAGCTGGGAGCTCCGGTTCGCGGGGGGCTCTTCGCCTGCTGCTCGGGCCCCGAGTACGAGACCGCCGCGGAGATCCGGCTCCTGCGCCGCATGGGTGTCTCCACGGTGTCCATGTCCACAGCGCCGGAGGCCCTGGCCCTGGCCTCCCAGGGCTGCGCCGTGCTGGCGCTGTCGCTGGTGACCAACGCCGCCGACCCCGAGGGGGAGGTAAGCCATCATGAGGTGCTGGAGGCCCAGAGGGTGGTGAGCGAAAGGCAGGGGCCCTTCCTGCGGGAGCTGCTCTCCCGCATGGCCGGGCAGGAGTGACAGGGCCGTCCCGGGCCGGAGACCGCGACTACGGGGAGGCCCTGGAGTACCTCTTCTCCCGCCGGCGCATGGGGATGAAGTACGGCCTGGAGAGGATACGGGGCCTGCTGGAGGCGGCGGGTCATCCCCAGCGGGCCTTCCGCACCGTCCACGTGGTGGGCACCAACGGCAAGGGCTCCACCACCGCCATGCTGGCGGAAACCATGAGTAGGCTGGGCCTGCGGACCGGCCGGTTCACCTCGCCGCACCTGCTGGACTACCGGGAGCGGGTGGCGGTGGACGGCGGGTGGATCCCCCGGGAGGCGGTACTGGAGTTCCTCGGGAGGTACCGGGAGGACATCGAGGACCTCAGCGCCACCTTCTTCGAGGTGACCACCGCGATGGCGGCCTGGTGGTTCGCCGAGCGGGGCGCGGACTGGGCCGTGGTGGAGGCCGGCCTGGGCGGAAGGCTGGATGCCACCAGGACCTTCCACGGGGAGGCCACCCTGTTCACCGGGGTGCGCCTGGAGCACAGCCGCATCCTGGGGGACACCACGGAGCTGATCGCCCGCGAGAAGGTGGCCATCGCCGACCCGGCCACCCTGCTGGTCTCTCCCCGGCAGCCCGCCGGGGTGGAGGAGGTGCTCGAAAAAGCGGTGAGGGAGGGGGGGCTGCGTCGCGTGCTGCCCCGGCGGGCGCCCGCCAGCCTTCATCCCGACACCCCCCTCGCGGCCAACGCCGACCTGGCCTGCACCGCCGCCTGCCAGCTCGCGGGCAGACCCGAGCCGGAGGTGCGCAGGGCCTTCGAGGAAGCTTGCGCCCACCTCTACTGGCCCGGCCGGCTGGACCTGCGGCCCGGAGAGGTGGACATCCTCTTCGACGTGGCCCACAACCCCCAGTCCATATCGGCACTGATGCGGAAGGTGGAGGGCATGGGGCCGCCCCTGCCGGCGGTGCTGGGCTTTCTGAGGGACAAGATGTACCGCGAGATGGCCGACCAGGTGCGGGGGCTGCTGGAGCCGGTGGTGGCCACTACCCCCGCCGACCCCGACCGCGCCCTGGAGGCGTCCGAGCTGGCCCGGGAGCTGGAGCTTCGGGGCATAGCCGGCCGGCCGGTGGCGGACATTTCCGCAGCCGTGGAAGCCGGCCGGGAAGAGGCTCTGCGCACCGGCCGGGGACCGCTGGTGGTCACCGGCTCCTTCTTCGTGGTGGGGGAGGCGATGCTCACCTGCTTCCGAAGGGGCTGGATCGAGCTTCCGGGCCTGGAGGAGGAGCTGGGGGAGGGCTGACCGCCGCCGCGGCCGCAAGTTGACAGACCCGGGCCGCAGGCCCTATACCTGCACCGCCCCGACCGCTGTTCTGACGCAGGCGGACCAAAGCCAGGAGGGTAAGATGGCAGATTCCGACAGGAAGCAGAAAAAGGGAGAGAAGGAGAGGGATACCGCCCCCTTCAGCATGGTCAACTACGTCCTCTTCACGGTTGGCCTGGCCATGGTGGTGGCCGGCTGGTTCCTCCTTCGGGCCGGCAGCATAACCGCCGCTCCCATCATGCTGGTGCTGGGCTACTGCGGGGTAATTCCCCTGGCAATAGTCTACAGGCCCCGCAGGGGCTCGCGCAGAGACACCTGATGATCCGCAGCCGGGTTGCGGCCCTGGCCGCGGCCTATCTCCTGCTGGCCTGCGGCGGGGACGAGCCTCCGGTCCGTCCCCTGCCGGAGGTGCCTCCCGAGGATACCCTCTTCGTAACGGTAGAGGCGGGCAGCTACGTCTCGGCCTCGGGCGATACCGTGTTCGTCGAGGCGTTCCAGCTCTCCCGCTACGAGGTCACCAACCGCCTCTACCTTTCCCTGGCCCGCAGAGAGGGCCTTCCAGAACCCCCGGACCCCGGCTTCATGGGAGTGGTGGACTACCTGTGGAGACGGCCGGACTCCCCCGTGGTAAACGTCAGTGCCGCGGAGGCGGCCAAGGCCGCAGGGGCCGCAGGCTGCCGCCTTCCCACCGCCGAGGAGCTGGTATACGCCTCCACCCTTCCCGACGACCCCGCCGCGCGGTACCCCTGGGGCGACCTGGAGCCGGCGGATGCCGGCGGGATGGTGAGCTACCTGGCCGGAGGCGAGTGGGACAGCCGGGCTGAGGACGGCTTCCTGTGGACCGCCCCGGTGGGCGCCTTCCCCCTCAGCGACAGGGGACTGGCGGACATCACCGGAAACGTGGGCGAGTGGACCTCCACCATGGATTCGGTGTGGGCCCTCGTGCACGGGGGCAGCTGGCTGTCGCCCGGCGAGGAGGTGGCCGCCAGGTCGGTGGAGCGGCTCTTTCCCTCCGACAGGGCCTGGCACACCGGCTTCCGCCTGGCCCGGGACCTCTGAGGCGGAGGTTCCCGGCGCACCGGTCTTGGCGTATAGTCATTTCTGCTCGAGCACTCACCGAGAGCCGTTCCAGGAGACCGGGAGCTGCCCATGGAGAACCTGTCCCCCGAGGCGTGGAGCACCGAGCTTGCCGCGGAGCTCCAGAGGCTGTCCGGCCTTCTCCATGACGGGTCCCCCGGCATAAGCCTGGCCCCGGGCGAGAGACGCCTGGTGGCCGTACTCTTCCTGGACCTGAAGGACTACACCGGCCTGGCCGAGAAGCTGGACCACGAGACCCTCCACCATCTGGTGCGGTCCCTTATGGGGCTGCTGGCCAGGGAGGTGGAGTCCGCCGGCGGATACGTCGACAAGTACGAGGGTGACATGATCATGGCCCTGTTCGGGGCCGGCGGCTACTCCGAGGTGCCCTGCCAGAGGGCGGTGGCCTGCGGGCTGAAGATGCTGGAGCGGGTGCGCACCGCTTCCGGCATACTGCAGCGGCAGGGGATATCCCTGGGGGCGCGCGTGGGGGTCAGCTACGGGCCGGTGACGGTTGCCCCGGACCCCTCCGGCCACCTCACCGCCACCGGCGACGAGGTGAACGTGGCCTCCCGGCTGCAGAGCCATGCTCCGGACGGAGGCCTGATGGTCAGCGCAGCGGTCCGCCGCGCCGCAGGCGACTACTTCAGCTGGGTGGACGACGGCGAGAAGATCATCAGGGGGAGGAGCGAGCCGGTCCACGCGTACCTGGCCGAGGGCGCCGGCCCCCTCAGGAGGAGCTGGTGGCGGGAGGCCTCCCGACGTGCCGGCGTCCCCTTCGTGGACAGGCTGGAGGAGATCTCCAGGCTGATGGTCCTGCTGGAGATGCGATCCGGGCCCAGGGTGGCCGTGGTAACCGGCGAGCCGGGCAGCGGAAAGACCGCGCTGGTGACCGAGGCCGTGTCCCGGCTGGACGACAGGGACGGCCCCCTGGTGGTCACCGGCAGATCCATGGCTTTCGACCAGCCTCCCTACTGGCTGTGGACGGAGGTCCTCAGGGACCTGGTCCGAGAGGACGACGACCCGGAGGAGCACATCCGGTGCCTGCTGGAGGGCCGCAGGTCAGGTGAGGGAAGCTTCACCCTCGACGCCGCCGAGGGCCTGGTCAGATCCGTTCTTTCCGGCAGCTTCCGGGGCCAGATGGAGGATGGACCCCTGGATTCCGACGGGATGGTCTCCGGACTGGTGAGGGACGCCCTGGAGGCGGAGGCGGCCAGGTCCGGGGGGCTGGCCCTGGTGCTGGACGACCTGCACTGGATGGACAGCCGCTCCGCCGCCGTGCTGGAGGCCCTTCTGCAGGAGGGGCCTCCTCCGGGGGTGGTAGCCGTTCTCCTCTCCAGGGAGCCCATTGCATCCGCCGCCGGCACGGACGCCGTGGACATACGTCTCGAGGGGCTGGACGATTCCGCGCTGGAGGAGATGGCCGAGCATCTGCTGCGGGGGAGAAGCGGCCTGGTCCCGGAGGAGATAACGGTGCTGGCCCGAAGGACAGTGAGGACGGTGGGACGCTACCCCCTGTACTTCCGGGACATGATCCTCTACCTGATGGAATCGGGGAGCCTGGAGGCGGCCTGCGGCGGCGGCGAAGGACTGGATGCGGGACTGGGGAGGGTCCCCGGGACACTGGCCGCCCTGATGGCCAGCAGGTTCGACCAGCTTCCCGAGGAGCACCGGAGGATGCTGCAGTACGCCAGCGTCCTGGGGCAGGGGTTCCCCAGGGACCTGCTGGCCCGCTACCTGGAAGTTGTCCGCCGGGAGACCTCCCCGCCGCTGCCGGATGACACCGGCAGCGCCCTGGCCCTGCTGCTTAGGAAGAGGCTCCTCCGGACCGGCGCCACCTCCGCCGGGGAGACGGTATCGTTCCGGACCCCGCTGGCGCGGAGGGTGGCCTACGACACCCTTCTTCTGCACAATCGCAGAATCCTGCACGGAATCGCCGCCAGGCTCTGCCTGGAGCCCTCCCCGCCCGCTGGGCACATGCCGGGAATGGCCGCCCGGCACCTTCGCCTTGCAGGCGACCTCCCCGGCGCCATGAGGGAGGGGCTCGAGGAGCTGAGGCAGGCCTCGGCCGGCTACAAGACCACGGAGGCCATCGACTGGTCCGACCGGCTGATGGAGTGGGCGGCGGAGAGGGAGTCCGGGGCCCGGGCCGACAGCATCCTGGAGATACTGGACCACAGGCGGTCGGCCCTGGAGCTGGAGGGCAGGATCGAGGAGTGCCGACGTACGCTGGAGAGGATGCTGGACCTGGCGGACTCCCACGGCCTTCCGGACTGGAAGGCCAGGGCCATGATCGGCATGGGCTCGCTGATGTCGGTGACCGGCGCCCCGCAGCGGGCCCTGGAGCTTCTGGAGAATGCCGCCCGGGTGGCGCGTCCGCAGGGCGATAGGGAGCTCCTGGCCCTGTCCCTGGCCAACAAGGCATCCTGTCTGGTCCGCCTGGGGAAGCTTGCGGAGGCCGAGGACAACCTGGACTCCGCGCTCGGGCTGGCGGATGCCGCCGGCGACCCTCCCCTGGCGGCCAGGTGCCTCCTGGTGAGGTCTCAGCTGGAGATGGGCATGGGGAGGTTCGAGGAGGCAGAGGCCACCCTGCGGGACCTGATCTCCCGGGAGAGCGGGCCCAGCGTTCGAATCCGCATGGCGGCCAAGGCCAACCTGGGAGCCGTGCTGTCCGGGGTGGGCAGGCTGGAGGAGGCGGAGAACAGCTTTGCGGAGGCCATGCGGGGCGCGGAGAGCATCGGCGACAGCCGGGTACGGGCCAGCTGCCTGTGCAACCTGGCATCCCTCAGACGCAGGTCGGGGGATCCCGAAGGGGCGCTGGAGGACCTGGAGAAGGCTCTGTCGCTGGCCAGAGAGCTGGGGGACGGGAACCTGGAGGGCGAGGCCCTGCTGAACATGGGGACCGCACTGGCGGACATGGGAAGCCCGGAGGAGGCATTCCGGCGGTCTCAGCAGGCGTTCAAGGCCCTAAGACGGCTGGGGGGCTCCCGCCATCTGGGGCTGGCCCTGAGAAACGCCGCCGTCTTCGCCGGGGATGCGGCAAGCGCCGGGATCATGAGGGAGCTGATGGACGCTCTGGATTCCGCCGGGGAGCTCCTGGAGCCGGACGAGCTGGCCGCCGCACTGGTTGCGGCGGCGCGGGCGGCCAGACGGAAAGGCATGCTGATTCGCGTGGCCCAGCTCTGCGGCCGGGCCGAATCGGCGCTGCCGCAGGCGGAGGGGGAGACGCTGGCGGAGATCCGGGCCCTGCAGGCCGTCTGCCACCTGGAGGGCGGCAGCCGCAGGGAGGCGGCGGAGGCCCTGCGGGAGGCGGAGGAGCTGGCCGGGCCCTCACCCCGAAGCGAGGACCTTCGCAGAGACCTCCGGGAGCTCGGGGCGGTTCTCGAGAGGTAAAAAAAGGGAGCCCGTCCGGGCTCCCGAAAATCGTGACGGCCTGGAAGCGTAGTGGTGGGCGAAGAGGGACTTGAACCCCCGACTTCCTGCTTGTAAGGCAGGCGCTCTGGCCAGCTGAGCTATTCGCCCGTGGAGCGGCAAAAAGGAAGAGCCCCAGCGCGGCCGCCCAAGGACCGGAGTTAGAGGAAGGAGCACTCGGCCCAACGCGCCAGGGCTCAGAAGACAGTTGGTATATGTTCCAAACTCCGCTGCCTGTCAACCTTATTTTGGCAAAATCGCATAAGTGGCATGGCTGTAATCATATACAAGATGTCAAAACCCGGGGGCCGGGATACCCGGCCTTGCTGTCCGGGACATCATGGCTATGTAATAGGGGTGATCAGGGCTTTCCCGGATTCCGAGGGCCGAAGGGAGCGGCATTGACCAAGAGGGACGCCTGCAGAGAGGGGTCGCCCCCCAGCCGGGCCTGCCCCGGAGACGTCATTCCGGCAGACTCCAGGCGCAGGATCTACGACCGCCTGCTGGAGCATCCCCCCGGGGACCAGGCACCCCGGGTGGAGGTGGACACCGATGCGGAGGCCGGTCTGACTCTGGTGGGCGTCGCGGCGGTTGACTGGCCCGGTCTGGGCACCATCGTCCTCAGCGAGCTCCATCACCTGGGCTGGAACCTGGACGTGCTGGAGGGCTTCGCGGTGGTGGACGAGGGCAGGCGCCGGGGCGTGATAATCACCGGAATACGCAACGACGATCCCCGGCGGGCGGAGAGGTTCGAGAAGGACGCCAGAAAGATGGCCGACCTCCTGGGCAGGCTGGCCATGGGCCGTGCAGGGACCGTCTCGCTGCTGGGGCGGGCGGCGGAGAGGCTGGAGAGGTTCGAGGAGGTCCGTATGGCCCTGGAGGACCTCTACGGCACCCGGGACTTACCCGAGGAGATCATGGGGGAGGGCGGCGAGCTGGTCCTCTTCATCTCATCGAGGTCGGACCAGTACCTCATGGAGCGCAGGCCGGAGGACCTCGCCTGGATAATCAAGACCAACTACGAGCTGGTGGGCAGGGTGAGGGAGAAGGGGGGCAAGCCCTTCTTCCGGATAAGGAACCTGCGCACCGAGAAGGAGCACCTCACCGGGATAAACATCGCCGGCTACGAGCGCGAGATCTCCTTCCAGGACGTACTCACCGCCCTCAACCACGCCTGGTCCGGGGCCTCGGTGAAGCACCAGCGCCGCTACTCCACCGAGGACGGAATCGTCAGCATCAGGATCGAGATGTCCGGACCCACCGGGCTGTCGGCCACCCGCGAGGAGCAGCAGAAGATCAGGGCCGTCCTCAAGAAGCTGCTGGTGTCCAACGAGCTGGACAGGCTCAAGCGCATCCACCGCTACGGGGGCCGCGAGAACTACGCCCGGGCCGTGATTCCCCTGCTGCTGCGGGAGTGCGAGTCCTCGGGGATGAGCCAGGCCTACATCGCCCGGGTGGCCACCTCCACCTTCCACGCCGAGCTGAAGCTCATACTGGTCTCGGCCGCCGAGAGCCGCGAGGCTCACGACGGCCAGGTGATCGACCTGGTCCGGGAGCTGGACTCCCGGGAGGGGCTGACGGTGGTGTCCTTCAAGTCTCCCTCCCGACACGGCAACCGGTGGGTGGACATCATAGACATCACCGTCCAGCGCGACGCCTACAGCGACCTGGAGAGCGCCTACAGCGCCATCAAGGAATCCATACAGTCCACCTATGGCGACTTCCGGGACTTCGACATGGGCATGCGCCTGCTGGACGTCTCCAAGGTCCGGGAGCTGAAGGAGAAGCTTAAGGACATTCCGTCCACCATCGTGAACGACTTCTACTACAGGCTGGAGGACTTCCTGCGGGCCAGCGCCCCGGTGAGCGAGCTGGCCGGGCACATCCGGCTGGCCTTCGAGTGCCTCAGCGAGCTCTTCCGTGAGGACCGGCCCTACCTGGAGCCCAGATGGATGGACCTGGGCCCGGAGAAGAAGCCATCCTCCACCCTCTTCTGCTGCTGCCGGCAGGGAAAGCCCGGCTGGTTCCACGACCTGCTGGAGGTGGTGAAGGAATTCAGGGTCACCGCCAGCGTCATCGAGTGGTCGGAGTCGTCGGCCGTCCTGCTTCGGATCCAGGGGCCAGAAGGGGCCCTGACAGAGGAGCAGAGGATGAGGGTAATGTCCGGTCTGAGCGCCCGGTGCTGCGGGGGCGGCGAGCCCCGAAAACCGGGTCCCAACCGGTCTTGACAGCCGGGCGGGCCTTCTGCTAGCTTCGGGTTCCGCGGCGGCGTAGCTCAGCTGGCTAGAGCAGCGGAATCATAATCCGCGGGTCAGGGGTTCGAGTCCCTTCGCCGCTACCAGGGGGGGAGCAGGCGTCGCCTGCTCCCCATTCCCATGCCAGCCCATTCCCAATTCAAGTGCCAGGCACTTGAATTTCATACCCGGCAGCCGTTCAATTCAAGTGCCTGGCACTTGAATGGCACTTGAATGGCACTTGAATCGTGCGCCTGCGCGGGCACTGGCGGATTCTGGCGGGCCTGCATATACCTTCGTGGCGGACGACCTTTCCGGAGAGGGAACGATGCGAAAGACCGCGATACCGGCGCTGCTGATCTTGCTGGTGGCAGCCTGCGGCGGCGGCGGGCGGCCCAGCGTGCTGCTCATCGTCATAGATACGCTGCGGGCCGACCACGTCCACTGCCTGGGCTACGGGAGGGAGATCACCCCCACCCTGGACAGCCTGGCGGCGGAGGGCGTGCTCTACACCGCCTGCCAGTCCCAGAGCACATGGACCCTTCCCGCCATGGCCTCGCTGCTGACGGGGACGACCGAGAGGACCCACGGCGCCGGCACGCGCGGGGAGAGCTTCTACGGGCTCACCCCGGAGCTGGTGACCATTCCCGGCCTCCTGGGAGAAGAGGGGTACTCCAGCTTCGGCCTGTTCAACGCGCCGGTGGTGTCCGAGCGGTTCGGCTTCCCCCGCGACTTCGGTGCCTTCGACACGGAGGGGTGCCTGGATCCCCTGGATGCGGGGCCGGTGGTGGACAGGGCGCTGCAGTGGCTGGACGGGGGGAACCGGGGCAGGTTCTTCATGCTGCTGCACTTCTTCGACCCCCACTACCCCTACGCGGCGCCGGGGTCCGACCCCTGGCTGGACTCCATACCCTTCACCGACGTACGCATAGCGGTGGCGGACGGTGACCTTACCGGCGCGCAGCTGGAGCGCATGGTTAACCTCTACGACGTGGAGATAAGCTACTGCGACGACCAGATCGCGCGGCTGATGGCCGGCCTGCGGGAGAGGGGCCTTGCCGAGCAGACCGTAGTGGTGGTGGTGGCGGACCACGGCGAGGAGTTCCTGGAGCACGGGCGGGTCTTCCACGGCCAGCAGCTGTTCCAGGAGACGGTCCACGTGCCCATGATCATCACCGGGCCGGGGGTTCCCCGTGACTCGGTGGTCGGCAGCCCCGTGGGCCTGTTCGACGTGATGCCCACCGTGGCGCACCTGTGCGGCCTCGAGGCTCCCGCCCAGGTGGAGGGCGTCTCCCTTCTGGGGGAGGAGCTCCCCGCGGACAGGGGCATTCCCTCCAGCGGCACCAGCGGCGACATCATGCAGCGGGCGGCCATGAGGTACGGCAACGGCAAGGCCCTGTGGGACGCTTCGGCCGACTCGGCCTGGATGTACGACCTGTCCTCCGGCTTCGAGGACCCGGACTCCACGCTTGTCCCGGACAGCGCCATGGTGCGGCGGCTGCGCCTCTACTGGGCCAGCCCCAGGGCCGGGGGCGCCTTCACCGTGGAGATGGAGGGGCGTCTCTCCGAGGCCTTCAGGGATCTGGGCTACATCTGACCCCGTCCGCAGACCTTCCGGACCCGTCGCGGAAGACCCGGGAGTATGCCGAGCGGCCGGCGCCGGGATATATTCCCGGCGGAGATATCCCGAACACAACCCCTTGGGAGCAATCGTGACGAGATGTATCCTGCTTGCGGCGGCCCTGCTGGCGCCCGTTGTCTCCTGCGGAGGCGGCGGGGGCGAGCCGGAACAGACCAAAGACCCGGGAAGGCGGGGCCCCAACGTAGTCCTGCTGATAATAGACACCCTTCGGGCCGATCACCTGCACTGCTACGGCTACTCCCGCAGTATAACCCCCACCCTGGACAGCCTGGCCGCGGAGGGCACCATGTGGGCCTACTGCCAGGGACAGGCCGCGTGGACCCTTCCCGCAATCGCCACCATCTTCAGCGGCCTGCCGGAGAGGGCACATCTGGCCGGAATGCGCGACGACCGGCTGTACGGCCTGGACCCGGAGCTGGACGTTCTTCCCGAGCTTCTGGGCCGGAGGGGCTGGGAGACGGTGGGCGTCTACAACGTGCCGGTCATGGGGCCCGGCTACGGCTTCGACCAGGGCATGGACCATGTGGACACCGAAGGCTGTCGCCTGGCGGTAGATGCCGATGTGATCAACGCCAAGTTCCTGCAGTGGCTGGACGACGGGTGGTCGGGGGAAGCGCCGTTCCTGGCGGTGCTGCACTACTTCGACCCCCACTACCCGTACGACCCGCCGGCCCCCTACGACGGGATGTTCACCCCGGCCGGCCATCCCTCCACCCACTGGGCCACCGCTCCCACCAGGATGCTGCTGAACGCCAACCGGCTGGGAAGGCTGGAAGAGGAGGACTACCGGAGGCTGGAGGACCTCTACGACGGCGAGGTGGCCTTCTGCGACGCGGAGATCGGGAAGATGCTGGCGGAGCTCCGCCGCCGGGGCCTGGCCGAGGGCACCGTGATCATCGCCATGGCCGACCACGGCGAGGAGTTCCGGGAGCACGGCGGCCTTCTGCACGGTTTCAGCCTGTACCGCGAGCAGACCCGGGTGCCCCTGCTGATCAGCGGCCCCGGCTTCCGCGGCGGCGGCCTGGACTCCACGGTGGTCAGCCAGATGGACATACTCCCCACGGTGCTGGAGGCCGCCGGTGTGGAGGAGTCGGGGCCGTGGGACGACTGGGGCGTAAGTCTGATGGGCGAGCCGGTGGAGGACAGGGTGCTTCCCAGCAGCGGCTTCGCCTCTTCAGACCTGGGGACCTACCTTACGGTTAGGCAGGGGGAGAGGCGCCTGTTCTGGGACCACGCGGAGGACAGGGCCGTGCTCTTCGACCTGGCCGCCGATCCCATGGAGCAGGAGAGCCTTCCCCCGGACAGCGCTCTGCTGGAGCAGGCCATGCTCTACTGGGCGACCCCGGCGGAGGTGCTTCCCGCGGAGGTGCCCGGAACACAGGCCAGGGTGGAGGTGCTCCGGGACCTTGGCTACTGCCGCTGACGCCGCTTTGGCCAGTGCCCGGGAGGAGGCCGGCCGTGCCGGACGCTGAGAGGCGCTTCATCAAGACCGTCCGGGACACCGGCATCCTTCCCCCGGGAAGCCGGGTGGCCGCCGCGGTATCCGGCGGCTCGGACTCCATGGCCATGCTCAGGATGCTCTGCGCCTTCCGGGCCCACATGGACTGGGACCTCTACGTCCTCCACATCCATCACGGTGTACGGGAGCAGTCGGAGGGCGAGGCGGAGCTGGTGAGGGCCACGGCCAGGCTGCTGGACCTTCCCTTCGTGCTGCGAAGGCTCGACCCTCCCGGCCGCGGCTCTCTGGAGGCGGGCCTCAGCCGACTGCGGCAGGAGGTCTACGAGGGGGAGGGCCGGGAAGGCAGCCTGGTGGCGGTGGGCCATACGGCCACGGACAGGGCGGAGACCCTTCTGATGCGGATGCTGGAGGGGGCAGGGCTCAGGGGACTGGGAGGCATGTCGTACCGGGGAGTGGGCCCGGTGCGCAGGCCCATGCTGCGGATGGAGCGCGGCGAGCTGCAGGAGTACCTGAGGGCACGGGGCCTCGGCTGGGTCCGGGACCAGAGCAACCGAGACACGGCCATACTCAGGAATGCGCTGCGCCACAGGGTCTTTCCGGTGCTGGAGGAGATCTCACCCGGAGCCGCCGGCAGGATGGCGGCCTCCGCCGAGATCCTCTCCGGCTGGCGCGACTTCGCCCGCCGGGCCACCTCGGAGGCGATGGAGGGACTGCGTACCGGCGGAGGACTGGACCGCAGAGGCTACCAGGGGCTTCCGCGGCAGCTGCGGCTCTCCGTTCTGTGGGCGCTATGCGGCCGGCCCCGCAAGGGCCGCGAAGAGCTGGAGAAGACCGACCGCTGGCTCATGGACGGAGGCACCGGCAGCCACGCCATGCCCGGGGGAGCGGTACTGGAGGCGGGAGAGGAAACGCTTATCACCACGGAGGAGAGGGATGGATCTGAACGGAGCTGAGCTGGAGGTCCTCATCCCCGCCGAGGAGATAGACCGCCGGGTGAGGGACCTCGGACGCGAGCTCAGCCGCATCTACCACGGCGAGAGGCCGGTGGTGATACCGCTGCTGCGGGGAGGATTCATGTTCGCCGCGGACCTGGTGCGGAGCATGGACGTGGACATGCAGGTGGAGTTCCTGGGGGCCGCCAGCTACGGTGACCAGACCAGATCCTCCGGAGAGGTCCGGCTCACCCTGGACACCAGCCTTCCCCTGGCCGGCCGCCACATCCTCCTGGTGGAGGATATCGTAGACACAGGGCTGACCCTTGCGTATATTCAAAAATTGCTGATTTCCAGGGAACCCGCCTCTCTGAGGACCGTTGTCCTCCTCGACAAGGAGGTTCCCAGGAAGGTGGAAGTCGAGGTGGACCGGCGCCTCTTCCACATTCCCGACAGGTTCGTTTTCGGCTACGGTCTCGACAGTCCCGGAGGCTACGACAGAAACCTTCGGGACATTGTTGCCGTAAGAGAGACAGACGGCCCCAGTGGCCGGTGAAAGGCTGTGAGCGCTTACTAGATGGCCAACAACAGACCCCCTGGCAAGAAGGAACCCACGCCGCCGCTGTCCATGGGCTGCTCCTTCCGCACGCTGACCCTGTGGATGCTGATCGCCCTGGGAGTGTTCACCCTCTACAGCCTCTTCTTCGAGGGCGGCAACAGGGCGGAGCTGACGTATACGGAGTTCCTGCAGAAGGTGCAGGGCGGAGTCGTGGCCTCGGTGGAGATAGAGCCCAGCGGCTCGGTGAAGGGCGAGTTCGTCTCGCCGCAGCAGGTGGAGGGAACGGCATACGAGGAGTTCACCTCCTACATCCCCTTCCAGCACGAGGGGGCCCTGGAGGTCCTGCAGGAGTACGACGTCAGCATAACTGCTCTGCCGCAGAGCATGGACTTCTTCCAGATACTCCTCAGCGTGGGGC
This sequence comes from Candidatus Fermentibacteraceae bacterium, assembly GCA_041686025.1. Taxonomy (GTDB): domain Bacteria; phylum Fermentibacterota; class Fermentibacteria; order Fermentibacterales; family JCC-6; genus JAWLEP01. The sequence goes on from JAWLEP010000019.1 coordinate 28,105, forward strand.
CGTTCCTTCTTCTCATAGGCTTCTGGATCTACATCATGCGCAACTCCGCCGGAGGCAGCAGGGCCCTGAGCTTCGGCAAGAGCAAGGCCAAGCTGTTCCAGAGCGACCGGCCCAAGGTGACCTTCGACGACGTGGCGGGGGTGGAGGAGGCCAAGGAGGAGCTGGCCGAGGTGATCGGCTTCCTCAAGAACCCCGGCCGCTTCCAGCGGCTGGGGGGCAAGGTGCCCAAGGGCGTCCTCCTTCTGGGCCCTCCCGGCACCGGCAAGACTCTGCTGGCCCGTGCAGTGGCCGGCGAGGCCGGCGTCCCCTTCTTCTCCATGAGCGGCTCGGACTTCGTGGAGATGTTCGTGGGCGTGGGCGCCAGCCGGGTGCGTGACCTCTTCGTCCAGGGCAAGGCCAAGGCCCCCTGCATCATCTTCATCGACGAGATCGACGCCGTGGGCCGACACCGGGGAGCCGGTCTGGGAGGTGGCCACGACGAGCGGGAGCAGACACTGAACGCCCTGCTGGTGGAGATGGACGGCTTCGAGCCCAACGAGAGCGTCATCGTCATGGCCGCCACCAACCGGCCCGACGTTCTGGACCCGGCGCTGCTTCGCCCCGGGCGCTTCGACCGCCGCATCATGGTGAGCATGCCGGACGTGAAGGGCCGGGAGGAGATACTCAAGGTCCACACCCGCAAGATGCCCATAGACGACGGGGTCTCCTTCGAAAGGATCGCCCGGGGAACGCCCGGCTTCAGCGGCGCCGACCTGGAGAACCTGGCCAACGAGGCCGCCCTCAGGGCAGCCAGGCGGGGGGCCCAGAAGATAAAGCAGGAGGACTTCGACTTCGCCGTGGACAGGATAGTCATGGGCATCGAGCGGCGGAGCATGGTCATCAGCCCCGAGGAGAAGAAGCTGACGGCCATCCACGAGAGCGGCCACGCCATAGTCAACATCTTCACCCCCCACACCGACCCGCTGCACAAGGTCACCATAGTCCCCCACGGACGGGCCCTGGGAGTTACCAGCTTTCTCCCCATAGACGACCGCCACAACTACACCTACAACTACTGCATAGGGGTGCTGGCGAGAATGATGGGCGGCCGCGCCTCGGAGAAGCTCTTCCTGGACAGTCTGAGCACCGGTGCGGGGCAGGACCTCGAGCAGGCCACGGGCCTGGCCCGCAAGATGGTGTGCGAGTGGGGCATGAGCGAGGAGCTGGGGCCGGTGACCCTGGGGGAGAAGAGCGAGCCCATATTCCTGGGCCGCGACATGAGCCGGGTCCGCAACTACAGCGAGAGGACCGCCAGGCTCATAGACCAGGAGATAACCCACTTCGTGGAGGAGGCCTACAACAAGGCCCGGAAGATACTGGAGGAGAACCGGGACATCGTGGAGCGGATGTCCGACATGCTCCTGGAGCAGGAGACGCTCACCGGGGATGAGATCCGGGAGATACTGGAGGAGCTGAGACCGGGCCAGGAGCTGCCCGGCGCCCCGCCCGCACCCCACGAGGAGGAGTCCGCCGACGAGGGATACGAGGGGGACGACGGGGAGGAGCGAACCGAGGACCAGGTCGGAGGACCCGATGGACCAAGAGAAGATAAAGAGGGGCGTGAGGCTGATACTGGAGGGAGTGGGTGAGGACCCCGAGAGGGAGGGCCTGAAGGCTACTCCCCAGAGGGTGGCCGACTCCTACGCCGAGCTGTGCCGGGGGCTGCTCCCCGGGAGCTGCCGTCCCATAAGCACCATGGAGAGCAGCAACCAGAACGAGCTGATAATCGTGAAGGACATCAGCTTCGCCTCCCTCTGCGAGCACCACCTGCTCCCCTTCCTGGGGCGCTGCGACGTGGTCTACCTGCCCGCAAACGACCGCATAGCGGGACTCAGCTCCATAGTGGAGACCGTGGAGACAATGGCCGCCAGGCCCACCATACAGGAGCGACTCACCACCGACATCGCCGAGCGGCTCATGAACGAGCTGAAGGCCAAGGGCGTGATGGTGGTAATGGAGGCCGAGCACATGTGCCTTGCCATGAGGGGGGTCAAGAAACGGGACTCCCGCATAGTGACCTCGGCCATGCGGGGATACCTCAAGAAGCTGGAGACCCGCACCGAGGCCCTCTCCCTCATCGGCAGGAGCATAAGCTCGCGCTAGCATGAGACCGAGAAAGCTCTCGCTCCGCAGCGACAAAGACTGGAAGAGGGAGCTTTCTCTGGTGGGAGCGGACCCCGCCTCCTGGGACCGTCTCCGTGGAAAGAGCTCCGTACTGGCCGTCAAGCTGTTCGGCCTGTCCTCTCCCATGGCCAACATCCTCAAGCAGTCCATGCTCTCCGCCGGAGCCGACGCCCTGGTAACCAGGGAGGCGGTTACCGGAAGGGCCGAGAGGAGCGACGCCCTGGTTACCGGCACGGAGAAGAGCATCCGCACGGCGGTGGCCTCCCTCCGCGGCCAGCCCTTCGGCCTTTCGGGTCTGGGCGAGGAGATCGAGGGCGTCCTGGACGCTTCCGCGCCGGCGGGTGACATGGAGCTTCCCGGAGGCGTCCTGCGGTTCGGTCCCCGTCCCCTGGCCATGGGAATAGTGAACGTCACCCCCGACTCCTTCTCCGATGGCGGCCTGCACCTGGACCCCGGCGCCGCCGTGGCCAGGGCCATGGAGGTTGCGGCCGAGGGCGCTTCGGTGGTGGACGTGGGAGCGGAGTCCACCAGGCCGGGCTCGGAGTCTGTGCCGGCGGAGGAGCAGCTACGCAGGCTTCGTCCGGTCCTGGAGGGCCTGGCCGGCCTTCCCCGGGGGGTCCTGGTCTCCGTGGACACCTCCCTTGCCGAGGTGGCCCGGGAGGCCCTGGGAATGGGGGCCTCCATCCTCAACGACGTCACCGCTCTTTCCAATCCGGCCATAGCTGAGACAGCCGCGGAGGCCGGTGCCGCCCTGGTGCTGATGCACATGCAGGGCAGCCCGGCGGACATGCAGGAGGACCCCAGCTACAGCGACGTCCTTACCCAGGTCTACGATTACCTCGCGGAGAGGGTGGAGCTGGCCGAGGACCACGGCGTCCCCCGCAGCAGGATCATCGTGGACCCCGGCATAGGCTTCGGAAAGCGGCTCCGGCACAACCTCGCGCTGATCAGAAGGCTGGGCGAGCTCCGGGGGCTGGGCTGCCGCCTCCTGCTGGGGCACTCCCGGAAGAGCTTCCTGGGCAGTATCTCAGGGGTTGAGGACCCGGCCGGCCGGGACCTGCACACCCACGCGGTGTCTGCGCTGGCGGCCGCCGACGCGGACATGCTCCGGGTGCACGACGTGGCCGGAACGGTGGAGGTCCTCAGGGTGGCAGAAGCGCTGGGAGGGGGATGACGTGCCGGCACCGCTGGGTCACAGCCTGCTGAGCTGGTTCTGGATAGCCCAGCTCCTGGACCTGGCCCTGATCACCCTCATCATATGGCTGGTGGTCCGCCAGCTCTGGCGCACCCCGGCCATGACCGTGATAGCCGTCCTGGCAGTCATCCTTCTGCTGGGCATCATGCTGCGCCGGCTGCAGCTGCACACGGTGGGATTCCTGGCCGAGGAGCTCACCGGTGTCCTCTTCATAGCCACCGTGATCATCTTCCACGCCGAGATCAAGGCCCTGCTGGGCTCGCTGGGCAGGTACGCCGGACGGGTCCTGGGGGGAGGAGTCTGGACCGGCCAGAGCACTGTGGAGTCGGTGGTTGTCTCCTGCGTGCAGATGAAGGAGAAGGGCATAGGGGGGCTCATGGTCCTGGAGCGGTCGGAGAACCTGGACACCCTCTACGGTGACGGCGTGGAGATGGACCGCCTGGAGGTGAGCCCCGACCTGATCACCGCCATCTTCACCCCTCCCGGCCCCCTGCACGACGGAGCCCTGGTGATCCGTGACGACCGCATCGTGCGGGCCTCCGCCGTCCTTCCCCTTTCGCGGCGCACCTACTTCCGCCCGCGGCTGGGGACCCGGCACCGCGCCGCCCTGGGCATCACCGAGCGGTCCGACGCCATAGCGGTGGCCGTAAGCGAGGAGACCGGCTCTTTCCGAGTGGCCCACGACGGCCAGATGGAGGGCCCTCTCAGCGTGGACCGGATGCGGGAGCTTCTTCTCGAGCTCACCGGCCACAAGAAGGAGTAGGTCCCATGCAGAATAGCCTGGAAGCCCTGTCCGCGGACATCTCCCGCAGACTGGACCGGCTGGAGGGCAAGTGCCCGGACCGGCTGCTGGCGGCCATGGGGAGCGCCTGCCTGGGCCGGGGAATGGCCCAGAGGGCGCTGCTGGCCCCCGCTGCGGCCGTGCGGTGCGGGGGGGAACCCCGGGACGCGATCCCGGTGGCCTCGGCCGTGGCCCTGCTGTCCGGAGCCGTCTGCTGCCACCTGGGCCTGGAGGGCATGCCCCTGGCCCGGGCCGCCGCCGGAGAGGTCTGCCGCCACCACGGCCCGGTGCTGTCCATACTGGCCGGGGACGCGCTGGTCCCCATGGCCATGTCCATCCTGGCTTCGGAGTGCGGACGGCACTCGGTGATGCTGGTGGACGCCGCCGCAGTGGCCATGGGCACCACCGGGGTGCTGGGGTCGCTGTCCTTCCTGGTCCGCCGCATGGAGGGCGACCCCGTCCCCGTGGAGGACGAGGGGGACCAGGGACTGATGGGCCTCAGCCCCCTGGCCAGGCTGGCCGCCCGGGGAGGTGCCCTGGTGGTGGGCGCCCCGGAGGAGCTGGCCGACGACTGCGCGCTGGCCGGGCTCTGCACGGGTCGTGCCCTGGACCTGCTGGAGTCCGACGGTCCGGGCCGGGAGCAGCTCTTCGAGGCCCGCACCGAGCTGGACCGCGCCCGGGAGCTGGTGGGCGCAGGAGACAGCGCGCGCCTGTTCGGCCAGGTGATAGACGCCGTGGGCCGCCACTTCCCCTCCCGCAGCGACGAGCTCTTCTTCCAGTAGCCCCACCCGAGCCCCCGGGGACGGAGATTAAATCCATCAAGTTCAGCTGCCTGCTCCCAAAGGGACGGAGTTGTAAATTCATCAAATTCAGTGCGTTGGCTAGATCAAGTGGTTCTCCGCCCTGGATTTGATGAATTTAAACTCCGTCCCATTCAAGGACGCCAACTTGATGGATTTAATCTCCGTCCCCGACTCCCGCGGGGTCAGAGCATGTCCAGGGGGTCCATGTCCACGTCCAGGCGGACGCCGGAGGCGCCGGCCTGCTGGAAGCGCCGTCTGACAGAGCCCGCCATCCGGCGCAGGGGCCGGGGGGTGTCCGCCATGGCCAGGGCGCTGAGCCGGTGGCGGTCGCGCACCTTCGACAGCACAGCGGGAGTGGGGCCCAGAGTGCGCACATCCGGTGGCGGCTCGGCCCATGAGACCCGCGTCGCGCGCTCCACGGACTCCAGGCTGCGGCCGCTCCAGACGAAGCGGACCAGCCGGCCGAAGGGCGGGTAGCCCAGCTGACGGCGGGCGGTGGACTCCATCTCCCAGAAGGCGGGGAAGTCGTGGGCGGCCGCTGCCTCGATCACGGGGTCCTCCGGGTCCAGCGCCTGCACGATTACCTCGCCCGGGCTCCTGCCCCTTCCCGCCCTGCCCGCAGCCTGCAGTATCAGGCCGAACACCCGCTCGGAGGCCCGGAAGTCCGGGAAGGCCAGGCCCTGGTCGGCGGCCACTATCCCCACCAGGGTGACGCCGGGGAAGTCGTGCCCCTTGGCCACCATCTGGGTGCCCAGGAGAACGTCTCCCTCGCCCCGCCCGAAGCGGGAGAGTATGTCCCAGTGCGCGCCGCGGCCGGTGGTGGTGTCGGCGTCCATCCGTATCACCCTCAGGCCGGGGAGGAGCTCCTCCAGCTCGCTCTCCACCTTCTGGACGCCGGGCCCCATGTGCGAGAAGGCGGTGGAGCCGCACTCCGGGCACCGGGACAGCGCCGGGATCCAGTAGCCGCAGTGGTGGCAGCGAAGCGCCTCCCCCCTGCGGTGGTAGGTGAGGGTGATGGCGCAGTGGGGGCACTCGGGCCGGCGGCCGCAGCTGCGACAGATCTGGGTGGGGGAGAAGCCCCGGCGGTTGACCAGGACTATGGCCTGCTCGCCCCGGGATGCGCGGATTCCGATGCCGGCCAGAAGACGGTCGGAGAGGAGCCGGTCGGACTTCCCGGCCACGGAGACCACCTCCGCCTCGGGCATGTTCCTGCCGTCGACCCTGCCGGGGAGCTCCAGCAGCCGGTACTTTCCCGAAACCGCGTTGCCGTAGCTCTCCATGGAAGGGCTGGCCGAACCCAGCACCACCGGGCATCCCTCGGCCCGACCCCGCACCACCGCCAGGTCCCGGGCGCTGTAGTGGGGCTGCTCGGACTGCTTGTAGCTCCAGTCGTGCTCCTCGTCGGCCACGATGAGGCCCGGATTCCGCAGGGGGGCGAAGACGGCGCTGCGGGCGCCTATGGCTATCCTCCTTCGGCCGCGGCGGATCAGCTCCCAGCTGTCCCATCGCTCGCCGGAGCCCATGCCGCTGTGCAGCACGGCCACCTCCCCGGGGAAGCGGGCCTCGAAGCGGGAGACCGCCAGCGGGGTGAGGGAAATCTCCGGCACCAGGACCAGGGCGGACTCGTCCCGGCTCCGCACCTCCTCTATCAGCCGCAGGTAGACCTCGGTCTTGCCGCTGCCGGTGACCCCGTGCAGCAGGAAGGTGGCGGAGTCTCCCAGGGAGGCCCGGAGCGTCTCCAGAACCGCCTGCTGGTCATCGGTAAGGCTGTCCGGCCGGCCGTCCACCGGGGCGTCCATGGACAGCGAGGGCTCCCGGAAGCTGCGCCGCTGCTCCTCCACAACCAGCCCCCGCTCCACCAGGGAGGCCAGGGACTTCCTGGAGGCCCCGGCCCTGCTCAGGACCTCCCGGGTGGGCACCGGGGGGTCGGCCACCGACAGGGCGAACAGGATCTCGGCCTGCCTGGGCGCCCGGGCCCGGATGCGGTGGGCCAGTACGGTGAGGTTCTGCACTCCCTCGGCGGGACGCAGGTACCCCACCATCCTGCGGGAGACGCCCTGGGCCGGCCGCCATCGGCCCGACTTCCTGCGGGCGGGGCCGCAGCTGCCGGGGGGCATGGCGGCAGCCATCATCATCCCCGGCGGCGCCAGGTAGTAGTCGGCCGACCACCGCACCAGCGAGAGGACGCTCTCCGGAAGGAGCGGGTCGGGGTCCAGAACGTCCAGGACGTCCTTCAGCCCCTGCGGCGCCGCTCCTCCGTGGTCGCCCCAGAGGAAGGCCACCAGCGTCTGGCGGCCGAAGGGCACCACCACCCTGGAGCCGAACCCTGCGCTCATTCCGGCCGGGAGCCGGTAGATGTAGGTCTGCCAGACGGGGCGGGGAAGGGCCACCCGAACCAGCCGGCCGCCGGTCACTCCCACCCGCCTCCGATCCCGGCCCGGCGGGCCAGCTGCCGCCGCAGGGGGGCCAGGTCCCCGGGGAGAGGGGGCAGGGTGGGGTACTCGCCGTCGCGGTAGAGCACCCGGCCGTCCACCATGGTCATCCGCACCCGGGAGGGCCAGTGCAGCTCCAGCAGCGCCCGGACAGGATCCTCTCCGGTGACCATCTGCTGCCACTCCGCCTCGGTGGGCTCCAGCAGTACGATGTCGGCCCGCCAGCCCTCCTGCAGTCGGCCCACGTCGGGCCAGCCCAGGGCCTGCGCCGCCGACTCGGTGGCCGCCCGCAGCCAGAAGTCTCCGGAAAGGCCCGAGGGCCTTCTGCGAATCGAGGCCAGCGACATGGCCAGCCTGAGGTCGGCGGCCAGGTCCAGGCCGTTGTTGCAGGGTGCGCCGTCGCTGCCCAGGGCCACCCGGACCCCGGCTGAATCCAGCGCCGGCACGTCGGCTATTCCGCTGCCCAGCCGGAGGTTGGTCCAGGGACAGTGGACTACGGACGTTCCGGTGGAGGCCAGAAGCTCCTTCTCCCCGGGACGGAGCTGGACGCAGTGGGCCAGCAGCGTCCCCGAACCCAGGAAGCCGCGCTGCTGCAGGAACCACACGTTGCCTCCGGCTCCGGCAATGGCCGGGTGCTCCGTCTCCTCCGGCGACTCCGAGCTGTGGGTGGTCCGCACCTGTCCCTCAGACTCCCCGGCCACCCACTCCCAGAGTGCGTCGGAGCAGGAGAGGGCGAAGCGGGGGGTCCATGCGTAGCCCACCAGTCCCCCGCAGGCGGCCCGCACCCGGGCGGTCTCCTCCCCAAGCCATTCCAGCTCCCCTGCAAGCCCCTCGGGGCCCCGGTCCATCAGCGAGTTGCCCGCCCGTGCCCTGACCCCGGAGTCGCGGAGCAGGCCTACGGTTGCTTCGCTGTGGCGGACGCTTCCCATGTCCAGCAGGCCCGTGCACCCCGCCGCCAGCATCTCCCTCAGGGAGAGCAGCGCGGAGATACGGGTGGTCTCGGCGTCGTGGGCGGCCTCCAGGGGCCAGATGCGCTCCTCCAGCCAGGGGAGAAGCGTGCGGTCCTCCGCCATTCCCCGCAGGAGCGTCTGGCAGAGATGGACATGGGCCTGCACCAGACCTGGCACCGCCACACAGCGGGCCAGCTCGCCGTCCGCGGCGGCGGGAGAGATCGACCCGATCCTGCCGTCATCCACCTTCAGGGCGAAGCCCCCGTCATGCAGCTTTCCATCCGGGGCGGCCACCGCCCTGCACTCGATCCTCATGCGCACCTCCTTGGCACAGGCCTAGATTAAGGAGGGCGCCGTTCGCCGTCCAGGGGCCCGGAACGGAGCCGCCGTTTTTGCATTTTACGATACAGGCAAATATATTTGAATGATGCCGGCTCCCGGATCAAACCACGGAGGTTAGCTATGTCAACGGTCCTGCTCCTGCTGGCCGCCCTGCAGCCGACGGCCGCTTCCTGGGAAGGGCTGTCCGCGGAGGTAATCGACAACGGCCTCACCGTGATTGTCTACGAGGACCACACGGCCCCCGTGGCCACGGTATGCGTGGCGGTGAGGACGGGCGCCACCTGCGAGACCCCCCTGACCAACGGCCTGGCGCACTTCTACGAGCACATGTTCTTCAAGGGCAACGAGTCCGTGCCCGACCAGGAGGCCTACAGCCGGCGCATGCGGGAGCTGGGAATAGTCCGCAACGGGGTCACCTCCGGCGAAGCTGTCCGCTACTACTTCACCCTTCCCTCAGACAGGTTCGAGGAGGGGATGGAGTTCATGTACAGCGCCATCGCCACGCCGCTGTTCGACCCCGGCGAGATGGAGCGGGAGCGGGAGGTGATACTCAACGAGTACCAGCGAAAAACCACCCACCCCTACTGGAACCTCTGGAAGGCCCGGGAGCAGGTGCTCTACCCCTGCGCCCCATGGAGGGCCAACACCATAGGCAGCCCGGAGGTGATCTCCTCGGCCTGCCCGGAGGTGATGAGGGACTTCCAGCACCGCTACTACACTCCGGAGAACTGCGCCCTGATAGTGGCCGGCGACGTGAGCACCGGGCGGGTCATGGGCCTGGCCGAGGAGGTCTTCGGCCCGTGGGAGGCCACCGGGGCCAGCGACTACGAAAGCCTGGGGGTCTGCATCGACCTGCAGTCGGACACCACCGTGTACGTGGAGGGCCCGGAGGGCATGGCCTACGTCTCCGTGGTCTACGCAGGACCTCCGATACAGGAGGACGAGGAGTCCACCTACGCAGCAGATGTCTGGGGCACCTTTCTGGGCCGACGCAGCGGGAGGTTCTACCGTCGGCTGGTCACCGAAGGTCCCTTCCTGGACGTGTCCGGCTCCTACTACACGCAGCGCTACGGACCCACCGTGAGCTTCGGCGGGCCGGTGGAGCCGGGCCGGGAGGAGGAGGCGACCCAGCTGCTGCGGGCGGAGATAGACAGCCTCTGCTCGCCGGAGTACTACACGGCCGAGGGCCTGGAGACCGCCCGCCGCATCATGCGGCGGGAGCGCCTGCTGAAGGCCGAGGTGGCCAGGGACATCGCCGTGGAGACCGTGGCCTTCTGGTGGGTGGTGGCCGGCGACATCGACTACTTCCGCGGCTACCTGGACGGCATATCCGAGGTGGGGCGGGAGGATGTGTTGGATTTCCTCCACCGCTACGTGTGCACGAGCCCATCTGCCACATTCGTCCTGGGCCGAAGGGAGGCATGAGATGCGGGAACTGGCGCTCCTCGCCCTGCTGACGGCTGCGGCCCTGGCCGGGCCGGTGACCGAGATGGAGCTCTCCAACGGCATCCGGGTGATCAGCCGCAAGCTGGAGACGGGCAGCGTGGAGGGGGTCTCCCTCTTCATCGAGGGCGGCTCCCGGGCCCTGGACGAGGAGACCCAGGGCCTGGAGGCCTTCGCCCTGGAGTCCGCTCTGATGGGCGGAGGCGAGTACACGGGGCCCGTCCTGCGCCAGGTCACCGACACCACGCTGGCGGAGGTCACCGGTACCTACAACTACGACTACAGCCGGATCCATGTGCGCTGCCTGGCCGGGGACCTGCCCCTGCTGCTGGATGTCCTCTCGCAGTGCCTCTCGGAGCCGGAGATGGAGTCCGATGCCGTGGAGAAGGTGCGGCAGTCGATGCTGGCGGACCTGGCGGAGGCGGAGGTGGACCCGGACCGGGCGGTGTGGCACGTCTGCAACCGGGCCTTCCTGGACCGCCATCCCTACATCCTCAAGCCCGACGGCGTTCCCGGAACGGTGCAGTCCTTCAGCTCCGCGGAGGCGGCGGACTTCCTGCGGGAGAGGCTGCGGGCGGGCAACCTCCTGATCACCCACGCGGGGTCCACGCCGGACTCCCTTCTCCTTCCCCTCCTGGAGGAGGCATTCGGTTCGCTTCCCCGGGGGGGTGGAGGGCTGCCGGAAGCTCCCCCGTTCCGGCTCCGGTCCGACACCCTGGTCACCGAGGAGCGGGAGGTGCAGACCGCCTACGCCGTGGTGAAGTTCGAGGCCCCGCCGGCGGGCCATCCTGACAGGCCGGCGTTCATGGCGGGCATGAACGCCCTCAGCGAGGTTCTGTGGGACGTTCTGCGGACCGAGAGCAACCTGACCTACGCCACCTACGCAGGCGCCACCTTCTACCCGCGCAACTGGGGCTACATGTACGTGAGCTCCCCCCTGCCGCAGGAGGCCTGCTCCCTGATGGCCTCGGTCTATCGGGGGACGGCTGCGGAGGGGTTCGACCCCGATCTGCTCCGCGGCTCCATCGAGACCTATCGGACCGGACGGGGGATGAGACGGGCCAGCCGCGACATGCAGTGCTGGCTCCTGGGTGTGGGCGAGGTATCCGGCGACGGCTGGAGGAGGACCTACTACCTGGTGGACTCCCTGGCGGCGCTGGAGCCCGCCGACGTGAGGCAGGCGCTGCTGGACTGGTCCGGGCCCTGCGCCTGGGGCGTGATAGCATCCGGGGAACAGCTGGAGGACCTGGAAGGTCCCTGGCCGGTACGCTGAGGGGACCCGCCCGCTCGGAGTTGACGGGCGGCTCGTCCAAAAATATTTTACCGAATTCCGTCGGCGGCTGCCGACGGACGACCATGCCACCGGAGGGACTGCTTCTTGCAGCTTGCCAAGAGACTGACCGCAGCGCTGGGCACCGAGGAGGGAGACCCCGGAGCCCCGTCCAACCTGAAGATGCTCCTGATGCTCATCTGGAGTCACCGCAAGGCCGTGGGCATAGGAATACTGGCCCTGGTGGGAGTGGACGGACTGCAGCTGCTGGTGCCCAAGATCTTCGAGCGGATAATCGACCAGCTGGCCCAGGGAGCCGCAACCTCCGAGAAGCTGATCCTCCTGGGCGCCGGGGTGGTGGGCGTCTACATCGGCATGGGGCTGTTCCGCTTCCTCTGGCGCTACTTCCTCATCGGGACGTCCATTCGAATAGACCGTGACATCAGGCAGAACCTCTACGACCACCTCCTGAAGCTGTCTCCCCAGTACTACGACCGCACCAAGGTGGGCGATATAATGGCCCACGCCACCAACGACATCCGCGCCATCAGGATGGCCACCGGCATGGCGGCGCTGGCCAGCTTCGATGCCGCGCTGCTGGCGGTGGCCACCATAGCCATCATGATCACCATGAACCTCAGGCTCACGCTGCTGGCCCTGATTCCCCTTCCCATCCTCTCGGTGACCATGCTGCGCTTCGGCAAGCTGGTGCACAAGCGGTTCACGGCGGTGCAGGAAGCCTTCAGCGAGCTCTCCGAGAAGGCACAGGAGTCGCTCTCCGGGGTTCGGGTGATCAAGGCCTACGGCGACGAGGATTCGGAGTGCCGCTACTTCTCCGAGAAGGCCGAGAGCTGCGCAGACCAGAACATCCACCTGGCCAAGGTCTGGGGGCTGTTCATGCCCATCATCTCCGCCCTGGCCATGGCCAGCCTGGCGATACTGCTGGGGGTGGGCGGGCGGATGGTGGTCTTCGGCTCGGTGTCGCTGGGCCAGTTCGTTGCCTTCTCCAGCTACCTGATGATGCTCACCTGGCCGATGATGGCGGTGGGCTGGGTGGTGAACATGCTCCAGCGGGGAACCGCCAGCATGAAGAGGCTTCGGCGGATACTGAGCACCATGCCGGACATAGCCGACGGCACGATAGAAGAGGTCCCGGACAACTCCATCGAGGTGCGGGACCTGAGCTTCACCTACCCGGGCACGGATACCGAGGTCCTGCATGACATCGGCTTCCGCCTGCCGCCGAACTCCACGCTGGGAGTTGTGGGCCGTACGGGATCGGGCAAGACCACCCTGGTGGAGGTGATGATGCGCCTCTACGACCCTCCTTCCGGCACCGTGTTCGTGGGCGGCCGCGACGTCACCGACCTGAAGGTGGAGAGCCTGCGGTCGATGTTCTCCTACGTCCCGCAGGAGACCTTCCTGTTCGCCATGTCCATCGCGGACAACATCTCCTTTGGTGCCGACGACCTGGACCGGGACAGGATCAGGGAGCTGGCCGAGGTCGTGGACATAGCCGACGAGATCGAGAGGTTCCCCCAAGGCTTCGACACCGAGGTGGGCGAGCGGGGAGTGAGCCTCTCCGGCGGCCAGAAGCAGCGGGTGGCCATTGCCCGGGCCCTGGCCGCGCGTCCCAGCATACTGGTGATGGATGACGCCCTGTCCAGCGTGGACACCGAGACCGAGGCCTCCATCATCGCCCAGCTGGACTCGGAGATAGAGGACCAGACGAACGTGATCATCGCCCACCGCATCAGCACCGTTCAGCGCGCCGACCTGATACTGGTGCTGGACGACGGCAGGCTGGTGGAGGCAGGCACCCACGAGGAGCTGATTGCGCGAGGAGGCATCTACCGCGAGCTCTATGACATGCAGCAGCTGGAAGAGGAGGCCTGCCGGGAGGAAGAGTGCCCGGAGGACGGGGAAGGGGATGAGGCCTGATGCCACCCCATGGTCCCGGCAGCGGCGGAGGCTACTTCCAGTCCGACGACTACGAGGGCAAGGTCTACGACGCCCGACTGGTAAGGCGCCTCCTTCGATACGTTCGCGCTCACCGGAAGCTGGTGATGCTGGCCATCCTCTTCATGGTCCTGTCAACGGGGGTCGAGCTGGCGATACCCTACCTCACCAAGGAGGGCATCGACCGCTATCTGGCCAGGCTCTACCAGGTCTACACGGCGCCGCCCGCGGTCTCGGACTCCCTGTTGGAGGCCGACCCCGAAGGCAGGGACTTCCGGGCGGGAGCCGGAGACAGGCTGCTGGTGCGCAAGGCCGCCCTGGACGACATGGGCCCGGCCAGGCGGATCAGCCTCCTGGAGGCCGGTGAGCTGGACAGAACGACCTATTACCTCTTCCCCGCTGAGGAGTACGAGGAGGGCGAGTCGCCCGGGCGTATTATGGGCGAATTGTGGCTGGTTCCGGAGAGGAAGCTCTCGGAGGTTTCCCCCGAGACCATCGTGAAGATCAGGGGCTCGGACCTGGAGGGCATAACCAGGCTGGCGCTGCTGGCGGGCCTGCTGATACTGCTTTCTCTGGGGGCGGGCTACGGTCATGTGCTGACCCTGCAGATAGCGGGCCAGCGCTCCATGTACGATCTGCGGATGGCGCTGTTCACCCACATCCAGAGGCTCTCCCTGAGCTTCTTCGACCGCAATCCCATCGGCAGGCTGGTCACCAGGGTGGCCAACGACATCGAGGCCCTCAACGAGATGTTCACCGCCGTTCTGGTGAACGTGCTGAAGGACGTCTTCCTGCTGGCGGGCACCATAGTGATACTCTTCGCCATGGACGTGAGGCTGGCCCTGATATCCCTGGCGGTGGTTCCGGTCTTCGCCTTCGTCTCCGTGGTATTCCGGGTTAAGGTCCGCGGCGTATACCGCGACGTCCGCAAGTACCTGGCCAGCCTGAACTCCAGGCTGGCCGAGGACGTCAGCGGCATAAAGGTCATCAAGATCTTCCGGCGGGAGAGGGCCAGGAGGGAGCGCTACAGCGAGACCAACGAGAGGTACTTCGACGCCAATCTCCGCCAGATAATCCTCTTCGGAGTCTTCAGGCCGATGATAGAGGTGGTGGCCGCCATCGGCATCGCGCTGGTGCTGGTCTTCGGCGGCCGCGGCGTTCTCTCCGGCTCGCTCACCCTGGGCGTCCTGGTGGCCTTCATCTCATACGTGCGGCAGATGTTCAGGCCCATCTCGGACATCAGCCAGAAGTACAACATCATGCAGAGGGCCATGTCCTCCGCGGAGAGGGTCTTCAAGATAATGGACACCGAGGAGGAGGTTCGGGAGACCGACAGTCCGGCCGTTCCCGAACGGATAGAGGGCCGGGTGGAGTTCCGGGACGTGAGCTTCGCCTACGAGCCGGACAAGCCGGTGCTGAAGGAGGTCTCCTTCACGGTGGAGCCGGGGAGGAGCGTGGCCCTGGTGGGCCCCACCGGCGCCGGGAAGACGTCCATCATCAACATCCTCTGCCGGTTCTACGACGTGGATTCCGGAGAGGTCCTGCTGGACGGCATCGACCTCCGGGACCACAGTCTCTCCGCACTGAGGGACAACATCTCCATAGTCCTGCAGGACGCCTTCATCTTCAGCCGCGACGTGGAGGACAACATCCGCCTGGGAGAGGACATACCCATGGACAGGGTGATGGAGGCCGCCGGTATGGTGCAGGCCGACCGCTTCATCGAGCGACTTCCCGAAGGCTACGAGGAGATGATGAGCGAGCGCGGGGCCACCCTGTCCACCGGCCAGAAGCAGCTGATCTGCTTCGCCCGGGCCCTGGCCCACGACCCCAAGGTCCTGATACTGGACGAGGCCACCAGCAGCGTGGACACCGCTACCGAGCAGCTTATACAGAACGCTATCGAGACCCTCATGCGCGGCCGGACCAGCATCGTGGTGGCCCACCGCCTCAGCACCATCCAGAACGCCGACGAGATCCTGGTAATCGACGGCGGCCGCATAGTGGAGCGCGGCAACCACCAGGAGCTCCTGGCCCGCCGCGGCATCTACTACAACCTCTACCTCCTCCAGTACCAGCAGTAGAAAAGGGGACGGAGGTATTTTAAACCTGAAATAAATAGCCACGGCTCCCACCATGCACATAGAGCCATTTATTTCAGGTTTAAAATACCTCCGTCCCCTTTTGTGGGGGCGGCGGGGGCTGCGGCTCGCCGGCGGCGAGGATGCGCAGCAGGCCGGCGGCCAGCACGAGGCGGGGGTGGCGGCGGCGGCCGATGCGCGGGGCCAGCCTGTCGGGATGCCGCAGCGGAGGGGGGCCCCCGGGCTCCAGATGCGGGGGCATGCGGGGGACGTCGGCCAGCTCCAGCCAGCCGGCCACCTCCCCGGAGGAGCCCCCGCGGGCCAGTCCGACCGCGATGCCCAGCTCGCACTTCGCGGCCGCCATTCGGTCGAAGCCCGGCGGCTTTTCGTCCGAGGACCAGACCATGGCCCTTCGCCAGCGGGGAAGCAGCAGGCCGTAGCGGCCCTCGGCCGCCGGGGGCTGCGCCGACCGCCAGGAGGGTACACCGCGGCCGGCCAGCCAGCGCCTGGCCACCGCCTCCGAGCACAGGAGGCGGAAGCCCGCCGGATCACTTCCGGCCTCGCGGCGCAGCGTCCTCAGCAGCCTCCCGGACAGCTCGATCATGCTCCTCCCCGAGCTCCTTCCCCGCCTGGTGATCCCCTCCTGCGGCGTCCGGGGCCAACATATCCCGGGCGGCACCCCGGCGGGAAGTGCTCTTCCTTCGGGGGAGGTCTGCGGCCATTTTCGGCCCTTTTCGGCCCTTCCTGTAGACTTTGCTTTGTTGCATACTTACAATTCTGTACGGATAGTTTTCCCATTACTCGACTGACATTTCGGGATGCAGGGGTGAACACATGGAGAAGAGAACCGCGCTCTACGACAGGCACGAGAAGCTGGGGGCGAAGCTCTCGCCGTTCGCCGGGTTCGTGATGCCCATACGGTATACGAGCGTCCGCGAGGAGCACATGGCCGTCCGGGACAACGTGGGCGTCTTCGACCTCTCGCACATGGGCGAGTTCAGGGTCCGGGGAAAGGACTCCCTGGCCTTCCTCGACCATCTGCTCTCCAACGACGCCGACGTGGAGGTGGACCAGGCCTTCTACTCCACCATGTGCTACCCCGACGGGGGCATCGTGGACGATCTGATCACCTACCGCCTGTCCGAGAGCGAGTTCCTGATGGTGGTGAACGCCTCCAACATCGACAAGGACTGGGCCTGGGTGGAGAGCCACATGAAGCCCTTCGACGTGCAGGTGACCAACGAGTCCGACGCCACCTCCCTGGTGGCCATACAGGGGCCGCGGGCCCAGGAGGTGGTCGCGAAGCTCACCGATGAGGACCTGGACGCCATAGGCTACTACCACCAGCGGAGCGGAACCTTCGCCGGCAGGCGGGCCCTGATCGCCCGCACCGGCTACACCGGCGAGGACGGCTTCGAGATATACCTGGCCAACGAGGACGCTCCGGAGGTCTGGGACGCAGTGATGGAGGCCGGATCGGACGTGGGGGACGGCATAGCGCCCGTGGGTCTGGGGGCCCGTGACTCGCTTCGGCTGGAGATGGGCTACGCCCTTTACGGCAACGACATAGATCACACCACCTCTCCGGTGGAGGCCCGGCTCGGCTGGGTGCTGAAGCTGAAGACGGACAAGGACTTCATCGGCCGCGAGGTCATAGAGCGCCAGAAGAAGGACAAGCCCGGCAGGTACCTGGTGGGCATGGAGGTCCGGGGCAAGGGCTTCGCCCGCCCGGGCACGGAGGTCTACAGCAGGGACCGGAAGGTGGGCACCGTAACCAGCGGCATGCTGGGACCTGCGGTTGGCCATGGGGTCTGCCTGGCCTACCTGGAGCGCGGCCATCACAAGCGGGGCCTGGAGCTGGAGGCCGACATCCGCGGCAGGCGGGTGCCGGTGGTCAGGGTCAGGCTGCCGTTCTACAAGGAAGGTTCGAGGAAGTAGCGGATGGGACTGCTCGGCCGGCCCGGCCGATGCCGAAAGGAGCGAAGATGAGCCACATACCGGAGGATCTCAGGTACACCGAGACCCACGAGTGGGTCCGCAGGGAGGACAGCGGCGGCTACACCATGGGAATCACCGACCACGCCCAGGACCAGATGGGTGAGATAGTCATGGTGGAGATGCCCCCCGACGAGTCCACCTACGGCGGCGGAGACCCCATTGGGTCGCTGGAGGCGGTCAAGACCGCCGAGGACTTCCTGGCCCCCATGGACCTCGAGGTGTCCGGCACCAACGACAGCCTCGACGACAGCCCCGAGCTGGTGAACCAGGACCCCTACGGCAAGGGCTGGCTGGTGCGCTTCACGGCGGACGACGACTCCCAGTTCGACGATCTGATGACCTCCGACGAGTACGCGAACCACATAGGCGAGTGACGCCAGGGACGGGTGCGGCAAAGATGACCAGATACATCCCCAACCAGGACGACCAGCGGCGCAGGATGCTGGAGAGGATGGGAGCGGGGTCCTTCGAGGACCTGCTGGCTCCCCTTCCGCAGGAGGTCAGGCTGGACCGCGAGCTGGACCTTCCGGGGCCGGTCTCCGAGCTCTCGCTGCACAGGCAGATGGCGGGACTGGCCCGGACCAACACCGGGTCGGAGAAGGTCTGCTTCGCCGGGGGAGGGGCCTACGACCACTTCATCCCCGCGGCGGTGGACCACATACTCTCCCGCAGCGAGTTCTACACCGCCTACACCCCCTACCAGGCCGAGGCCAGCCAGGGCACGCTGCAGTCGATATTCGAGTACCAGACCATGGTGGCCAGGCTGTGCGGAATGGAGATAGCCAACGCGTCGATGTACGACGGCGCCTCCGCCGCCGCGGAGGCGGCCCTGATGGCCATCCGGGTGAAGCGGAAGGACCGGGTCCTGGTGGCCGGCACCCTCAACCCCCGCTGGCTGCGGGTGATCCGCACCTACCTGGACCGGGCGGGGTTCTTCGTGGGGGAGGTCCCCTTCGACGACGGCGGGCGTCTCGACGAAGACGCCCTGGAGGCTCAGATGGAAGACGGCTTCTCCGCCCTGGTGGTGCAGTATCCCGACTACTTCGGGCAGGTGTTCGACCTGCAGCCGCTGGCGGAGAAGGTCCACTCCCGGGGCGGGCTGCTGGTGGTGGCCGCCGACCCCGTGGCCCTGGCCATGCTCAAGTCGCCGGGCGAGTGCGGGGCCGACATCGTGGTGGGGGAGGGCCAGAGCCTGGGCATCCCGCTCTGCTACGGCGGCCCCTACTGCGGGTTCATGGCCAGCCGCAAGAAGCTGGCCCGAAAGATGCCGGGAAGGCTCATAGGCAAGACGGTGGACAGGGCCGGCGAAACCGGATACGTGATGACGCTGCAGACCCGCGAGCAGCACATACGGCGGGAGAAGGCCACCAGCAACATCTGCACCAACCAGGCGCTGTCGGCGCTCACCAACTGCGTCTACATGGCGCTGCTGGGGGAGACCGGTCTGCGGGAGGTGGCCCGCCAGTGCTACCAGAGGACGCACTACACGGTCCGCCGCATCCTCGAGGAGGTCGAAGGGGCCGCTGTCGTGTTCGACAACCCCTTCTTCCGGGAGGCCGCCGTGCTCCTGCCCGCCTCGGGAGAGGCGGTTCGGGACGCCATGCTGGACCGGGGCTACCTGGCCGGCATACCGGTCCCCGGACTGGGGGAGGGGGCCCTGCTCCTGTCCGCCACCGAGAAGAGAACGAGGGAGGAGATCGACGGCCTGGCCGAGAACCTGGCCCCGGTCTGCAGGGAGGTGGCCACATGATGCTCAAGGGAACCCTTCCCACCATATTCGACAGGAGCCATCCGGGCCGGGAGGGAGCGGCGCTGCCGGAGCTGGACGTTCCGGAGACCGATGCCGAGGAGCTGGAGGGCCTGCTGAGGGAGGGGCCCATCGGCCTCCCCGAGGTCACCGAGGGCCAGTGCACCCGGCACTACGTAACCCTCAGCTGTCGCAACTACCACATCGAGCAGGGCATCTACCCCCTGGGCTCCTGCACCATGAAGTACAACCCCAAGTTCCACGAGACGATAGCCCGGCTGCCGGGCTTCTGCGGCCTCCATCCGGAGCTGCCCGACCGTGAGGTTCAGGGCACCCTGGAGATCCTCCGCCGCCTCTCGGAGATGCTGGGGGAGATCACCGGGTTCGAGGCGGTCTCGCTGCACCCGGCCGCCGGCGCCCAGGGCGAGCTCACAGGCCTGATGGTGATCAAGAGCCTGCTGGAGGACTTGGGAGAGAAGGACCGTGACGAGGTCCTCATGCCCGACTCGGCCCACGGGACCAACCCGGCCTCCGCGGTGCTGGCGGGTATGAAGGTGGTGAACCTCAGCTCGGATTCCCGCGGCCTGGTGGACCTCGAAGACCTGCGGGAGAAGGCGGGCCCGAAGACGGCGGCGCTGATGCTCACCAACCCCAACACGCTGGGGCTGTTCGAGTCGGACATACTGGAGATCACGCGCATCGTGCACGAGGCCGGCGGCCGGGTCTACATGGACGGGGCCAACATGAACGCCCTCATGGGCATCGCCCGGCCCGGCGACATGGGCTTCGACGTCTGCCACCTGAACCTGCACAAGACCTTCTCCACGCCGCACGGCGGCGGGGGCCCCGGCTCCGGTCCGGTGGCCTGCACCTCCGAGCTGGCCCCCTATCTGCCACATCCCAGGGTGGTCCGCGACGACGACGGAGGCTACAGGCTGATCGACCGCGGGGGCCAGGCCTTCGGCCGCCTGCTGGCCTTCGCCGGGAACGTGGGGGTCTGCCTGAAGGCATTCGCCTACGTGCTCTCCATGGGACCCGAAGGGATACGCAGCGTCAGCGAGAACGCCGTCATCAACGCCAACTACCTGAAGGCGCTGCTCTCGCAGAAATACGAGATCCCCTACGACCGCGGGCCCTGCATGCACGAGTTCGTGGCCTCCGGCGGCCGCCAGAAGGACGCGGGGGCGGCCACCCTGGACATAGCGAAGCGGCTCCTTGACTACGGATGCCACGCGCCCACAGTATACTTCCCCCTGATAGTCAGGGAGGCTCTCATGATAGAGCCTACCGAGACGGAGAGCGTGGAGAGCCTGGATGCCTTTGCCGAAGCCATGCTCTCCATCGCCTGCGAGGTGGAAAGCAAGCCCCACCTGGTCACGGACGCTCCGGTGAGCACCCCGGTGCTCCGGCTGGACGAGGTGAGGGCCGTCAAGGACCTCTGCGTCGTGGAGCCATGGGATCGTCCGGAGAGGGAGTAGAAAGACTGGAGTGGGTCTCCCATCCCGCCCGGGAGAGGCCGGGGGCAACGCTGCTGCTGGTGGCGATAATCCTCCTGGCGGGTGTGGCCGCCTCCGCCTACGGCGGCAACGTATGGTGGGGCATAGTGGGGGTCGTTCTCATCGGCCTGACCATGTGGACCTACTTCCTTCCCTGCCGGTTCGTCATAGACGACTGGGGGGTCCGCAAGAAATCGCCGTTCGGCGAGGAGAAGATGAGCTGGGACCGCATAAGGAGCTACGTGCCGGACAGGTACGGCGTTCTGCTCAGCCCCTTCGCCGAGCCGACCAGACTGGCCAAGTTCCGGGGGCTCTCGGTGCAGTTCACCGGAAACAGGGAGGAGGTCCTTGAGCGTATCCGATCCGGGGTTGAGGGAGATTCTGCCCCGTCAGACGGATGACGGTGAGGAGGACTTCTCCGACCTCATGGCGAAGATGGCCCGGGCGGTAGTCGAGAGGCAGCTGACGGTACCCGCCATCGTGTTCCTGGAATCGGTGAAACCCCTTTCTTTCCTGGGGAACCAGCTGATGATATTCCTCAACCCGATGGTGTCCCTGATAGTGACCTCCAAGGACTACTACCGTTTCGTTCGTATGATAGAGGACCGCGACAACGTCGAGAAGCTGATAGAGGAGATAGAGGACACAAACGCCCGCTGGCAGGAGCGGCAGAGGGAGCTGCGGGAGCAGCGCAGGAAGAAGCGCGGAAAGCGCCGGTTCCTGGGGCTCTTCGGCCGCCGCTCGGACGCGGGGGACAAGGAGGGAGATGGCAGTGGCCAGCAAGGAGATAACCAGAATCCTGGCGACTGACTGCGGCAGCACCACCACCAAAGCCATCCTCATAGAGAAGAAGGGCGATGAGTACCGTCTCATTCGAAGGGGAGAGGCTCCCACCACGGTGGAGGCTCCCGCGGAGGACGTCACCAAGGGGGTGCTGAACGCTGTCGGCGAGATAGAGGACCTGGAGGGACGCCAGTTCCTCAACGACCAGCGCGACGGAGTGCTGGTCACCGAGGACACCTCCAAGGGAGTCGACCTCTACGTCTCCACGTCCTCCGCCGGAGGCGGCCTGCAGATGACGGTTGCCGGGGTGGTCAAGAGCATGACCGGGGAGAGCGCCCAGCGGGCGGCCCTGGGAGCCGGGGCCATCGTCATGGACGTGGTGGCCACCAACGACGGCCGTCTCCCCCACGAGCAGGTGGCCGACATCCGCAGGTTCCGTCCCGACATGATACTGCTCTCGGGGGGAATCGACGGGGGCACGACGGAGCACGTCGTCCAGCTGGCCGAGATCATACGTGCCGCAGACCCCAAGCCGCGCTTCGGAGTGGGCTACAAGCTCCCGGTGATCTACGCCGGCAACAAGGACGCCCGGGAGCTGGTGGCCGACGAGCTGGCCGAGAACATGGAGCTGAAGATCGTGGAGAACATCCGGCCGGTCCTGGAGCACGAGAACCTGGGCCCGGCCAGGGACACCATCCACGAGCTCTTCATGGAGCACGTGATGGCCCAGGCCCCCGGGTACCCCAGACTTATGAGCTGGACGGGATACTTCGCCGAGGGCCAGGAATGGAAACAGGTCCCCATCATGCCCACCCCGGGTGCGGTGGGCAAGCTGATCGAGACCGTGGCCCACAACGAGGGCATCGAGGTGATGGGCGTGGACATCGGCGGCGCCACCACCGACGTGTTCAGCGTCTTCGAGGCCGGCGAGGAGAAGGTCTTCAACCGGACGGTCTCCGCCAACCTGGGCATGAGCTACAGCGTATCCAACGTGCTGGCCAGCGCCGGGATGGATAACGTCATGCGCTGGGTCCCCTTCGACATGGAGGAGGCCGACCTGCGCAACAGGATCCGCAACAAGATGATCCGCCCCACCACCATTCCGCAGGCCCTGGAGGAGCTGATCATAGAGCAGGCCATAGCCAGGGAGGCCCTGCGCCTGGCCCTTGTGCAGCACAAGGACCTGGCCCGGGGGCTGAAGGGAGTGGCCCAGGAGCGGACCATCGGCGACGCCTTCGAGCAGACCCAGACCGGCGGTACCCTGGTGGACATGATGGGCCTCGACCTGCTTATAGGCTCGGGCGGAGTGCTCTCCCACGCCCCCAGGCGGGCGCAGGCGGCGCAGATGCTCATCGACGCCTTCCTGCCCGAGGGGGTCACCATGCTGGCGGTGGACTCCATCTTCATGATGCCCCAGCTGGGCGTCCTCTCCGAGGTCAAGCAGGACGCGGCCACCGAGGTCTTCGACAAGGACTGCCTGATTCGCCTGGGCACCTGCGTGGCCCCCAGCGGCCCGCAGCGCAAGCTCAAGGGAGCCCTGGCCGAGATAGAGCTGGAGATGCCCGACGGCCAGACGCAGAAGATCGACCTCCAGCCCGGCGAGATCAGGGTCATCCCTCTGGCCGTAGGCGAGAAAGCCGGCGCCAGGATCGAGCCGGCCAAGAACATCGACGTGGGCGCCGGCCAGGGCGACGCCTGGGAGGGCGACCTGGAGGGCGGCGTAGTGGGCCTGATACTGGACGGCCGCGGCCGCCAGCCCTTCAACCTCCCCGAGGACCACTCGGAGAGGGTTCAGAAGCTGCAGGAGTGGGCAAAGGCCCTGGAGTCTTACCCCGAGCGTTACCTTCACATGGGGGAGGAGTAGATATGGCCTTCGCATACACACCGGGACTGAGAGTTGCGGAGCTTACCGAGATAACCAAGCAGCGGCGCCTTCCCCTCAAGGGTGAGGTGACCGTGGAGAAGGGCGCCTCGGTTGACGCCGACACGGTTGTGGCCAAGACCGACCTGCCCGGCAACGTCAGGATGCTCAACATCGCCAAGATCATCGGCCTGCCTCCGGGGGACATCCCCGAGCTGATGCTGGTGGACGAGGGCGACGCCATAGAGGAGAAGCAGACCCTGGCCCAGTCAAAGGGGCTGTTCGGACTGTTCAAGAACACGGTCAGGTCTCCCATCGAGGGGATCTTCGAGAGCTTCAACGAGGTAACCGGCCAGGCGGTGCTCCGCGAGCCTCCCATTCCCGTGGAGGTGGACGGCTACGTGGCCGGAAGGGTCACCGGGATCCTGGCGGACGAGGGAGTCGAGGTTACCACAACCGGCACCTTCATACAGGGGATCTTCGGCATAGGCGGAGAGACCCGAGGCGAGCTGGAGGTGGTGGTGGACGACCCCGCCCGCGAGCTCACCGCCGACCTGCTGGACGAGTCCCACCGGGGAAAGGTGCTCGTAGGGGGAAGCTACGTTACCCGCCAGAGCCTGGAGAGGGCCGTTGAGCTGGGCATCAACGCCATTGTGGTGGGCGGCTTCGACGACAAGGACCTCAAGGAGTTTCTGGGCTTCGACCTGGGCGTGGCCATCACCGGCCACGAGGACAAGGGCATCACCCTGGTGCTCACCGAGGGCTTCGGTCGCATGGAGATGGCCCACGCCACCTTCGAGCTCTTCGGCAAGCGGCAGGGCATGCTGGCCAGCGTGAACGGCGCCACCCAGATTCGGGCCGGAGTCATGCGCCCGGAGGTGGTGATACCCGTAAGCGGCGCCGAGGAGAAGAAGGGCCCCGGCGACCACGAGGCGGGGGCCATGGACATAGGCTCGGAGATCCGGGTCATCCGCGCCCCCTTCTTCGGGAGGCTGGGCAAGGTGACCGAGCTGCCCCCCGAGCTGCAGGAGCTGGACTCCGAGGCGAAGGTCCGGGTCCTCGGGGTGAAGTTCGACGACGGGGAAGAGGCAACGGTGCCCAGGGCCAACGTGGAGCTGATAGAGAAGTGATCGGCCCCCTGGGGCACTCCGATACGAACGCGTTGCATCGGGGGCTCCGGCTGCCGCCGGAGCCCTCTTCGCCATGAGCGACATTCCAAGGGGGGAGGGCATGAAGACTCGGACCTTTTCAGCCATGGTCCCCGCCGTGCTCCTGATCGCCGCCGCAGTGGCCGCCCAGCCGGTTAGGGTGGAGAACCTGGAGGCCCAGGACTCCCCCAACGACGCCGGTGGGGCGGTGGAGCTGCGGTGGAGCCTTTCCGACGGAACGGACTTTCCAGACAGCATCACCGTCCTCAGGGAGTCCCCGGACGGCGGGATGGAGGTAGTGGGAACCAAGCCTGGCGTGTCCACGGGAGACGTGGATACGGGTCTGGAGAACGGCCGGGAGTACAGCTACCTGGTGCGAGTTCACAGGGGCGGTGAGGTTGCCGCCGAGCTGGGGCCGGTATCCGCCGTGCCCGCGGCCCAGTGGCTGCACACCGAGCGATGGGGCATGCTGGTGATCCTGATCATTCTGGCAGGCTTCATCCTCTACTTCATCGAGCAGGGCAAGAAGGGACGCGAGCTCTACATCCGGGAGATCGCCGGCCTGACTGCAGTCGACGACGCAGTTGGCCGGGCCACCGAGATGGGCCGGCCCGTCCTGTACGTACCCGGCATCATGGACATGGACAACATCCAGACCATAGCCAGCATGGTGATACTGGGCCGGGTGGCGGCCAGGACGGCCAAGTTCGGGTCGCCGCTGCTGGTGCCGGTGAGCAAGAGCGTGGTGCTCAGCGTCTCCCAGGAGGTGGTGAAGGAGTCCTACCTGGAGGCCGGCAGGCCCGACGCCTACCAGTCCGACAACATCTTCTACCTCACAGACGACCAGTTCGGCTACGCCGCCGGAGTGGACGGCATAATGGTCCGGGAGAGGCCGGCGGCCATCTTCCTGCTGGGGACGTTCTACGCCGAGAGCCTGATCCTGGCGGAGACCGGCCGCAGCGTGGGGGCCATACAGATCGCGGGCACCGCGATGCCCAGCCAGCTGCCCTTCTTCATAGCAGCCTGCGACTACACGCTGATAGGCGAGGAGCTCTTCGCCGCCAGCGCCTACCTCTCCCGCGAGCCCAAGCTGCTGGGAAGCCTCAAGGGCCAGGACGTGGCCAAGCTGTTCTTCATCGCCGTGATAATCGTCGGAGTGCTGGCCTTCACCCTGGGCGACTTCTGGGAGCCCGCGAACGAGGTGGCCGACTTCATCCGCTTGCTCACCCACGTGGAGTAGGAGGGCGGGATGAGACTATACGTACCGCTTGCGATAACGTTCGTTGCGGGGATGATCATGATCCTGCAGTTCTTCATCCCCCACCAGCCCTTCCCCATGCTGGGAGACGGGGTACAGGACTGGTACGTCATCGTGGCCTCTTCGGCCATCTTCCTGGGCATCCTCAACCTGCTGCGGGTTCACGTAAAGAAGATCCGGCTCCGGAAAAGGCACTGGCAGTACAGCCCGGTGACCATAGTCGGCTTCCTGACGATGTTCGTCAGCGGAGTGGCGTGGGGAGTCACCGAGGAGACGCCGTTCTACTACCTCTTCAACCAGATGGTGGTGCCCATGGGGGCCACCATGTTCAGCCTGCTGGCCTTCTTCGTGGCCTCGGCCGCCTTCCGGGCCTTCCGGGCATCCAACTGGCGGGCCACCCTGCTTCTGGCCTCGGCCTTTCTGGTGATGCTGGGCCGGGTCCCCATAGGTGACATCATATGGCGCTGGATACCCGGCGCCGCCGAGAGCTCGCACCCCTACCTGGTCAGCGAGATCGCAGAGTGGATCATGCAGTTCCCCAACATGGCCGGGCAGAGGGCGATACTCATCGGCGCCGCCATGGGCGTGGTGGCCACCTCCCTGCGCATGATCTTCGGCATCGAGCGCAGCTACCTGGGAGGTGCTGACTGATGAAGAAGCTCCTGGAACGCATAGGCAACGTAGACCGGCGGGTGATCTTCGTGCTCATGGCCCTGGCGGTGATAGTACCCCTGGCCCTGAAGCTCACCATGGAGATGCCGGTGGGCGAGGGCCCCAGCTACGAGCTCTACGAGTACATCGACCAGCTCCCGGCCGACTCCCGTGTACTGATGAGCTTCGACTACGACCCGTCCACCAAGCCCGAGCTGCAGCCCATGGCCCGGGCTCTGGTGGCCCACATGCTGGGCAGCGATCTGAACATCGTGGCCATGGCGCTGTGGCCGCAGGGGGCTACACTGGGCCAGGAGATTCTGTCCGGCGTATCGGACAGCCTGGGAGCCGAGCAGTACGAGGACTGGGTGAACATGGGATACAAGACCGGGGGGCAGGTGCTCATCGTCCGTCTGGGCACATCCATCGAAGCCGCGTTCCCCACGGACCTGGAGAACGTCCCCTACGGGGAGATCCCGATGCTCAGCGACGTAAGCACCCTGCGCGACTTCGACCTGGTGGTCACCCTCTCCGCCGGAGACCCGGGCATACCGGCCTGGGTGATGATAGCCAGCGACCGCTTCGGAGTACCCGTGGGCGGGGGCTGCACGGCGGTGAGCGCCCCGCAGTTCTACCCCTACCTGCAGCAGCGGGATGGCGAGAGGCCCCAGATGGAGGGGCTGCTGGGAGGCCTGAGAGGCGCCGCCGACTACGAGACGCTGATTGAGCGTCCCGGCCTGGCGGCGGCGGGCATGTCGGCGCAGTCCATAGCCCACCTGGTGATAATGGTGTTCATAGTGATCGGCAACATCACCTTCTTCGCCACCGGCAGGAAGAAGAGGACGAAGGGAGGCGGACGATGACCATCGAGATACTGGGGATCTGGGCGGGAGCCCTTCTGACGCTCTGCCTCTACAGCTTCCTCTACCGCGACAACCCCTTCTACCGGTTCGCCGAGCACCTCTTCGTGGGAATGAGCGCCGGCTACTGGGCCGTCTACACCATCTTCTACGTGCTCAAGCCCAACTGGTGGGACAGGCTGGTGGGGGCCGGAGACGCCGACCCCAACCTGCTGTGGATCATCCCCGGCGTGCTGGCGATGCTGATGCTGCTGCGGGTGGTGCCCAAGCTGGCCGTGTACTCCAGGCTCCCCCTGGCGCTGATAGTGGGCGGGGGAGCGGGCCTGCAGCTGGTGACCTTCTTCCAGACCAACGGACTGAAGCAGGTGGAGAACACCATCATCCCCCTCACCGGCGGCGGAACGGTGGGCCTGGTGAACAACCTGATACTGGTGGCCGGCGTGGTCTGCGGCCTGGTCTACTTCTTCTTCTCCAAGGCCCACAAGGGCTTCACCGGGGGCATGGCCAGCACCGGCATCACCATACTGATGGTGGCCTTCGGAGCCAGCTTCGGATACACTGTAATGGCCCGTATCAGCCTGCTGATCGGCCAGACCCAGTTCCTGCTCTTCGAATGGCTGCCCACCATACCCAGGGTGCTGGGTCTGTGAGGGCGAATTGGGGCGGGAATGCGGTTCTTGACAGCCCGGAGGGTAGTACCTATTCTCTTCGCAGCGCTCTGGGAAAGGGGTATCTCAGTCCATTTGAAGCTGCGTTGAATGCAGAATTGCTTTTGATCATTCGTGGTTCCCGCCGGATCGGACAAGGGCTGTGGACACAGTCTCTTACCAGTGAACCGGCGGAGGGTTCCGGCTTTACAGCAAAGGGGAGAAAGGAGAAAAGGCGTGTTTAAAAGGGCAACGGCGATAGCGTTCGCCATGGTCCTGCTGATCGCGTTCTCCGCGACGGCAGCTACCACCGGCAAGATAGCCGGCCGCGTCACCGACCAGGACGGCAATCCCCTGGTGGGCGCCACCGTTATGGTGGTCGGCACGTCATTCGGTGCCATGACGGACGCCAACGGAGAGTACTACATCATCAACCTTCCGCCCGATACCTACACCATCAGGGCCAGCATGGTGGGTATGGGCGCCAAGGAGGCGCAGGGCGTCCAGGTGATCACGGACCAGACGACCCGCATGGACTTCGAGCTCGACCCGGAGGCCACGGGAGTCACGGTCATCACAGTCACCGACCAGAGGGGCATGATCCTCAGGGACGTCACCATATCCGTGCACGTGGTTGGCCGTGAGGACATCGAGACCATGCCCGTGGCCGGCGTGGCCGACATAGTCAGCCGCCAGGCCGGTATGACCGTGCTCGACGGGAC
>JAWLEP010000020.1:0-53389 GCA_041686025.1 Candidatus Fermentibacteraceae bacterium
CGTATCCGTCCTCTGCCCGGTGATATCCTCCCGTCCGGCGGAGGGACGGGCCGTACTGTACGGCGGGGCCGTGCACTTGTCAAAAGAGTACTTGACACTAGACGGTACCCGCGTCTACGGCGCCCTGGCCTCCCCGGACTCCGCCTCCCCGTTCGAGCCGGACCTCTCGCTGCCGCTGGTGCGTCTGTCCCAGGAGCACGGCGTGGTCGGCGCGCCGGGGGCCGGGCTCCGGGTGGGCGATCTGGTGAGCGTGGTGCCGGTGCATTCCTGCCTGGCCTGCGACCTCTACTCGGAGTACATGCTGCAGGAGGGTGGCGGAGTGGGGCGGATGGCCTCCTGCAGGGCCGGGGGAGGCTGACGCCGAGCCTTTCAGACCGGGCCGGGCTTCTGTATAATTCCCCATTCGACGCCGCGCCCGCAGAGGGTCTGCCGCACAGATGGAGGGGGCTCGCTTGACCATACCAACGGTGGCGGTGGTGGGGAGGGTCAACGTAGGAAAGTCGGCCTTCTTCAACCGCCTCGTAGGAAGACGAAACGCCATAGTCGACGACGCCCCGGGCGTCACGCGAGACCGCAACATGGACACCTGCGTCTGGGGGGGCAGGACGTTCTTCGTGGTGGACACCGGTGGCCTGGCCCCGGGCACGGAGGACCCCATGCAGGACTCCATCGAGCGACAGGTGCGCCTGGCGGTGGCGGACGCAGA
This sequence comes from Candidatus Fermentibacteraceae bacterium, assembly GCA_041686025.1. GTDB lineage: Bacteria > Fermentibacterota > Fermentibacteria > Fermentibacterales > JCC-6 > JAWLEP01. The sequence goes on from JAWLEP010000020.1 coordinate 707, forward strand.
CGCGGTCGTGCTGGTGACGGACGTCACCCAGGGCGTCCACCCCTTCGACCAGACGGCGGCGGGTCTGGTGCGGCGGTCGGGGCTGCCCTTCTTCCTGGCGGTGAACAAGGTGGACAACCAGCGGCGCGAGGAGCTGGTGGTGGACTTCTACAGCCTGGGCCTGGGAGACCCCTGGCCGGTGAGCTCGCTGCACGGCAGGGGGGTGGGAGACCTGCTGGACGCCGTGGTGCAGTCGCTTCCCGGGGAGGAAGGGGAGGAGCCCGCCGGCGCCGGGGGGGAGCTGAACCTGGCCGTGGTGGGCAGGCCCAACGTGGGCAAGAGCTCCATCGTGAACCGGCTCTGCGGCAGCGAGCGCTGCCTGGTCACCCCGGAGGCCGGGACCACCCGCGACTCCACCGACACGGTCCTGGAGCACGATGGCAGGCGGGTCCGCCTGGTGGACACCGCCGGCCTCCGCCGCAGGTCGCGCAGGATGGAGGACGTGGAGTACTACAGCACCGTGAGGGCCTGGCGGTCCATGAGCGTTGCCGACGTGGTGCTGGTGGTGCTGGACGGGGCCGAGTACCCCACGCAGCAGGACCTCCGCATCGCGGGAAAGGCCTGGGAGCTGGGCAAGGGGCTGGTCTTCGGCGTCAACAAGGTGGACCTGGGCCTGGACCGGGACCTCTGGAGGGAGGCCATCAGGGAGCGGTTCGCCCCGGCCAGGTGGATTCCCGTGATGTTCCACTCGGCCCTGACCGGCAAGGGCATGGACCAGGTGATACCCACGGTGCTGCGGGTGGGCCACCGCAGGGAGGCCGACATAAGGACCTCCACGGTGAACGAGAAGCTGAGGCAGGCGGTGGAGCGGGTGCAGCCCCCCGCCCCCAGGGGACGCCCCGTGCGCTTCTTCTACGCCACCCAGGTGGGCGGCCGTCCCCCCAAGCTGCTGGTGTTCGTCAACCGGCCCGGGGACATACCCGAGAACTACCGGCGCTACATTGAGAACAGCCTCCGGGAGGTGCTGGAGATGGACGGAGTGCCCCTCAAGGTGCTCTACAGGGCCCGGAAGCACTGATGGAGTCGGCGGCGGTTCTGGCCGGATCCTTCCTGGCGGGGTCGATCCCCTTCTCCTGGCTGCTGGGAAGGTTGCGGGGCACGGACATCAGGAGGAAGGGCTCGGGGAACGTGGGGGCCACCAACCTCCTGCGGACCTGCGGGACGGGCACAGGCGTGGCCGGGCTGGTGCTGGACGCCCTGAAGGGGGCGGCTCCGGTGACCGCCGCCATGGCCCTGGGCCTCTCCGGGCCGGTGCAGGCGGCCTGCGCGGTACTGGCGGTGCTGGGCCACGTCCTCACCCCCTGGCTGGGCTTCCGCGGCGGCAAGGGGGTGGCCACAGCAATGGGGGCCCTCCTGGTGCTGGCCACGTGGCCGGTGCTGGCGGCGCTGGGGGTTTTCGCCGCGGTGCTGGCGCTGTCGGGGTACGTCTCCCTGGCCTCCATCTGCGCCGCGGTGTCCCTGGTGCCCGCGTCGCTGCTCCTGATGCCCGGAGGCCACAACCTGGCCGTCCACGTGGTCTGCGGCCTGGTGGCCGCGCTGGTGGTGGTCCGGCACCTGGGCAACATCCGCCGGCTGCTGCGGGGCGAGGAGTCCAGGTTCTCCCCGGGGAGGGAGCGATGACCACCTCACCGGCCGGAACCTGGCTGCTGCTGCGAAGCCTGGTGGTGAAGGACCTGAAGGTCCGCTACAAGAGGTCGGTGCTGGGCTTCTTCTGGTTCCTCCTCAAGCCCCTGTTCAGCATGGTGGTCTACACCATCGTATTCACCCGGATCATCCGGTTCGGCGGGGAGATAGAGCACTTCTCCCTGTTCCTGCTCACCGGCCTGCTGCCCTGGAACTTCTTCAGCGCCTCCCTGAACTCCTCCACCCGCTCCCTGCTGGACAACACCCGGCTTATAAGGAGCGTCTACTTCCCCCGGACCACTCTGCCGGTGGCGGAGGTGGTGGCCAACTCCGTCCACCTGGCCCTGGCCCTGTGCGTTCTGGAAGCCGCCCTGATCGCCTTCGGCCACTACCCCGGGCCCTCGCTGCTCCTGGTGATCCCCGCCACCCTGATGTTGATGGCCATGGTCTCCGGCATGGGCATGATCCTGGCGGTGGGCAACGTGTTCTACCGGGACGTGGCCCAGCTGGTGGAGGTCCTGCTGCTGGCATGGTTCTACGCCTCCCCCATCATCTATCCGCTGGGGAAGGGCCTGGTGCCGGCCGCGGTGGAGAGCGCGGTGCGCTTCAACCCCCTCTCCGGCCTGCTCTCCATCTTCCACTCCTGCCTCTACGAGGGCGGATGGCCCCCGGCGTGGGCCTGGCTGTCCCTGGTGGGGTGGACCCTGTTCTTCGTTCTGGTGGGAACGGCCGTGTTCCGGAGGGCCGAGCCGGTGGTTGTGAAGGAGCTGTGATGGCGGCGCCGGGTACCGTGGAGTTCCGGGACGTGGCCCTGGACTACCGGATATACCACGACCGCACACTGAGCCTGATGGAGTCGGTGATGAACCTCTTCGGAAGGAGCAGCAGCAGCGAGACCTTCCGGGCCCTGGACGGCCTGACCTTCGCGGTGGCCCCCGGGGAGTCGGTGGCCATCATCGGCCCCAACGGCGCCGGGAAGTCCACCACGCTGAAGCTCCTGGCCGGGATCTACGAGCCCACGTCCGGAACCGTATCGTCGGTGGGCCGCACGGCCTCGCTGCTGGACCTGGGGGTGGGGTTCCACCCCGAGCTCACCGGGGCGGAGAACGTCTACCTCAACGGCGCGCTGCTGGGCCTGGGCAGGGCCAGGATGGAGGAGCTGCTGCCGGAGATAGCGGAGTTCGCTCAGCTGGAGCGGTTCATGGACAGCCCGGTGAAGTACTACTCGTCGGGGATGTTCATGCGGCTGGGCTTCAGCCTGGCCACCTCGGTGGACCCGGACATACTGCTGGTGGACGAGGTGCTGGCGGTGGGGGACGCCTCCTTCCAGTCCCGCTGCTACGACAGGATCTACAGCTACAGGGGCTCGGGCCGGACCATCGTCTTCGTCTCCCACGACATGGAGGCGGTCTCCCGGCTGTGCGGGCGGGTGATATGGCTGGACCGGGGGAAGGTGGTCCGTGACGGAAGCCCCGGGGAGGTGCTGCCGGAGTACCTGTCCAGCTCCAGCCGCCGGAGGGCGGAGGACGGGAGCGTGGCCCCGCGGGAGTGGGGCTCCCGGGAGGTCTGGTTCGACAGGGTGGAGCTCACCGATTCCACGGGGACCCCCCGGCGGCGGTTCCGGGCGGGGGAGAGGCTGCTGGTGAGAGCCCTGATAAGGGCCCGGGGCGGGGAGAGGGTGGAGGACATCGTCTGGGGCTTCTCCATACACCGCACCGACGGGGAGACCGTGGTGGGGGTGAACAACCTGGAGCTCAACCGCCCCCTGCTGACGGTGGAGGGCAGCCTGGAGGCGGAGCTGGAGATAGGCCTGGAGGTGCCCGAGCCGGGAAACTACCTGCTGGGGCTGGCCCTCACCGATCCGGTGCGCAGGCGCGACTACCACTGGCTCGACTACCACTTCCCCCTGGAGCTGCTGGGGCCGCGCCGTACCGAGCCGGTGAGGCTGGTGGACGCCGAGTGGCGCTGGTAGACCGCGGCGGCCCCCGACTCTGGGTCCCCCTGCTGGCCCTGGCCGTGATCCTGCCCCGGATGGCATTCTTCGGCTTCCTGGGGGGTGCGCTGCCGGCGCCCCCCCGAGACCAGGAGCTCTACATCCGGCTTGCCGGCAGGATCGCCGGGGGGGAGGGGCTGTCCTTCTCCCCCGACGAGGCCGCGGCCAAGTACGGCAGGGTTCCGGACAACGTAGTGGGCCAGTCCTGGAGCGGCACCGAGAACCTGGTCTTCGGCATGGTGCCCGCCGGGGAGCCCACCGCCGCGGTGGAGCCGGGGTATCCGGTGCTCCTGGCCCTGGCCTTCGCCCTGCTGGGGCCGGTGAGCGGCGGGGTCTTCCTGCTGAACACCCTCTTCTTCCTGGCCGGTGCCTTCGCGGTGCGGCTGCTGGTGGCCGGCAGATGGGGGGAGCGGACGGCCAACCTGGCCGCCTTCCTCTGGGCCCTCTACCCGCCCTTCGTCTACTACACGGCCTACGCCATGACCGAGGCGGTCCACATATCCCTGCTGGCCGTGGTGCTGGCGCTGGCCGACCGGGCCGGGGGTAGACCGTGGTGGGCGGCGGGAGCGGGAGCGGCCCTGGGCGCGCTCTGCCTGGTGCGGGCCACCGCCCTGCTGATACTGCCCTTCCTATGCGGCTGGGTCCTGTGGCGCGTCCGGCGCGGCCGGAGCCTCCGCCCGGCGCTGGGCCGGACGGCCCTGATGGCCGTGGCCTTCATGGCGATGATGGTCCCCTGGATGGCCCGCAACGCCTCCGCCCTGGGAGAACCGGTCCTGATGCCCACCAAGGGCTCGCTGAACATCTGGATGCGAAGCAATCCGGAGGCCCTGGAGCTGGAGGGGATCGGACTGCCCGGATGGGTGGAGGAGAGCATCGTCAACCGGCGGCTGCTGGAGTACCCCGACCTTCCCGCCGACGCCGGAGAGCTGGCCCGCAGCGAGGCCCTGGGGGACAGGGCCATGGACTTCGCCCTCTCCAACCCGGTGCTCATGGCCTGGCTGGTGCCCCTTCGCCTGGGGGCCTTCATGGACCCCTCCCCGGCGGGGGGCGCCGCCGGAATGGCCCAGCTGCTGCTCTTCGGCGGCCTGATGCTGCTGGGCAGCGCCGGCCTCTACCTCCACCGCCGCACCCCCACCGCGCAGCTGCTGGCCCTCTGCTTCGTGGCCTACGCCCTGGTCCATTCCCTGGCCCACGGCGGGGTGCGGTACAGGTTGCCGGTGGAGACCGTTATGATCGTGGGAACCGCTCTGCTGGCCTCGAGGTTGCTGTGGGGAAACGGAAGGGAATCGGCGTGAGACGGAGGCCCGGGAGGATACTGCTGGTGTTTCCGGAGACTCGCTACCCCTCGGGGCAGCCGCCCCTGGGGCTGGCCATGCTCTCCGCCGTGGCCCGCCGAAGGGGTGGGGAGACCGCCGCCTGCGACATGTCCTTCCTGAAGCATCCCTTCCGTACACTGCGCCGCCAGCTTGCGGAGATGCGGCCGGACACCGTGGGCATCTCCATACTGACCCCCCAGCTGGCGGACGCCGCAAGGGCCGCGGAGATCGTGCGGGAGGCGGCGCCGGAGGCATTTCTCGTCTGCGGAGGACCCCACGCCACGGTGATGCCCGAGGACACCATGGCCCGAACCGGGGCCGACCTGGTCTACTCCGGGGAGGCCGAGGGGGCCCTGGCCCTTCTGATGGACGGCGCCGATCCCGCCGGGATCCCCGGGGCATGCCTGCCCGAGGGCGACGGCTGCCGCAGGACGCCCGGCCTCCTCCTGGCCGAGGACCTCGACCGGCTGCCCCTGCCCGACCGCTCCATCTTCGACATGGAGAGCTACTTCTCCAGCTGGTACTCCATGGACCGGGTGGACCCGCGGCTTCGGGGGACCTCCGTGATGGCCACCAGGGGCTGCCCCTTCTCCTGTACCTTCTGCCAGCCCACCCTCAGCGAGATCTTCGGGAAGACGATGCGCAAGCGCTCCCCGGAGGGAATAACCGACGAGCTGGAGCAGCTGAAGCGGGACTACGGCATAGACGCCTTCATGTTCGAGGACTCCACCTTCGTGGTGGACGCCGGCTGGGTGCACGAGATCTGCGACCTGATGCTCTCCCGGCAGACGGGGCTGCGCTGGTGCTGCAACGTCCGGGCCGACCTGCTGCAGCCCGAGCTGCTGGACCACATGGTGGAGGCCGGCCTCTCCAAGATCAACATGGGCGTGGAGTCCGCCTCCCAGCGGGTCCTGGACGACATCTACAACAAGGGCATAACCGTGGAGGGCGTACGCAGGGCCCTGGCGATGGCCAAGGAGCGGGGGGTATACGTGCAGGGCTACTTCATGCTCGGCGCCCCCGGGGAGACCCGGGAGGAGATGGAGCGCACCATCCGCTTCGCCTCCTCCGAGCCCTTCGACGACGCGGTTTTCGACATCACCACCCCCTTCCCCCATACCTACCTGTGGGAGAAGACGAAGGACCTGATCAGGGGGGACTACGAGGAGTTCGACTGCTTCCACCGGTCCGTATACGAGCTGGAGGGCTTCGACCCCCGGGAGATAGAGAGGATGAAGAAGCGGGCTTTCTGGCGCTTCTACGCCCATCCATCCAGGATCCTGCGCACCATCCGCACCGTCCTGGGCCCCCGCAACCTCCGGCGGACGCTGCTGAAGGCCCGGAGGGTATAGGATGGCCTCCGCCACGGTGACCGTCACCATGGACGACGCCGGCGCGGACCCCGCGGTGAACGGTGCCCTGGCCCGCTGCCTGGAGGCCGGGGCCCTGGACTGCGTCAGCGTCATGGCCTCCGGCAGGCACTGGGAGGAGGCCTGCGACATGGCGGGGGAGTCGGGCCTGCCCGTCTCCGTGCACCTGAACTGCGTCGAGCCCCCCTTCCTGACCGATTCCGACTTTCCCGGCGGCATACTCTCCTGGACCCTCTACGCCTCCTCCCTGGCTCCCGCTGCCCGCAGGGAGTGGAGGATGCAGATCGAGCGGCTCCTCTCCCGGGGTCTGATGCTCACCAGGATGGACGGCCACAGGCACCTGCACCACCTGCCCCCGCTGCGGGAGGCGGCCCTGGACCTGGCCGAGGAGTACGGAATCCGCATCGTCCGGGCAGCGGTGGTTCCCCCCGGGGACGGGGGCCTGCGGGGCCTCTACCTGCGCCGTCTGGGCAGGCGGCTGGCCGAAGGGGCCCGGGCAAGGGGCCTGGCGGCCACCTCGCTGATGCTGGGCTTCGGCCGCAGCGGCCGGGTGGGAAAGCGCTACCTGCAGAGGGCCGAGCGGCTCCTGGACTCTGCGGGGCTGTCCGGCGACGACGAGGTGGAGCTGGTGATGCACCCGGCGCTGAGGCCGGTATGGAGCGGGGGACAGCCGGAGGAGCTCTCACTTCTCACATCAGATTGGTACGGGCAATGGTCACGTCGCAACAGAGGCTGACCCGGGCGCTGCTGCTGCTGGCCCTGCTGGCCAGGGTGTTCGTGGGCCTCCTTGCCGCCCGGGGCGTGTTCCTTCTGGGGGAGGGGAGGATGCAGGCGGCCCTGGCGGGCAGGATGATGGAGGGCGAGGGCTTCTCCATTCCCCGGGAGATGCTCTATCCCGACATCCCTCCGGAGCGCAGCAACCCCCTGCTGGAGAGGACGTTCGAGTTCTACCGGGAGGTGGACGGCTTCTACGGGGTCCTGAGGCCGGAGAGGCCCACCACCTTCCTGGTGCCGGGGTATCCGGTCTTCCTCTGCGGGGTGTACGCCGTGTTCGGGGTGGGGAGCCACCTGGCGGTGAGGCTGGTCCAGCTCCTGCTGGGAATGGTCACCGTGGCCCTGGGCCTGGCCCTGGCCCGCCGCTTCCTCTCCGGCAGGCGGTACGCCCTGGCCGGGCTCTTCATCGCCCTGGACCCCTTCGAGCTGTACTACGAGGCCATTCCCGCCACCCAGGCGCTGTTCAGCCTTCTGTTCATCGGCGGGCTGCTGCTCTCGCTGCGCCTGATCCGCAGGCCGGGATGGAAGGAGGGCCTGGCCGCCGGCCTGGTGTGGGCCGCGGCCTTCTACGTGCGCCCCGCCGCCCTGCCCGTCTTCCTGTGGACGGTTCCGGTGGTCCTGGCCGCCGGCCGGCTCTCTGGGAGGTCCATAGCCGGCTCGGCGGTGGTCCTGGGGGTCTTCTTCGCCGCCATGGTCCCCTGGATGGCCAGGAACCACAGGGTCTCGGGCAGGGCGATCCTGCTGCCCACGCAGGGGGGGGTGCAGCTGTGGGAGGCGGCCGGCCGGCCTCTCACCGACCATTTCCAGGACGAGACCAGGGGGGCCAGGACCCTCTACGGCCCCACCAGAAGCTACTGGATCGACAGGGTGGAGTCCCGCCGGCTGGCGGAGTTCCCGGAGTTCACCGAAGAGAGCGAATGGTACAGGGACAGCGTTCTCTACAGCAGGATGACCCGGTTCATCGGCCGGAACCCCGTCTACTACCTGCACACCATGCTGCTGCGGTTCGCCGAGTTCTTCAAGCCCTTCCCGCTGAACGTATTCTCGCCCGTCTACGTTCTGGCCGGGCTACTGGGGTTCTTCTGGGTGACGGTGTTCGCCGGGGCGGGGTCGATACTGGCCGCCCTCCGGCGCGGCCCCGGCGGCTTCTACCTGGCCACCTCCGTGTGGGGATACGCCCTGATGCACCTGATCACCATCTCCGGGACGCCCCACAGGGTGGCCATCGACTTCCCGCTGATGGTGCTGGCCACCATGGGCCTGGCCCACGCCTGGCGACGGCTGCGGGCCGGAAGGCGGGAGCATTGACCCGGACCCTGCTGGTGAAGACCCACGCCTTCGGGGACGCGCTGCTGTCCACCCCGGCCGCCGCCGGCCTGGTGGAGGCCGGGCACAGTGTTACGGTACTGGCCGGACCCTCCTCGCTTCCGGTGTGGGAGCGGATGCCGGGCCTCGCAGCGGTGCGGACCGCGCCCTCCCCTCCGCAGGGCCCCCTGGGCGCGCTGCACCTGGCGGCATGGACCCTGCGGGCGCGGGCGAGCTTCCGCGGCTTCCACCGGGTGGTCTACCTGGGCCGGTCGCCGGCGGTGAGGAGGTGGCTGCGGTTCCTCACCGGGGCCGCCATGCGCAGCGGCGGGGATGAGCCGCTGGGGGACTGGGAGACGGTCTTTCCGCAGCGGGAGGGGGAGCTGGCCTCCGCCGCCTTCGGGCGAATGGCGGGAGTGGAGCCGGACTCCCTGACCCCCCGCTTTCCCCTGGCCCCCGGGGAGATGGAGCGGGCCCGGAAGAGGCTGGGGGGCGGCGATTGGCTGGCCGTGGCCCCCGGGGGAGGCGACAACCCCCGCGACAGCGTGGCCGAGAAGCGCTGGGCCCCGGGCCGGTTCGCCGGGGTTTGCCGCGCGGTGATGGACCGTGGAATCCGGGTGGTGCTGCTGGGAGGGCCGCGGGACGCCGGGGCCGCCTCACGGGTGGAGGCCGAGGCCCCGGGGGTCCTGAACCTCACGGGGACCACCGGATGGGGCGAGACCGCCGCCCTGACGGCGGCGGCCGGCAGGTTCCTGGGGGTGGACAGCGGGCCCGCCCACCTGGCCACGGCGGTGGGGGCCGGCGCTGTGGTGATGTTCGGGCCCACCGCACCCGACTGCCTCTACGCGCCTGGCCTGGTGCGGCCGGTGCTGTCGGCTGCGGAGTGTGCGCCCTGCTACGCCAACATGCCCTTCCCCGGCTGCCCCCGGGGGGGCGGCTGCATGGAGATGATCACCGCGGACATGGTTCTGGAGGCCCTGGCCCCGATCCTCGGCGGAGGTAGCGGAGAATGAGGGTCCTGATGCTCAACCCCCCCTTCCTGCCGGGCTACAGCAGGGGCCAGCGCAGCCCGGCGGTTACCCGCAGCGGGACGCTCTACTACCCCATCTGGCTCTCCTACGCCGCGGGAGCCCTGGAGCAGGCGGGCCACGAGGTGCTGCTGCTGGACGCGCCGGCTGCGGAGCTGGATCGGGAGGCGGTCATGGACAGGGCCCGGAAATTCGCCCCGGACCTGGCGGTGGTGGAGACCTCCACCCCCTCCATCTGCTCCGACGCCGCCATGGCCGACAGCCTGGCCGCCGTGGCGGAGGAGGTGCTGCTGGTGGGGACCCACCCCGCGGCCCTGCCGGAGGCGACCGTGCAGCTGGGGAAGAGGTTCTCGGGGGTGGTGACCGGCGAGTACGAGATGCCGCTGCTGGGGGTCTGCGAGGCCATTCAGTCCGGCAGCAGCCTTAGGAACGTGCCGGGCCTCTGCCTCAGGGAGGGTGAGGAGACGGTGCTAACCGGTCCCGGGGAGCTGGTGGAGGACCCGGACTCCCTGCCCTGGGTGAGCCGGGTCTACGCCCGCCACCTGCCCATCGAGCGCTACAACAACCCCAACGCCCTTCACCCGCAGGTGATGATAATGGGCGGGCGGGGCTGCCCCTTCGGCTGCAGCTTCTGCGTCTTCCCCCAGACCCTCACCGGAAGGCGGCTCCGCCGGCGCTCGGTGGAGGACATCGTGGGGGAGGTGCTCTGGGTCCAGGAGAACCTGCCGCAGGTGCGGGCCGTCTTCTTCGAGGACGACACCATCTCCGCCGACAGGGAGCGGCTGCGCAGGCTGGCCGCGGAGATGCTCCGGCGGGGAGTGGAGGTCTCCTGGACGGCCAACATGCGCGCGGACGTGGACTACGAGACCCTCCGCGCCTGCCGCGAGGCCGGCCTGAGGACCGTCTGCGTGGGTTTCGAGAGCGGAAGCCCCGGGCAGCTGCGGAACATGGGCAAGGGCATAGACCCCGGGACCATGCGCCGCTTCGCCCGGGACGCCAGGCGGGCGGGGGTGCTCGTTCACGGCTGCTTCATGGTGGGCATCCGCGGGGAGACCCGCGAGACCATGCGCCAGACGCTGGAGCTGGCCCTGGAGCTGGACCCCGACACCGCGCAGTTCTACCCCCTGATGGTCTACCCGGGCACCCGCGCCTACCGCGAGGCCCGGGAGGACGGCAACCTCATACCCTCCACATGGCGGGACTGGCTGGACGCGGAGGGTCTGCACAGCTGCGTGGTGCGCACGGGTGAGCTGTCGGCTGCGGAGCTGGTGGAGTTCTGTGACTACGCCCGGCGGCGCTTCTACCTCCGGCCGCGCTACATTCTGCGCAAGCTGCTGGCCAGCCTTCGCGACTCCGACGAGAGGCACCGGACGCTGAAGGCCTTCGGGACGTTCTGGCGCCACCTGGTCCGCAGGCGCAGGGCGCGAGGGTGACCGGGCCGGTGCCTGCCGCGTCGGTGGTGGTGCCCGCGCTTCCGGGGAACGCCGCGGCCCGGGAGTGCCTCCGGGCGCTGAACGGACAGACCGTCCGGGGCGGCCTGCAGCTGGTGCTCTCTCTGGACGGCAGGGGCGGCTCCCCGGCGGCGGAGCTGGCGGACCTGGTTGTGGAGGGGCCCCACGGCGGACCGGCGGCGGCCAGGAACAGGGGGTGGAGGTCGGCGGCGGCGGGGATTATTCTATTCACCGATGCGGACTGCCTCCCCGAGCCGGACTGGGCCCAGCGGATGATGGAGTCGCTGCAGGAAGGGGCCGACGCCGCCAAGGGGGTCTACAGCCACGGCGGCGACAGGGTCGTCCAGCGGCTGGCCCAGGTGGAGTTCGAGGAGCGCTACGCCTTGCTCAGCAGGGGGGAAACCATAGACATTGTCGACACCTACTCCGCCGGCTACCGCCGGGAGGCCCTGGAGAGGGTGGGGGGATTCGACGAGGGCTTTCCGGTGCCCGACCACGAGGACGTGGACCTGAGCTACCGGCTGGCGGAGGCCGGCTTCTCCATGGTCTTCGCCCCCCTGGCCCGGGTGGCGCATGCCCATCCGCCCACCTGGGGCGACTACGCCAGGCTGAAGTTCTCCCGCGGCCGCTGGAGGGCGCGGGTGCTGAGGAGGTTTCCCTCCCGGGCCTCCGGAGACGGCTACACGCCCCTGGCGATGCGGGCTCAGATACTGATGGCGGCTGCGCTGCCGATGGCGGCTCTGTCGGCCGCTCTCGCCCCGGCGGCCACCGTGGCGGCCTATGCGGGCCTGTGGGCCCTCACCTCTCTGCCCCTCTTTCTCAGAGCCCTCCGCCACGATCCCCCGGTGGCCCCGCTGGTGCCCGTCTTCTGCGCCGTCCGGGCCTTCGCCCTGGCCGGCGGTCTGGCCGCCGGCGCTTTCAGGGAGGCGGCATGCTGGCGCCGGTAAGGAAGTCCGACCGCGTGCTGATAGTGTTCCTGGCCGCAGCCGACCTGCTGGCCATACCCCTGGCCTTCCTGCTCACGTGGTGGCTGCGCACCGGGGCCCTGGCCGGCCCCCTGCCGGCCTTCCACCACGTGTTCGCCGACTACCTTCTCGCCCTGCCCGTGGTGGCCGTTCTGTGGATGGTCTGCTGGGGCCGCAACGGCCTCTACCGCCCCATGCGGTCCACAACGGGCATGGAGCGGATACAGAGGCTCTTGAAGGCCGCCTTCGCGCTGGCGGTGTCCATGATGGCGGCCAGCTACCTGGTCAAGAGGGACTACTCCCGCCTGATGCTCTTCATGTTCGTGTTCACGTCGGTGCCCATGTCGCTGCTCCTTCGGGCCCCGGCCAGGTGGCTGGCCGAGAGGCTGGCGCCCATACGCTCGGTGCCCAGGATCCTGGTGGTGGGAAGCGGGGAGGTGGCCGCGAGGGTACTGAAGACGCTGCAGCAGCTCCCCGCTCCCCCTCCGGAGCTGGTGGGGGTGCTCACCGACGACCCGGAGATCCAGGGAGAGGCCTTCCACGGGGCGGAGGTCCTGGGGAGGGTCAGCGAGCTGCGCAGGCTGGCGGTGAGCCTCAAGGTGGACGAGGTCTTCTTCGCCTCACCCAACCTGGACCGCTCGCGGGTGCTGGACCTGATCAGCTCGGTTAAGGGCCGCGACATCCACTACCGCATGGTCACCGACCTCTTCGAGATAGCCACCGGCACCACCAGCCTCGACGACATGGCCCGCCTGCCGATAGTGGAGATAGGCTACGGGAAGCCCGGCTTCCTGTACCGCTTCCTCAAGCGAACCATAGACTTGGTGGTCTCCCTTCTGCTTCTGGCGGTACTGGCTCCCCTGTTCGCCCTGGTCTGGGTACTGCTGCGGATAACGGCGGAGGGCTCGCCCATCTTCCGGCAGAGGAGGGTGGGCCTGGCGGGCAAGGAGTTCACCCTGCTGAAGTTCAGGACCATGGTGCCGGACGCCGACGAGTACGAGGTGGCGCCCATGGAGAAGGACGACCCCAGGGTGACTGCGGTGGGCGGCTTCCTGCGCAGGACAAGCCTGGACGAGCTTCCCCAGCTGGTCAATGTCTTCCGGGGGGAGATGAGCCTGGTGGGCCCCCGGCCGGAGATGCCCTTCATCGTGGACAAGTACAACCGATGGCAGCTGCGCAGGCTGGACGTCAGGCCGGGAATTACCGGTCTGTGGCAGATAATGGGCAGGAAGGACTTGCCGCTGCACGAGAACATCGAGTACGATTTCTACTATATCCGCAACCAGTCGCTGATGCTGGATTTTGCTATATTGCTGCGAACCGTGCTTATCATTCTCAAGGGCAGGGGGGCCTACTGATGAACGAGGATGCGTCCGGCCCCATCTTTCGGGACTCCCCCATAGGCATGCTGGTGGTCCGGGAGGGCAGGGTAACCCTGGCCAATGCCGAGGCCATCCGCTTCCTGGGGGCCTCCTCCGCAGACGACGTGGCGGGCAAGCGCCTGGAGCAGGTGATTCCGGTGGACCTCCGCTCCCGGTCCAGCCTGCTTCCGGCACTGGACCGGCTGGCCCCCGGGGACATCCGGTCCTTCGAGAGGGAGCTGGCCCTTCCGGGAGCCGTCTACACCCCGGTGACCATCCGCGCCACCTGCCTGGAGGGGGGCATGAAGCTGCTGTGCCTCCTGGACAACTCCGAGGTCAGCGACCTCAAGCGGTCGCTCTTCGAGAGCGAGGAGCGCAGAAGGGCGCTGCTCTCGTGCCTGGACGCCCCCGTCCTGGGAATCGACGGCGACTACCGCATCATGTGGGCCAGCCGGGGGGCCGCCCAGAAGGCTGGGGTCAACACCCATGAGATGGTGGGCAGGCTGTGCTACCGTGTCCTGCGGTCGCGGGTGAAGCCCTGCCGGGGCTGTCCGGCGCCGCTGGCCACCGCAGGCTCCGGCCCGGCCACCGGACAGGTGGAGAGCGGCTCTGCCAGTGTCAGGGTGGTGGCAACCGCCGTGCGGGGGTCGGAAGGCTACAGGTCCGGAAGCGTGCTCTACTGCCCCGACGAGGCCTCCGAGCGCAGCTCCCCGGGAGGGGACGGCGGCGTGGCTCAGCTGGCCCCGGACTACTACATCGCTCCCGCCTGGCAGGACGTCCTTCTGCTGCGGCTGGACCGCGGCCACAAGGTGCTGTCCTGGCTGGCGCCCCGCAGGGGGCCCGGCAGGAAGGCGGCCCTGGCCGTGAAGAGGCAGGTGCCTCTGGCCGAGCTGTTCGAGCCCGGTTCCCGCCAGTCGGTTACCGATGCCCTGCGGCTTCTGGAGAGCCCGGGAGACTCCGCTTCCGCCAGAGCCATAAGGCTGGGAGGAATAGAGGCCTCGGCCACCATGATCGCCCACTCCGATGGAGCCCTGGTTCTGGTGGGATGCATGGAAGGCGGCACTCCCGGGGACGGGTCAGGCCTCAGCCTGACGCAGGTGGCCCGGCAGGCGGCCGGGGAGCTGGAGAGAGCCCTGGGCCAGCCGGTGGAGCTGCGTATCGAAGAAGAGGATGACGAAGACGGCATCTCCCGGGTGGAGACGGACATGAGCATTCTGGAGGCCTTCCGGCGGATAGGCAGGACCCCGCCGCAGGGCTTCGGACGCATGGGCCTGAAGCTGGTCCTGGGTCGTCTGCAGCTGGAGCGGCCCATGCACGACCTCAGCCCGGGCAGCTACATAGGACTGCATCTCACCAACCGGGACGACGGGGACCCCATGGAGCCCCCGCCCGACGGGCACATAAGGTCGATGCCGCTGGAATCGGAGCCGGAGGGAAGGATTCTGGTGAGCGCGGTCTCCAGCGATGTGCATTCCTACACTGTAGTGCTGCCCGATCGGAAGGGAGGCCGGTGATAGAAGCATGATACGGGTGATCGGAGATGATCCCGGGGTTACCAGGGACATAGTATCGATGATACAGGGTGCCGGCGGGGAGGACGCGGCGGCCGGACCACCGGAGGAAGCGGAGCCCATGCCCTCGCTTCTGGTGGCCCATGGAATCGACTCCATACGTTCGGTCTGCGGTCTTGTGAACCATCGTGGAGAGTACTTCCAGCCCTTTCTGGGGCTTGTCGGCTCGATGGAGGAGGCCGAGAAGGCCAGAGACTGCGGAGTAAGCGACGTCGTGTTCTACCCGACGGGCAGAGAGGAGCTGGTCTACAGGGCTGTCAAAATAATGGGCGACAGCGTGTTCAGGCTTGGTGACGCAGTTGCCGCCAGACACCTCATCCGCTTTCTCGTCGCCTGGTCGCATCGCTACAACTCCAACTTCAGCGTCATGAGGTTCACATGGCCGGGTGATGACAAGACAGCGCTCAGGGACCTGGCGCTGGACCTGATGATCAACCTCAGGCTCTCCGACCATCTCTGCAGGCTCTCCAACGGAGATCTTGTAGCGCTTATGCCCGAGACCAGCCGGGAGCAGGCAACCATCGCCCTGGAGAGGCTCAGGCGAACTATCCCGGCGGTGGCCGACGGGGAGCTGAAGGTCTGCTTCGATGGCGGAGGCTTCGGAGACCTGACCGCCGAGGAGCTCCTGGAGAGGCTCTGATGGCTGTAATCCAGACCGGACTGTTAATTTCGCTTCTTGCGTCGCCCGCGGTACCGTCCCGGCATGCCATGGGGGTGTCCCCCTACTCCTGGGCCGACGACCCCGGCGCCTGGATGAAGGCACCGGCCTGCCTGGTGCGGGCCGAGGTATGGGAGGTGGGAGCCTTCGGCTCGGTGGGCAACCTGGAGTCCGAAGCCGACTGGACGGAGGACCTCTCCGGAACGCTGGCGGCGGTGGGTCCGGCGGGTTCGCTCTACGCGGGAGCGGTCCTGGGAGGCTCGGGGGGGCAGGCCGACACCCTCGGCGGCCGGGTGGCGGCGGCCCTGCTGCTCACCGGCGATCCCGTCTCGTTCATGGAGGGTTTCTTCGGCCCCTCGGTCTCCGTAGGGGCGGCCCTGGCAACCAGGAGGATGTCCGAAGGCGACGGCGCGGGGGGGGAGGTGCTCGTGTCCGGCTCGGCGCAGGTGGCCTTCTTTCCCACCTTCTGCATCGGGCTGGGAGCAAGGCCCTCCAGGGTTGCCGCCTGGGGCCCGGACTCCCTGCGGTCCGGGGACTCCTACGGCGGGGTGGGGGCTTCGTGCACCTACATATTCGGCCGGGAGCTGCGGGGCCATCTCGGATTCGGCGGAGACGGTGCTTCGGTGGGCGCGGACCTCAAGGTCTCGGACCTGCTGACGGTGATGGCCGGAACCGACGGGAGCTTCTGGGGCTGCGGTCTCTCGGCGTCCGCAGGCCGGATCACGGCCGACTACGGCCTCAGGCTCACCGATGCGTCCGCGTCCCATTCCGCGGGCCTGTGGCTGAAGATGGGGGAGGCATCATGGTAGCCGTCCTGGTCCTGGGCCTGCTGGCGGCGCAGCCCGACAGCTCCGGCCCCGACGTCCACGTAGGCGGGCTGGTGTACGGAAGGGCCTCCTCGGACGTGAACGGAGGCGAGCTGCGTCTCGACGACTGGGAGCACAGGACCAGGCTGCGCCTGGAGGCGCGCTGGGGCGACGGGCTCTCGGCGCTGGCCGAGCCTTCCGTAAGCGGCGACAGCCTGGAGACGGGGATGGACCGGCTTCTGATCACGGCCAGGCTGCCCGGGACCCCCTGGCTGGGCGGAGAGGTCTTTCACGGGTGCCGCCAGCCGTTCCTTCCGGGTCTGGGACGTCCCTGGCTCGACCTCACCGACACCGAAGCCGACTCCCTCTCGGGCATGTCGCTGACCGCCGGGGGATTTCTGGGCTTCCGGGGATCCTACTCGGTCTACCGTCCCTTCTCCGGAGACACCGCATCCTACGCCATGGTCCGGGCTCCATGGGCCGGACTGGGCACCTTCCGGGCCTACAGGTACACCAGGCACCACGCGGGCGGCAGCCTGGAGTACGATGCCCTGGAGGGCTGGCTGTCGGTCCGCAGGGTCGCCCCCTGGGCCTACCTGCTGCGCAGCAGGAACAGCGATGAGGGGTGGGCGGCCGGGATGCAGCTTCGGGGAATGGGGCTGAGGCCCTCGCTGGATCTCCGGCTGGAGGTGGTCCCGGAGGCCCACCTGGCGGGCGACGGCCTACTGCCCGGAACCGGCGGCATGCAGCCCGGCCAGAGGTCGGCGGGGCTGAGGCTGTCCATGCGCTCCCTGCAGCGGTCGGTCTCGGCATGGGCCTACGGCAGGATCGGTTTCGAGGATATTGTACAGGACTCGGCGGGCCTGGGCGCCTACATGCTCAGCGAGGCCGACATCGAGTACACGCTCCGGGCGGGTGTCCCCGAGCAGGGAGACGCTGCAGTCCGTCTGGACGCCGACCTGAGAAGGCCCCTGGCGGGAGCGGGTGCGGGCCTTCACCTGGTGGGCGACAGCCTGAGGGTGGCCGGCAGGGCCTCCTACACGCCGCGGCCCGACGTTCACGGGACCATGGAGCTCTCCGGGTCGCCTTCGGGCAGCATCGACCCGGCAGGCGAGCTGGCCGCCCGGGTGGCTGCGGGTGCGGTATCCGGAGGGCTGTCGCTGCTGTGGGAGGACGGAGAGGTATCCATGGGAGTCGACCTGGTGGCGGAGGTGATGCAGTGAGGTACGCCGGAGCGGCCGTCTTCGCCGCAATCCTGCTCCTGGTATCCTGTGCCGCCCTGACCCCCGCCGGCCGGCCGGAGGACGGGGCCGTTCTGCGGCTCTACCGGCCCGGGGCGGCAAAGGTGCAGGTGGTGGGGGACTGGAACGACTGGGGCGGTACCCTGGTTCCCGGCGGCGTCCTGGACCCCGATGCGGGTCTCATGGAGCGGGAGGGGGACGGCTGGTGGACGGCCAGCCCGCGGCCGGGCAGGGGGAGGTACAGGTACGCCTTCGTCGTGGACGGCTCGCTGTGGATCCCCGATCCCCGAAACCCCGAGACCGCCTTCTTCGGAGACCGTCGGGTCTCCGTCCTGGTGACAGACGAGTAGCCGCGGCAGAACGTCGCTGAGAGGTGAGCGCTTTTGGCCAAGGTAAGCTTCAGAGGTGTCAGCAAGGTATTCGACGGGGACGTGGTGGCGCTCTCCGACTTCCATCTGGAAGTGGAGGAGGGGGAGTTCCTGGTTCTGGTGGGCCCCAGCGGGTGCGGCAAGTCCACCACCCTGCGCATACTGGCGGGACTGGAGACTCCCACCGAGGGCAGGGTGTTCATAGGCAGCGAGGACGTAACCGGGGTCAGGCCCCAGGACCGGGACATAGCCATGGTCTTCCAGAACTACGCCCTCTACCCGCACATGACGGTGTACGACAACATGGCCTTCGGCCTGAAGATGAGGAAGACGCCGGATGATAGGATCGACCGCTTTGTCAGGGAGGCGGCCGACATACTGGGACTGGAGCCCTACCTGGACCGCAGGCCCAGGGCTCTGTCGGGGGGTCAGAGGCAGCGGGTGGCCGTGGGCCGGGCCATCGTCCGTCACCCCGCGGCCTTCCTGTTCGACGAACCGCTGTCCAACCTCGACGCCAAGCTGCGGGTGCAGATGAGGAGCGAGCTCAGCCGCATACACCAGAAGCTGGGAACCACCATGCTCTACGTCACCCACGACCAGGCCGAGGCCATGACGCTGGGGGACAGGATCGTGGTCCTCAAGGACGGCGTGGTGCAGCAGGTGGACACCCCGCTGAGCCTCTACGACCGCCCCGACAACGTTTTCGTGGCCGGCTTCATCGGCAGCCCGGCCATGAACTTTCTCGGAGTGGAGCTGGACTCCCGGGGCTCGGCTTCCACCGACGGGGGCGCCCGGGTGGGGACCTTTCCCGACGCGCCGGGACCGGGCAGGATGACCCTGGGGGTGAGGCCCGAGGACGTGGACCTGGAGGAGGACGGACCCCTGCCGGCGGAGGTGGAGGTGGTGGAGACCCTGGGCAACGAGAAGATAGTCTACATGCGCACAGGGGACGTGGAGCTGGTGGCCAGGATCGAGCCGGACGTCCGGGTGAGTCCCGGGGACAGCGTCCGGGCGGCGCTGCGGATCCCCCGCTGCCACCTTTTCGACCCCGATACCGCCAGGAGGGTGGGAGTCGGGGCATGATATTCGTCGCGTACGCCTTTCTCATAGCCCTGATCGTGGCCGTGCTGGTGACTCCCCTGGCCCGGAGGCTCTCCATCCGCACCGGCATGATGGACCGGCCCCGCGGCAGGAAGCGTCACCGCCTGGCTACGCCGCTTCTGGGTGGCCTGGCCCTCTTCGTCTCCTTCGGGGTCACCATAGGGCTGGGCCTGGCCCTGTGGCCCGGTCTCTCCGAGGGCCCCGTGGCCGATACGCCTCTGAACTGGGAGTCCCTGGGCTACATGGTCCTGGGGGGCGGCCTGCTGATGTGCCTCACCGGCCTGCTGGACGACGTGCTGGACCTGAGCCCCGTCTGGAAGCTGGTTCTGCACACCCTCGCCGCCCTGCTGGTGGGTGCCTACTTCCTGGTGCAGGGGGCGCAGGTGAGGCTCTTTCTGGAGGGCAGCTGGACCCTGCTGGCGGCCCCCCTCACCATCTTCTGGCTGGTGCTGATGACCAACTCCATGAACCTGCTGGACCACGCCGACGGCCTGGCGTCCGGCATCGCCGCCATCGCCAGCGGTTTCCTGGCGGTGAGCAACGTGCTGGTGGCCAACTACGCGGTGGCCTTCATAGCCGCGGCAATCACCGGGGCCTGCCTGGGCTTTCTGGTGTACAACCGCAATCCCGCCTCCATATTCATGGGGGACAGCGGCAGCAACCTCCTGGGCTTCATGCTGGGCCTGATAGCCGTGCTGGGAGTCTACACCCCCATGGGGGGGATACGGGAGCTGGCGGTGCTCACCCCGCTGCTGATCCTGGCGGTGCCGCTGGTGGACACGGCCATGGTCCTGCTGTACAGATGGAAGCGCGGCGAGCCGCTGCTGAAGGGGGACCGGAACCATCTGGCCCACAGGCTGATGCGCATAGGCTTCAGCCCCCTGGCGGCGGTGAACATGCTCTACGTGATCGGCGTCATGATGGGCACGCTGGCCATGCTGCTTCCCACGCTCAAGCCCTACCAGGCGGTTCTGGTCTTCATCCACGCCGCGGCGGTGGTGGGAGTCATCTCCTACTTCATCCACAAGGCGGAAGCGGTCGGAGGCGGCGATGAGCGGGCCTGATCCCGCACGGGCCCCATCGTCCGCGCAGCGGTGGGTCCTGCTGGTGTGTCTGTCGCTGACCCTGCTGGCGGTGCTGTTCGGCCTGCAGACCAACAGCAGAAGCAGCATACTGATCAAGGAGACGGCCTACATCCTGGGCGCTCTGGCCATCTGCCTGTCGGTGGCCGTGCTGGGCCTTGCCGGCAGGCTGCGGGTGGCGCCGAGGCTGGGGACGGTCCAGCTCGTCCTCCTGGCGGCCATACTGGTCATGGGACCGGCGCACATGCTGGCCGGCGGGGGATCGGTTAACACCCCCTTCAACTCCGCCTCGCTTCTGGCCCTGTCAGCCATTGCACTGGCTCTCGCCCTCCTGGGGGACAGATGGGTGCGGGACCGGCTGGTTCTGGTGCTCCTGGCCGCCGGCGGGCTGGTCTGCCTCTACGCCCTGCTGCAGTGGCAGGGGGTGCAGCTGTTCAGCTGGGACCGGGCTCTGGCCAGGTCCGGCAGGGTCTCCGGGTCGCTGGGCAATCCCAACCTCATGGGAAGCCTGGCGGCGGTGCTGCCCATGGTGGCCCTGGGATACATGATCTACCGCAGGCTCCCGCCGGCGCTGCTGATACCGGCCTCCGCCGCTGCGGTGACGGTCTCGGGGCTGGCCATAGTTGCCAGCGGCACCCGGGGGAGCCTGATGGGTCTGGGCGCCGGCCTTCTGGCCCTTGCGGTGCTCCGGGCCCGGCGGGCGGGGCGGAGGGCCATGATCCTCCTGGGCCTGCTGCTGGTTCTGGGGCTGCTGGTGGTATACCTGCCCATGCAGGACCGCTTCGGGGAGCTGGCCGGGGGCGATGGCGGAACCCTGACTGTCAGGCGGGTCATCTGGAGCGGGGCCTTCCGCGCCTTCCTGGACCGGCCCATCCTCGGATGGGGGCCGGGGAGCTTCCAGAAGGTGTTCCCGGCGTACAGGAGTCCCGCCTACCGCCTGATGGGGGTCAGCCACAACACCCTGCACGCCCACTGCGAGTACCTGGAGATGCTGCTGGACACGGGTCTGCTGGGGGCCATTCTGTGGGCGGGCCTGGCCGCATCGCTCATGGTCCGCCGCAGGCGCGCGGGAGGCGTGGATGCCATGACCGTGGGAATCGTCGCGGCGATGCTGGGTCTGGGCGGCGAGGCGCTGGTCTCCGTGGCGGTCAGGTGGGCCCCCTCCGCCATGGTGCTGGCCCTGCTGGCGGGCATGGCCATGATCTGCGGCCGGGAGGGCTCCGTCACCTGGCGAAGGGTGCCCCGGCCGGCGTCGCTTGCGGCGCTGGTCCCTGCGGCCCTGCTGGTGGTGTCGGTGCCCATCTACATCGGCGGCATGAGCGCCGGCAGGCTCCTCTTCCGGGCGAAGAACGTGCACCTCGCCCGGGCGGAGCCCGCCATGAGCCAGGCCACCGGCATGGCCTCCAGATGGCTGGCCACCGGGAATCCCACCCTGGCCTCCCGGGCCATGGACCGCTGGAACGAGGGACGGGTATCGGCCGACAGCGCCGTCTACTACTGCCAGCGATGCGTGGAGGCCAATCCCGCCGACCTGGGCGGCTGGTACGCCCTGGGCAGCGGCTACCTCACCAGGGCCATAGTGGCCAGCCCCAACAGCACAGCCATGAACAGGCTTCTCGAGGAGCCCGGGGGCATGGAGAGAGACACCGCGCTGGAGCGGGACATGACGCAGAGGGCGCTGGAGGCCTACCGGCATCTTCGGACGCTGGCCCCCGACTACGCCGAGGTCCACAACAACCTGGCCCTGGTCCACACCAGGCTGGACAACCTGGACTCGGCCATGGTCTACATGCACAACGCATACGGGCTCCACGCCCACCGCAGGACCGACTACTACATGCAGGTCAACGACCTGGGCCCGATTCTGGACAGCTTCTGGGCGTGGCGCATCTACCTGGCCCACCGGATTCCCTTCGCCGCCGGCCCGGAGGATGGACGCGAAGACAAGCTTCCCGGGTACCGGAGGGACATAATGCAGACCGTGGCCTTCCTGGCCCAGCGCTACCCCCGGAGGGCGGACTCCCTGGCCCGGATGGCGGCGGAGATCTGCAGCAGCCGGGAAGTGGACATACTGGGGGACGACCCGGAGGGGGTCCTTCTGAGGGTGGCGGCCAGGGAGAGGCTGGCCATGAGGGCCGACAGCCTGCTGGCCGCAGGCGACGCGGCGGGGGCGGCAGCCCTGCTGGACACCATTCCCCCCGAAGGGCGGATTCCTGGCATGGCGGTCTCCGTGGTTTCGGCCAGGGTCGGGCAGGGTGACCGGGTGTCGGCGCTCAGCGGGTACCTTACCCTCCTCATGTACCACAACAGCGCGCACCTCGGGCGGACGTGGATGGGGACCCGGGCGTTCGGGGATCTGGTTGCGGCCTCGTCTGCGAAGGCGGGCGATCCGGGATGGTGGGAGCCCGTCAGGGCCGGCAGCATTCTCATGCTCTACGCCGACCGGGAGCTGTCGAGTCTCGGCGGGCTGGCCCGGGGTGAGTTCTCCCGGTCCACCGCAGACAGCGTGGCCGCCCTGCTGGAGCGCCGCTGGGCCGGGCTGGGCGGGCCGGAGTTCTGCATGGAGAGGGAGGATGGCCGGACACCGTGGCTGGAGGGCGGCATGCTGGCCTTGGTTCCTGCGGCCCTGGACAGCCTGTGCGCCGCGTCCGACTCCGCATCTCCCGCAGCGGAAGAGGCGCACGCGGCCAGGATCGAGCTGGCCTACGCCGTCCTGTCCACACAGATGTGGACCTCCCCCTACATGACCCAGGGCCAGGTGGACTCGCTCATCTCCTGGGCGGCCCCTTCGGTGCGGTGGCTGGCGGACTCCCTGGGCGGGGAGCGCTACGGCGACCGGCTCGGCCGCAGGTTCAGGCTGGTGGACGAAGAGCTGGCGGGCCTGGTGCCGGTGGCCAACCGGGCCGGCATGGAGGCTCTGCGGAACTGGTTCTCCGACGCCGAGACCGCGCGGCAGGGCCCTCCGGAGATCCGGCCCTGACCCGACCGTTCCTTTCGGGGTGCCGGGCACTTGCCAAGGGGCCTCTTTCGCTATAGTATTCGCATGAATACACTTTGGCGATCCGCTGAAAGTGGGGTTCACCCCCACTTTATTTTTTGAATAGGGAGTAATCCTTCTTCTGCGGAGCCCGAAGAAGGCGAAGGCGCCACAGAGTGCGAGACGGGAGAGGAAGATGGAGCTGGAGGACATCCGCGGGGAGATAGAGGAGCTGGCCGACCAGGCCGACCTCCTTGTGGTGGACCTGGTAACCGCCGGCTCGGAAAGAAGGCGGCTGTTGAGGATCCTGGTGGACAGGCCGGGCAGGGTTACGGTGGGCGAGTGCGCCGATCTGTCCCGGCGCGTACAGGACCTCCTGGACTCCCGCATACCGGAGAGCGAGCCCTACCTGCTGGAGGTGAGCTCTCCCGGAATAGGCAGGGAGCTGACCACTCCGGTGGACTGGAGAAGAACCGTGGGCAGGGTGCTGCGCGTGGAGCTGGACGACGGCGAGGTTTTCGAAGCGGAGCTGGCCGATTACGACGGCACCTGCCTTTCCTTTCCCGACGGCCGCATCGTGCCCACAGATCTCATACGGAAGGCAAAAGAGGTGATCTAGCCCCCGGTGCCGCGTTCGGCGCCGGAGAGGCCCTGAGGACATGCAAGGAGACACGGGGAGACGGAAGTGGTTGATTTCGAGAGAATAGACGCGCTGGCCAGGCTGGTGCGCGAGAAGGGCGTGAACCGGGAGATCCTGCTGAACAGCCTGCATCGCGGGCTGGAGCGGGCCACCGAGAAGGAGTACGGCACGCCGCAGGAGATCAAGGTGACCTGGGACCAGGACTCCGGAGACATCAAGATCCAGGCCCTCAAGACAGTGGTGGAGAAGGTGGACCCGGACAGGGCGCACCTGGAGATAACCCCCGCCCGGGCGAAGAAGTACGATTCGGAGGCCGGAATCGGGGATCAGGTGGCCGTGCCCATACGCATATCCGACTTCGGCCGCTCGTCGGTGAACATGTTCCGGCAGGAGTTCCTCTCCCTGGTGAAGGGGGCCGAGCGGGAGCAGGTATACAAGGAGTTCATAGACCGGGTGGGGGAGATAATACCCCGCTGCCGCGTCCAGCAGGTCTACCGCAGCCGCATACTGGTGCAGGTGGCCGGCCGCGTGGAGGGCATAGTCCCGGTGGCCGAGAGGGCCCGCTACGAGATGTACGACCAGGGCGAGTCCATCACCCCCGTTCTCATCGAGGTCAGGTCCCCGGAGTCCAGCGAGCCCCAGCTGGTGCTCAGCAGGGCTACCCCGCTGCTGATACAGAAGCTCTTCGAGCGGGAGGCTCCGGAGATAGAGGAGGGCGTCGTAGAGATAAGGGCCATCGCCAGGGAAGCGGGCGTAAGGACCAAGATCGCCGTGGCCAGCAACGACTTCAAGGTTGACGCGGTAGGCACCTTCGTCGGTTCGAAGGGCAGCCGGGTGCAGGCGGTGATGCGGGAGCTCAGCGGCGAGCGGATAGACGTGGTCCCCTGGACCCTGGACAAGACCGTCCTGGCCACCCACGCCCTGCTTCCGGCCACGGTGATGCACGTGGAGATAGAGCGCTATATCGACCCGGAGACCGGCGAGGAGAAGGAGCACATGATCGCCGTGGTCCCCGACGACGAGCTGTCTCTGGCCATAGGCAAGCACGGGCACAACGTCCGTCTCGCCGGCAGGCTGGTGGGTTATCGCATAGACGCCATGACCCAGAGCGAGTGGACCGAGCGCCGCCGCTGGGAGGAGGCCCGCCATGTCGACCTCTCCGAGATCGAGTGCGTAAGCGACGCTCTGCGGGAGCGGCTGAGGCTTGCGGGTTTCGATACCGCCAACAGGGTGGTGGAGGCCGATATAGACGAGCTCTCCGACGTAAAGGGCATAGGCCCGGTTACCCTCAAGAAGCTGCTGGCGGAGGCGGAGGAGAAGGTGGCCCGCCGCGAGGAGACGGTGAGCATGGAGATGGAGAGGCAGCGGCTGGAGAAGGAGCTTGAAGAGGCGCAGGAGGACGAGGAGTCCGAAGGCGCCGATGACGAATAGATCATGCGAGGAACGATCACGGAAGTAGGTGGTAAGCTTGGCTAAGTCAGGTTCTTCGAAAAAGAAGAGGGTGTACGAGCTGGCCCGGGAGCTCAACCTCTCCAGCGAGGCTCTGCTGAAGGTGCTCAAGGAGCTGAACATAACCGTAAAGAGCCACATGAGCACTCTGACCGAGGAGGAGTGCGAGAAGGTCCGCAAGCGCTACGAGCGCGAGAAGCAGAAGGCGCGCAGCCGGGGCGCCCGCAGCAAGAAGAGGCGCAAGCCCCGCAAGAAGAAGGTACCCACGAAGGCCGAGGCCGAGAAGGCGGTCAAGGACACCCTGGCCAAGATGGACGCCAAGCGGACGCGCAGGAAGAAGAAGAAGCGCCGCAAGTACAAGGAGGAGAAGCAGGAGCGCCACGAGAAGAAGCAGGAGACCGACGAGGAGGACTCCACCATCCGCATCACGGAGTTCACCAGCCCCTCCGAGCTCTCCGACCAGATCGGCGTCTCCCTGAACAAGGTCATAGCCAAGTGCCTGGAGCTGGGGGTCATGGCCACCGCCAACCAGCGCCTGGACATGGATACGCTCACCCTCCTGGCCGCGGAGTTCGGCTACGAGGTGGAGAAGGTCGCCGAGTACGGGGCCGAGAGGCTGGAGGAGAAGCGGCAGGAGAAGAGCGAGCACGAGGTCCCCAGGGCCCCGGTGGTGACCATCATGGGCCATGTGGACCATGGAAAGACCGCCCTGCTGGACCACATCCGCTCCACCAACGTGGTGGCCAGCGAGTCCGGCGGGATCACCCAGCACGTAGGTGCCTCGGTTGCCCGACTCGACGAGATGGGCGAGGACACGGTCACCTTCATCGACACCCCGGGTCACGAGGCGTTCACCGCCATGCGCACCAGGGGCGCGCAGGTCACCGACATAGTGGTTCTGGTGGTGGCAGCGGACAGCCGCGTGATGCCCCAGACCGAGGAGGCCATCGATCACGCCCGGGCGGCGGATGTCCCCATCGTGGTGGCCATCAGCAAGATGGACCTCTCCACCGCCAACCCCGACTTCATCAAGCAGGATCTGGCCAACCGCAACATCCTGGTGGAGGAGTACGGCGGCGAGGTGCTCTGCTCGGAAGTATCCGCCATGACCGGGGAGGGCGTGGACGACCTGCTGGAGAAGATCGTCCTGCAGGCGGAGATGCTGGAGCTCACCGCCTACCCGGAGCGGCCGGCAAGGGGCACGGTGCTGGAGGGCAAGGTTGACCCCAGGAGGGGCAGCGTTGTGAACCTCCTGGTCCAGGACGGAACCCTCCACGAGGGCGACTACTTCGTGGCCGGCCAGTACCGGGGCAGGGTCCGCGCCATCTACGACGAGAAGGACAACGAGCTGGAAGAGGTGGGCCCCAGCATGCCGGCCCAGATACTGGGCTCCTCGGGAGTGCCCGAGGCCGGGGACTCCTTCACCACCGTGGACAGCGAGCAGGAGGCCAAGGAGGTCAGCCGCCGCCGGCAGATGGTGGAGCGCGAGCGGGACCTGCAGTCCCGTCAGCACATGACCCTGGAGGACTTCTGGAAGGCCACCGAGGAGGGCGAGGGAGTGCTTCGCCTCATCGTGAAGGCCGACGTGCAGGGAACGGCCGAGGCCATAGTGGACACCCTGACCAGGATGGGGACCGACGAGGTCTCCGTGGACATCATCCGCAGCGGTGCCGGCGGCATAACCGAGGGGGACGTGATGCTGGCCGCCGCCTCCGACGCCGTGATACTGGGATTCCGGGTGAGGCCCGACGGCCGGGCCCGCGAGAAGGCTTCCTCCATGGGTGTGGAGATCAACACGTTCAACGTGATCTACGACGTGGAGGACACCGTTCACAAGGCCCTCTCCGGCCTCCTGGCCCCCGAGGAGAAGGAGGAGTTCCTGGGCTCTGCCGAAGTGAGGCAGATCTTCAAGGTCCCCAAGGTGGGCAACATCGCCGGGAGCTACGTGGTGGGCGGAGTCATCAAGCGCAACGCCAAGGCCCGGCTGGTGCGCAACGGCGTGGAGGTCTGGAACGGCAACATCTCCTCGCTGAAGCGCTTCCAGGAGGACCGCCGCGAGGTGGCCGCCGGCTACGAGTGCGGCATCGGCCTGGAGGGTTACAACGACCTGAAGGTCGGCGACATCATAGAGTGCTACACCGTGGTCAAGGTGGCCCGGGAGCTTTAGGACGCCATGGACAGAAGAAGAGCGGCCCGGCTCAGCGGGCAGATAAAGCGCGAGATCGCCTCGATACTGGTCCGGGAGATCAAGGACCCCCGCCTGGGCTTCGTGTCGGTGGTCAGGGTGAGCCTCTCCCAGGACGGGACCCATGCCCGGGTGTACTACTCTACCATGGGCACCGAGGAGGAGCGCCGGGAGAGCTGTGAGGCCATGGAGTCCGCCAAGCCCTACATAAGGCGCCTCCTGGCCGACAGGATACGCATGAGGAGCGTGCCGGAGCTCCACCTGATCCACGACCACTCCATCGAGGAGGGCGAGCGGGTCCTGCGGATAATACGCTCCCTGGAGGACGACTGACTTGAGCGGCGGACCCCCAGTCGAGGGCGCGGTATATCTGCTGGACAAGCCCCGGGGGCTCACCTCCCGGAAGGCGGCCGCAGAGGTGGCCGGGGCCTGGGACTTCGACAAGTTCGGGCACGGCGGAACGCTGGACCCCGACGCCACCGGGGTGCTGCTGGTGCTTCTGGGCAGGGCCACCAGGCTCTCCCGCTTCCTTACCGGCCACGGCAAGCGCTACCTCTTCGACGTTGTCCTGGGGAGCGCCACCGACACCGACGACGCCACCGGGACGGTGGTCCGGGAGTCCGCCCCGGGCCAGGGGCCGCCGGACAGGGAGAGACTGGATGAGATCCTGGCCGCATTCACCGGCGAGTTCCAGCAGCGGCCCCCCAGCTTCTCCGCGGTCAGGGTGGACGGGAAAAGGGCCTTCAGGGCCGCCCGCGAGGGAGAGGCCCTGGAGCTGCCGGCCAAGCCGGTGCAGGCCCGCGACTGGGCGGTGAGAAGCCTGGGCCGCGACAGGATCTCGCTGGAGGTGACAGTCTCCTCGGGGACCTACGTCCGCTCGCTGGCGCGGGACATCGGAGAGGCCCTGGGCTCTGCGGCCCACGCCGCCGACATCAGGAGGCTCAGCGTGGGCGAGTTCCGGGTGGAGGAGTGCTCGCCAGAGCCCCGCAGCCCGGATTCGCTGCTCACCATGGCCGGAGCCATGAGGGGTTTCCCGTCGGTGCGGCTCGGCGGCCGAAGCCTGGTGAGCGTACGGCACGGCATGACGGTTCCGGCCAGCGTTTCCGGAACCGCGGCGGTGCTGGGCCCCGGCGAAGCGCTGGTGGCGGTGGGAGAGGCCGACGGCACTGCGGTGCGCCCCATCTGCGTGCTGAGGCCGCTGTAGGCATGCACCGGACAATCGCCCTGGGGAGCTTCGACGGTCTACACCTGGGGCACAGGGAGGTGATCCGGAGGGCGGCCGAGGAGGGTCCGGCAGCAGTGGTCTGCTTCGAGCCGGTGCCCAGACAGTACTTCCGGACGCATCCCTGCCCCATGAGGCTCACCACCTCCATGGAGAGGCTGGCCCTTCTGCGGGAGCAGGGGGCGGACATGCTGGTGTGGCCCTTCGACCGGGATACGGCCTCCCTGGAGCCCGGGGAGTTCCTGGACCGGGTGGCCGCGGGGTGCGTTCGGGTGGTGGCCGGCTACGACTTCCACTTCGGCCGCGGAAGGTCGGGGGGACCGGACCTCCTTCGGGAGTGGTGTCGCCAACGGGGCGTGGAAGCTGTTATAGTTGGGGCTGTTCGAAAAGACGGCTCCCCTGTGAAGAGCCGGAGGATACGGCGGATGCTCCGCGAGGGCGATACAATCGGCGCTTCCGGCCTGCTGGGGCGCGACTACGGCGTCCGGGGGCCGGTGGCCCGGGGAAAGGGCCACGGCAGGAAGCTGGGGTTCCGGACACTGAACGTGAGGACCCCGGGGCCGAAGCTGCTGCCCGCCGAAGGCAGCTACGCGGCAAGGTTGCGGACGGACGAAGGCACATGGGACGGAGCCGCCTTCGTGCCAGAGGGGGCGAGGAGCCTGCTGGAGGTCCACATCCCCGGTTTCGACGGCGTCCCCTACGGCGCCGTCGTCGAGGTGGAGCTGGGCCCGTTCCTGGCCCCGCCCCGGGAGGGACTGGATGTGGGCGAGTTGAGAAGCAAGATAGCCACAGAGGTGGAGAAAGCGATGGAGGTCTGCAGGAGATGGCGATAACGCCTCAGAGAAAGGCCGAGCTGGTGGAGCAGTTCGGCGGTGACGCCCGGGACACGGGCAGGACTGAGGTCCAGATAGCGATACTCACCGACAGGATCGGAGAGCTCACCGACCACAGCAAGCGGCACCCCGGGGACCATGACAGCCGCCGGGGCCTGCTGCAGCTGGTGGGAAAGAGGAGAAAGCTGCTGGACTACCTCAAGAACAAGGAAATTGAGAGGTACCGCGACGTAATAGAGAAGCTGGGACTGAGACGATAGCAGAGATGGGAAGCGGTTTTCGGCAGAGGGCCGGAGGCTTGGCACCCTGCCCGGGGCACACGGCCGCGGGCAACACAAACGAAGAAACGGCAGGATAGAACAGAATGGCAATGAAACTGGAAAAGACAATCGCAGGGCGCAAGCTGACGATAGAGACCGGACGGATGGCCAAGCAGGCCCACGGCGCGGTCTTCGTACAGTACGGCGAGTCAGCCGTGCTGGTAGCGGCCACGTCGGAGATGGAGCCGAAGGACCTTCCGTTCTTCCCTCTGACCATAGAGTACCGCGAGAGAACCTACGCCGCCGGCAAGATACCCGGAGGCTTCTTCAAGAGAGAGGGCCGGCCCAGCGACAAGGAGGTCCTCACCGCGAGGATGATAGACCGGCCGCTGCGCCCGCTCTTCCCGAAGGGCTACATGAACGAGACCCAGGTCTACTGCCTGGCGCTGAGCTCCGACGGGGAGAACGACCCGGCCCTGCTGGGAATGATCGGCGCCTCGGCTTCGCTGATGGTCTCGGACATCCCCTGGGACGGACCCGTATCCCCCATGAAGGTGGGCCGCGTGGACGGCGAGCTGATGCTCAACCCCACCACCACCCAGATGGAGGAGAGCGACCTGGACCTGGTGGTCTCGGTCAGGGGCGGCGACGTGGTCATGATGGAGGGCGACGCCCGGGAGCTTCCCGAGGACGTGGTCCTGGAGGCCATCGAGATGGCCGTGGAAGAGGCCGCGAAGATCAACGAGATGCAGGAGGAGATGGCCCGGGCGGAGGCTCCCCCCAAGAGGGACTTCCAGTTCCACGAGGTCCGAGAGGGTCTTCAGGAGGCGGTCACTCCCATCGTGGAGGAGGAGCTGGAGAAGGTCTACGGCAGGCCGGAGAAGCAGGCCATGGCCGAGGCCATCAAGCGGGCGAAGGAGCGGATCGACGGGGATCTGGCCGGGCGCTTCGGCGCCGCCGATGACGAGAAGCTCTGGAAGAAGGACGTCTCCATCTGCGTAACCGAGGCGGAGAAGGGCTACGTCAGGCGCAGGCTGCTGAAGGACAGGGCCCGCTACGACGGCCGGACCCCCGACCAGGTGCGTCAGATCACCTGCGAGGTGGGCGTCCTTCCCAGGACCCACGGGTCGGCGATGTTCACCCGTGGCGAGACGCAGGCCCTGGTGGCCGCCACCCTGGGAGGCTCCCGTGACGAGCAGCGGGTGGACGCCCTGCTGGGAGAGTACCAGAAGAGCTTCATGCTCCACTACAACTTCCCGCCGTTCAGTGTGGGCGAGTGCCGCCCCATTCGCGGCCCCGGCCGCAGGGAGAAGGGCCACGGCCACCTGGCCGAGACCGCCCTCAAGCCGGTGATGCCCGAGGACTTCAACTACACCGTACGGGTGGTTTCCGACATACTGGAGTCCAACGGGTCCTCCTCGCAGGCAACCGTCTGCGGCGGATCGCTGTGCCTGATGGACGCCGGAATACCCATAGCCAGGCACGTTGCGGGAATAGCCCTGGGCCTGGTCACCGACGGCGACAGCTACATCGTCCTCTCCGACATCGCCGGAGCCGAGGACCATCTGGGCGACATGGACCTGAAGATAGCCGGGTCCGACCGCGGCATAACGGCCATTCAGATGGACCTGAAGGTGGAGGGCATCTCCCGCAAGGTCCTGGGAGAGGCCTTCGAGCAGTCCCGCCGCAACCGGATGGAGATACTCAAGTGCATGACGGCCGCCATAGCGGCCCCGCGGGAGAGCCTCAGTCCGCATGCCCCGCGCATAACCACCGTGCAGGTGGACAAGGACAAGATCGGCAAGATCATCGGCCCCGGCGGCAAGAACATACGCCGCATAACCGATGAGAGCGGGGCGGAGGTCAACATAGACGACGACGGCGTGGTGACCGTCCTCTCCAACGACGCCGCGGCGGCGGAGAAGGCCGTGGAGATGATCGAGGCCTGCGCCGGCAAGGTGAAGCTGGACACGGTCTACCACGGCAAGGTGGTCAGCGTGATGAACTACGGCGCCTTCGTGGAGCTGGTGCCCGGCACCGACGGCCTGGTTCACGTCAGCGAGCTGAAGAAGGAGCGGGTCAGGCACCCCTCCGACGTTGTCAGCATAGGCGACAGGGTCTGGGTCAAGGTCAAGAAGGTCCGTGACGACGGCAAGATAGACCTGACCATGAAGGACGTGAAGGACGAGGAGAAGACCGACTAGGGCATGAGCGACGAGCCCCTTCGAATACGGGTGGAGGTCCTTCCCCACGGGAAGGGCCTCGACCTGCCCGCCTACGCCACCGACGGCGCAAGCGGCGCCGACCTGCGGGCGGCGGTGGACGCCCCGGTCTCGATCCCGCCGGGGGAGAGGCGGACGGTGCCCACCGGCATAAGGGTCGCCGTGCCCCCGGGGCACGAGTGGCAGATAAGGCCCCGCAGCGGCCTGGCCGCCCGGAAGGGCGTGACGGTGCTGAACGCTCCGGGCACGGTGGATGCCGACTACAGGGGCGAGGTGAAGGTCATACTGGTGAACCTCGGCGATGCCCCCGTAGAGATCGTGAGGGGGGAGAGAATCGCCCAGGCGGTCCTGGCCAGTGTCGAGAGGGCGGTCATGCAGAGCACCGACAGCCTGCCGGAGTCCGGCCGCGGAAGCGGAGGCTTCGGCCACACGGGCCGACATTGAGGGCGGCGGTTCTGGCGGCGGCCTCGCTGCTGGCCCTGGGCTGCGCCTACAGCGTGCGCGGAAACCTCCCCGCCCACATCCAGTCGGTGCGGGTGGAGCGCTTCCGGAGCATGGCCACCGAGTACGGCCTCGACCAGGAGCTCACCGCCACCGTCACCGAAAGGCTTGTGGAGGACGGAAGGCTGGCCGTGGTCACCTCCTCCCCCGATGCCAGCCTCAGCGGCACGGTCACCAGCTTCGACAGGTCGGCCTACTCATACACCTCCTCGGAGAGCGTGGAGGAGTACCGGCTGCTGATATCCATCTCCGCGGAGCTGGTGGACCTCACCACCGAGGAGAAGATGCTGGACGAGCAGATACGGGAGTGGATAACCTACTCCCCCGAAGAGGAGAGCTTCGCAGACGCCAAGGCCCGTCTGCTGGACATAGCCGCCGACGAGGTGGTCAGGGCGGCGCTGTCGGGCTGGTAGCCCACCGGGGCGGGCCATTACCGCTGTCGCGGAACGATACCGGAAGGATGCAGATGAGGAGAATCGGAGCCATAGACTTTGGATGTCTCTTCACCGGTGCGCTGGTGCTTCTGGTTCTCGTCATGGGGTGGAAGCTCCTGGACTTCCTGATCCTCAGGCCCGCCTCCGTGAAGGGTGAGATCAACGACATCTACGACGAGGTGAGGCTGATCGACAACCCGGCCACCCGCTGGCAGAACTTCAAGCAGGGGTGGAGGGTGATGGTCAGGGAGACCGACAACGAGATCATCCGCGCCAATCCCCACAACATCCACGTGACCTCGAACCAGGACAGCATCTACTTCGACTACTCGGACTCACTCTGCTTCCCAATGCTTGGCTCCTGGAACAGGGAGTTCGTCGTCAAGCGGCTGTTCAGCAGACAGTGACCGACGGGAAAGAGGCCGGCCTTGAGCATCGTTGAGCACTGGCGGGACCGTCATCCGCGGCACGGCGGGAGTGGGCGCCTGCTGCTCTACATCATCCTGCTGATAGCCGTGATCCTGGTGATAGCCAGGGGCGAGTCCGCCATAGAGAGCTTCGCCCGGATCTTCATGGGATCCGGGGAGGAGCGGACCACGGAGGAGGCAGGCCCCTGAGCTCCGTCATCGAGGTTTTCGACGGTCATGTGGACACGCTGCTCCGCCTGGGGGACCCGGACGACTTCCGCACGGGCGCCGGGACCCACGCGGACGGTCCCCGCTGCAGGGAAGCCGGCGTGCGCGACCTGGTCGGCGCCGTCTGCGCCGAGGGGGAGAGCGACTGGAGGCGGGCCCTGGACCGGGGAATGAAGAGCTGGCGCGCCCTCAGGGACATGGAGCGCCCCCGTCTCCATCTGATGCTGGAGGGAGCGGAGCCCCTGGCCCGGCTGGACGACCCCGAGCCGATACTGGAGGGCCTGGAGATGGCCACGCTGACCTGGAACCCGGCAAACAGCCTGGCCGGAGGAGTGCAGTCGGACTCCGGCCTCACCGCCGAGGGCAGGAGCTGGGTGAGGCGGCTGGAGTCCCTGGGGGTGCTGCTGGACGTGTCCCACCTCTGCGCCAGGTCCCGGCGGGACCTGCTGTCCGTGGCCGAAGGCCCCGTGGTGGCCTCGCACAGCAACGCCGCAGGGCTCTGCGACCATCCCAGGAACCTTCCGGACGCCGACATCCGTGAGCTGGCCGGGCGGGGAGGCCTGGTGGGCATCACCTTCGTACCCTCGTTCCTGGGCGGGGA
Source organism: Candidatus Fermentibacteraceae bacterium (assembly GCA_041686025.1). Classification (GTDB taxonomy): domain Bacteria; phylum Fermentibacterota; class Fermentibacteria; order Fermentibacterales; family JCC-6; genus JAWLEP01. The sequence goes on from JAWLEP010000020.1 coordinate 34,718, forward strand.
CGCCGGGATGGATACCGTCATGGACCATCTGTCATATGTGGCCGACCTTGTGGGCACCGAAGCGGTTGCCTTCGGCAGCGATTTCGACGGCATCGGCCGCCTTCCCCGGGACATCGAGGGCTGCCAGTCCTGGCCCGGGGTGCTGGAGGCCATGGCCGAGAAGGGCTTCACAGACGAAGAGATCAGGGCGGTGGCCGCGGACAACTGGCGGCGCCTGCTGGGATCGGAAGACAGCGAAAGGGGCGGTAGCTCATGAGGCTTGCTTTTGCACTGGGGGCGGCTGTGATGGCCGCCGCCTGCGCGCAGACGCCGTTCGAGTTCGACGTGGTCCGGCAGCTCATAGAGGGGGAGCCCCACATTAGCGTCCTCCGCATAGAGATCCTGCCGGACACCCCGGTGGAGGGAGAGACCACCCTCAGCCTGTCGGCACGGGCCGGCCTCTACATCCGCAGCCGGGACAACCGCATCTACCCCGACTCCCAGACCGCCCGGGACGTGGTATTCTCCGGGGCACTTCACTACCAGGCCGCCGCGCCCAGGGACAGGCTGGCCCGCATACTCGAAGTGGTGTCCTCCAACCTCCGGCGCTACCCGGGCATAGGTGCCGACCACCTGGAGCTGGACTTCGTCTCCGGCGACGACATGAGCTGGCTGAGGCTCCGGCTGCCCATGAGCCTGGTGGATTCCTACGTGCGGGAGGGAACCCCCGAGATAGAGCTCTGGAAGAGGGCAGAAATCTGGAGCGCCGAGGTGGGTACCTGCACCTTCCCCCTGGAGGTGGAGCCCCCCCCTCCGCTGGCGGGTGAGGTCTCCGCACCGGATACCGTGACCATCCTCCGGTACCCGGTGGCCACCAGGCACGCCTGGAAGTCGGCCATTCTGCCCGGCTGGGGCCAGCTGGCCTCCGGACGGGGCGTCGGCTGGATCAACCTGGCGGTGGAGGCCGGAGGCGTGGCCCTCCTGGCGACCGAAGAATACAGGGAGGCCGGCGCCGCGGTGCTGGCCACCAACCATCTGATCAGCATCATGGACCTCCTCTAGAGCAACGAAGGGAGCTCCCCCATGAAGACTGTTTCGCTCGCGCTCTTTCTGGTGGGCATACTGATGTGGACCGGGGCGTTCTTCTTCGGCCCCGACAGCGAGTTCTGGCGCTTCGGCCTCTACGGCGCCATCGCCCTGGCCGGTGGCGTCCTCTTCTACCTCCTGGTGTTCATCACCCCGGGGGCCGACGCCAGCATGCCCAGGCGCAGGCACCGCGGCCCCACACGGAAGTGCAGGATCTGCGGCCGCCCGGCGCTGCCCGACTCCGACCTGTGCCGCTACCATGCCGAGGAGCAGGGCACACTGGTCAGCAAGGACGATTTCTGAGCCTTCCCCGACTGGGCCGGAGGGCCCTGGCCGGACTTCTCGCGGCCTCGGCCCTGGCGGCCTTCGCCCTCCGTCTGCTCTGCGGGGACGGCGCACCGCCGCCGCAGCGGCACAGCAATGCCTTTCCCGCCATGGGCACCATGGCCAGCATCATCGTCTACTGTCCGCCGGATACCGCCGATGTCCTCCTGGAGGAGGCCCAGAGGCTGGTCCACGACCTTGACCGCAGTCTCAGCGCCTACGAAGACGGCCGGCTGGGCCTGCTGAACGAGCTGGGCCGGGCATCCCTGGACGACGCCGATCTCAGGGCCATGGTCACCGCCTCGGACAGCCTGCAGAGGATCACCGGAGGCGCATTCGATCCCACAACCGGCGGCCTGGTGCGTCTGTGGGGCTTTCCCGCCAGCCCGGCGGTGCCCGCCGGCGGAGAGATCGACTCGGTTCTCGGCCTCACCGGCTGGGAGCGGCTGGTGAGCGTCTCCTCCGACTCGGTAGTGATGGCCCCGGGGGTAACCGTGGACTTCGGGGCCGCGGCCAAGGGCTACGCCGCGGACCGCGCGTACACGGCCCTGATGGACATGGGCGCCTCCGCCGCCCTTGTGGAGATCGGGGGGGAGGTCCGCTGCGGCTCCCGGCCGGGCTTCGGGAAGGTCTGGACCGTAGGCATCCGGCATCCTCGCGACGGCGGCCTCCTGGACACCGTACGGGTGGAGCAGGGGGCCCTGGCCACCTCGGGGGACTACGAGTGCTTCTTCATCGACCCCGCCGGCCGCAGGCTCTCGCACATCATCGACCCCTCCAGCGGACACCCGGCGCAGAACGCGGTGTCCGCCTCCGTCCTCGCCCGAAGCTGCGTGGTGGCGGACGCCGTGGCCACCGCGCTGGTCATAGGGGGACGGGAGCTGGCGGATTCCTTGCCGGAGGGCCTGGTACGGGCTATCCTGATAGTGGAAGACGATGATGACGGTATTCGAGTCGGGAGGAGGGGAGAATGGCAAGACAGCCCCAATGGGTAAAGCCCGAGGACGGAGGCTGGCGCTGCACACTGTGTCCCCAGGCGTGTCTCTGGACCGGTGAGACCCCCCTGGGCCTCTGCAGGGTGCGGGGGCTGGTGGACGGCCGGCCGGCGCTGCCGGGCTACGGGCAGTGCGTCTCCCTGGCCATCGATCCCATAGAGAAGAAGCCCCTTTACCACTTCCTTCCCGGAAGCAGCATACTCTCCACCGGGCCCGCCGGGTGCAACCTCAGCTGCGCCTTCTGCCAGAACTGGACCATCTCCCAGGACGACGGAGCGCCCACCAGGTACGTGGCCCCGCAGGACCTTGCGGACATGGCCCTCAGCAGGGGAAGCGGCGGAGTGGCCTTCACCTACACCGAGCCCACCATCTGGTTCGAGTACATAGAGGACACCGCGCCCCTGGTCAGGGAGAGGGGGGGAGTGGTGGTGATGGTGTCCAACGGCTACGTGAGCCCGAAGCCCCTGAAGCGCTACCTGGAGCTATCCGACGCCTGGAACGTGGACCTGAAGGCATGGACCGACGGATTCTACAGCAGGCTGTGCGGAGGACGCCTGAAGCCGGTACTCAGAACCATCAGGACCATAGCCGACAGCTCCGCGCACCTGGAGGTAACCCTCCTGATAATCCCCGGCGAGAACGACAGTCCCGAGGAGTGGGACGGCATGGCCTCGTGGCTGGCGGACAACGCCGGACCCGAGGTGCCCGTCCACCTCTCGCGGTACTTTCCCAACTACCGGCACGACGGGGAGGTGACCCCGGAGTCCATGCTGGCCGAGGCCAGGGAGGTCTTCGCCCAGAGGCTGCACCACGTCTACATCGGCAACGTGGCCGGTGGAGTGAGAGACACTGTCTGCCCCGGCTGCGGCCAGGTGCTGGTCAGACGCCGCGGCTACCAGGGCAGGACGGTGGGCGTGCAGGACGGCAGGTGCGCTTCCTGCGGCGCGGAGGTCTCGGTTGTCGACCGGATCGAGAGGGAATAGCCCCCGGCCGGACCGGGCGCGCCGCTACCCCTGGATCCGGCCCCTGGATCCCCTTCTGGTCCTGGCGGGCCTTGTGCCCCTGGTGCTGGGCATTACCGCCGGAGGCGCCGCCCCCGGCGGCAGAATGGAGCTGGTCTGGCCCGCAGGCTCGGACACCATCAGCCTGTCCCGCGACACCGTCGTATCGCTTCCCGGCCAGCTGGGACCGGTGAGGGTGGAGGTCACCGACGGCAGGGCCAGGATCGCCCGGTCGCCCTGTCCCGGCCAGGACTGCGTGCGGGCAGGCTGGCTGGAGAGCACCGGGGACATGTCCGTCTGCATGCCCTCGGGAGTGCTCATCCGCGTCATCGGTACCGCCGAAGGCGGGGGCCCCGACGCGCTGACCTACTGAGCCGGCCGCTGCGGTCGGGTCAGCGTTCTGCCCCCGGCCAGTCGCGCACTATGACCTGCGGCGCGCCGAACACGTACGGCGCCACCTGGTAGGGGGAGAAGTCCACGCGAAAGCCTCTGACCCCTCGGCCCGAGTCCGGCAACGGAAGCAGCGCCTTGTAGTTGGAGGGCTCGGGAAGGGTGCCCTCCACGATCCAGCTGCTGTCGGAGTCCAGCCGGTCCAGAAGCGTGTCCCGCACGGCGGCTGCGAAGGCGGCGAAGTCCGCGGAGTCCCCGAGCATGGAGACAGGATCGATGAAGCCCTCCCGGCGGCTGTAGACCCAGGAGCTGCTCCAGTTCATGCCGTGGGCGCCCCCCTCGTACGCGTAGATATGAGCCATCAGGCACACCAGACCGTCTGGAGAGGGCTCGCGGCGGAAGCGGATCTCCATCTCCCAGGGCACCGGGCTGCCGTCAACCTCCCCGAGACGTCCGAAGAACGGTTCCAGGAAACCCCGTGCGAACTCCACCAGCGTGTCTCCGATGGCCGGGACCTCGTACGCCACCTGAGGATACTCCACGGTGACGGTGTACATGTGCCCCGAGTCCGCCCAGAACGCCGGGCCGTCCGGCGGCCCGTACGGAACCACGTCACGTCCGGCAGCGTCCGAGCCAGCCGGCAGACCGACGGCCATCAGCAGAGTCAAAGCAGATCTGATCATACAGACTCCTCCGTCTGAAACCCGATTCAAGCACGATTGTGCATTCGAGTTCGTGTCTCCATCTCCCCCTTGGCATTATCGATCTTGCGACAGCCCCAAAGATACGATCTCGGCCGAATCAGGCAAAGCACGAGTAATCAATGAATTGTGACAATACTGGTGACTTGGGACGGATTCTTGTCAAGGGGTTGAACACCTCTCAGGACGGGGTACAATTACAGTAGAGCCGTCCAAGGGAGTTCTGTGGAGAGCACAGGTTTGCGCGCCAGAGCGGGCGGGGGCTTTGCCCCCGCCCATCCCGCATTACGGGCCGGTTCAGCCCTCGAAGCGCCGCAGCCCCTCCTTCAGTATGGCCAGGGCCTTCCGCATGCTGTCCTCGTTGAGCACGTAGGCTATCCGGATCTCGTCCTTGCCCAGCCCCGGCGTGGCGTAGAAGCCCGCCGCCGGCGCCACCATGGTGGTCTCTTCGTTCACCGAGAAGTCCGAGAGCATCCAGGAGGCGAAGACGTCGCTGTCCTCAACCGGTATGCGGATGGTGGCGTAGAAGGCTCCCTCGGGCTTGAGGAAGAAGACTCCCTCCGCGTCGGCCAGCTCCTCCATGAGCACGTCCCTGCGGCTCTGGTAGGTGCTCACCATCCCGTCGAAGTACTCCCGGCTGAGGGAGCCGTAGATGGCGGCGGCCCCGTACTGGGCCAGCGTGGGGGGGCAGAGCCTGGCCTGGGCGAACTTCATCATTCCCGCCATCAGCTCGGAGTTGCGGGTGACTATGTCACCCAGACGCGCTCCGCAGGAGCTGAATCGCTTGGAGATGGAGTCCATGACCACGGTCCTGTCCTCCAGCCCGGGAAGCTCCAGGACCGACCTGTGGGTGCGGCCGTCGAAGGTGAAGTCCCGGTACACCTCGTCGGCGAGGAGGTAGAGGTCGTTGTCGCCGACCACCGCGCCCAGCATGTCCAGCTCCTCGCTGCGGAGGACGGTGCCGGTGGGGTTGTTGGGGTTGCAGATCAGCACCGCCCTGGTGCGGTCGGTGATCTTGTCCTCGATCACCTCCCGGCCGGGCAGGTGGAAGCCGGCCTCCACCTCCGAGGTGATGGGAACCAGCTTCACCCCGGCTATGGTGGCGAAGCCGTTGTAGTTGGTGTAGAAGGGCTCGAAGCAGACGATCTCGTCGCCGGGGTCGCAGGTGGCCAGCATGGCGAACACCACCGCCTCCGAGCCCCCGGTTGTGATCAGTATCTCATCGGTGTCCAGCTGTATGCCGTCCCGGCCGTAGTAGCCCCGAATTGCCTCCCGCAGCTGCGGTATTCCCTGGCTGGGGCCGTAGGCCAGCACCTCCGGCGTGTTGTCCCGTACCGCCTCCCAGAACCCCGGCGGCGTGTGTATGTCCGGCTGGCCTATGTTCAGGTGGTACACGTGCTTCCCCGCTGCCTTGGCCCGGTCGGCTATCCCGGCCAGCTTGCGGATGGGAGAGGCCTGTATCCGGCGCGCCCTCTCGCTGATCCTCGGCTTGGACAATCTGGGCTCCCTTCTCCGGTCCCGGGCCGGGAGCCCTGCTGGTACCCGGCCCGGGAGATTTGTATTGTTTGTTGTGGCTGGCAGAGACCAGCGTTACATAGTACCTATACCATTACCATCTAACGGGGGCAAAGAGGAGGGCGGATGCGCATCCGGACAGTGGAGCATCCCATAGACCGCGGCCCGGACGAGATCTTGGGGCGATACCTGGAGAGCGCGGTGCTGGAGCCGGTTCCGGACGCATGCGTATTCCCCGAGCTCTTCACAGTGGGATACGTCCTCGACCAGCTTCCGGAACTGGCGCTGGACCCCGGCGAGCCCGAAGAGCTGCCCTTCCCGTCCCTGGCCGCCGAGTACGGCATGTGGCTGATACCGGGCACCTTTCCGGTGAGGACGGAAGCCGGCATCGTGAACCGGCTGCACGTATACTCGCCCCGGGGAGACCTGGCCCACACCACCGAGAAGGTCCATCTCTTCGGCCAGATGGGCGAGGACAGGGTCTTCGGCGGCGGCCGGCCGGGAGGTACCTTCGATATGGACGGAGTCACAGCAGGGGCCATCGTATGCTACGACCTGCGGTTTCCCGAGCTGGCTCGCTCGCTGGCCCTGGACGGCTGCAGGATCATGTTCGTACCCGCCCAGTGGCCCGCATCCCGGAGGGGGCTGTTCAGGTGCCTTCTCAGGGCGCGCTCGGCGGAGTCGCAGACCTTCACCGTGGGCTGCAACCTGGGCGGGTCCCACCTGGGCGTGGACTTCTGCGGCGGCGGGGCCGTGGCCCGTCCCTCCGGGGAGCTTCTGGATTCCGAGGAGGTGGAAGAGGGGGTCCGTGACTATCTCGTGGACCCGTCGGAGGTGGAAGAGATGAGACGCAAGCTCAGCTGCATCGAAGACAGAAGGCCCGACACCTACGGGAGCGGATGGCGATGAACAACGACGAAATCGGAACCACCAGGCTCTGGACATTCTCTGTGACCGCACTGGCCTTCATAGCCATCATCGCCGTTATGAAGCTGGCCAGCGTGGTGCTGGTTCCCCTCACCGTGGCCTTCTTCCTCACCCTGGTGCTCACCCCCCTGGTGGACAGGGTGTCCGAGGCCACCGACAGCTTCTTCTGCGGGATGCAGCGGAGGATGGGGCGCCCGGAAGTCTCGGAGAAGTCGGCCCTGGCCACCTTCTTCTCCATACTGTTCGTACTTCTGATACTGGCCTTCGTGCTGTTCATCGCCTACATGCTGGTCAACGGCCAGATCCGAATGATAGCCAACAACCGCGAGGAGATATCCAGCCGGATCATCCAGCCGATTCAGAGCTGGCTGCAGCAGAACAGGGTCCTGCGGGCGGAGGGTGAGAGCGCCAGCGGCGACATGGGCCGGGCCCTGCAGTCGGTATGGGCGCACCTTCCCGGCGCCGCCGGACCCATCATCTCATGGTTATCCACCTTCTCTTTCGTGCTGTTCCTGACAACGTTCATGATGTTGGGCCGCAGGAGGATATCCGAGAGCTTCCGGGACAGGATACCCGGCAGCAGGCTCAAGGTCTGGTGGCGGGTCAGGGAGCGGGCGGAGAGGCTCACCAGGCGTTTCCTCCTCACCAAGCTGATCACCAGCAGCATAACCGGAGTGGCCCTCGGGCTGTTCCTGCTGCTGTGGCTGGAGCCCTCCTACGCCATGCTCTGGGGCTTCGTGGGGTTCCTGCTGAACTTCGTTCCCATCTACGGGTCCCTGCTGGCGGGCGCCATGGCCGTCCTCTGGACCTTCTCCATGCACGGCCTGTCCAGCTGGCCCACCATACCGGGCATTCTGGCCATCAACCTGCTGGTATCCAACGCACTGGAGCCCAAGCTCATGGACTTCCGCCTCCCCATAGGCCCGGTGAACATCCTGGTGGGCGTCATCTTCTGGGGCTGGCTGTGGGGAGGGTGGGGCGTGCTGATGGCTGTCCCCATACTCATAGTAATGCGGGTTGTTGTTGAGGAGTACTTCAAGAGCAGCATAATCTCGGTCCTTATGGAAGCATAGAGGTAGAGACATGAGAATTGCGTTCGCTGTACTACTGGCCGCCTGCTGGATGCTGCAGGCGGAGACGATGCAGGTGGAGGTGGACTGCTCAGCCGCCCTGGAACCCGGGGTCCGGCGGACGCCCATGGGGCAGGTGCTGGACGTCGAGGGGATGGTGCCCTCCGCTGAGCCCGGAGCCCCCCTGCTGCCGGTGATGCCGGTTCAGGTGCTCCTGCCTCCGGGAATGAGGGCGGTTTCCGTAACTGTGGTGGAGGCGCGGCGAGAGGTTGTCGAGCATTACGGCGACCCCAAGCCGGCCCAGCACGGAGTTCCCCTGAGCAGGCCGGAAGATTTCGTTCCCACGGAGCTCAGCCCCGTGGCTGCCCGCAGCGCCGCGGAGCTGCCCCTGGCCAGCCTTGCCGGTCAGGGCACCCTCATGGGCTACCCGGTGGCGGACGTGCTGATAAGGCCCTTCCGCTGGGATCCGGAACGGGAAGCCCTCATGGTTGCGGCACCATCGATTATGGAGCTGGAGCTGGCTCCCGGCGGCCGGGTACCCCCGGCCCGGGGAGCGGAGGGCAGCCGCGCCGCACGGAATGTGGTGGCCTCTTCGGTGGCCAATCCCCAGGCGCTGGCGGCCTATCCGACGTCGCCGGCCGTCGACCTTCCCTGGGGCGAGTACCTGATAGTCACCACCGAGGAGCTGGAGGCCGCCTTCGAGCCGCTGGCGGAGTACAAGACCGTCAAGGGCATCCCGGCGGCCATAGTGAACATGAGCTACATCTCCGACGCCTACTCCGGCGTCGACGAGGCCCAGAGCCTGCGCTTCTTCCTGCGGGACATCTACGACGGAAGCCCTCCCACCTATGTGCTATTGGCGGGCGACACCCCCGACGTCCCCCACAGGGAGTGCTGGTCAACGGCGGAGGGCCTCACCGGCGAGTTCGCCGCGGACCTCTACTTCCAGGACATGAACGACACCGCCCCCGGGGTGGACCTGTGGGACGCCGACGGCGACGGCACGTGGGGCGAGATCGGCGAGGACGTGATGGACTACCATCCCGACTACATACTGGGCCGGGCGCCCGTGGAGACGGTCTCTCAGGCGGAAACCTTCGTGGACAAGGCAATGACCTGGGAGGACGGCCCGGACACCGACGCCTGGTACACGTCCATGGGCTTCACCACCGGAGTACTCTGGACCAGCCCCTACTGCCCGGGCTCCGCCGGCAAGGAGAAGGTGGACACCCTTTACACCCCGGACTGGTGGCAGATAGAGAAGCACTACGAGAGCGAGGGGACCCAGAGCTACGCCCTCACCATGGACATGCTCAACCGGGGGATGCAGCTGGTGAACCACGCCGGCCACGGAAGCGAGACCTACGTGTCCATCGGCACCGGAGGCCTGAGCAACTCCGACTTCGAGGGCCTCACCAACATCTCCCAGTACGGCAGGCCCTCCATCTGGAACACCATCGCCTGTCTGTCGGGGTCCTTCGACACCGGCACCTGCCTGGGAGAGGCGTGGATCCGCTCCGAGAACGGCGGCGGCTTCTGCATGATGAACGCCCACTACGGCTGGGGCGAGCCATCCGACCCGGGCAATCAGTGGAGTGAGCTGGTGGACCAGGAGTTCTTCGCCAAGTTCTTCACCGAGGACATGTACCTGCTGGGCGAGGCCCACGCCATGGCCAAGGACGAGTTCATACCCCTGATACCCAGCGACACCCACTACGACTGGATAAACAAGGCCCTCAACCTCTTTGGCGACCCGGAGCTTCCCATGTACAGCGCAGCGCCCGCCGGCGACCTGCAGATGGACGTACCCGACGAGATACCCTCGGGCACCGCCACAGTGGATGTCTCCGTCACCGACGACAACGGAGCCGTCGACGGCGCCAGGGTCTGCCTGATGCAGGGGCCGTGGTCGGAGACCGTCGCCTACGCCGTTGACTACACCGACGCCTCCGGCCAGGCATCCATAACCGCCGACTTCGCCGAGACCCCCGACTCCGTGCTGGTCACCGCCTGGGCCCGCAACCACTCGCCCGTTACGGTGGCAGTTCCCATTGGGCAGCAGGGAGTGGGGGAGAGCGGTTCCGGCACCGAACGCATGTTCTACCTCTCCGCGCCCAGCTGCAACCCGGCCGCGGCGCCGGTGAGCTTCGGCTGGGGCAGCGGCATGCGCACAGCCGAGCTGTCCGTCTACGACCTCAGCGGCCGCAGGATAGCAGTTCTGGGCCGGGGGCTGGACGGCACGGGCACCACCTCCTGGGACCTGACCAGCGGCAACGGCGAACCTGTGCCCAGCGGCGTCTACATGGTGCGGCTGTCCAGTACCCGCACCGCCACCAGGCGCCTGGTGGTGATCAGATGAGGGCTGCGGCGGCGGTCACCGCCCTGATCCTAGTCGCGACGGTATCCCTGGGATCCGGCTGCGAGTCGGGGCAGGCGGACGGGCTGTCGAACCGCTGGAAGCTCAACGAGTGCAGGGCCAACATGAACACCCTGGCCACGGACCAGGCCCTCTACATGCTCATCACCGGCGAGTGGACCGGCTCGATGGCCAAGCTGGACAGCATAGGCAAGAGAAGACAGGCGCTGGTCTGCCCCTCGTGCCGGAGCGGGTATGCAATCGACCTCTACGACGGCGGATACATCATCCACTGCCCAGTGGAGGAGCACGGCTCTGTGGACACCGGAGTACCCAGCTGGGGAGAGCGGCCGGTGGCCGCAACGGATGAACCGGGAAGCCGATAGACGGCCTTGACGGTGAGGCAGGATTACTTATGATGGCCGTGCTTTCAGAGGGGCTGTAGCTCAGTTGGTATGAGCACTTGACTGGCAGTCAAGGGGTCACGGGTTCGACTCCCGTCAGCTCCACCACGGCGGAACGGCGGCGGCTCTGCCGTCGCCGTTCTTCGATGACAGACCCTAATGGAAAAACCGGGGACTTGCGCAGGAGCAAAGCATCTTCTATCTTCAGTGCTCCCAAAGCGGTATCGAGTAGTGACAGCGTGTTTGAATCATCGGGGCAGGCCACATCAGTTCTGTACTGAGGAGGAACAAATGACCAAGGCCGATATCGTATCCAACATCTCCGAAGCAATCGACGACAAGGATCTTACCAAGAAGCAGGTGGGCGCCGTCGTTGACCAGTTCTTCGAAGAGGTCCGCAAGGCTCTCTACGCCCACAACCACATAGAGATTCGCGGATTCGGCACGTTCAAGGTTGTGGAGAGAAGCAAGCGGATGGCCCGCAATCCCCGCACCAAGGAGCCCGTGGTCGTTCCCAGGCGCCATGTCCCCGTATTCAAGCCCTCCAAGGCAGTCAAGGACAAGGTAGCGAAGAAGTAGCAGAGAGGGTGGGGTAAAAGTGCCCAGCGGAAAGAAGAAAAAGAGAAAGAAGATAGCCAGGCACAAGCGCAAGAAGAGGCGCCGGGCCAACCGTCACAAGAAGAAGAAAGTCTAGTTGAGAATAGCGATTCTCTCGGACACGCACATCCCGACTCGGCTGTCCGACATTCCCGGCAAGGTATACGAGGTCTGCGGCGACGCAGACCTCGTTCTCCATGCCGGCGATCATGTCCAGAAGAGCGTCATCACCGACCTGGAGCGAATAGCCCCGGTCAAGGTGGTCCAGGGCAACATGGATGGCCCGGAGCTTGCCCACCTGCCGGAGAGACTATGCCTTGAACTGGAGGGCTTCCGCCTCTGCATGGCCCACGGCAGCGGCGCCCCCTTCAAACTGGAGAAGCGCGTCCTATCCTGGTTCAGCCACCGGAACCCCGATATCGTGGTCTTCGGCCACACCCACAGCTACATGGAGAAGACCATCGAAGGCACCCTGGTTCTCAATCCGGGCGCCGTATGCGCAAGCAGCGGCAAACGAACCATGATGGAGCTCATCCTCCAGGAGGGGAAGCCTCCCCGAACAAGTCGAATCGACTTCTGACACAACGGCCTGAGTGCTTGTCTTCAACCCCCATTTGGAGTATCATTCTTCCCCGAATCTGACATTTCCGGCCTATGGTGCCCCCGTAGCTCAGCTGGATAGAGCACCGGCCTCCGGAGCCGGGTGCATGGGTTCGAATCCCGTCGGGGGTACCAGTTTCCCAATTGCATACCCAGCATTGACATAGCTAACTACTTCTCCATAAGCTCTATGCGGAGGGAGGAGTGCCATGATGATATACGCCATCCTGTTTATGGTCATAGGATCCTATCCGGATACCATCTCTTACAGAGCCGTGTTTGCCGACAGCCAGCTTACCTTTGAGACGATTCAGGATTTTGACCTGGTAACCTTGGACAATGCTCAACACATCAGAAATTGTGGGTATCCGGCACTTCCCTGTAAGACCTACCTCTTTGTGATTCCTGCCGGCTCCCGAATAGCGAACGTGGACTATGCGATTCTGGACAGTAGTTCGATAGATGGTACGTATGAAATCTGGCCTGCTCAGCACTCCATTCCGATTTCGTGGGATGACTCAATCCCTGCAACTGACCCGGATTCCGCAATATATGGACTTGCCTTCAACTGGCCTGATCGAGTTGCACAGGGAAGTCAGATAGGAGAAATTGACGTTACTGAGTTAGCCAGGGTGGATGTGTTCCCCGTTGCATGGAATCCCCAGACAGGGCGACTTACCCTTCGGGAAGAGATCGATATAGACATCATCCTCACGGCCGATACGCTCCCTGCACCTTCGCCAGTCACCATGACTCACAGATTCTGGGACCGTCGGCTAGAGTGGTTATCGGATCTGGTCGAGAACGACGACGATATCGCGACCTATTCAACGGCTTCCAACCTTGTAGACGAGAACAGCCGCGATACCGATGGAGTCCCCGATGCAGTGGACTGCATGATCCTGACACGAGATGCCTGGGCTGATTCATGGCAGCCACTTGTTGACTGGAACATCAAGCGCGGTCTCTATACCGAGGTTCTTACGCTGGAGGAGATATCGATCCGCGCGGGTGTTGACTGGGATGCAGGCGAAGACTGGCTTGAGACTATCCGGAACTGTATTCGTTGGCAGCATGCGCAGAAGGGAGTTCATTACTTCCTTCTTGGCACGGACGCCACGGACTATTCTGAGGGGTCTCCTAGCGAAAATGAAGTCCCCATGAGGTATTGTGAACTCTATGTATGGCTTCCTGGTGAATTCAACCATGCTGATACGGACTGGTACTACGCCTGCCTCAGCCCCCTTTGGGATTGGCAGACCAATGACAATCCAGACTGGGGTGAATACCATCCATCGGATCCTGCACAGAACGACTGGATGGACATGCTCCCGGAGGTGGCTGTAGGACGTATCCCCGTCCACAACTCTCTCGAGGCCCATGATGCAGCGGTACAGTCGGTAGCATATCAGAGGCATGAGCATGGATCGGCCGACCCAGGTGCTGACCTTCTGGTCGTAAGCGCCAATGTTGAACGAAATCAGGAGAACGTGGAGTTCCCCATGACGTGGGAGCACCTTCAGGAGATAGTCTCGGTAGTTCCATCATACATTAGCAGGCAATGGCTGGCAGAAGAGGGGAATCAGATTCCTGAAGCCGATCCTATTAGTCCCACGGCTGTAAGAGAATGTCTGGATGGTACCACTGCTGGGAGTGGCTACTATAGGGCCAACTTCGGGGGACATGGAGGAGCAGAATGGATAGCGGCAAATGCTACGGGCATGCCGGGATCGGACAAGGTATATGATGATGATCTGCGAGGGCTTGGTGGCGACGACGGCATGTACTGCACCGGCCACGCCTTCAACTGTCTGACTGGAAGATTCATAACCCCCGATCCCGATGTTCCCGTTTCAATTGCCGAGACCTGGGTCGGTGCTGACCTGAACCTCGATGAAGCTCCACTTGGGCCGGCATACACTGGCAACTCCATAGGTGGACTTGATTATCCAGAGCCTGGCGCAAGCTCTTCACACAAGCTCAATCGCTGGATACTCGAAGGTCTCTATTCAGGAGGACCTGCCGAGGGTGGTGCGTGGGGTATTGGTGATGTCCTGTGCCATGCAAAGACGATCTACTCCCGTGATTATCTGGGCGATGCGTATCCGACTCAGATTCCCGATCCCATAGAGATAGGTTACGAAGCATGGGAGCCCATGTGGGATCTGAAAGGGTGCAACCTCGCCGGGGATCCGGCGATGCCCATTTGGGTACGCGAGCCCTGGGGATGGACATCAATTTATCCATCTACTGTCGAATGTCCCGCTCAGTTTACCATACAGGTGGAGACCGGCGGTGGTGTAGCTCTTGAGGGAGTACGCGTATGCCTGATGATGCGGTCCCAGCGGGGCTTTGAAATCTACGAAAGGGGCTTTACGGACGCATCGGGCGAGTACTCAACCAGGCTGGAGCCTTCTTTCTCCGGAACCATGTTCGTTACCCTGACCAAGCAAGGCCATATGCCCGATGAGGGCGAGGTGAGTCTGCTAGTTGATTAGGACAGGTCTTTCCCTGCTTCTAACGCTGCCGGCAACTGCTTCGGCCGACTTCGTCTTCGGCCCAGAGATTGGAATAGACACCCACCCCGAAGCACCCACAGCAATGACGGATGTGGTCAGGACTGTGGAGGGCAGGTTTGTAACCATCTGGGATGGCAGCGGCATACTGAGTGCCTACTCGGACGATTTCGGGCAGACTTGGAGCTACAAGACTTCGGTCAGTGATCCCGAAGCATATGCGGAGAACTTTCCCAAGGTTACGGATGACTCCCTTGGCAATCTGTATGCAGTATGGCACGATTGCCGTGGTCCAGAGCCCTACGCTATCTATTTCAGCCGCTCTCTGGACGGAGGCGAGACCTGGCTATGGCCCAACGTCGAGGTAACCGATGACGGAGGATACGGAGAATGTCCAAGCATAGCCTCCAATGCCGACGGGTCCCGTTTGGTTACGGTCTTCAATCTCCCCGATGGTCCCTATCGAGCATATGCCAGCTACTCGACAGACGGTGGAATGACCTGGTCCGCCGATACTCCTGTAGGCGATGTGATATCTGCCGGTCAGTACTATCCCGTTGTTGAGCACACTGGCGAAGATCGGTTCACCGCTATATGGCTCGATAAGCGCGATACCGAAACCTACGTCTACTGCTCTGTCTCAGAGGATGGAGGGGAGACATGGGTTCAGCCCAATATCCCGGTCCCCTGTGGAGGACATAGTCCCGCTGCCTACAGCCTCGATCTTCATTATGACGGCTCTTTTCTGCATGCATACTGGATAGAGCAGTACTGGACTGATGCATCAGTATATGAGGTCTTCTATTCCCAATCACGGGATGGTGGATATGCTTGGCTTGAAGAGCCAGTGCGGATAGATCCCGGAGGAACAGGTTTGTTTCGGAAGAAAGGGGGCATTTGGGCATCGAATCCCGAAGCCATCTATGCAGCTTGGGTTTCTGGTTTGGGTTACACCCGACATGCGGTCTGCTCAGCCAGCTCGGACTCGGGCAAGACATGGAGTGAGCCGATGATAGCAAATCCTGAAAGTGCTGAGGCCTGGTTCTGCGATATCTATGGCGACATTGCCTCCAGAGAGATTCTAATGACCTGGAACAACCAGGACAATCAACACATCAAATGCGCTCACGGCTACGATGATACAGGGATAGAGCAGGAAGAGGCTCCTCCGTTCAGCTTTAGTGTATCTGAGAATCCCTTTCACGCCTCGGTACGGATAATGATCGAAGGAGAAGAGCATCCTGACCTGCTGGAGGTCTTCGACCTTTCAGGGAGGCGGCTGACCGGTCTGCATCCTCACAGCGATAGCACCTTCATATGGGAGGGTACGGATTCATCGGGGGATGAGGTCCCAGCGGGCGCTTATATCATCCGAGGAATCTGTGAGGGCGGAATGTCTGCTATCAGGGTCGTGAAGCTGTAGCCCTTCTCAAACTTGGCAGCTCACGTATGGTGATATCCTGCTTCGCCAGCAGTCCCCCACTCCTCCATCTCCCCGAGCTTCTCCTCCGGCAGCTTCAGCAGGCAGAGCCACTGCGTGATTCTGTCGTACGAGACGCCATGCCGTTCGGCAAGCTGTATTCTGTCCAGCCCTAAGCGGACCATTTCGGCGTGAAGCTCCCGCGCATAAGTGACCGGGTTGCGGTATCGCTTCTTCCTGCGGGGACGATTCCTGACATCAGGACGCCTTGCTGTGACCGAATACGAGCCCCAACTTTGTTTTAGACTGGAGAGGTACTCGGTTCTCGAGCCGAATGCGCTCTTTCCTCATATATTATACGCTATCAAGAGAACGTAAATCTGCTTCCATTACCGCCTTGCACTAGACAGGGGCAGATCAGCGATTTTGAGGCGGGTAGAAACGAGTAAGATAGAGACTTAATCATGCCGATAAGGCCCTTCTCAGTTGGGCCATCCGGCCGATCCAAGCCATCAGCGGTTTCCAAGTAGAGATCATCAGGGGTACCAGATTTCTAAACGTATCCAGTTTGCCCACCCAATAGCGCTATTTTAGAACTAGTACAGAATTTTTCAACGCATCAACTACGGGGTCCTGTAGTTCAGGACTGATTTCTTTAGTGTCCCCGAACGGGGATGGGTGAAACCCCTCGTCTTTAGGCGAAGCCTTCAGGGGGCTTGCAGTATTGTATATTGGGGTCATGGATGGCTACCGGAGTGGATCTCATAAAGTATACCGACTGCACTACCATTTCATCTTCATTCCGAAATACCGCAAGCCGGTGTTGCGTAATGAGGTTGGTCATCGAGTGCGCGAGTTGGTCCGAGAGATATGTCGTAGCCGGGACATAATCATCGTCAAGGGTCATATCCGTCCAGATCATATACACTTACTGTTGAGCGTACCGCCGAAGTATTCTCCGAGCCAAGTGATCCAGGCCATCAAGGGCAAGACATCGCATCATCTTCTTCAGGATTTTCGGACCCTGCGTCGTGAGTTCTGGGGTCGACATTTCTGGGCGCGTGGGTACTTCGTAGCATCGAGTGGGAACGTTACGGACGAAGTGATAGCGGAGTATATAGAGAATCAGGATGTCGAGCCCCAGAACGACGAGAACTTCAAGATCACCGAGTGATGGCCTGGGAGCTTGGCGAGGTCTTTAGGCGACTTTAGTCGCCCACCGAACCCACCGCCTTTAGGCGGTGGCGGTCAGTTATTCAATCCATTATACAACTCATATTGTATTGGGAGCGTGATGAAGAAGAACTCTTGCCCTTCATGCGGTGCTTCTATCGAGATCGACTCCAATCACTGTGACTATTGCGGTTCAGCACTTGTATCCTGAATTCCCGCCTAAGTTATACCTACGCTGGCGGTGAGATGTCGAAGGCCCTGTAGATATCCTTCTGCTTCCTGGTCAGGGGAAAGAGAATCCGCCTGTCGTCGATGACCTGTGTCCGCAGCTTCTCCAGCGTACGGATCAGCTCCTTCATGGTCATCTTCTCGTAAAGCCCCTTCTGCAGCATCGTGTGATGTATGCGCGACAGCATGATGAGTGCGATGAAGCCCACAAACACCTTGCTCTCCATGGCCTCCTGGGAGTGGACCCGCAGCCGGTCCAGCCCAAGGCTGCCCTTCAGCCGCATGAAGCCCTTCTCGACGACGTCCTTCGCCCTGTAGATCCCGATTGCCTCAGCGGCATCGCTTACGTGATTGCTGACCGTCACCAGCCAGCCGGCGCGGGCCAGCTCACGCTCCACTACGTCCTCTCGGACGTTGACGGTGTAGCCGCTCTCCCGCTTCTGCGAGCGGCGGATGATCAGGTATCGCTCGTACTGCTTCTTAAGCAGGCCGTTGTCCGGATCGGCCTCGGCCGCCTCGACCAGCTTTCGCACATGCCCATACAGGCTGTTCTTCACCGCCGCGGCCTTCATGTCGTTGTAGAACACGTGGACGTACAGCTTCCGCCCCTTCGACCAGGCACGCTCCTTCGAGACGCCCCGCAGGATGTCGGCCCCGCTCACTATCGTGTTCCTGAGGGTGTCGATCCTCCCCCGCTCCGCCTCCAGCTGCCTCTTCGCAAAGCCCATCGTCATCGGCAGCGACATCAGGAACCGGGTGTTCTCCCTGCGCAGCAGGCCGTTGATGTTACTGCGGCTGGTAAAACCCTTGTCCATCACCACCAGGATGTTCTCATCGCCTCGGGGACCAAGCTGGCCCATCGTCGTCTCCAGGGTGCTGACGTCCCTGATGCTGCCACTGTACACGGTCATCCGCACCGGCAGATGCGTCTGCTGACCCATGAGCATGCAGAGGTTGACCTGCGGCAGCCTGTCCCCGCTGCGGTTGTACCCCCACTCAACGTCGTCTATCAGCTCCGACCACGAGGAGACGCTGGTTATGTCCAGAGCCAGGTACTCCCGCTCACTGCGGTAACCGGCCCAGCTGCCGTAGAACCGCTCCCTGTCCTCGGCCGTGATCGACCGCAGCAGCTCGCTTATCCGCTGTGAGCTCATCGTGCCCACACCGTCGATATCGCTGCCCTCCACCCAGTCGGCGCAGTAGGACACGGGTTCTCCACAGCAGACCAGATAGGACGCCAGCGCAAAGATCCGCTCGTGCAGCGAAGGGAACGCACCACGCAGTACCTCGCCCAGACCGATGTCCCTCGCTATGCCCCGCAGCAGATGGACCATCCCCGTACGGACTATCGCAGACCGCCTTACATCCTCCACGCTGAACTCCGGAGTTA
>JAWLEP010000021.1:0-18404 GCA_041686025.1 Candidatus Fermentibacteraceae bacterium
CTGTGGATCCTCTCCACCTCGCTGAAGTCCCCGGAGCTGATCGACGACCGGCCGCCGTCGCTGCTGCCCGACCTGGACGCCACAAGCTACCGGGTGGCCCTGGAGGGCAGGGGCTTTCTGCGCAGCATGGGAAACAGCTTCCTCGTTGCTGGGGTCACCACGGTGCTCACCGTGCTGATGGCGTCCCTGGCCGCCTACCCGCTGGCCCGCATGGCCGGCCGCTGGCGGGGGCCCGTGCTGGGGCTTGTTCTGGCGGCGTCCATGTTCCCGCAGGTCTCCATCGCGGGGGCCGTGTACCGGATGCTCATGGGCATGGGCCTTCTCAACACCCATCCCGGCCTGGTGCTGCCCTACACCGGGCTGATGCTGCCGCTGGCCATCTGGATGCTGACGGGTTTCTTCGGCCGGCTGCCCAGGGAGCTTGAGGAGGCGGCCTTGGTAGACGGATGCGGGCCCTGGACCACTGTCTGGCGCGTGTTCGCGCCGGTGGCGGCCCCGGCGGTGTTCACCACCGCCATACTGGTGTTCATCTACGCCTGGAACGAGTTCTTCTTCGCACTGCTGGTGATGACCGACCCGGCCATGCAGACCGTCCCGGTGGCCATCGCCAAGTTCCCCGGGCAGTACCGGGTGCCCTGGGGGGAGCTGTCGGCGGCCGCCGTGGTGGCCATACTCCCCCTGGTGGCCATGGTCCTGCTGCTTCAGCGGCGCATAGTCAGCGGACTCACCGCCGGTGCCACCAAGGGGTAAGGGCCGAAAGGGGGCGCATGGCTTACGACGACGGCGAGGAGTACGACAGAGGGGTGCAGACGCCCTATCACCGCCTGTGGTACGGGATGGTGGAGGAGAGGATGCAGGAGCTCCTTCCCGGGTCGGGGCTGCTGCTGGACGCCGGCGGAGGCACCGGAGAGTTCTGCCGGCGGGCCGGACGGCTGCGGCCGGGAATGGACTTCGTCAACCTGGACCTCTCCGGGCCGATGCTGGCCACTTCCCTGCGGAAATGGGCATCCTCCGGGCTGGAGGCCGGCTTCCGGGCGGTCCGCGGCGACATGGCCCGGCTTCCCCTGTCCTCCGCGCTGTTTGACGTCGTGCTATGCCTGGGCGACTCGCTGGGTTACGCCGCCGACCGCGAGCGGGGCTTTGCCGAGCTGGCGCGGGTGCTGCGCCCCGGCGGCCTGCTCTGGGTCTCGGGCAACGCCTTCTGGGGCAACTTTGCCTGCATGCTGGCCGACGGCCCGGACATGGGGTTCGGGGCCGGGAAGGTCCGTGAGTACTACCGGACCCGCTGGGTAGGCCAGGGTGAGAACTCCGTCCACAGCTTCACCACGGAGGAGCTGGAGGACCTGGCCCGGCGCAACGGCCTGGAGGTGGAGGAGGTCTTCTCCACGCCGGTGCTGGGAGTGCACGAGGACTTCCTGGAGGACCCGGAGATGGCCCGGTGGGTGCGGGAGGTCCAGGTGCGGTACAGTTCCCACATGGGCCTGGTGGAGAGGGGCAATCACATCAACGTCGTATATGCAAAGCCCGGCCGGGGCTGACGGGAGGGAAGCCATGCTTCAGGGTGCTGCCTTGGCTGCGCTGGCTGCTGCCCTCTTCCTGCAGGCGGCTGGGGGCCTGGGGATGGACTGGGGCGAAACCTGGCCCAGGATCGGGATGGCCGAGCCCTACATCAGCTTGCTGGGCTGGCGGGGGGATACCGCAGTGGTCTACCAGGTGACCTACGCCTGCTGCGTGGTGGACTCCACTGAAGAGCTTCTTCTGGTGACTGCCGATTCCGTGATAGGCAGGCCTCCGGATTCGGCGGAGGTTCCGGAGGCCGAGCGGGTGAAGGTTCTCTCCAACAGGGCCATGCAGATGGCAGGAAGCGCCTCTTTAGGGCTGGAGGTGACGGTGGACGGCGATGAGCTGGAGGCCATGTACGAGTCCTGCCGGGAGTTCGAGCGCTACCTGGACTCCGGGCCCCCTCCGGTGCACGCCGGGCTGGCGGCAGTGGACGGGGAGGGGTGCGTACTCTGGAGCGCCGAGCGCACTCTGGGGTGGATAGCGGGGGAGTGCGGCCCCCTGTTCGACCTGCCCAGGCTGGAGCTGGCGGCGGCCTCCCCGGACTCGGCACTGGCCTACCTGTGCGTCTTCTACGGGGAGACCATGGAACACGTGGTTGTACCCTTGTCCGGTGGAGACGCCCCCTAGATAGGGACTCCTCCCCGATCCCCCGACATGCCGTCTGTCTCGGTGTCCAGCTTCCGCGTCATGGCCTTTCAGGGGTTGACTTTCCTCTCCAATTAGGTATTAAGTATCTGAATACCGAAATGCTACGCGAAAGGGGATGTGCCATGTACAAGGGAGAGCTGGCGGATGGAGTGGAGGCCCTGGGGGCCGTAGACTGGAGCAGGAGGCTATTCGACTCGCTGATTCCCCTTCCGGACGGGACCAGCTATAACGCCTATCTGATACGTGGGGAGGAAAATACCGTTCTGATAGACACGGCAGATCCCAACATGCAGGAGGAGCTGCTGGAGCAGCTGAAGGGCGTCGGGCGAATCGACTACATCGTCTCCAACCACTCCGAGCAGGACCACTCCGGAGCGATACCGGCCGTGCTGGAGGCCTTTCCCGAAGCGAAGGTGCTGGCCACGGAGAAGGGATGCGGTCTCCTGGGGGAGCTGCTGGGAGTGGCTGAAGACAGGATGCGTCCGGTGGATGACGGGGAGCGGCTGGACCTGGGCGGTCGCACGCTGGAGTTCGTCCATACGCCCTGGGTACACTGGCCCGAGACGATGGTTACCCTGCTGCAGGAGGACGGGATTCTCTTCTCCTGCGATCTCTTCGGGTCCCATCTGGCAACCAGTGAGCTCTATGTGGATGATGAGGCGCGCGTATACGAGGCCGCCAAGAGGTACTACGCCGAGATCATGATGCCCTTCAGGAAGGCGATTCGGGGCAACATGAAAAGGGTCGAAGCGCTTGACGTGAGTGTCATCGCGCCCAGCCATGGTCCGGTCTACGCGGAGCCGGGCTTTATCATTGACGCCTACAACGACTGGATCTCCGAAGAGGTCTCCAACCAGGTGGTGCTGCCGTTCGTATCCATGCACGGCAGCACTAGGATGATGGTGGACACGCTGACCCAGGAGCTGGCCGACAGGGGCGTGGAGACTCTGCTGTTCGACCTGGCGGTGACCGACATAGGCAAGCTGGCCATCGCGCTGGTGGACGCGGCGACAGTCGTGGTGGGCACCCCCACGGTGCACGCCGGGCCGCATCCCCTGGCGGGGTACGCCGCCGGGCTGGCCAACGCCCTCAGGCCCAAGGCCAGGTTCGCATCGGTGATCGGCTCCTACGGCTGGCATGGGCACGCGGCCGAGGACATCGCCGGGGCCCTTCCCGCCCTGAAGGTGGATCTCCTGGAGCCGGTGATGTGCAAGGGGAAGCCCGAGGGGGACGACCTGGAGCGCGTGGCGGCGCTGGCTGAAGGGATAGCCGAAAAGCACAGGGAAGCGGGGCTGATGGGGTGATGGCGGACCTGACGGGCCGGCCGGTCGACGGACACCTGGGGAAGATGGGGCGGAGACGAGTTCATGGGAATCGTGCGCTTCGCCTCCGGAGAAGACCTCGGGGTCTTGTGCGAGAGGATGCTGGGCCTG
The DNA here is from genome assembly GCA_041686025.1 of Candidatus Fermentibacteraceae bacterium. Taxonomy (GTDB): domain Bacteria; phylum Fermentibacterota; class Fermentibacteria; order Fermentibacterales; family JCC-6; genus JAWLEP01. Next base: position 3,645 of record JAWLEP010000021.1, read on the forward strand.
GTAGCCTCGTCGGCGGTGATCACCGCCGACGGTGAGATCCAACTGAGCGCGTCGGCCGGCGCGACCATGGCCGATCCCGGTGAGCCGCCCATGGAGACGGTGGCCCGCGCGGACCGCCTTCTCTACCGGAGCAAGGACCAGGGCGGGGGAAGGCTGACGCTGGATTGAGCCGGAGCGGGCCGCGTCAGCGGCGTCGGTTCCGAAGCCGGAAGGGAGCTGCGTGTTGAGGCGCAGAATCATTCACATAGACGAGGAGCGCTGTGACGGCTGCGGCATCTGCGCCGATGCCTGTCACGAGGGCGCAATCGAGATAATCGGCGGTAAGGCGAAGCTGGTGCGGGACTCCTACTGCGACGGCCTGGGAGACTGCATCGGACCCTGTCCCCGGGACGCCATCTCCATAGAGGAGCGGGAGGCGGAGGAGTACGACGCCGAGACCGTGCGCAGGCGGATGCTGGAGAGGGAGAAGGTGGACACGGGCGGTGCCGGCTGTGCGACGGCGGGATGCCCCGGAGCGGCCCCCAGGGCGATGGACCCGCCTCTGGGGGAGGTAGGCTCGGAGAAGGGATCTCCCGTTGCCTCGCGGCTTTCGAGCTGGCCGGTGCAGATAGCTCTCGTACCCCCGAATGCCCCGTTTCTCAGGGAAGCCGACCTGCTGCTGACGGCCGACTGCGTGCCCTTCGCCCTGCCGGACCTTCACGAGAGGTTCATGCGTGGGCGGGTGACCCTGGTGGGATGTCCCAAGCTGGACGATGCCGGGGCGCACGTGCGGAAGCTGGCGGCGATCTTCGAGGAGGCGCAGCCCTCATCTGTGACCGTCCTTCGCATGGAGGTCCCCTGCTGCGGAGGCTTGACCGGAATGGCTCGGATGGCGATTGAGAAGGACGCCCCGCACATACCCCTGGAGGTACACACGGTGGGCGTGCGGGGCGGAGTGAGTACAGAACGGCTTCAGTAGGCGGCCTTGACGGCTCCCCAGGTGGTGCCCTCGAAGGACAGGTGCTCGTCCTCTATGACGTAGTTCTCGTTGCTGCCGTAGCTGCTTCCCCAGATGTAGAAGTCCTCCACCATGGCTATGCCCACTCCGAAGCTGCATCCGGGGCTGAAGCTGCCCACCTCGTTGAGCGGGTTGGCGCCGTCCAGCACACGGATCGTACTTCCCTCGGCGTCGTGGCTGTAGAAGAGGTCGTGGTCCTCGTTGTAGTAGATGCCGCCCAGCGGATTGCCGGGAACTACATAGGTGTGCTCCACAGTCCAGCCTCCGCCGGGGCTCAGGGACAGCTTCCTGAGATCGTCGCCGTAACCGAAAACACAGTAGAAGCTGGAGCCGCGGACGGTGATGCCCAGTATGCCGTCGAGGCTGCCCAGATCCCACACGTCCACCAGGCCGGGATTCTGCGGGTCCGAGACGTCGAAGCAGTATATGGCGTCGCCGTATGTAGCCAGGCTGTCTCCGTAGCTGTCGGTCAAATAGAGGTACTGGTCGTCCTCGTCGTAGTGCACACCGTTTCCCTCCAGCCCCGCGGTCCCTACGACGTCCGGCACGTAGAAGCTGTGCGTGAAGCTGCCATCCTCCGGGTCGACGGTGACGATCTCGCCGTTGTTATTGGCGCTGGAGGCCTGCCATATCCACCCGTTTACCGGATCATAGTCAAGGCTCATGCACGAGCTCACGGCCGGGTAGGTGTTTACGACACCCTTGCCTTCGGCATGCAGTGCCGCCGGGACGAGAAGGACCGCGGTTGCGGTTATGGCCGATATCTTCATGAGATTCCTTTCACTGCAGGGTTGTGGTTTAACGGCTGGAAATCGCGCTGGAACAGCGCTGGTGACAAAAGTACCTATTCATACTACCACTAATCATTTCAAAGATGGTCGGCTGATGAAGGAGTGACAAGGCTTCCGCGGCGGTTTCCGACGACTGGATTTGGCGAAGCCGGCTTTCGTCAGCTGCGGGAGTGCAGCAGGAGCAGGCTTCCCTCGGGATGGCCGGTGTGGTCGGCCACCAGGGGGCACTTCACCCGGAAGAGGAAATGGACGTCCCTGTCCACTCCGGACAGGGACTCGAAGTTGCCCTGGCCCTTGGAGATCACGACATCCGCCTCTTCGAAGAGCCTCTGGAAGTCCGCAGAGCAGTCGGCCAGTACGGTGGCGGGGGCGCAGGAGCCGTTGGAAACCAGCCCGGCCACCGCGTGAAGGCCGGCTGCATGTGCGTCATCAAGGGTTGCGTCGTTGATGGCCGGGCCGCCCCGGACGGCGACGATGACCCTGCCCTGCGGCATCTGCTGTATGAACTTGCGGTCGAACACCGTCTCCCCGGCGTTGTCGGCCAGGTAAAGAACTCTCTCGGCCCGGCCGATCTCCCGGCGGAGGTCTTCGGGGTCCTCGCCCAGTATGGGGAGCTCCATGGCCTCCCGCAGGGTGTCGCCGATGTCCGAGTCTTCCACCTGCGATCTCGCACCCAGGTCGATGATGTTCCCGGCAATGGCCAGACGCATGCCGGTGAGGAAGGGATCGTGGGACTCGGCCAGCATGCGGTCCATCCGGGGAAGGAGCTTCAGGGCCATGTCCGTGTGCAGCGACTTGACCTCCCGGTAGGGGTCGTCCCGGCCGGAGAGCTCCATGACGATGCGTCCTATGCCGGCGGCGATCTCCGGCGGCGACACGTCCAGTTCCGCCTCCGCCATCCAGGCCAGGCACCTCCGGATGATCCTCAGCCGCAGGTTCGGGTCGCCCGTGCTCATGCACGCCGCTTCCTTTGCCTGCCGCACCAGGCAGGGCAGGCACTCCATCTCGGCTATCATGGCCGCTCCGTTTCCTTGGGGTCGGGGATGACTTCGAACCGGACAGCATAATCAGAGAATGGCACCGATGTAAGTACCACAGACGGAGCCGTCTTGCACGGGCGGAGACATGGAGCTATCCTGCAATGGAATGGAAGTGGGATGACAACGATACGAAAGGAGCGGCCCGGCATGCGTCTGTGTCTCATTGCATCCGTTGTACTGCTGGCGGCGGCCTCCTGCGGGGAGGGGGATGGCCGGTTCGGCGAAGCCACAAAGGTGGTGTACGAGTACGGCGACTCCTCGGTGCCGCCGCAGTACCACCGCAGCTACGTGATAGAGGCTACCCCCGACAGCGTCCACGTGGTTGTGGACAGCTATGGCGACGTTCTTGCGGACTCCACGTATGCTCTGTCCGGGACGCGCTTCGAGGCGCTTCTGGTGGAGCTGGAGAGGGCGGGGCTTCGCAGGGTGCCCGAGACCGAGCCCGACGGATGCACCGGAGGCACCACGGAAGCCATCACCCTCTTCGGGGAGGACGATGTCGTCTTCTCCGGAAGGGTGTACCACTGTGGCGGGGACGACTTCGGGAATCTGGGCGGAGATCTGGAGGCGGCCGCCGACGCGGTGAGGGGCCTGGTGCCCAACCTGGACCAGCTGACGGACTAGCTCCGAGGAAGGAGAGGTGCGGCAAATGGGCAGGGAAGGCGGCATGCGAGTTCTGATGGCGGCCTGCGCGGTGCTGGCCCTGGGAGGCGGGCCGGCCGGGGCCGAGAGGCCGTCGCTGAGCGGGCCGGAGTACACGTTTGTATCGGAGCAGGAATGGTTCAGGGTGCACTGGACCGATGCCGGGTCGGACTCCACCTCCCAGGCCTATGCGGAGGAGGTGGCTCTGGCCGCGGACTCCTCCTGGGCAGTTCAGGTGGACGAGCTGGACTTCTTCGCTCCTCCCTCGGACCAGGGTCTGGGGGGCGACGACCTCTACGACGTCTATCTGGTGGGCCTGGCGGGAGACAATGACGGGTACGTGTCCACCGCCGGGGAGCCCGGAGACCCCGGCACCCCCAACAACGACAGCGCCAGCCACATGGTTGTGGACACGGGCCTCGACGGGACAGAGGAGCGCAGGTGCCTGGTGGCCGGGCTGTTCCAGCTTGCCTGCCAGGCCGCAGCCGATGTGGACGAGGCCACCTGGCTGAAGGGCAACAGCTCGGTATGGGCACAGGAGCAGGTCTACCCCGAGGACGACTGCTACATCATACCAGAGGGCGACGGCTCCATAGTCTACCCGTGGCTGTCGCTTCCGGAGTCCGCGGGCATGGACGGGTCCTTCAGCTGGGCCTGGTTCATGGAGGGTCGTCTGGGACCCGGCGCCGTGGTGGAGGTCTGGGAGAGGTGTGCCGAGGTGACGGGCCCCAACTCCTGGCAGGCCTGCCAGGAAGTCTTCGCCGCCCATGGCGTGGATTTCGCCGAAGGCTTCATGGAGTACGGCATGTGGCGCTTCCTGACCTACGGCTACTGGATCGACGGATGGGGCTTCGGAGGGGACGCACAGTACTGGGAGCCTGGCCCCTCGATTCTGGACCAGCACCTGATCGGCTCGCTTCCCGACTCGGCCAACTGGTCCGGAAGCGACGAGACCGACCCGGAGTCATGGGGCCTGAACTGGATAAGGGTGGACCTGGCGGCCTACCAGGACGGCTGGGTGGAGATGGACTTCGACGGCGGCGACGGACGGCAGTGGTGCCTGGGGGTTATCATGTACAGCGCCGATGCCTGCCAGTTCTACAGCCACGACGTTCCCCAACCCTCCGGAGAGCTCTCCGTCTCGGTGTACGCCGCCGGGTGGGACTACGCCGTCTTCTTCCCGGCCCAGGTGGCCGAGGGCGGCATGCAGGGGGTGTTCCAGAGCAGCATCTCCTACTCCACCGGCACCGGTGAAGGGGGTGCCTTCAGCGGCCCGGAGCTGGAGCTGGCGGGGAACCCCCTGAGGCCGTCTTCCCGGGCCCTGCTGGAGATGCCGGCGCCGGGGACGGTGGACCTGGCCGTCTACGACCTGGCCGGGAGACGTCTGGCTACGCTGCTGGACGGGGAGGTATGTGCCGGCTCCCATTCGCTGCCCCTGGGCGGGCTGGACCTGCCCCCGGGAACCTATGCGCTGATGTTGTCGTCCGAGGCAGGGATATTCATGCTGAAGGCCGTAGTGGCCCCCTAGCAGGGCTCCGCTGACTCACCCGGCTTGCTGGTGCGGACGTTCAGCTTCGGCGGGGACTCCAGGTGGCGCTTCACCGCGCACTGCCCCGCCGCCCTGATCAGCGCCGGCCGGTACTTCTCCGGAAAGCTCTCCGGCAGCCTGATGTCCAGGTCAATGCAGTCCAGCATCCCCGTCTCCGGGTCGCGGCTCATGTGCTGAGCGATGTTGATCCCGTCGGTGGGGATGTCCCTCTGCTGGCAGAAGGAGAGAACGTAGATCCCGCTGCAGGTCCCTATGGAGGCCAGGAAGAGGTCGAAGGGGGCTGGGGCGGAGTTCTCGCCTCCTCCGTGCTCGGGCTGGTCGGTGGGGATGCTGTGGCCCTGGAACTCGGCGTCGACTCTCTTCCCGCCGGGGAAGTCGATGGTCATGTGCATTGGAGGGTCCTTTCGCCATCTGTAGAGACCCCCGACCCGCGGAAGCCGCGGGCCGGGGGCCGGATGTGGGCCTTCCTTACGGTTAGAAGGTGGTGGTCTTGATGGATCCCCAGGTGGTCTGGTCGAAGCTCACGCCGGGGGCCAGCTCGAGGTCGTCGTAGAAGATGGTGCTGGCGCCGTTGCCGAACAGGTCGAGGGCGGCGATCTCGTTCACGCCCGTTGTCTGCCAGGGAATGGTCTCCAGCAGGGTGCCGTCGTAGTAGATGCTCTGCTGGTTGTTGTCCAGGTCGATCTCCACCTTGATCTCCATCCAGGCATCGGGGGTGAAGACGCCTACGGCCGAGCCCTCGACAACCTCGATGGTGTTGTCTGCGAGGTTGAACTTGAGGTCCAGGGACCAGTCATGCGATCCGCCCTCGGGGAAGTAGGTGTTCAGGAGGATGTAGTAGGTGGAGCCGCTGCCCCCGCTGGGGATGTACTGCCAGGCGGTCATGATCCAGCTGCCCTCGGTCTCGTCGAACTGCTGGACGATGTCGCTGGTGTCGATGATGGCCAGGCCGTTGGGGGTGCTGTTGGCCACGGAATCCTCCACGAAGGCGTCGTAGGAGGGATCGCCCTCCCATCCGTCCCAGCCGCCGTTGCCGATAAGGCCGCCGGTGGAGTAGGAGTCGAAGTTCTCGGTCCACTGCGCGCCGGCCGCGGCGGCCAGCACGAGGACCGCTGTGACTGCCAGAAGCTGATAAGTTCTGTTCATGATAACCTCCAAAGAGAAATGATCTGTGGGCGTGTAGACTTCAGGGACCAGTGAAAGCATATCTCTCTTCGGGGAAATGGTCAAGAACTGCGTGGATTCTCGGCGGCCAATCGGTCTTGACGGTTTGCCGTTCCCTTGCATATTGCTGACCGAACGTTCAGTCTGGGGGTAAGCCGTGGGTGGCAGGGAGAGCATTCTCAAGGCGGCGGAGGCCGTGTTCGTGGAGCGCGGTTTCTCGGGGGCCTCCATAAGCGAGATCGCTTCTCGGGCGGGAGTCGCCAAGAGCCTCATATACCATCATTTCGAATCCAAGGACCAGCTCTGGTGCGAGGTGATAAGGGAGCACAACCGGCGGTCGGGCCTGCTGGAGCGGTTCTACGAGACCCTGGCCTCCCAGGACATGGATTCCCTGGACGAGCTGACCCGCGGCGAGAAGGGCTTCTTCTACTTCCTCCGCGAGCATCCGGAGCTCATCAGGATGATGTCCTGGCTCAACCTGGAGGGGGGCCTGGACATGGACTTCCCCCACCCGGAGGCCCGGGGGAAGATCACCGACCGCATACGAGAGCTGCAGGAAAAGGGACGGATACGCCCCGACGTGGACCCGGTGGTGCTGCCCATCCTCTACATGCAGGTCTGCTTCGGCTGGTTCGAATCGCGGTGGAAGTACCGCAGATGGTTCCCGGAGGGGCTGTCCGACCGGGAGCTGGACGCCCGCTTCATACAGTCCGCAATGGAGATAATCTGGAACGGGATCACACCGGATGAGGACTAGGCTCGGGGCCCTGATGCTGCTTCTTCTGGCCGCCGCCTGCCGCAACGGGGAGGCTCCGCTGCGGACGCCTCCGGCGGTCAGGGTACGTACGGCCGAGGCCGCGCCCATAAGCCGGACCGTAGTGGCTCCCTGCGTCCTGGAGGGGGCCGAGGAGGCGGTGCTTGCCGTTGCCGACCCCGTGCGGGTGGAGGAGGTCCATGTGGCCCCCGGCGACAGCGTCAGGGCGGGGCAGGTGCTGGTGAGCCTCCAGACCGACCGCGCTCTGTCCGCCGGCGTGACCGCCGCGGCCGCCGGCGTATCCGCCGCGAGGGCGGGAGCTCGGTACGCGCGCGACAACCTGGACAGGGTCCGGACCCTGGTGGAGGCCGGCGCGGCCAGCCGGGACCGCCTGGAGTCGGCGCAGGCGGCGGCGGAGGCGGCGGAGGCCGGCCTCGGGGAGGCGCAGGCCTCCTACGGGGAGTCTCTCTCGGGGGCCGCCAGCGGACAGGTGAGGGCGCCTTTCGACGGCGTGGTCACCAGGGTGGCCGCCCGGGAGGGAAGCCCCGCCTCGGGGGGGCTGGTGGCGGTTACCGGGGGCGGGGCCCTGGAGGCCGAGCTGCTGCTTGACCAGAGCCGGCTGTCCGAGCTGAGGCCGGGACTGCCCGTCTTCTTCCGGTCGCCGCACCTGCCGGGAGCCATCTACGAAGGGACTGTGACCGCCGTGTCTCCAGCGGTGGACCCGGTCTCGGGCCTGGTTCCCGTCAGGGTTCAGCTGGCCGACACCACCGGCGCCCTCTTCCCCGGCCTGGACGGTACGGCCACGGTTGCCGTCAGGACCGGGGACAGCCTGCCCGTCCTCCCCCAGATGGCGCTGCAGCGGCTTCCCGGCGGCGGGTGGCGGGTTGCCCTGGTGGAGGAGGGCAGGGCCGTATTCGGGGATGTGGAGGTGGGCATCCGGAACGGCTTCACCATGCAGATAGCCGACGGGGTACGGGAGGGTGACAGCGTCATCGTCCTGGGCCACAACAGGGTCGAGGACGGCGGCCGGGTAAGGGTGGTGGGCCGGTGAGCCTTCCGGGAATCGCCGCCAGAAGGCGGGTGACCTTCCTGATGGTCTTCCTGGTGATGGCGGGTGCCGGGATATTCGGCCTGACCCGCCTGGGGCTGGACTACTTCCCCAAGGTCGACCTGGGCGAGATCGTGGTGGTGACGGCCCTTCCGGGGGCGGGGCCCGAGGACGTGGAGAACCTGGTCACCCGGGAGCTGGAGGACGCGGTGACCGGCGTGGAGAGCGTGGAGACGGTGGAGTCGGAGTCCAGCGCCGGCCTGAGCGCCGTCTTCGTGGAGGTAAGCCTCGGTGCCGACATCGACCGGGTGGAGGAGGACATCCGGGAGGCGGTGGAGCGCATGAGGAGCACCCTTCCCGACAACGCCACCGACCCCCTGATCTTCGCCCTGGAGAGCAGCCAGAAGCCGCTGATGATACTGGGCTTCTCCAGCCCGGCAATGACCAGCTCGGAGCTCCGCAGGCTGGTGGATGACGAGATATCCCCGGTCCTGGGCAGGGTGAGGGGCATCTCCAGCGCCGACATAGCCGGCGGCGAGGTGCGCCAGATCAACGTGCGCATAAACCCCGTCCTCCTGTGGGACAGGGGCATCACGCTGACCCAGGTGTACGGGGCGCTGTCGGCGGTGAGCGCCGACCGGCCGGGCGGCGACATCGAGGCAGACCGTCTGGAGGTGCCGCTGAGCGTGAAGAGCGGCTTCCACTCCCTGGACGATATCCGGGAGCTGGTCATCGGCTCTCACGGTGGCGTGCCGGTGCGCCTCCGGGACGTGGCCGAGGTGGAGGACGGGTTCCGGGAGGCCACCAGCATCTCGCGGCTGGACGGGGAGAGCAACGTGCTGCTGATCTTCCGCAAGAGCTCCGACGCCAACACGGTGAACACCTGCCGGAGGCTGGAGGGGGAGATAGAGAGGCTGTCGGGCAACTACGAGGGCCTTCTCTCCATGGAGATCATCTACAGCCAGGAGGACTTCGTGATCTCCTCCATGACCAGCCTGCTGCAGACGGGCATCCAGGCGGTGCTGCTGGCGGCGGCGGTGCTGATACTCTTCCTGGGGTCCGCGGCCAACTCCGGGATCGTGAGCATCTCCATGCCACTGTCCTTCGTGGCGACCTTCGCGGCCATGTACCTCTTCGGCGTCAACCTGAACATCATGTCGCTGGCGGGGCTGAGCATCTCCATAGGGATGATCGTGGACAACTCCGTGGTGGTGCTGGAGAACATCCACCGGCTCCGCAGGGAGGGCGCGAAGGTGCTGGAGGGGGCCGAGCGGGGGGCGGCCCAGGTGGGGATGGCGGTGGCGGCGTCCACCATGACCACCGTGTCGGTGTTCGTGCCCATGCTGTTCGTGAGGGGAATGACGGGCCAGATCTTCCGCGACCTCTCCATCACCATAGCCAGCGCCCTCTTCATCAGCCTCTTCGTGAGCCAGACACTGATTCCGCTGCTGGCCGGCATGTCCGACAAGCTGGTGAAGAGCCACCGCCGCGGCTCTCCTCTGGGGAAGATACAGGACTGGATACACCGGCTGGAGGAGTACTACGTGGCCAGGCTGGGATGGTTCCTGACCCATCGCTGGCTTACGATACTTCCGGTGGCCGCCGTCCTGGCGGTCTCGGTGTTCCTGCTGCGCTACATACCCACCTCCTTCCTCCCCGACGTGAAGGAGGGGGTGATGCAGATCAACGCCTCCATGCCCCAGGGAAGCAACCTGGCGTTCACCGACAGCGTGGCCGCCGCCCTGGAGGACTCGATAATCGGCGCCATGGAACCGGGGGACCTGCTTCACTCGCGAGCGCAGGTGGGCCGTAGCGAGGGGATCGGCGCAGCCTTCGGCTCCGACGCCTCCTGGCGCATCGACCTCTCCCTCTACTTCGCCCAGGAGGGGGAGATGGAGGGCACCATGGACGGCTACCAGGACAGCGTGAGGGCCATACTGGAGGACGTGCCCGGTCTGGACTACGCCATCACCACCGGAATGCCCATTGGCAACGAGTACCCCATACAGGTGGCGGTGTACGGCACCGACCTGCAGGATCTGCGGGAGACGGGGGAGAGGGTCAGGCGGGCGATGTCGGAGATCCCCGGAACCGTGGAGCACCGTACCTCCCTGGACGAGTGGGTGAGCCAGATCGACTTCCACCCCGACGAGGCGGTGCTGTCGCAGCGGGGGGTGACCCCGGCGGAGGTGGGGTTCGAGGTGACCCTGGGAGTGCTGGGCCTGGACGCCTCCACCTACTACGAGGAGGACCGGGAGGTGGACGTCCACATGCAGTACGCCGAGGAGTTCCGCTCCAGTCCGGAGATGATCCGGGGACTTCCCGCAGCCGGCGCTCCCCTGGAGGCATGGGGCGACTTCCGGAGCTCCCTGGTCCCCCAGAAGATATGGCGCCGCGACCGGGTCAGGAGCGTACGGGTCTCAGCCAAGATCGAGGGCCGGGCGCTGGGAGACGTGGGCGGTGACCTGACCGCCATGATGGACACCCTGGACCTGGGCGGCCGGCGCTGGGAGCTGCTGGGCGACATCCCCGAGCAGGAGGAGGCCTTCGGCAGCATGGCCCTGGCCATAGCCGTTGCTGTGGGCCTGGTATACATGGTCATGGCCAGCCAGTTCGAGTCCCTGCTGGAGCCGTTCATGCTGATATTCGAGATTCCCATGGCCCTGATCGGCGTGATACTGATCCACTTCTTCGGCGGAATGACCCTGGGGATCACCTCCCTGGTGGGCATACTCATGCTGGCGGGCATAGTGGTGAACAACGGCATCGTGCTGGTGGACTTCGCCAACCGGCAGCGCAGGGAGCACGGCATGAAGACCCTGGAGGCCGTTGTGGAGGCGGGCAGGAAGCGGATGAGACCCATACTGATGACCGCCAGCACCACCATCCTGGCTCTGATGCCCCTGGCCATGGGCGGCAGCAGTAGCGCCGACATATGGGCCCCCATGGCCAGAACCGTCATCGGGGGCATGCTGGTGGCCACTCCCCTGACCCTGGTGGTTCTGCCGGTGCTGTACGTGGCCCTGGACCGCCTGCACTCGGTGAGGCGAAGAGATGGGTAGACGGCGGAAGGCGGCTGTGCCGACGGGTCTCCTGGCGGTCTCCCTGGTCTGCGTGCTGGCCTGCGGGCGCGGCGACGACAACGGCAGCGGAGAGCCCACGGAGGTGCAGGTGGCCGCCGCTGCCCGGGGAAGGGTGGCGGAGACCGTGGAGGCCAGCGCCCGTCTGGAGGCCGGGCGGGAGGCGCTGCTGTACGGGTCCGGCCGGGTGGTGGAGGTGGCCGCCAGCGAGGGCGACACCGTATCGGAGGGCCAGGTGCTGGTGGGCCTCTCCGGCGACGCGGCCGCCGCCGAGGCCATGCAGGCGGCGCGGATGGAGCTGGCGGCAGCCGAGACGGAGCTGGAGAACGCCCGCAGGGATCTGGAGAGGGCAGCGAGCCTGCACGCCGGCGGAGCGGTGAGCCTCCAGGAGCTGGAGGGGGCCGAGACCGCAGTGGAGGCGGCCCGGGCGGCCGTGGACGGCACCCGGGCACGGCTGGCCTCTGTGGAGGCATCCGCGGTGGCCTCCACCGTGACCGCCCCCTTCGACGGCGTTGTGGGGAGGGTCTGGGCCAGGAAGGGAGCGCTGGCCGGAGAGGCTCCTCTGGTCCAGCTGGTGAGCCGGGGAGCCCTGCAGGCCAGGCTCCTGCTTCCCAGAAGGTACGCCGGGCGCATCCGCACCGGCGCGGATGCCGCCTTCGCGGCTTCCGGCTCCTCCTTTCCGGAGCTGGCCGGATCGGTGGCCTCCGTGGCCGCCGGCCTCGACCCCGAGTCCGGCCTCCTCCCGGTGACCCTGACCTTCCCAGCCAGGCATGGGATACCGCCGGGCCTGATGGGCGGGGCTTCGATAGTCACCAGGTCGGAGGACGATGTGCTGACGGTTCCCCGCGAGGCACTTCAGCGGACGGCCGACTGCTGCCGGGTGATGGTGGTTAGCGAAGGAGTGGCCCGGGTCCGCGAGGTGGTCACCGGCCTGGACGGGAACGGCCTGGTGGAGATACGGTCGGGCCTGGAGGCCGGCGAGACCGTGGTCACCGGCTCCACCTCCTTCCCCTCCGACGGCGACAGCGTAACCGTGACCGAGGACTGACCCGGCAGCCCGCCGGGGATGACGGTCCTGGGCATCGGGGCCAGCTTGTGCTCCTGGGCAACATCGCATATACGTACAGCATCTTTTGAATGATACGCACCCACCGGCCGACACATACAGAAGGAGTGAGATGAAAGCGCTTTCCTGCACAGCGGTTCTGCTGCTGGCGGCCGCCATCCCCGCCGTCTCCGCCGATCCCCCCCTGACCTACGATCTCCGCGACGTGGAGGGGGAGAGCTACGTGACCTCCGTCAAGACCCAGCAGGGCGGCACCTGCTGGACCCACGGCATCATGGCCTCCATGGAGGGCAACCTCCTGATGACGGGCAACTGGGAGGCCGCCGGGGAGATCGGCGAGCCCAGCCTGGCCGAGTACCACCTGGACTGGTGGAACGGGTTCAACCAGCACTACAACGAGGACATAGACCCGCCCTACGGGGGCCTGGAGGTGCACCAGGGCGGCGACTACATGGTGGGCTCGGCATACCTCACCAGGGGAGAGGGCGCGGTCCGCGACGAGGACGGCCAGTCCTACGGCAGCCCCCCGGACAGGTACGGCGAGAGCTACCACTACTACTACCCCCGGAACATCGAGTGGTACGTGGCAGGCGAGAGCCTGGAGAGCATCGACGTCATCAAGAACGCCGTCATGGAGCACGGGGTCGTGGGGACCTGCATGTGCTACAGCTCGGCGTACATGGGCGCGGGCTACATACACTACCAGCCGCCGGGCAGCGCAGAGCTCCCCAACCATGCCATAGCCATAATCGGCTGGGACGACACCCTCTCCACCCAGGCCCCCTATCCCGGCGCCTGGCTCTGCAAGAACAGCTGGGGCGAGAGCTGGGGCCTGGACGGCTACTTCTGGATCTCCTACTACGACAAGTTCAGCTGCCAGGAGCCCTGGATGGGGGCGGTCTCCCACCAGGACGTGGAGCTCATGGATTACGACGACTTCTACTACCACGACTACCACGGCTGGCGGGACACCAAGGAAGACTCCGACGAGGCCTTCAACGCATTCGTGGCCGAGGACGACATGATACTGCGCGGGGTGAGCTTCTTCACCGCCGCCGACAGCGTGGACTACACCGCAGTGGTCTACGACGACTTCGCCTCCGGCCAGCTCTCAGGCGAGCTGGCCTCCCACTCGGGTTTCTTCCAGAGGAGGGGGTTCCACACCGTTGACCTGGCCTCTCCGCCCACCCTGGATGAGGGCGAGGACTTCTACGTCTACCTCCAGCTCTCAGATGGCGGCCATCCCTACGACCGCACCTCCGACGTGCCCGTTCTCCTGGGCGCCAGCTACCGGGTGATAGTGGAGTCCAGCGCCTCCCCCGGCGAGAGCTGGTACCTGGACGGCTCCACCTGGCGCGACCTCTACGAATGGTCGGGCAACCCCTATCCCGAGACCGGCAACTTCTGCATCAAGGCCCTGGCGGACTTCGCCGGGCTGACCGTCTCCCCCGGGACCGACCTTGCATGCATGGGTCCTCCCGGCGGGCCCTTCCAGCCCTCCTCCGGCGCCTACGAGCTGACCTACAAGGGATCGGCCCCCATCGAGTACGAGGTGGAGCTGGAGGCCGGCAACCCCTGGGTGGAGCTTGCCGGTCCCACATCCGGCACCCTGGAGCCCTACGGCGAGGCGGTGGAGATAACGGCCCAGCTGACCTCGGCGGCGGACACCATGTCCGAGGGTACCTACAGCGCCACCGTGAGCTTCACGGACCTCACCGGCCACCAGGGCGACACCACCCGCGAGGTGGTCCTGGCGGTGGGCGACCCGCAGGTCCAGTACAGCTGGAACCTGGAGGACGACCCCGGCTGGGAGACCGAGAACGACTGGGAGTTCGGCCAGCCCACCGGCGGCGGTGGCTCCCACGGCTGCCCCGATCCCACCTCCGGCTACACGGGCAGCAACGTCTACGGCTTCAACCTGCAGGGCGACTACGCCAACAACATGCCCGAGTACCATCTCACCGCCGGCCCCATCAACTGCCAGGGCCTCTACGGCGTGCAGCTGCGCTACCACCGCTGGCTGGGGGTGGAGACCCCCGAGTACGACCACGCCTACATCCGGGTGAGCACAGACGGCGAGACCTGGGACAACGTCTGGGAGAACGACGAGGAGATCGCCGACGGTCAGTGGGTGCTGGAGACCGTGGACCTCTCCGAGTATGCGGACAACCAGTACACCGTCTACCTCAGGTGGACCATGGGAACCACCGACGGCGGCTGGACCTACTGCGGCTGGAACATCGACGACATCGAGATACTGGGAGTGGGGCAGACGGGCGTGGAGGGCGGCGGCACGCAGCCGGCCCGCCTGCAGGTGGCATCGGCCCCCAACCCCTTCGCCTCACAGGCCACCATCACCTACAGCCTGCCCTCGTCGGGCCACAGCTGCGTGGACATCTACGACATGAGCGGCCGGCTGGTGCGCAGGCTGTCCGACGGATGGGCCTCCGCCGGCCAGCACTCCATAGTGTGGAACGGAGCCGACGGCTCCTCCGCCCCGGCCGCGTCCGGAATCTACTTCGCCGTGGTGAGTGCGCCGGACGGCGGGTCGGCCACGCAGAAGCTGGTTCTTATCCGCTAGCGGACAGGCCGGCGGTCCGGGCGCGCCCGGGCCGCCGGCAGCCTTCGG
>JAWLEP010000021.1:18504-43273 GCA_041686025.1 Candidatus Fermentibacteraceae bacterium
CCTTCGGTGCGGTTTCCTCCGCTGCCCGGTCGTGTTATGGTGGGCACCGACGATGATGGCCCGACGGCACGGCCGTTCTCCATGACCGCTGCCGTCGGCAGACCAGTTCCGGACCCGGGGAGCAGGGCACGATGAAAGTAGCGGTAACGGCGGACTGCCACCTGGACGACCGCGGCAGGCATCCCGAGCGCCACCACGCCCTCGAGGACATACTGGGCAAGCTGGAGAGCGAGGGCATTCGGCATCTCATCGTCGCCGGCGACCTCTTCGACAGCCGGGTTCAGAGCTACTCGGGGTTCGAGGAGGTCTGCAGCGGACACCCCGGCATCAGGCTGCACATCATCCGCGGCAACCACGACCTCCATCTGAGAGCGGAGTCGCTGGCCCCCCGGAACGCCATCGTCTACGACAGCCCGGAGATGGTGGAGCTGGGGGACATGCCCTTCCTCTTCGTCCCCTACCGGCAGGGCGTGGGAATGGGCGAGGCGGTGGCCGAAGCCGGCGGCACCTCCCGGGACCGCTGGGTACTGGTGGGCCATGGGGACTACACCCGCGCATCGGGAGTGGGCAACCCCTACGAGAGCGGAACCTACATGCCGCTATCGTCCGCCGACGTGGCCCGCCTCTCGCCCTCGCTGGTCCTGCTGGGCCACATCCACGCCGGACCATCCTTCGAGGAAGTGCACTACCCCGGATCGCCCTGCGGAATGGACATCAACGAGACCGGGCCGCGGCACTTTCTGGTGGTGGATACGGAGACCCTGGCCGTAGACAGCCGGGAGGTGCGCACCGACGTGGTATTCCTCCAGAGGCACTTCTTCCTCATCCCCGGGGACGACGCGCTGCAGCGCCTGCGCTCCGACATCGCCAGGACCCTGGATCGCTGGTCCTCCATGGTGCCCGATCTGCAGCAGCGGGCCCGCATCCGGGTCACTGCCTCCGGCTTCACATCAGACAGGAAGGGCGTCTACGAGCTGCTCTCGGAGGGATTCTCCGGGCTGGCCTTCCACGACGACGGAGGGCCGGACGTGTCCGGGCTCCGGGAGAGCTTGGACCGCAGGCGGGCGGCCCTTGCGGCCAGGGCGGGCGAGCTGGTGGAGGAGCTGGACTGGGACTTCGGCGGCCGGGAGCCCGACAGAAACCGGGTAATGGACCGGGTGCTGGAGCTGATCTACGGCGGGGGGGACTGATGGGCGTGCGCATCCGGAGGCTCAGGGTGAAGCGGGCCGGTCCCCTGCAGGAGGAGCTGGACGTAAGGCCCGCCGACATGAACCTGGTCTACGGGGCGAACGAGAGCGGGAAGACATACGTTGTCGAGGCCCTGATCGGCTTCCTGTTCCGCACGGGGCGCGGCACCACATGGCAGACCTCCTCCGGGGCGGGAAGGCCCCCGGACATCAGGGGCTTCCCCATCGGCGGCAAGGCGCTGCTGGAGAATCTGGACGAAGAGCCCGTATCCTTCACCAAGACCGGTGAGAAGCTGGAAGACCGGTTCAGGGAGAAGGCGGGGCTGCCCCGGGAGCTCTCCCGGCTCATGGTGGTCCGGGCGGGCCGGACCAGGCTTTCCGACGGCGCCGATGACGGGGTGGGCAGGGACGTCCTCCTGGACATACTCGGCGGCCGGGAGGTCCTGGAGGAGGTGAAGGGCCGCATCAAGAAGCGCTCCAGGGGCCTGGAGGTCCGGGACGGGGGAATAGAGGGCCACAAGGCCCTCCTGGAGGACAGGGAGGAAGCCGCGGAGAGACTGGAGCGGATCGACCAGGTGGCCGCGGAGGTGGAGGCCAGCGACGACGCGCTCAGGCTCTCCCAGCTGAGGCGCCGCCGCGACTCGCTTCGGCAGAGGCGGGAGCTTCTCGGGCAGGCCAGGCGGCACAGGGCCTGGGAGCTTCGAAAGGGGCTGATGGAGGTCGGGCGGGACCTGGACGGGCTGCCTGCAGAACGGGAGCTGTCGCAGCTGGAGAGCGGCCTCGAACGCCTGCGGGATTCAGTGGCCGCCCTGGAAGGCAGACGGGAGGAGGTAGAGCGGGAGAGGGAGCGGCTGTCCGGCCAAGGCTGGGTGGCCCACGCGGCCGACACCTACGCCGACCTCCTGAAGGCCCGGGGGGTTTCCTCCGGGGTCCGACGCCTGGTCACCGTGTCCGGCGCCACGCTCATGGCCGCCGCCGTGGCGGCCGGCCTGGCCCGCCTGCTCTGGCCCGCAGTCGCCTCCGGCCTCCTCGGGCTGGGACTGCTGCTGTACCGCGAGGCCGGTTTCGGCGGGGGCGGGCTCTCCGATGCTCAGCTGGAGGAGAGGTCCCGGGTAGAGGCCATGTACAGGGACACCTTCGACGAGGAGATGGCGGGACTGGCTTCCCTGCGGGCGCGGGCGGAGGAGCTGGTGAAGCAGAGGGGCTCGCTGGACCAGCAGGAGAAGGAGCTGCAGCAGATGCGGCGGAGCGTGGAACGGCTCCGCGGCGATCTGGAGGAGCTGTCGCGGGAATGCCTGGGCGGCGGTCTGGAGGAGATCGAGCCAGAAGAGGAGATCGAAAGGGCGCGCGAGGCCCGCAGGGAGCTGGAGGGCAGGCGGGAGTCCCTGGGCCTGGAGCTGGCCGGGCTGAAGGTGCCCGAGGGCGAGGAGCTGCGGGATGCCCCCGGAATCCAGTGGAGCGATTCGGAGTCCGACACCCTGGACAGGGAGATGGAGAGGCTGGCCGGGGAGATCGGAGAGGCGGAGCGGAACCTGCAGACCCTGAGGACCAGGATCGCCGCCGCTACCGGAGCCCTGGAGGCGGAGGAATGGTCGGAGCTCCTGGAGGCCCTGAGGCGAAAGCGGGAGCGGCTGGAGGAGGACTACCGGACGGAGACCGCCGACCTCCTGGCGAAGGCGGCGGTTGCCGGAGCCGTGGACGAGTTCGAGAGAAGCGAGAACATCGAGCTGGCCGAGAAGCTGGCCGACGAAAGGGTGGGCCGTCTGCTCCACGAGCTCACCGGCCGATACGACGGGATCAGGCTGGATGGCGGCGGGACGCTTACCCTGGGCGTCGAGGGTGAGTTCGACTACCCGCTGGAGATGCTGAGCACCGGGGCCCGGGAGCAGGTCTTCCTCGCCCTGCGCTCGGCCTTTGCCGAGCTTACCTTCGGCCAGCCGGCGTTCCTGCTGCTGGACGACGCCTTCCAGCACTCCGACTGGCAGCGGCGCGGGAGGCTGGTGAGTCACTGCCTGAAGCTGATCGATCGGGGCTGGCAGATCTTCTACTTCTGCATGGACGACCACATCCGAGACCTGTTCAGAGACCAGGCCGGGAAGCTGGGAGACCGGTATCTGGAGGTGGAGCTGAAAGCCGCAACATGACAGCCCCTTAGCAGCCGGAGTGGGTTTCTCCGCCCACTGCGGCTCTCCGCGGGATGGGGGCGGCCGTCAGGCAGGGGAGATCGCGGGCTGGCCCCCTGTCGGGGGCGAATCCGATGCCGGCGCCGCAGGTTGGGGCCACTCAAGTCGCTTCAGGGCAACAATATGAGTCGCGACAGATCGGCGCAGGCAAGGTGCCCGGAGCGATCCATTGACCGCTGTCGGAGTATGTATTAGATACCGAAACAGTGTCACGGAGCTCCGTGATATGTAAACAAGCGGGTTATTCACCCACAGTTGCGAAAGGAAGTTCCTATGAAGCTTTTCGTGGTTCTTCTCGTAGTTGCGAGCATGGCTTTCGCCTCCGCAACATTCTCCGGCGAGGTCCGTGGTTCCGGCGGCCTCGATCTTCCCGAGGTCGATTTCGTAATCGACACCTATCCCTACGACTCCGGTGACCAGATGAGTGAGATCGGCGCATCCTTCGACGACTACGCCGTATGCGACGACTGCACCTTCGAGGCTCCCGCCGACCTCGAAATCCACCTCTACTACACCTACGGTGTCACCACCGGTTCCTCTCCTTCAGAGCTGACCCTGCTGGTCGTAGAGGACGACGCGGGCGAGCCCGCCGGCGAGCCTCTCAGCCAGGATTCCTACAGCGTGAGCCTCGGCAACACGGGATACACCTACGGCGGCTACACCATCTGGGCGGCCGAGATGGATCTTTCTTCCAGCCCCGTGTCCATAAGCACTCCTGTGTGGCTCGGACCCCAGCGGAACGACGGGGTCGCCTGGTACCCCATCGGCAAGATGACCATAGACGGTTCCGAGGGCTACAGGACGCTGGCGGCCGGATGGAGCTGGGAGCCCTTCAGTCAGTCACTGACCGAGGGCGACCTCTTCAAGATCATCGAGGGCGAGTACCAGGCTCTCCAGTCCAACACCTGGGGCGGCATCAAGGCCCTGTTCTAGGCTGACACTGCCCTATCGGGGGGAGGCGGTTGCCTCCCCCCTTTTTTTGTCCTACCCATCGTTCCCCTGTCTGCCCCGAAAAGCCTCTGCCCTCTTCAGGCAACGACTTGACCTGTGGCCGGTTCCGCCGTACCATATTTGTGGGCAGTGAGTTGTCTCACCTGCATAGGAGAGCCCATGAAGACTCTGGCCGTCCTGCTGGCCGCAGCGGCCGGCGCGCTCTGCTCCTCCACGCTCTCCGGCGAGCTGCGGGGCCGTGGAGGCCTGGATCTTCCCGAGACGGATTACATCTGCGACAGCTATGCCTACCAATTCGGTGAGGAGATGTCTCAAATCCCGGGTTCCTTTGGCGACTACGCCGTCATAGACGATTTAGTAGTCTCCTGGGGAAGCGATATCGATCTGTTCATTGAGGAGTATACGACCTGGGGAGTAACCCCTGGCAATAGCACCCCATCCGAAATGGCTCTACTGATCGTGGAGGACGACGGTGGTGTACCCTCGGGTGCTCCCATCAGCCAGGATGTCTATTCCGTGGACTGCTACAATATTGGATACACCTATTACCAATACATCATCTGGAAGACCGATATGTACTGTGCACCTTACAATGTTGAAGTCAGTACCCCTGTCTGGCTCGGGCCGCAGCGCCAGGACGGAGCCAGCTGGTACGTCATAGGAGGGGTAACGGCTTCAGAATCCGAGGCCCACAGGACCGTAAGGCCTGGTTGGGACTGGCAGCCCTTCAGTCAGTCGCTCGAGGAAGGTGATGTTTTCAAGATCGTAGTTGGCAGCAGCTATGACCTGCAGAGAAGCACCTGGGGCGGCATCAAGGCCCTCCTCCAGTAGAAGAGCAGCTGTCGGATGCCCCTGCACCGCCGGGCTAATGCCCCTCAGCCGAAGATCAGGGCAGGACCACCAGCCTGCACGAGGCCATGGTCTCTGCCGACCGCAGAACGGCCGTGTAGACGCCCTCGGGAAGTCCGCAGGACCATCCCGCCTCGCCGCTGCCGGCCGGCATGCGGCCCTCCATGACCAGCCCCCGGAGACGGCCGGCTGTGTCGTAGACCTCCAGTGTGGCCGGACCCTCCCCCGGGAGCCTGTAGGAGAAGACCACCTCTTGGCCGGCCGGGTTGGGCCGGACCTGCAGATGCATGGCTCCCGGAGCCACGGGTGATGTGGTTTCTCCCCGGACCCCCAGGGTGTCCGTCAGCCACGCCGCCCCTCCGCTGGAGTGGTAGCTGGGGTAGGGGTTGGTGAAAGGCTCCCATTCCCCTCCCGGGCCCCCGGAGAGGTCGTAGGCGTAGAGGGGGATGTCGTCGTCTCCCCTGGTGGCGGCGAGGTAGACCACGTCATCTCCCACCGCCAGGGCCCTGCCCTGGCTGTTGGAGGCCGGGATGGGGTCGGCGATCTTTTCCATGTCGCCGGTGTCGAGGTCGATGGAGTACAGGCCGGATTCGCCGTACTCGGTGTAGCCGTACAGCATGTCGTCCTCCGGGTTGTAGCCCAGGCCGAAGAACCGGAAGTTGTACCCCGTGTAGGTGTCCAGCTTCAGCACGCACTGGCCGGTCTGTGTGTCGATGGAGTAGATGCCCTTGGTGTCGGCGTAGTTGGAGAATCCCCAGAGGGTGTCCCGTCCGAAGGCCAGACTCTTGATGTCCTCGTCGAGGTCGGTCATGAACTCCGGGTAGCCGTCCAGCGTGGCGCGGTAGAGGTCGGTGTTGAAGGCGCCGTTGCAGAGATAGAGTGTATCCCCGGGAGTGGTTGCGGCTCCTTCCACCTCGAAGGTGTAGTGGTCGGTCCAGGTCACGTCGGGGAATCCCGCCAGATCGCTGGACCTGGTGGGCACTCCGCTGCTGGAGAGGCCCACGAAGAGCCTACCGGCCTCCGCCGGCCCGGCTGCGAGAAACACGGCGCATAGCAGGGCGGCCGCTGCACGTCCCATTGTGATCCTCATCTCATCCTCCATTCCCCCGTACTGCGCGAAGCAGCCGGTGCCAGCCGCATCGGATGCCCGCACGGTCGCAAGCCATGTAGATGTCTATTGCCGGCGGGGGTGCCGGTCAACTGAGGATCGGGCTGGAACTGGCCTAGCCCTTGCTGCCCGGGGCGTACGGTGATGCGGCCAGGGCCCGCCTGATGAGGAGGAAGACGCCGCGCCAGGCCAGCCCCAGAGCGGCCAGAAAGGCCAGGCCCCCCAGCAGCCTGGCCCCCACCAGGTAGTTGAACAGGCCGTGCATCACCATGGCTCCCAGCAGGGAGGCCATGACGATGAGCACGGGCCTTGCGCCGCCTCGGCCCTTCTGCCAGCCCAGGGCCAGCCCCCACAGGCTGGAGAAGAGGGCGTGGGCGGGAACGCTGAGTATGGACCGGCCGGCCATGACGTAGAACGCAGCTCCGGTCCCGGATTCCAGCCAGCCGGACACCACGTAGACGATGTTCTCCACCGATGCGAACCCCAGGGCCGCCGCCGCGGCGTAGACCATTCCATCCACTGGCTCGTCGAATTCCTTGCGGCCGTATGCCGTCCACTTCACAACCAGGAACTTGGCGATCTCCTCCACCACCGGAGCCACGATCACGGCCATGGCCAGGGCGCTGGTGACGAAGGGAGGACCGCTGTAGACGAAGGCCATGGCCAGGCCCACCAGGGCTCCGGCCAGGAAGGTGCGGGCCACCAGCCTGAATGGCTCGCGGTCGTACCGGTCGCTTCTGTAGAAGAGGAGGAACCAGAGGGCTGCCGGGGCTGCGGCGGCCAGTATCAGCAGTACAACCATCCGGGCCCTCCAGCCGTTCGGGTGCTGTGACGGTTACGCGAGCAGACTAATACGCGGGCTGCTCCGCAATGGCAAAGGGCCCGCGCGGGACCCTACCAGTCCGACGGATCGTCGGGGAGCTCCCGCAGCAGCTGCCGGTTGATCTCGGCCCCAAAGCGGGACTTCAGAGACTGCAGCAGCTCCCGCATCCGATCCTCCTCCAGACGGCGGCGGGTGATCTCCGCCACCTCCGGCAGGCTGGTCTCGTAGTCGTAGCGGCCGGCGGGAATCGTCTCCCTCAGCCTGAAGAAGACGGTCCACCCGCGGTCGGGCACTCCGATGGGCCCCACCCATTCGGTGGTGTCCGCGGGCGAGAGGTTGAACGCCCTGCCCGCCACTTCCGGGGGCAGATCCTCCGCGCGCAGCGGCCGGGTGAAGCGGGAGGGAGGGCTGTCCGCCGACAGCTCCTCGACGAAGGGAAGGGCGGGAAGCAGCTCGGCCAGCCTCCCAGCCTCCCGCATCTCGGTGAACCTGTGTTCGAAATCCCGGCCGGGAAGGGCCACCAGCTCGAGACTCCTTCTCTCGGACACGTTTATCGTGTCGCCGGCGCTCTCCCAGGTCTGACGCAGATCTGCGCTGTCGGGTACGGACATGGCGAGTACTGAATCAACGTACAGGCTCTCCGCCGCCGCCCCCACGAGGAAGGACTCCGCCTGCGACTCTATGGAGTCCGCCACCTCCGGATGGGTGCGCTCAAGGTAGCGGCTGAGAACCGACTGCGTCAGCAGGTTCTCCACAACGAAGAGCAGATGTCCCGGCAGCTGGGGGTCCAGGGGAAAGCGGGACTTGGCCATGGAGGCCTCGACCGCCATCTCCATGCCGTCCCAGCTTCCCAGGCCGGACTCCAGCAGGATCCCCTCCGGGGGCTCGGGGATCCGGCCGGCCAGGAAGGCGGACAACCCGAAGATGCCGGCGGAGTCTACGCTTGCCGGCAGCGTGTCCAGGGCCTCTTCCACCATGCGCCGGACGGCCGAACGGGTGCGGCCGGCTCCTATCATCGTGGTGAGCAGGCTGTCGTCGTACATGGCGGGGTCTATCTGCGGGCTCTCGGCGGGGCTCACCCGGGTGATGGAATCAAATCGGAATGGCTTGCCCGTCTCGTCGACGCCGGTCTCGCCCGGGTCCATAGTGTCGATGAGCATCAGCCTCTCCCAGGGGAGGTCCAGCACGTGCATGGAGATCTGCTCTCCATCCCGGTCGGGGTACATGGTGAGCCAGCAGATCTCGCCCATCCGGCTCCTGTAGGACTCGATCTCATCCCGGCTCACGCCGGCCATGTGCTCCCTGTTGATCTCCTCCCTGGCGGCTATGGACTTCTCGATGCGGGACCAGGCTCTCCGCATGGCTCGGAATTCCGGAAGGTCGAGGTAGCCGGCTTCCCGGGCGGCCAGCTTCAGCAGCTGTCTGTTGACCATTGACTCCACCAGGGCGGAATCGGGCCTCTCGGTCTCCAGGAAGAGCGTGCGCTCCCTGTTTCGCATGCCGTTCCACTGACTGGCTACGTCCTCGATGGTTATCGTGTCGCCGCCCACCACGGCGATCCAGTCACCCGGCTCATCGGGTGCTCCGCAGCCCAGGGCTGCGATCATGACTGCTGTGGCGGAAATGAATGCGTATAGGGGCCTCACTGGTACCTCCCGTTGGCTTTTCCGATGGCGCAGCCCGAATATGTCCATCCGGGGGCTTTCTCAAAAGGGCGGAGCCACCGGCCCGGAATGATGCGGCCGGGAATCTCAGACCTTGCGAAAGGCCACGGCGTGGTATGTACGCGGCCCGGAGGCGAACCTTCCCAGCGTCTCTCCCCGCAGCCCGGCCTTCTCGGCCGTCCGCAGGAGGGCGTCATGCCCCTCGAACATGTCCGCCTCCCGGGCGAAGCGCATGTAGGTTTCCGGGGTGATCTCGCCGTGTCTTCGCACCGCCTGCCGCGGATCCAGCGTCCCGCCGCACATGGGACAGGCCGCCAGTTCCAGAAAGCTGTAAAGCACTCCCGTCCTCCCTTCGCAAGTCCTTCGCAATTAGCGATAAATTAATAAATATTTATGGACATATCAAGATTGACTTCTCGGGCCGGGAATTGCATATTATATGCGGTACTTTGCCGGCTTATAGCTCTCCAAGCCCTTGCAGACAAGCCGGTTGGCATATCTCGTTGATTCAGGGCTCTGAGGGGGACGCCGGAGATGTGTCCCGGGCTGCCCCCTGCTTCGGGGAGGATGCGGAATGAGAGAGTCACTGATCCGCCGTTTGTGCTGCCCCTCCTGTAGAGGCGGCCTCTCCTGGAGGGTCGACGTCGAGGCGGAGGGGAGGATTCTGCAGGCCCGGGCGGAATGCGGAGGCTGCGGCCGGACATATCCGGTATCCGACGGCATAGGGGTATTCCTGGAATCGGCAGCCGGGGAGGAGGACCTCTGGCAGACCTCTGAGAGCGGCCTTGCGGCCTTCCTGTCGGAGAATCCGGATGTGGAGCGGGAGCTGATGGAGTCTCCCCTCTCGGGGCTGGGCCCCGCCGACCTCTTTCTTAGGGCCATGGCGCACGAGGAGAGGGGCGAAGCGGCGGAAGCGGCGAAGGCCCGGGAGATGGCGCTGCCGGACATGTACACAGAGGACTACCACCGATGCCTGGAGAGCCAGACGGACTACGTGCTGGAGCGGGTGTCCGGGGACGGGGATTTCGTTGTGGACCTGGCCAGCGGAATGGGAGCCCTGGTGGAGAGGCTGGCAATGGCCGGCGCCGGGCATGTGGTCTCCACGGACATCAGCCCGTTGGCCCTGCTGCGGTCGAGGCGCCGCATGGAGGAGCTGGGGCTTGCCGAAGGGATGAGCTTCCTGGCCCTGGACGCGCGCTCGACCCCGTTCAGGGACGGAGCCGTGGAGACGATGACCAGCCTGCTGGGGCTGGCAAACGTCCAGCATCCGGAGGGCCTGCTTGAGGAGCTTCGCAGGGTGGTCTCGGGAAGGCTCATGGCCGTTCACCACTTCTATCCTCGCGTGGAGGACGGCAACACGGCCCTGCTGCGGGAGCACGGCCTGGACACGCTGATGCTGGAGGGCAGCTTCATGGACCTGATGCGGAAGGCCGGCTGGGAGGTGCTGCTGGCCAACAGGTGCTCGGGGAGGGCCGAGCCCACGCCGCCGGGCCGGGTCATCGAGGGTGCCAGGTTCGATGCCCTGCCGGCGGAGCCCACGGTGCTCAAGTGGGCTACGGTAGTGGCGATGTAGCCGGTCTCGCTACAAACGCAGACTCACGCGAAGGAATACGTATGCTTCAGACACTGCTGACCGTTTTCGCAACCGTTTTCGTAGCCGAGCTGGGGGACAAGACGCAGCTGGCCACAATGCTCTTCGCGGCGGACCGGAAGGTCAACCTGCCGCTGGTCTTCGCTGGTGCCTCCCTGGCTCTGATCGCGGCTTCCGCGCTGGGCGTCCTGGCGGGAGGCGCGATCTCGCGCCTCTTCAGCGAGCGTCAGCTGAGGATAGTGGCCGGAGCGGCCTTCATACTGGTGGGGGTGTGGACGCTGGTGAGGAGCGCCGGCTGAGCCGCTCCGTCAGGCTTCCCGTCTGAGCTTGCGCAGAGACAGGACCATCACCGCCGCCCCGCCCAGTATGACGGAGAAGGCCGTGGCAATGGCGGCCCCCACGGCACCGTAGCGCGGTATGAGAACGATGTTTAGGCCCACATTCACCGTGGCCGAGACGATTACGCTGTACAGGGCGTAGGAGGGTTTGCCCACCGCCGCCGACATGCATCCGAACATGCTGCCCAGAGGCTTGAACACCATCAGAATTCCGAGGATCATCAGCACCGGGGCGGCGGCATCGTACTTCCCCTCGAAGAGGAAGTTCAGTATCCGGCGGGGGAAGAAGACGAAGCCCACCACCAGGGGTAGCTGTATCAGGGAGACCACCATTACGGCCCCCATTACGCGGTGGAGGACGCCCGAGCGGCGGCCGGAGGTCCACATTCGCGATATCACCGGCAGCACCACCAGCTTGGCGGCGTTGTTCAGCGTGTCGGCCAGGGCGGTGAGAGTCCGGCAGGCCGAGTAGCCCGACACCTCCCTCTCGGGAGCCAGCTTGCCCAGAAGCAGTATGTCGGTGCGGGCGTAGATGCTGCTTGCCAGCCCGGCTCCCAGGGTTACCACGGAGAAGCCGAACAGCTTGCCCAGCTCCCTCCTGTCGAAGCCCAGTGACGGCTCGATGTGGGGCCAGGCGAAGACGCCGCCGACGGCCGTGGATATGAGGTTGCCCAGGATCATGGCCCCGAAGACCTGCAGGGGAGAGGTGAGGGATTCGGTCAGCAGAAAGTAGCCCACCACGGCGATGCGCACCAACACCGAGGAGACGTCGGCCGTCATCATACGGACCATCTTCTGCTTCGCCTGCAGGATGCTGTGCGGCAGGCTCGCCGAGGCGCTGGTCACCACCAGGAGCGCTATGGCCCATGGAATGCCCCGCAGATCTATGTCGGAGTAGAACGACTGCAGGGTGCTGCCCAGGGACAGAAGCAGCGCTCCGATCAGGCCGGCTATTCCCAGGGCCAGTACGATGGCGGCATTGGTGAACCGGCGCTCTCGGCGCGTGTCGCCCTCCGCCACGTGCTTGACAATCGCCTGCATTACGAACCCGCCGCCCAGCATCATGGCGAAGATCTGTACGCTGCGGGCCACCGCGTATGCGGCATAGGCCTCGGTGGGGAGGGCGCGGACTATGAGGATGGAGAACAGGCCCCACAGAGCCAGTGAGCCGCGGCTGACCAGCGCCGGTGCGCCCCTGCGCACCATCTTGCCGCGGAAGCTCAGCATCTCCCGGATCATGCGAGACTCAGGCCTCCCCACTGCGCTCAACCGGGCCGGTTTCCGCGCAGCCGGCGGTCCGGCCGTGGACCGGCCAGGAAAGCTGGCACATTCCTGCTATCCCGTCCAGTGCTCCGGCTCAGATGCCCAGGCGAAGCTGCAGCCGCAGGGCCGTATCGGTCTTCTCGTTGCCCGCTACCGGAGGAAGGTTGTGGTAGGTGATGTCGTAGCCCACCAGGAAGGAGAGGTTCCCGGTAATGGAAGAGCTGGCCTCCAGCACGCTCTCCAGGGTGTAGTTCTCGGAGTTCTGGAAGTCGTTGGTCAGGGTGGCCTCCTCGGTGATGGTCCAGACCTCCGTGGCCCCCCACTCCAGGTCCATGCTCAGGTAGCCGGTGGATGTCTCCAGGATCGAGTCCTCCGTGCTCTCCCGGTGCAGCAGGCCGGCGCCGGCCTCCATCGAGGCCTGAAAGGCGCTGCTGGAGAGAATGCTGCGTCCCAGGCCCAAGGAGGCTCCGTACTCGTGGCTTATGCCCGAGAGCTCGTCCCTCCTCCAGTACCCCTGAAGCTTCGAGTAGCTGCTCTCGCTGATGTCCCATCTCAGGCCGGTCTCCGCAGAGTACTTCTCGCGGTAGGTGTCACCCTCCTGGCTGCCGTAGGAGGCGGATGCCTTCATGTCGGCGGTGAGGTAGGGAAGAAGCGGGCGGGCCAGCTCCAGGCCGGAGTCCAGTTGTGTGACCTCGGAGTTGCCCGATGTCACCAGGCCCCCGAGGCTGGCCTGGCCCTCCCACTGTCCCCCCGCCGCCAGGGTCGCCACGGCGGCCGCGGCCATCAGGGCTGCTGCAATTCTCATCTCTCTCCTCCCGATCGGTGCCTGACGTTAACTAGTTAACTATTTTCGTCCGCGAAGCGGTCAGCCACCCTCCGGGAACATGCTCCGCATGGTGCGGGAGAACGCTTCGGCGGGTTCGACCTGCGGCTTCCATCCGGTGAGGCGCTCGGTGTCAGCCGTGTCCAGCTTCCAGTCGCAGCACAACAGCTCGCCGCTCTTGTGACGGTCGAAGATGGGGTAGCTGCCCCGGGCCGACCCCCAGACCTCGGAGAGGAATCCCGCCGTCCTGACCAGCGGAGCGGGAACCCGGAGGTGGAAGACCCGCCGTCCCGCCGCCTGCCGCATGAGCCGGGAGAAGTCGGTCCAGGTGAAGGTGCGCGGCCAGGAGGGCTGCAGTATCACCTGGCGGGCGTCCGGACGTTCCGGCAGCATGAGCAGCAGACGGACCAGGTCGTCGATGTAGATCAGGCAGAAGCCCCCGCGGTTAACCCAGGGGGTGACCAGAACGCCCCTGGCGGCCATTCTGAAGAAGGGGGCGGCCGCCTCGTCTCCGGGCCCCATCACCGCCGGCGGCCGGACTGCCACCCAGTTGGACTCGTGCCTTGCAGCCTCCTCGGCCAGTAGCTTGCTGCGGCCGTATGGGGTGGTGGCGCCTCTGCCGCCGGGCCCCGCAGCCGACTGGCTGGAGACCAGAACGAAGAGGGCCCCGGGGCAGGCGCGCCTGCGGGCGGAGAGAATGGCTCTGGTGGTGGCGGCGTTCGCGCGGTCGTACTCCTCCTGGCTGGCCGCTTTCGTCGCGCCGGCTATGTGATATATTACCTCAATGCCCTGAAGGTGTGGCTCGAGGTCATCGGGGTCGAGGAAGTCAACCCTGACGGTTTCGCACCCTCCCGGCACCCTGGAGAGGCTGGATGTCTTTCTCAGGGCTGCCTTTACCGAATGCCCCTCCTTCAGCAGGGCTTCCGCGGCTGCGCTGCCGACGAAGCCCGAGGCGCCTGTGAGCAGGACTTTGGACATTTCATCCTCCGTTGACTGGGAGTGCGGGGAGCGATTACGTTCCTGCGCAATGTAACCCGCTTGCGGAACACATGACAAGGGATGGCTGGATGGACGTTTTCCAGAAGTGTCACGAGTTCGAGAGGGCCGAGCAGGTGAAGGCCAGGGGACTGTACCCGTACTTCGTTCCCCTCGGCGGTCATGTGGGTGCCGAGATGGAGATCGACGGCCACAGCATCATAATGCTGGGCTCGAACAACTACCTCGGTCTCACCGACAATCCCTACGTCATGGAGGCGGCCCAGAACGCCATCGAGAAGTACGGTACCGGATGCACGGGAAGCCGTTTCCTCAACGGCACGCTCGATCTTCACATCGAGCTGGAAGAGCGTCTTGCGGAGTTCCTCAGGCGGGAGAAGGTGATCACCTTCAGCACCGGCTTCCAGGCCAACCTGGGCGTGATATCGACCCTGGCCGGCCGGGAGGACATCATCCTGGTGGACCGCTCCGACCACGCCTCCATCATAGACGGTACCAGGATGAGCTTCGCGAGGGTGATGAAGTTCCGCCACAACGACATGGACCACCTTCGCCACCAGCTGAAGAAGCACCGCGACCGGGCCGCCCTGATAGTGGCCGACGGCGTGTTCAGCATGGAGGGCGACCTGGCCGACATCCCCGGGCTGGTCTCGGCAGCCAGGGACTACGGCGCCAGGCTGATGATCGACGACGCCCACGGTGTGGGCACCATGGGGGCCCATGGCCGCGGCACAGCCGAGCATTACGGCTGCGAGGACGACGTGGATATGCTGGTGGGCACCTTCAGCAAGTCCTTCGCCTGCATCGGGGGGTTCGCCGCCGGCCCGGCCAAGGTGATCGAATACATCAAGCATACCGCGCGGACCATGATATTCTCCGCCAGCCTGCCGCCCGCGGCGGTGGCCACGGTACTGGCAACCCTGGACATACTGGAGAGGGAACCGGAGCTCCTCGGGAAGACCCATCGGGCCGCCGAGCGGGCCAGGAAGGGCCTGGCGGACCTGGGCTTCAACGTGGGCAACTCCGAGGCCCCCATCGTTCCGGTGATACTGGGCGAGGAGATGCTCACATTCCGGGTATGGAGGGCCCTCTTCGACAGGGGGGTCTTCACCAACCCCGTCATAACGCCGGCGGTGCCGCCGGACGGGGACATGCTGCGGACCAGCTACATGGCTACGCATACCGATGACATGATCGACCGGGCCCTGGACATCTTCGAGCAGGTCGGCAAGCAGTTCGACCTCATCTAGGAGGCCGTGCCAATGACCCCCGTTCTGGAGGAGGTTGCCGACCGCCGCGGCAGGGCGGAGTTCGTCCACCTTCCCTTCCGGCTCTACAGGAACGACCCCTATTGGGTGCCCCCGCTGAAGCGGGAGCAGATGAAGATGCTGACTCCCGGGAAGCACCCTTTCCACGAGCACGCCGACGTGCAGCTCTTCCTGGCCAGGGACTCCGAAGGGGCGCCGGTGGGCCGGGTGGCCGCTGTAGTCAACCATACCCACAACGCCTACCACAGCGAGCGCACAGGGTTCTTCGGTTTTCTGGAGTCGGTGCACGACGGGGAGGTGTTCGCCGCGCTGCTCGACCGGGCCTCGCAGTGGCTGCGGGACCGGGGCATGGACAGGATACGCGGGCCCATGAACTTCTCCACCAACGAGGAGTGCGGCATGCTGGTGAAGGGCTTCGGCGACTCGCCCCTGCTCATGATGCCCTACAACCCTTCCTGGTATCCTGAGATGATGGAGCGGGCGGGCTTCCGGAAGGTCCGGGACCTGCTGGCCTACAGCGTGGACCGCTACGAGCAGGAGTTCGACAGGCTGGGACGAATAGCCGACCTGGCCGCCCGCCGGACCGACGCCACCGTCCGCAGCATAGAGATGGGCAACCTCTCCGAGGAGATACCCAGGGTCATGGACGTGTACAACGAGTGCTGGAAGGACAACTGGGGCTTCGTTCCCATGACCGAGGCGGAGCTGGTGCAGCTGGGCGAGGAGCTGAAGCTGATCCTCGACCCCAGGCTGGCCCCCATAATAGAGGACGAGGGGCGCGCCGTGGCCTTCGCCATCGCGCTGCCGGACGCCAACCGCGCGCTGAAGACCGCCGGGGGAAGCCTCCTGCGGGCGGGACTGGCCCTGAAGGTGCCGCCGTTCAAGGTGGACATAGACCGGGTGCGCATACTCCTGCTGGGTGTCCGCGAGGACTATCGCAACAGCGGCTTCGAGGCGATACTGATCAACGAGATCGTCAGGAACACCCTGGAGATGGGCATCGACCGCGGCGAGCTCTCCTGGATCCTGGAGGACAACGTCCCCATGCGCAGGGTGCTGGAGAAGTCCATAGGCGCCGTGCAGTACAAGACCTACAGGATCTACGACAGGAATCTGGGCTGACTCACCAGCCATCCGACGGCCCTTTTCACGCGAATAAAGAGGACGGAGAAGGACATACATGACGGCCGAGGAGCTCAAGAGACTGTACGTTGAATTCTTCGAGGGCAAGGACCACCGGGAGATACCGGGGGCCTCGCTCATCCCGGAGAACGATCCCACGGTGCTGTTCACCACTGCGGGGATGCACCCGCTGGTGCCCTTCCTGCTGGGGGAGGAGCATCCGGCGGGCAGCCGGCTGGTGGACGTCCAGAAGTGCATACGCACCGGCGACATAGACGAGGTCGGTGACGCCACGCATCTCACCTTCTTCGAGATGCTGGGCAACTGGTCGCTGAACGACTACTGGAAGCGCGAGGCCATAGCCTGGAGCTACGAGTTCCTCACCGACGACCGCTGGCTGGGATTCGACCCGGACAGGCTCTACATCACCCTCTACGAGGGCGATGAGCAGGTGCCGGCCGACACCGAGTCCGCCGAGATCTGGGAGGAGATGGGCATTCCCGGGGACCGCATCTTCTTCCTGGGCCGGGAGGACAACTGGTGGGGCCCGGCCGGGAAGACCGGACCCTGCGGCCCGGACACCGAGATGTTCATCGACACCGGTGCCGACCCCTGCGGCCCCGACTGCAGGCCCGGCTGCTCCTGCGGCAAGTACTTCGAGATCTGGAACGACGTTTTCATGCAGTACCGGAAGACGGCCGAAGGGGAGTACGAGCCGCTCTCGCGGCGGAACGTGGACACCGGAATGGGCGTGGAACGGACCGTGGCCATGCTCATGGGGGCGGAGACCGTCTACGACATCCCCGTGTTCCGGCCCGTTCTGGGCGGCATACGCAAGCTGGCGGGGATAGACGAGGCACCCGACGATGAGACCCTGCGCTCGATGAGGATAATCGCGGACCACATCCGCACCGCCGTCCACATCCTGGGTGACGACCTGGGCGTTCCCCCCTCCAACCTCGACCAGGGCTACGTCCTCCGCAGGCTTATCCGCCTGGCCATACGCCACGGAAGGAGGCTGGGCATAGACGAGCCCTTCACCCACCTCCTGGCCGAGAAGGCCATCGACGCGGAGTCCGGGGGCTATCCCGAGCTCTCCCGCAACCGGGAGCTCATACTATCGGAGATGCAGGCCGAGGAGGAGCGGTTCGCCAAGACCCTTCGCGACGGCATGCGGGAGTTCGAGAAGAAGCTGCCCAACCTGCTGAAGAACCCGCAGAAGGTGGTCCCGGGACGAATAGCGTTCAGGCTGTACGACACCTACGGCTTTCCGGTTGAGTTCACCCGCGACCTGGCCGCCGAGCACGGCCTCACGGTGGACATGGAGGGATACAGGGAGGCCTTCGAGAAGCACCGCGAGCTCTCCAAGAAGGGGGCCGAGAAGCGCTTCAAAGGCGGGCTGGCCGACGACAGCGAGATGGTGACCAGGCTTCATACCGCCACCCATCTGCTCCACCAGGCCCTGAGGACGGTCCTGGGCGAGCACGTGGAGCAGCGGGGAAGCAACATCACCGCCAAAAGGCTCCGGTTCGACTTCAGCCATCCCGGCAGGATGACCGACGAGGAGATTTCGCAGGTGGAGGACCTGGTCAACGAGATGATCGAGGCCGACCTGCCGGTGAAGTGCAGCCAGAAGGAGCTGGACGAGGCCCTGGAGCAGGGCGCCATAGGCCTCTTCAAGGACAAGTACGGCGAGAAGGTGAAGGTATACAGCATCGGCGACTTCTCCCTGGAGATCTGCGGGGGCCCCCATGTGGACACCACCGGTGAGCTGGGGCACTTCCGCATCGTCAAGGAGAAGAGCTCCTCCCGGGGGGTGCGCAGGATCCGCGCCGTCCTGGAGTAAAGGCTTCCCGAAGCCGCCCCGAATCGCTTCTGCGGGAGAAGGGCGGAGGTCTCGGGCTACACCGAGAGCGTGGACTGGACCGAGAGCGCGGTTGTGGAGATGCTCTATCTGAGCCTGGTTCTGGCGAAGGGGCTCAGGCCGGCCCAGCGATAGAGGCTGTTCTGCTGGGTACGGCGTCGGCCGACGCCGGAGTACTGACGGGCACGGGACTCAGCTGGGCCGATCAGGCAGGCAGCGCCTGCAACGGTAGAGAGGGGAGACCGGACTTGGAGTTTCTGAAGAGGCTTTGCGAGACCGACGGGATATCCGGACGCGAGGACGCCGTCCTCGATCTGCTGAGGGCCGAGCTCGGCGACCATCTGGACGAGATCCGCACCGACGCCATGAAGAACTTCATCGGCCTGAAAC
Organism: Candidatus Fermentibacteraceae bacterium; assembly: GCA_041686025.1. Classification (GTDB taxonomy): domain Bacteria; phylum Fermentibacterota; class Fermentibacteria; order Fermentibacterales; family JCC-6; genus JAWLEP01. The sequence continues at coordinate 36,925 of JAWLEP010000021.1, forward strand.
GGGGAACCGCCGAGGGTGACCGGACCCGGGTCATGCTGGCCGGCCACATCGACGAGATCGGCTTCCTGGTCTACAACGTGGAGGACAGCGGATTCGCCTACGTGGCGCCGGTGGGGGGATGGAAACCCAAGAACATATACGGACGTACGGTCCGCGTTCACACCAGAAAGGGCGAGGTGCTGAAGGCGGTGGTGGGCCATCACGCCCCCCTCACCCCCGAGGCGGCCAAGAAGCCCATGGCCATGGACAAGATCTACCTGGACTTCGGCATGCCCGGAGCCAAGGTGAAGCAGAAGGTGGAGAGGGGCGACTGGGTCTCCATGGACACGGCCTTCTCCGAGCTGGGCGACTGCCTGGTGGCCAAGGCCTTCGACGACAGGGTCGGGGTCTACATCATCTCCGAGGCCACCAGGCGCTACGAGAACCCCAACATCGACGTCTACTGCGTGGGTACCGCCCAGGAGGAGGTGGGCCTCCGGGGCGCCACGGTGGCGGCCCAGGAGATCAGGCCCCACATAGGGGTGGCCTCGGACATTACCGGCTCGGCGGACACTCCGGGATACTTCAAGAGGCATCTGATCGCCGAGCTGGGCAAGGGCGTAGCCATCAAGTACCAGGACAGCAGCGTCATCAGCTCCACCCGCCTGGTGGACTTCATCCGCTCCATAGGCGACGAGAGGGAGATCGACTACCAGATGGAGATCCTTCTGCGGGGCGGCACAGACACCGCAGGCATGCAGAAGTTCGGGGCCGGCACCCACGCCACCTGCCTGTCGATACCCACCAGGTACGGCCACAGCCCCGCCGCCGTCATACACCGCCACGACGTGGAGACCGCCATAGAGCTGCTCGTGGAGTTTCTGAACCGGGCCCACACCTTCGACCTGGAGGCCTAGTCTGGGAGACGGAAGGGCCCGGAAGAACAGGCACGCGGACCTGAGCAGCGGCGTGCGCACCTACGGCGAGTCGGACCTGCGGGACCTGGTGGCCGACGAGGCGGACCCCCTGGTCCTGCTTCTGGACCAGGTGCAGGACCCCCACAACCTGGGCGCCATCCTGCGCACCGCCGACGCCGCTGGAGTCTGTCTCGTGGTGGTCCCCAGGGACCGCTCCTCGCCCATCACCGACACCGTCCGCAAGGTGGCCTGCGGCGCTGCCGAGAACGTGCCCTTCGCCTCGGTGACCAACCTGGTCCGCTCCATGGAGATACTCAAGGAGGAGGGGGTGTGGATGGCCGGCACCGCCGACCGGGCGGAGGCCTCGCTCTACCAGACCGACCTCACCGGCCCCCTGGGCATAGTCATGGGCTCGGAGGGCCGGGGAGCCCGCAGGCTCACCCTCGAGCACTGCGACTTCCTGATGGGCATCCCCATGTCGGGGTCGGTGGAGTGCCTGAACGTCTCGGTGGCCACCGGCGTCTGCCTCTTCGAGGCCGTGCGCCAGCGCACAAAAGGGGACGGAGGTATTTTAAATCGTAAATAAATATAAGAAAACCCGCCACTAATGGCTGTTCTATTTATTTACGATTTAAAATACCTCCGTCCCCTTTTAGGTGTTGCCGCCGATCATGCTGATGACGAATATCCCTGTGACGATGATGGCGATCACCAGGGCGGTCCTGGCCTTCCGGGGCTTGCTGTCCTTGTTGGTCGCCCAGACGATCCAGCCCACCGGGAAGAAGAGGAAGGAGAGACAGCCCATTCCGAAGGAGAGCCTGTCGGGCTCGTCGTGGTAGTGGTGTATCTCCCGGATTACCTCCCTGGTGGGGACGGCCTTCTCCGGCTCCGCCTCCGGGAGGACCTCCTGCCTGGCGTACAGCGTGTCGCAGTAGTCGCAGCGGTAGTCTTCGCCGTTTACCTCCCGCAGCCTCGCGCCGCAGCTGGGACACTTCAAGGGATCCTCCTTACACTGAGCCTTCCGGTACGGGCAATACAATATTCGACCGCCGCCACCGCCGCAAATACAGCGGATTACTCGCGTATCTGAGTTAAAATACCCCCGTCCCCGGGTGTGGAAAAGTGTAGCGGGCCGGGGAGAGCATGAGTATTATAGGGTATGGCATCAACCTACCGTATTCTGGCGGAAGCAAAGCAGAGCTCGCTGGCGGGCGCCCTGTCCTCGGCATGGGAGACCAACAGGCTGAAACTCATCGCCGGCGGTCTTACCGTGCTGGTGATCGTGCCCTCCATGTACCTCCTCTTCGACTTCCTTTTCGGCTACCTCACCGGACTGGAGGACGTAGCTTTCGGCGAGGCCCTGGCCCGGAGGCTGCTGTCCATGGCCATGATGACCTTCGGCATCTTCATTGTGGTCTCCTCCCTGATCAGCGGGGTATCCACCCTCTACCGCTCCGACGAGACCGCCTTTCTGCTCACCCTGCCCATACCGGGCGGGGCGGTGGCCCGGTTCCGGACGGTGGAGAGCTGGTTCTACGCCGGATGGGCCATGCTCCTGCTGGGAATCCCGGTGGTGCTGGCCTACACCGGCTCGCTGAGCCAGCCCATTGCCGCCTCCATATACGGGGTGGTGACATTTCCGCTTCTCATACTGTCCTGGCTGGGAGGGGGAAGCCTTCTGCTGTCCCTCTTCTCCCGCATGGGCGGGCTCTCCACCCTCTGGAAGGCGGTGGCGGCGACGGTGATACTGGCAGCAGTTGGCATACTGCTGCTGGTGAGCAGCAGCGCCCCGGAGGAGATCGTGATACCCGACGCCGCCGCCACCGAGGCCGCGGTACAGAGTTTCGTGGCCTCGCTGCCCAGCACGGGATGGAGCGGATGGCCCCATACGCTGTACGGCTCCTCCATCGCCCACCTTGCCGCCGGGAGCACCTCCGGCGCCCTGGTGAGAACCGGCCTCATGGCGTTCGAGGGTTTTGCCCTGGGTCTTCTGGCCCTCTTCCTGACCGGCCGCGGCTTCCGGCGCCGGTTCGCCCGGGTGGGGCAGACGTCGCAGGCTGGCACCAGCTCCGCCCCCGGGCTGATAGCCGGCGGCGGCAGGCTGCGGGCCTTCTTCGGGAAGGACCTGCTGCTGTTCCTGCGGGACCCCGTGCAGTGGAGCCAGCTGGGCCTGCTGGTGGGCCTGTTTCTGCTGTACGCGGCCAACCTGCGGCGATTCCCCATGAACTTCGACAGCCACGTATGGCTGTCCGTTGCCGTCTTCATGAACATCTCCTTCTCCGGCTTCGTGGCTGCCACCCTGCTGGTGCGCTTCGCCTTTCCCTCGGTGAGCCTGGAGGGCCCGGGCCTGGCGGCCATACTCCAGGTTCCCGGCGGCCGGCGACTGCTGCTGCGGTCCAAGTGGCTGCAGTCCTTCCTGGCCGTCACGCCCCTGATGGTGGGAGCGGGCCTGGCTTCTTCGCTCAGCATCGGGGCGGGGTCGCTGCTGCTGGTGGAGTCCGGGGGCGCGCTGCTTCTGGTCTGTACCGCTCTGGTTTCCATAAACATCGCCCTGGGGGCCATATATCCCCGTTTCGACGACAACAACGCAGCCAACATAGCCAGCGGCCAGGGGGGCATCATTGCGGCCTTCGCCTCCACGGCCTTCGTGCTGCTGGTGGTGGCCTCCCTCTCCTGGGTCACCCGCAGCTACATGGTGATGGGGTACCGGGAGTCGGCCATGCTGGAGCCCCTGCTGCGGGCCGGAGTGGTACTGGTGCCCCTCTCGCTGGCGGCCGGAGCGATCCCCATGGTGGTGGCCGGCCGCAGCTTCGGCAGCAGGGACGTGTCCAGATGAGCCCCGGAGCCGACGTGGGCATCGACTACGGCAGCAAGAGGGTGGGCCTGGCCATCTGCATCTCCGGCGTGGTGGTTCCCCAGCAGCCCCTACTGGAGCCGGCCTGGGACGACATCGTCTCCCGCTTGAGGGAGCTGGCGGAGGGCTACGGGTCCGGCCGGGTGGTGCTGGGGTTTCCCCTTGCCGCCTCCGGCAACCGCATTCCCCTCTGCGACGAGGTGGAGAAGCTGGCCCGCCACCTGAGGGAAATGGGCTTCGAGGTGCATCTGCAGCGGGAGACAGGCACCACCCTGGAAGCCAGGCAGTTCCGCGACTCGTCCCGGCGGGACGGCAAGACCGACTCCCTGGCCGCCGCCATAGTGCTGAAACGCTTCCTGGGGATGGCCTGATGCGGAGGACGCTGCTGGTCCTGGCCATCCTGGTGCCGCTGCTGGCTCTGGCCGCATACGGCCTCTTCCGGTGGGTGTCGTCCCCTCCGGGGTCGGGGCGGACTGTGGAGCTCCCCGTACCCAGGGGCATCGGGGCCCGCGGCGTGGCAGAGCTGCTGGCGGACTCCGGCCTCGTCCGCAGCTCGCATTACGTGCTCTGGAGGTACTCCAGGATGGAGGGGAAGCCCCCGCTGCAGGCCGGCAGGTACATGCTCTCCGACACCATGCAGGTGGACTCCATCCTCTCCCGCCTGGCCTCCGGCCGGGTGATGCCGGTGCCCACCCACTGGGTGGCCATACCCGAGGGGCTGAGGATGGACACCACGCTGGCCCTGCTGTCCGACTCCCTGGACATCCCGCTCCCGGTGCTGGACAGCCTGGCCCGGGACAGCGCCTTCCTGGAGGACCTGGGAGTACCCTGCCTGGAGGGCTACCTCTACCCCGAGACCTACGAGCTGGCCGACACCCTCTCCCCCCGCCAGGTGATATCCAGGATCGTCCGCACGGGTCTCTCCCGCTGGGAGCCGGCGGAGGGAGCGGGACGGCACCGGACGGTGATACTGGCCTCGATCGTGGAGAGGGAGGCCAGGGTGGACGAAGAGCGGGCGCTGATCGCCGGGGTCTTCGCCAATCGCCTGCGGCGGGGGATGAAGCTGGAGAGCTGCGCCACAGTCCAGTACGCCCTGGGAGAGGTGCGGGATATCCTGCTATACAGCGACCTGGGGCTGGACAGCCCCTACAATACCTACATCCACGAGGGTCTGCCCCCCGGCCCCATCTGCTCGCCGGGCAGGAAGGCGCTGGAGGCGGCGGTTTCCCCCGACACCAGCGAAGGCTATCTTTACTTCGTCAGCAGGGGGGACGGCTCCGGAAGGCACCTGTTCGCCAGAACACACGCCGAGCACGCCCGAAACATTCGCAGCGTGAGGTGAATAGCCGCATACCTGGATTGACGGCTGGGAGGCCCTTCTTATCTTGACTATGCTTCCCGGGAAACACTCAGGCGAAAGGACTGGAGGAGATGGGAAGGAAGCTTGATTTTCTGGAGAAGGCCGTAAGGCTGATTCCCGGATACAAAGGCTACAAGCGCAAGGAGGAGCGACGCGACAACGACCAGCTCCTCCGGATGACGCTGGTAAAGAGGCTGGAGCAGGCGCGGACGAAGGGCAGGGAGGTCACCGGCGGGCTCAAGGGGCCGGCGGCCCTGAAGGCCGTGGGCGGCCTCGACCGCGTGGACAAGCGCCTGGAGAAGGTCATAGACGAGATCCGCTTCGCTGCCAGGGGTTACCGCGGCCTGTTCGACATGCACAAGGTCCGGGAGAACGAGCTGGACGACCTCTACAGGTTCGACGTGGAGCTGGTGGAGAGCGTGCAGGACGTGGAGAATGCCATAGACGAGCTGGCCTCCGCCGCCGACTCCGGACAGGACATGGCTCCCCACATCAAGGCGGTGGTGGAGCTGCTGATGGCCTTCAGCGACAAGATGGATTCCCGCAGTGAGCTGATGATTGACCTGGAGAAGAACACGCCTGCCGACTGATACGGCCGGCGCGGCACTCTGAGAGGAAGGCAGCGATGTTCAAGCGCCCCGAGATAATCGAGTACCTGGACGATACGGGCGACCATATCGTCAACAGGGTTCCCGAGGGAGGCTCCGGCGAGTTCAGGCTGGGCAGCCAGCTCCTGGTGCGGGAGAACCAGGAGGCGGTGTTCTACCGTGACGGGAAGGCCCTGGACACCTTCGGCCCCGGCCGCCACACGCTGACCACCCAGAACGTACCCCTTCTCGCCGGCCTGGTGGACATGGCCTTCGCGGACAAGGGCTCGCCCTTCCGGGCGGAGGTCTATTTCGTCAACAAGAAGACCTTCACCGAGATGAAATGGGGGACCAAGGAGCCCATTATCTTCCGCGACAAGGAGCTGGCCATGGTGCGCCTTCGCGCCTTCGGCCGGTTCTCCATAAAGGTGCGCAACGGCCAGCTGTTCATAAACAAGCTGGTGGGGACCGAGGGCAGGTTCACCACTGACTCCATCGAGGGTTACCTCAAGGACGTCATAACCTCCAGGCTTGCCGACCTGCTCGGCGAGACAATCGAGACCCTCTTCGACCTGCCGCAGTACTACGACGAGATCGCCACCATGTCCAAGACCCGCCTCGGCGATGACTTCGAGAAGTACGGCATCCAGCT
>JAWLEP010000021.1:43373-51574 GCA_041686025.1 Candidatus Fermentibacteraceae bacterium
GCCACCTGTCCCGAGTGCGGAGCGCAGGTGGAGGCCGGGGCCAAGTTCTGCCCCGAGTGCGGCAACAACCTGAGCGAGGAATAGTTGACCCAGGCCGTCACGATACACGGGCTTCTGGAGAGCCAGGCCAGGAGCCGCCCCTCACGGGTGGCCCTGGCCGACGACAACCACCGTCTGGACTACGCCGGATGGTGGCGCAAGTCCCGTCACCTGGCCGCCCTCCTTCAGCGTCTGGGCGTGAAGGAGGGAGACCTCGTTGGGGTTCTCTGCGAGAAGACGCTGATGCTGCCGGTCTCCTTTGCGGCGGCCTCCATGCTGGGGGCGCGATTCGTGGCCCTGAACCCCAGGTGGCCGGAGGGGGAGCGCCACAGGGTGTTCGCCCGATGGCCGGACAGGGTGGTGCTGGCCGAAGAGGGCTTCGACCCGCTCAGCTGGGAGACGCCCAGTGTGCTCACCGTGCCCGCCGGCGAGCTGATGGAGGGAAACGAGGACCCCGAGGAGCCTCCCGAGGTGGACTCCGACCAGGTGGTCTACCTGAACGTGACCTCCGCCTCCACCGGGCTGGCCAAGGTGGCGGCCACAACCCACCGCAACCTGATTGCCAACACCGCTTCCGTCTGCTCCACCATGGGACTGGAGGAGTCGGACGTCCACATGTCTCTCTTCGGCGTCATAGGCCATCCCCACGAGCTTTTCCTGCGCGGCCTCTGGCTGGGGGGCAAGACGGTTCTGACCAACATGCGCTACCCCAGGGAGATCCTGGCCATCATCAAGGAGGAGCAGGTATCCTGCCTCATGGGACTGCCCCCCCAGCTGGAGAGCCTGGCCAGGCTGTGCGCCAGAAGCGACGTGGACCTGTCATCGGTCCGGATGGCCGAGGCCGGCGGCATGCACATCTCCCGGGAGTTCGTGGAGAGGTTCGGCCAGAGGACGGGCGTAAGAATCACACCCGTCTGGGGCAGCACCGAGACCAGCGGCGTGGCCCTGGTGGGCAACCCGGGGGAGACGGGATTCGACAAGGTGGTGGAGGGCTACACCATACAGCTCCGCGACCCCGCAGGCGACGAGATCACCGACGACGGCCGCGGGGAGATGTACATCCGCGGCGACGGCGTGGTGAGCTCCTACCTGGGCGACCGGGCATCCACCGCCGAGGTGTACACCGACGGCTGGTACCGGACCGGCGACATATTCCGCCGGGAGATGGGACGGCTGATCTTCCTGGGAAGGCGCGGCGGCCTGATCAAGGCCTCCGGCCTGAAGCTCTACCCCCTGGAGCTGGAGCTGGCCATCCTCCGCCACCCCGACGTGGCCGACGCCTGCGTGGTGGGCGCCCACCATCCGGTGAAGGGCGAGATAGCCGCCGCCTACATCGTTCCGCGTCCGGGCAGGGAGCTCACCGCCGCGGAGATGAGACGGTTCCTCCGCGGCCGCGTGGACGAGCACAAGGTGCCAAAGGTGTTCAGCTTCGTGCCGGGGCTGCCCCGTACGCCCAACGGAAAGCTGGACCGCAAAGCTATAGGCAAGAAGGAGATAGAGCCCGACTACCGCGGCGAGCTCCTCAGGACCGACGTGGAGCTGGTGCGCCTGCTCAACCACCGGGCCGAGATTCTGGCAAGCCTTGGCCTGGGGTTCGACCCCACCTGGGTGGAGGAGCAGGTGGACAACGTGGTCGGGCACAACCCCGGACCCCTCTCAGACAGCGCGGTGAGGGAGATAATCCGCTACATCATCAGCGCCTTCGAGAAGAGGTAGGAGTGGCTGTAAGGCAGGTCCGGGTGGGGGAGGCGGTCTTCGGCGGAGACAGCGTCGTGCTGATCGCCGGCCCCTGCTCCGTGGAGAACGCCGAGATGCTGGACGCGGTGGCGGCCGCCGCCGTTGACGCCGGCGCCGGGCTTCTCCGCGGGGGCGCCTTCAAGCCCCGTACCTCCCCCTACTCCTTCCAGGGCCTGGGGGTGGAGGGCTACCGGCTGCTTCACAGCGTGGCGGAGAGGTACTCCATCCCCGTGGTCAGCGAGGTGATGGCGGTGGAGCAGATCGAGGCCGCCCTGGAGCTGGTGGACATGCTGCAGGTGGGAGCGCGGAACATGCACAACTTCACCCTGCTGTCCGAGCTGGGCAGGGCCGGGGCGCCGGTGCTTCTGAAGAGGGGCTTCATGGCCACGGTGGAGGAGTGGCTGATGGCGGCCGAGTACATAGTCAAGGAGGGCAACGAGCAGGTAGTCCTGTGCGAGCGGGGGATCAGGACCTTCGAGCCCTGGACCCGGGCCACGCTGGACATCTCCTCTGTGCCGCTGGTGCGGGACATGGGCGGATACCCGGTGGTGGTGGACCCCTGCCACGCCGCCGGCCGCCGCGACCTCCTGGAGCCGCTGGCCCTGGCGGGCGTTGCCGCCGGCGCCGACGGCATAATGCTGGAGGTCCATCCCGACCCAGACAAGGCGCTCTCGGACGGGGGCCAGTCGCTGGCCCTGCCGGACTTCGCCTCCATCGCAAAGAGGGTTCTGATGATGGACAGGTGCATGAGGACGGGCCTGGGGGGCTGATCCCCGGACCTTGCGCTATTGCTCATTGAGCCACATAACCTGATGGAAGAAAAGCGTTTAAGGCCAATCTGAGAAGGAGGTGCCGATTGAACCTCGGAATACTCACCGGAGGAGGCGACGCCCCGGGACTGAACGCCGTAATCAGAGCGGTGGTGGTCCGGGCCCAGACCGGCGGACACACGGTCAAGGGCTTCCTGCGCGGATGGAAGGGCGCCATAGAGAACGACTGGATTACCCTCGACCTTGATCGGGTCAGGGACATGCACGTGGAGGGCGGCACCATGCTCCTCTCCTCCCGTACAAATCCCTTCAAGGAGGAGAACGGCATAGAGCGGATCAAGCAGACCATGAAGAAGGAGGACGTGGACTGCCTGATCGCCGCCGGAGGCGAAGATACCCTGGGCGTGGCCAAGAAGCTCTCCGAGAACGGCCTGCGGGTCATCGGAGCTCCCAAGACCATCGACAACGACCTCAGCGCCACCGACTACACCTTCGGGTTCGACACGGCCATCAACTACGTGATGGACGCCCTGGACAAGCTGCACACCACCGCCCGGAGCCACGAGCGGGTCTTCGTGGTGGAGATCATGGGCCGCCACGCCGGCTGGATCACGCTGCACGGCGGAATGGCCGGCGGTGCGCACGTCATACTGATCCCCGAGGAGGAGTTCGACACAGACGAGGTCTGCGAGCTGCTGAAGAGGCGCTACGAGGAGGGCCGCCGCTACGCCATAGTGGCCGTGGCCGAGGGGGCCATGGACACCAAGCTGCAGCGCCACGTCTACCACTCCGCCGAGAAGGACGAGTACGGCCACGTGCAGCTGGGGACCGGCATCGGCATCGGCGAGGTGCTGGCCAACGAGATCAACGACCGCACCGGCCTCTCCACCCGCCACGTTGTGCTGGGCCACATACAGCGCGGCGGCAGCCCCTCGGCCTTCGACCGGGTGCTGGGCACCAGGGTTGGGGTAAAGGTCGTGGAGATGGCCGAAGAGGGTATGGCGGGGATGATGGCCGGCCTCAAGGGCGGCGAGGTGGTCCCCGTGGATCTTTCCGAGGCGGTGGGCAAGCTCAAGACCGTTCCCAAGGCGCGCTACGACATTGCGAAGCTATTCTTCGGATAGGCAGAGGAAGGAGCGGAAATGGCGGTAAAGGTAGCGATCAACGGCTTCGGCCGCATAGGCAGGCTGGTCTACAGGCACTCGGTTCGCAACGACGACATCGACATCGTGGCGGTGAACGACCTAACCGACCCGAAGACGCTGGCCCATCTGCTGAAGTACGACTCCGTGCACGGAAAGTTCCCCGGCGACGTGCGGGTGGAGGGCGACTCCATAGCCGCCGGGGGGGACAGCTTCCGGGTGCTCTCCCAGCCCGATCCCGGCAAGCTGCCCTGGAAGGACATGGGAGTTGAGCTGGTTGTGGAGTCCACCGGGCTGTTCCGGACCTGGGAGAAGGCGGCCAAGCACATCGACGCCGGGGCCGGCAGGGTCCTTCTCAGCGCGCCGGCCAAGGGCGACCGCGGCGCGGACCTCACCGTGGTATGGGGCGTCAACCACGACCTCTACGACCCCGATGAGCACAGGATCGTCTCCACCGCCAGCTGCACCACCAACTGCCTGGCGCCGGTGGCCAAAGTTCTGAACGACAGCTTCGGCATCGCATCCGGGATAATGACCACCATCCACGCCTACACCAACGACCAGAAGATCCTGGACCTGCCCCACAAGGACATGCGCCGGGCGCGGGCGGCGGCCATGAGCCAGATCCCCACCACTACGGGAGCCGCCAAGGCCGTGGGCCTGGTTATCCCCGAGCTGGACGGGATACTGGACGGCATGGCGGTGAGGATACCCGTCCCCGACGGCTCCCTGGTGGACCTCGTGTGCAGCCTGAAGAAAGAGGCCTCCGTGGATGACATCAACGCCGCCATGAAGCAGGCGGCGGAGGGTCCGCTGAACGGGGTGCTGGAGTACAGCACGGAGCCTCTGGTGTCGGTGGACGTGGTGGGCAACCCCCACAGCTCCATCTTCGACTCGGAGATGACCCGGGCCATGCCCGGCGGACTGGTCAAGGTGCTCTCCTGGTACGACAACGAGTACGGCTACGCCGCCCGCATGGTGGACATGCTGGCGTACATGGCGGGTGAGGGGCTGTGATCTACCCCTACCTGGATGAGTCCGACCTGGCCGGCCGCAGGGTCTTCCTGCGCGCCGACCTCAACGTACCCCTGGAGAAGGGCCGGGTGGCGGACGACACCCGCCTGACGACCCTGTTCCCCACCCTGCTGCACCTGCTGCAGGGCGGGGCGTCGGTCATACTGGCCAGCCACCTGGGCCGGCCCAAGGGGAAGCCCGACCCCGAGCTGAGCCTGGAGCCGGTGGCCCGGAGGCTCGAGGAACTGCTGGGCGTCCGGGTCCTCTTCGCCCCGGACTGCGTGGGCGAGCGTGTGAAGACCATGGCGGCGGGACTGCGGCCGGGGGACATCCTCCTGCTGGAAAACCTCCGCTTCCACGCCGCAGAGAAGGCGGGGGACGCAGAGTTCGCCTCCCGCCTGGCATCATTGGCCGACGTGTACGTAAACGACGCCTTCGCCACCTGCCACCGGGCCCACGCCTCCATGAGCGGCGTCCCGGAGGCCATGGGGGGCGGCTACATCGGCTTCCTGGTCCGCCGCGAGCTGGAGGCCTTCGAAGGCGCCACCAAGGACCCGGACCGTCCCCTGACCCTGGTGATGGGCGGGGCGAAGGTCTCCGACAAGGTGGCCGTCCTGGAGCACCTCGTTCCCCGGGTGGACCGGGTGCTCATCGGCGGCGCCATGGCCTTCACCTTCCTGCGGGCCAAGGGAATGGAAACCGGAAAGAGCCTGGTGGAGAAGGAGCTGGCCGACACCGCCACCCGGATAATGGAGCTGGCGGACAGCGAGGGGACCGAGCTGGTCCTTCCACGGGACTTCGTGGCCGCCCCCTCCCCCGAGGAGCCAGATTCAGCGAAGACGGTAGCGGCAGACGCCATTCCGGAGGACATGGCCGGCTACGACATCGGCCCCGAAACCGTGGAGGCCTTCTCGAAGGCCATTGCCGACAGCGGCACGGTGATCTGGAACGGCCCCATGGGCATGTTCGAGGTTGAGGGCTTCGACGTAGCCACCCGCGGCATCGCGGAGGCCATGGCCGGGGCAACCGACGAGGGCGCCGCCACCCTGGTGGGCGGGGGCGACTCCGCCCGGGCCATAGCCGAGGCAGGCTGCGCCGGCCGGGTAAGCTTCGTCTCCACCGGCGGCGGAGCTTCGCTGACCCTGCTGCAGGGCCAGGAGCTGCCGGCGCTGAAGCCCCTGCGCGGGGGCGTTCCCCCGCTGCGGTACTTCATGGGCGGCAACTGGAAGATGAACGGCACCCCCGAGGGTGCGCTGTCCTTCCTGGAGGGACTCTCCGAAGGGGGATCCACATCCCTGCCGGCGGACGTGGTGATCTTCCCGCCCTTCACACTGATTTCCGCCATGGCGGCCAAGGCCTGGGGGGCAGGTGTCACCCTGGGCGGCCAGGACCTCTACCACGAGGAGGAGGGGGCCTTCACCGGCGAGGTTAGCGCCGGTATGCTGGCAGACGCCGGCTGCTGCTGGTTCCTGGCCGGCCACAGCGAGCGGCGGCACGTGCTCGGCGAGGACGACGAGGCCGTCCGCCTCAAGCTGGAGGCGGGCCTGCGGGCCGGCCTGCGGGGCGTTCTCTGCGTGGGCGAGCTGCTTTCGGAGCGCGAGGACGGCCGCACAGAGGAGGTGGTCCGCCGCCAGATCGAGTCGGCTCTGGAGGGCCTGGACTGCTGGAGCCCGGGCAACCTGGTGGTGGCCTACGAGCCGGTGTGGGCCATAGGCACCGGAAAGACCGCCACTCCCGAGGAGGCCGACCGGATGCACAGCCTGATACGGGGATGGCTGGCCGGGATCGCGGGCGACGTATACGCCCGGGAGACCAGGATAGTCTACGGCGGAAGCGTCAAGCCCCACAACGCCCGGGAGATCCTGGCAGGCCAACACGTCAACGGGGCCCTGGTGGGCGGGGCCAGCTTGCGGGCCGACAGCTTCGCCGACATCATCAGGGCAACCGGCAGGGACTGACGGGAGTCTGAATCAAGGCGCCCGGCCGTATGGGGCCGGGCGCTGCCACTCGCGGTTACATCATCCGGCCGCAAGCATCGTTCTATCCGTGAAGCCCCTCCGCATGAGCATCTGACTGCAGTCTACGCAGCCTCTGCAGAAGAACCGCCACCGCCAGGTAGGCCAGCCCGACAAGCAGGAACATGAACCTGTAGCCCAGCATCACCGGGACCACCAGGGATACCACTATTCCTATTATCGAGAAGGTAATGTCGGTTCCGTAGGCGAGAATCACATGAGCCTCGCTTCTCTTGGAGGCGGACTGCAGGAGCTTCGGGAAGAACGCACCGAGAACAAGCCCTACGGGAAGGAACAGACCGAATGCGACCAGCACCCTGGGAAGCAGCGCCATCTGGGGAAGGGCCGAGAAGGAATCGGAGTCGAAGAAGGATGCGGCAAGTATCACCAGAAGCGCAGCAACAGAGAGGCAGGTCATGCCTTTCCAGCCTATGCCCTTCGTACCCAGTACGAAGCTGATTGCGCCTGCGCCCGTCAGGAGAGCCGAGATCACCACTGTACCGGCGAGGTACGGGGCGCCGAAAATGGGGATGATCTTCTGTATCAGCAGCGTACCTATACCCATGAAGCCGAACCCGGTACTGACGGCGTAGAGCATCTCCGTGGTGATGAATCTCTTGTCGATATTCTGAAGCGCCCCTTTCCGTCTGGCTCTTGCGAATAGCATGGATATAGGCACAATCGCGGAGAGAGCCAGGAATAGGGCCGTAATGGTAAGGAATGGCGGCGGGGTCTTTCCGGCGATGTAGAAGAACGGTCTGTTGTTCGTAGTGGTCTCCGCTGCGGATGCGAATCTCACGAAATCCTCGTCATCCGTCAGGACCCGGTCCACATAGTAGCTGGTAGCCAGAAGGCTGTCAAACCGCCTGCGGTTCAGCCCGGCATTGTCGTATACAAGAAATACCCCGCCGCGCATATACTCCTCGGCGGCAGCGATGGCGAAGTTCTCCCGAGGTGCTCCAAGCTCCTGAAGATTCCTGAAGAGATGGACGGCAACCGTCGGGTACGACTCGTTCAGGACATCGCTGCCGTACTGGTTCATGGCGGAGGCCAGGGCTATCACAAGGCAGCCGTCCTCGGAGAGGCTCGAGATCGCAGTCTCCAGACCCTCTGTGGTGTAGAGGTAGTTCTCGGCCTTGACCAGGCTCTGGGCTGCGGAGGTGATGAAGGTGTCTGTCAGGGGAAAGAGGATGTACGAGTAGGGCCCGGGATGGCTCTTCAGATATGCCAGCCCCTCCTGGGCCAAGTACGTTACCTTAGGGGAGTTGAGAAAGTGGTCCGGGCCCACCATCGATCGGCAGAATCCCACGACCATGGGATCGAGCTCCACGGCGGTGATGCTGTCCGACAAGTCGTTCAGAAACGGGATCTGCCCGCCGCAACCGGCCCCGATAATCAGTGTGCTGCCGGAGGAGTCGGGATATCGGAACAGGTCCGCCGGTCTGAACGGCTCCTCGCGCTTCATCAGCGCCGTGGTGGTGATG
>JAWLEP010000022.1:0-46551 GCA_041686025.1 Candidatus Fermentibacteraceae bacterium
CCCACCACCACTACGCCCATGCTCCTACTTCCCCACGCACAGCCTCTGCAGCGCCCTCTCCACGGCGGCATCCATCCGTCTTCCCTCGCCGTCCAGCAGGGCCGCCAGGCCCCTTTCCGCCTCGGTCAGCTCCGCCGCCGCCATTCCGTACTCGCCGCCGGCCACCATCTCCATTGCTCTTCGCGCCCTCTCCGCCAGCCCCGCTACCTCCGCGGCCAGACTGCCCGCCGACGCCCATTCGGCCAGATCCTCCACCGTACTCTCCCATCCCTCGCCGCTAACCAGGGACAGCCTTCTCTTCCCGCCGGGGTAGAGGTCGGCCCGCGAGGAGACCTCCATTACAGATGCGGCCCTCCGGCGCAGCTCCTCCGGTGCCTGCGGCTCCGGGCCGGTCTCCATCCAGACCACCAGGGTCTCGTCGTCCACCGATTCCGCCGCCATGCGATAGGCCCTGGCATCCATGCCACTATCTCCGGCTCCGGCGGAGTCCGTTACCAGTACGGGGCTTCCCCTCATCTCCACCACCGCTCCGGCTCCATCCCTGGTGGTCCCCGGTGCGCTGTGCACCAGAGCCAATTCCCTGCCGACCAGGCGATTCAGGAAGGTCGACTTGCCGGAGTTCGGGGGACCCATCACCATTATCCGTCTCTTCCCCTCCGCCCTGCCCACCGTGGAAGCAGCCCTCTCCAGCCTCTCCGCCAGCATCCCCAGCGCACCCTCGACGTCCGCCTCCGCATCCGGGTGCTCCCCGCCGAACTCGATCTCGCCCTCCAGCTCCTCCAGGGCCCCCGAGGCGGCCTCCAGGGCCTCACGCACCCCTTCGGCCAGCGCGCCCGCCGGCGAAGCCGCTTCCTTCCCCTGCATCGCCGCCAGCTCCATTACCTCCAGCGGGCTCATTCTGCCGCTCAGCAGCGCCCTCCTGGTGAACTCCCCGGCCTCGGCCCGCCGCGCTCCCGCTTCCAGAAGAGCCTCCAGCACGGCATCGACGCGGTCGGGTACCCCGTGACAGCAGATCTCCACCATCTCCTCGCCGGTGTAGCTGGCCCCCTCCTCCCAGAGGAAGGCCACCACCCGGTCCACCCTGCCGTCAGGTCCGTACAGGTGGCCCACGCGCCGCATCCTTCCCCGGGACAGCGCCCCCTCCGGCAGGCGCATGAGGCCCTCCGCCAGCCGGCCGCATCCCCTGCCGCTGAGCCTGACCATGGCCAGCGCGGACCTTCCCCGGGGGGTGGCCGGCGCCGCGATTATCTCCTGTCTCGAGAGGTCCCCGCCGCCGGGGCCGGCGGCGGGCTTCTGCGGGTCTGTGCGGGACATCCTGCGTTCCTTCCGGCGGCCGAGGGCCCGGCCCTATCCGGAAGCCTTCTCCAGCCGCTTCTTTATAAGCTCCTGCTGCCCGATGGTGAGCAGGTTGTTCACGAACCAGTAGAGGGTGAGGCCTGCCGGGAAGCGCATGAAGAGCCACGTCATGAAAATGGGCATCACGTAGACCATGGTCTTCTGGCTGGGGTCGCTTACGCTCATCTTCTGCTGTATGAACATGGAAACGCCCATCAGCAGCGCCAGAAGGCCGATTCCCTCCAGCCCCAGCACGCTTTCCCCGAAGGGCAGGATTATCTCGGGCCTGGAGAGGTCGTCTATCCAGAGGATGAAGTCCGCACCCCTGAGCTCCACCATGTTGTACAGCACCCTGTACATGGCGAAGAAGAAGGGCATCTGCAGCAGCAGGGGGAAGCAGCCTCCCAGGGGGTTTACCCCCTCCTCCTTGTAGAGCTTCTGCATCTCAGTCTGCTGCCTCTTGGGGTCGCTCTTGTACTTCTCCTGCAGCTGCTTCAGCTTGGGCTGCACCTCCTTCATCTTCTGCATGGAGGTGAAGCTCTTCGTGGTCAGCGGCCACAGCAGGGTCTTGAGGACCGCGGTGAGGATGATTATCCGTACCCCCCAGTTGCCGATGAAGGAGAGGGGGACGCTTATGAACCAGAAGATGATCCTGCCGATCCATCTTATTATCGGCCAGCCGAAGTCCACCATGTGCTCCGCCCCGATGCCCAGAGACTGCAGCCTCTCGTAGCCCAGCGGCCCGGCGTACACCCTGGCCCGGTCCACTGTCATGGTGGCCGCCGGGGACAGTCCCTCGGCAGGGTCGAAGATTATGTCGTCCATTTCTTCCGTATTAATTATTAATATTGCAAAGTATTTGGTCTTTACTCCCCCCCAGTCCACCTCGTCGTGCTCGGTGGCCTCCTCCAGGTCCCCGGACTTCTCGTCCTCCAGGTCTCCCGCCCGTCTCCATACCGCCCGGAAGTAGTCCCCGGGGTTCACGCCCTCCTCGGAGACGGGGACGGCCCCGGCCGGAATCCGCAGCCCCGACGGGATGCCCTCCTGCTCCACATCGAAGGCGTAGCTGCCGGCGTGGAACGTGTACTCCCGATAGCCGCCTCCCGGGCCCTCCAGGCGCAGCGATTCGCTGCCGGCGCCCACCATCAGAGTGTCGGGGCCCGTGCAGGCAAAGGGAACCATCTCCCCGTCCCGCACCACCGGCAGCATGCCCCGTGAGCCCAGGTCTATCCTCGGGCCCCTGCCGTTGGTGAGGTTGTGGAAACGGTGCAGCTCCCAGCGGCCTATTCCTCCCCCCAGCATGTCCAGCCTGGCGGAGACCAGGGTGTCGACGCCGGCGGAGTCCATCACCATCACCGTCACCGAGCCCTCCCCGGCCCCCTCGGGGATGGTGTCCCGTACCGCCATGGCGGTGTCCGGCGATGAGGCCGGGACGGTTATCGTGGTGTCCGCAGGCGGCTGCTCCGCCCCAGGCTGCCGGGCCGGGGGCGCGCCGCGGCCCTCATCGCCTCCCCGGTCGGTGAGGGTCCAGCTTACGAACAGGACAACGGCCATGAGCACCGCCGCCAGTAGCATCCTCTGCTGATCGCTCATCTGCCCTTCCTGTCTTTCCACCTCTTTGGTACCGGGTCATGCCCCCCCCGGCACAGCGGGTTGCACCTCACCAGCCTGGCGAGTCCCAGGTACAGCCCCCGGAGCACTCCGAACCTCTCCACCGCCTCCAGCGTGTACCTGCTGCATGTGGGTGTGAACCTGCAGCTGGAAGGAGTGATGGGGGAGATGAACCTGATGTAGCCCCGGATCAGGCCCTCAACCGTCCTCCTGGGCCATCTCCCGTATCTCCGCGCCAATTCTTCCCATCTCCGACTTCAGCATCCCCAGGCTCATCCGCTCCAGCCGCACGGCCGGCCAGACTACTATATCCACAGAGGCCCGTGGCCAGTAATCCCCGGCCATTCCCCTTATCCGCCGCCTGAGCCGGTTCCTCCGTACGGCGTTTCCCATCCTGGCGGAAACAGAAAACCCCAGGCGCATAACGCCCAGGGAATTCCAGGCGATCGCCGCCTTGAGCGTGTCGCCTCTGTAGCGCCGGCCCTTCCGGAACGCTCTGAGGAAGTCGGCCGACCTTCTCAGCCGCTCAGGGTGCCAGGCGCTTCCTGCCCTTCCTCCTGCGGGCATTTATCACGTTCCTTCCGCTCCGTGTCCGCATCCTGGCCCGGAAGCCGTGCTTTCTCGCCTTCTTCACCTTGCTCGGCTGGTACGTGCGCTTCATGCTTCCTCCGCACCCTCCCGGCCCGGTCTTGACGGAGTCGGGAGATTGATTTTCTATTAGCCACTGTCTCCGCCTGAATTCGGAGGCCAAAGCTAGCCAAGGCAAGTCTATGTGTCAACCTGTTTTTCACTCCCGGCACCCTGACGCTGCGGCTCTTGACCCCGACAGCCGTGGAGGGCCGCCGCCTGCGCAGGCGCTCCGATAGAGGGTGGGGCGCCGGTTGTCCGCACCTTCGGCCTGCCGCCTCAGAAGCGCATGGGAGGGAGCCGACTCCATGAGACATGGCCGTTGCAGTTACCCCTGTCCGGGAAATGCACAAAATCCCCCGACGCATTTCCTTGGTTTCTACAACTCGTTTTCATTCAATGAGTTGTGCCTCTGCATCGGTGTGGAAAACGTTGTTGACAACTCCCTCTACTCCGCTGTTGTCACTGTCTTAGCCCCTTTCCGGGACGGTTGGGCATGAACGATCCGGCATCCGTATGGGAGGAGGTCCTGTCCCTGGCTTCCCGCGACATGAACGACACCACCTTCCGCACCTGGCTGTCCGACTCCAGGTTCGAGTCCCTGGACGACCATGCCTCCCGCTACCTGGTCCGCTTTCCCACCGAGTTCATGGCCAAGTGGGCCAAGAGCCATTTCGGCGACCTGCTGGAGTCGCTGTTCCAGAGCATCTCCTCCCGCCGGGACCTGGCCCTGGTGTTCGTGGGCGACCCGGCCTCCCCCCAGTCCCTCCGCCGGCCGCCGGCGCAGCGGCTGAAGAACGGCCACCAGAGCTATCTCCATCCCAGCTACACCTTCGACCGCTTCGTCTCCGGCTCCTCCAACGAGCTGGCCTACGCCGGGGCCATGGCGGTAGCCCAGGAGCTGGGAAGCCCCAGCTACAACCCGCTGTTCATCTACGGCGGCGTGGGCCTGGGCAAGACGCACCTGATACAGGCCATCGCCCACTACCTGGTGGAGAATTACCCTGACAAGACCTTCAAGTACATCTCCTCCGAGCAGTTCACCCAGCGCTACATCTCCGCGGTGCCCAACGGGTCGGCGGCGGTGGCCGCCTTTCGCAGGGAGTTCATGGACCTGGACCTGCTGCTGATGGATGACATCCAGTTCCTGGCCGGCAAGGAGGGTACCCAGGAGGAGCTCTTCCACCGCTTCAACGACCTCTACCACAGCGGCCGACAGATCGTCTTCACCTCCGACCGTCCCCCCAACGAGATCGAGCCGCTGGAGGAGCGCCTCATCTCCAGGTTCGAGTCGGGCCTGGTGGCGGACATACAGCCGCCGGAGTACGAGACCAGGCTGGCCATCCTCCAGGTAAAGGCCCGCACCGAGGGCGAGAGCTTCCCCTCCGAGGTGCTGGCCTACATAGCCAACACCATCAAGAGCAACGTCCGGCAGCTGGAGGGTGCCATTCACCGCCTGGCCGCCACCTCCCGCCTCACAGGGGCCCCGGTGGACATGGAGATGGCCGAGAGGGTGGTATCCGACTACCTGGGCAACCGCAAGCGCTCCCTCACCGCCGGCTCCATCACCTCAGCCGTTGCCGAGGAGTTCTCCGTCTCTCCCAGCCAGCTGAAGGGAAAGGCAAGGAAGCGCGATGTCCTGGTCCCCCGCCAGATCGCCATGTACCTGATTCGCGACCTCACCTCCAGCTCGCTCTCCTCCATAGGCGAGTTCTTCTCCGGCCGCGACCACTCCACCGTCCTCAACGCCATAGACCGGGTGGACTACCTCTGCGACAGCGACTCCGCCCTCAGGCGCAGGGTGGAGGAGCTGCGAAACCGCCTCACCAGCTGATCGTTTTCCACATCTTCGGTTGAAATCCCGTGTCCCCGCAGGCCCATGTGGAAAACTGCCCGTTCACTGTTCGGATATCCACTTTTTTTCCACACTCCTACCGCTGTGCCGGGCACGCAATAGAGGTGGCTTTCCGGCATGTCCACATGTATAATTTCAATAACCGTTCCTCTTTTGTTTTGGAACTACTCTATGCCGGAGGGTTGAGGTCATGATCAAGCTTCTCGTTTCCCACTCCGATCTGCTGGAAGGGCTGAATACCGTAGCTACCGCGCTCCCCCCCAGAACAAGTCTCCCCTCGCTCACCAACGTGCTTCTGGAGGCGGAGGACGATCTTCTCAGGCTGTCGGCCACGGACCTGGACACTACCGTCATCACATCCGTACCGGCTACCATAACCAACTCCGGCTCGCTGGCCCTTCCGGGCAAGAGGCTGCACGAGATAGCCCGGGAGCTTCCGGGCGGGGACGTTCACCTGTCCGGAACGGGCAACAGGGTGACCATCACCTGCGACCGCAGCGAGTTCACCCTCAGCGGCAGCTCCACAGATTCCTTCCCGGCCCTTCCCAAGCTGGAGGACGGCAGCCCCATAACCCTTCCGGTGCAGGTCCTGTCGGAGGCCATCACCAAGACCTCCTACGCGGTGGCCCGCGACGACTACCGTCCCGCCCTGAACGGGGCGCTGTGGAAGCTGGGAAACGAGGGCTTCGAGATGGTGGCCACCGACGGCCACCGCCTGGCCAGGATACGCATGCCGGGCATCACCGCCCCGGAGGCTCTGGAGGCCATAGTTGCCCCCAAGGCCCTCAACCTGCTGACCAAGCTGGCCGACGGAGACAGCGTCAGCATAAGGTTCGGCGGAAACCAGATCTCCTTCCAGCTGGACTCCACCGTCATCTTCAGCCGCACCATTGAGGGCCCCTATCCCCCCTACGAGAAGGTGATACCCTCCGGAAACGACATGGAGCTGACCATGGAGCGGGAGGACCTGGTGGCCGCCCTCCGGCGCATGCGCATCATCGCCAATCCCGCCACCCACCAGGTGAAGTTCAGCCTGGAGCCGGACAACGTGCTGGTGGAGGCCGAGTACTCCGATGCGGGCCAGGCCCACGAGAAGCTGGAGGCGGAGTACGGCGGGGACCCCATGCGGATAGGCTTCAACGGCGACTTCCTGCGCGACATACTCCGGAACATGGACTGCCAGCGGGTCCGGGTTCTGGTGAAGGACAGCACCACGGCCGTCATAATTCGCCAGGAGAACGCCACGGAGGACGTGGACTACCTGGCCCTCCTCATGCCGGTCAAGCTGCCGGGCGAGGGGGAGTGATACCGGCTTGGTCCCCCGGCAGACGCACCGATGAAGGCCCTCTCGGAGCTCGTCCGGAGCTTCAGGGAGCACAGCGGGATAGACCTCTACCAGCTGAGGCGAAGTACCGCTGAGCACTGGGCGGAGGCCGCGGGGGAGCGCATAGCCGCCTACTCCGGAGTGATGGGATTCGTCCGGGGCGAGCTGCGGGTGGCCGTATACCATCCGGCGGCGGGCATGGAGATACGCTCCAGGCAGGACGAGATACTGCAGGCGCTGAACACGGAGGCGGGCAAGCCCGTATTCGATCGGATAGTGGTGGTCCGCCGCCGGCGCGGCCCGGAACGGCACGAACAAGTCTAGGAAGGCGTAAATGGAATCCGATACACCCGGCATCTACAACGCCAACTCGATACAGGTACTGGAGGGGCTGGAGGCGGTGAGAAAGCGCCCCAGCATGTACATCGGCTCCACATCGTCCACCGGTCTGCACCACCTGGTCTACGAGGTGGTGGACAACAGCGTGGACGAGGCCCAGGGCGGGCACTGCGACACCATCTCGGTGGTGCTGGAGGAGGACGGCTCGGTAACCGTCACCGACAACGGCAGGGGCATACCCATCGAGCTGCACGCCGAGCTGAACGTCCCGGCCCTGGAGGTGGTGATGACCAAGCTCCATGCCGGCGGCAAGTTCGACAACAAGTCCTACAAGGTGTCCGGCGGCCTGCACGGCGTGGGTGTCAGCGTGGTGAACGCCCTCTCGGAGTGGCTCAGCGTCACCGTCTGGAAGGGTGGCAAGGAGTACCGCCAGAGCTACTCGCGGGGGATGCCATCGGAGCCGCTGAAGGTAACGGGCGCCACCGACCGTACGGGCACCCGGATATCCTTCATGCCCGACGACGAGATATTCGAGACCACCGCCTTCAACTTCGATCTGCTCTCCAAAAGGCTGCGGGAGATGGCGTTCCTGAACAGCGGCCTCTCCATAACCATGAAGGACCGGCGGCCGGAGTCCCAGGGGAAGAGCCACAGCTTCTGCTACGACGGGGGCATCGCCTCGTTCGTCTCCTACCTGAACAAGACCCGGCATCCGCTGCACGACGAGCCGCTGTTCTTCTCCCGCACCGTGGATACGGAGGCCGGGGAGAGCGTGATACTGGAGGTGGCCCTGCAGTACAACACGGGCTACCAGGAGGAGATCTTCAGCTTCGCCAACAACATCAACACGGTGGACGGGGGCACCCATCTCACCGGCTTCAAGACCGCCCTCACCCGCTGCCTCAACGAGTACGCGGCGTCGGCCAACCTCTTCGGCAAGTCCGACGAGAGCTTCTCCGGCAGCGACGTCCGGGAGGGGCTGACGGCGGTGGTGAGCGTAAAGCTCTCCGACCCGCAGTTCGAGGGTCAGACCAAGACCAGGCTGGGAAACCGGGACGTCCAGGGAGTGGTCTCGTCCTCGGTCTACGAGGGGCTGGGCCAGTTCCTGGAGGAGAACCCGGGCACCGCCAGGAAGATAATCAAGAAGTGCTACGAGACGAAGGCGGCCAGGCAGGCGGCCAGGCAGGCCCGGGAGCTCACCAGGCGCAAGAGCGCTCTGGAGTCCGCCGCCCTTCCCGGCAAGCTGGCCGACTGCGCCGTCTCCGACCCCGACCAGGCCGAGCTGTTCCTGGTGGAGGGCGACTCCGCGGGGGGCTCGGCCAAGCAGGGGCGCAACCGCCATTTCCAGGCCATTCTGCCGCTGCGGGGAAAGATCATAAACGTGGAGAAGTACCCCCTGAACAGGATACTGAAGAACCGGGAGGTGCGCACCATCATCACGGCGGTGGGCACCGGCATCGGGGAGGAGGAGTTCGACCTCGCCGGGCTGCGCTACGGAAAGATCATCATCATGACCGACGCAGACGTGGACGGGGCCCACATCCGCACCCTGCTGCTTACCTTCTTCTACCGCTACATGCCCGTGCTCATCGAGCGGGGGCACATATTCATAGCCCAGCCGCCCCTGTACAAGATCAAGATCGGCCGCCGCGAGCACTACGTCTACGAAGAGGCGGGCCGGAGGCGGATGATCAGGGAGGCGGGCGGCTCGTCGGTCTCCGTACAGCGATACAAGGGCCTCGGCGAGATGAACCCCGACCAGCTCTGGGACACCACCATGGACCCCGACACGCGGCGGCTCTCCAAGGTGAACCTCGATGACGCCGTGGAGGCCAGCATGATCTTCTCGGTCCTCATGGGCGACGAGGTGGAGCCCAGGAGGAAGTTCATCACCGAGCACGCATCGGAGGTGACGAACCTCGATGTCTGATCACGGAGGCAGCAGCTTGAACGAGGACAGGGACAGGCGCATAAGCATCGTCGAGCTCGAGGACGAGATGAAGCGCTCGTACATGGACTACTCCATGAGCGTCATCGTCTCCCGGGCCCTGCCGGACGTCCGCGACGGGCTGAAGCCCGTCCACCGGCGCATACTCTACTCCATGTACGAGCAGGGGCTGGGATACAACCGTCCCTACAAGAAGTCGGCCTCCGTGGTGGGAGACGTGCTGGGCAAGTACCACCCCCACGGAGACTCCGCCGTCTACGACGCCATGGTCAGGATGGCCCAGGACTTTTCCCTGCTGCACCCCCTGGTGGACGGACAGGGCAACTTCGGCTCCCTCGACGGTGACCCCGCCGCCGCCTACCGGTATACCGAGGCCCGTATGTCCCGCATTGGCGGGGAGATGCTGGCGGACATAGACCGGGAGACGGTGGACTTCGTCCCCAACTTCGACGACCGGCTCACCGAGCCCCGGGTCCTTCCCTCGGCCATCCCCAACCTGCTGGTGAACGGGTCCTCGGGGATCGCGGTCGGAATGGCCACCAACATTCCCCCTCACAACCTCCGGGAGATAGTGGCCGCCTGCTGCGCCATAATCGACGACCCCGACCTCCCCGACCAGCGGCTTCTGGACATCGTCCACGGCCCGGACTTCCCCATAGGCGGGGTGATCATGGGCCGCCAGGGCGTGAGGGACGCCTACCTCACCGGAAAGGGCAGGATCGTGGTCCGGGCAAGGACCTCCCGGGAGGAGACCAACCGCGGCAAGTCGGCCATAGTGGTGGAGGACCTCCCCTACCAGGTGAACAAGTCCAAGCTGATATCCGGGATCGCCGACCTGGTGAAGCAGAAGCGCATCCGGGGGATCACCGACATCCGCGACGAGTCGGACCGGGAGGGGATGCGGATAGTCATTGAGCTCCGCAGGGACGTGGTGCCGGAGGTGGTGCTGAACCAGCTGTACAAGCACACGGCCATGGAGTCCTCATTCGGGGCCAACATGCTGGCCCTGGTGGGCAACCAGCCCCGCCGGCTGACCCTCCGCCAGATGCTGGACCTCTTCCTGGAGCACAGGCACGAGGTGGTGCTGCGCCGCACCCGTTACGACCTGGAGAAGGCGCAGGCCAGGGCGCACATACTGGAGGGCCTGCTTGCGGCCCTGGACGTGATAGACGATGTCATCGCCGCCATCAGGTCCTCCCGGGACCGCGAGGAGGCCAACGCAGCGCTGATGGAGGACTTCGACTTCAGCGAGGCCCAGGCCAAGGCCATACTGGAGATGCGGCTGCACAGGCTCACCTCCCTGGAGGCCGAGGAGCTCTCCGGCGAGCTCTCGGAGCTGAAGGTGCAGATATCGGAGCTGGAGAGGCTGGTCGCCAGCCGGGACGCCAGGATGGAGCTGGTGGCCCGGGAGCTGCGGGAGGTGGCGGACACCTACGGCCGGGAGCGCAGGACGGGTATAGACCTCCATCCCCCGGGCAGCCTCACCGTGGAGGACCTGATACCCGACGACCGCATGGTGATAATGGTCTCCTACAGCGGCTACATAAAGAGGCTGGCCCTGGACACCTACCGCAGCCAGCACAGGGGCGGGCGGGGGATCAGCGGAGCCTCCACCCGGGATGAGGACCAGCTGGACCAGATATTCGTATCCAGCAACCACAGCTACATCCTCTTCTTCACCAACCTGGGGCGGTGCCACTGGCTGAAGGTCTACAGGATCCCCGAGGCCGGGAGGTCCAGCAGGGGCAAGGCCGTGGTCAACCTGATAGAGCTGCAGCCCGACGAGAGGCCGGTGGCCCACGTGTGCGTCAAGGACTTCGACCACCGGTACGTGCTGATGGCCAGCGACCGCGGCAGGATCAAGAAGACGCCCCTGAGCGCCTACAGCCACCCCCGCCGGGACGGCATCTGGGCCATACGGCTGGAGGGAGAGGCCGAGCTGGTGGGCGCCCGGCTCACCGACGGCGCCTCCGAGGTGATGCTGGCCAAGAGGAGCGGCCTGGCCAACAGGTTCAGCGAGTTGGAGGTAAGGCCCCAGGGCCGGCACACAATGGGCGTGGCCGGAATCCGCACGCCGGATGACGACCGGGTGGTGAGCATGGTGGTGCTGGACGAGAGCAGCACCATCCTTACCATATCCAAGGGCGGCTACGGCAAGCGCACGGCCGTCGGGGAGTACCGCAGCACCCACCGGGGCGGCAAGGGCATCATAAACATGCGCTGTACGAAGAGGACGGGACCGGTTATCAAGGTCATGGCGGTTCGGGACACCGACGACATCATACTGGTGTCGGCCACCGGCATGGTCATACGGGTACCGGCGGAACAGATACGCATCATCGGGAGGAGCACGCAAGGGGTCAGGCTGATGAACCTTCCCGAGGGCGACTGCGTAGTGGACGCCGCCAGGATACCCGAGGAGGAAGACCGGGAAAACGGCCTGGATGACTGACTGCGCCGACCCGCAGCCTCCGACGGCGGGGGGATGAGATGAGCGACACCACAGAGCGTCTCAGCAAGCAGCTGAAGCTGTGGTACAGGGTCAACGAGCCCAGGCCGTCGCCGGTGCCCGAGGTGGGAGCGCCCTCCACCCTTCCCCGGGAGAGGATAGACCCCTCCTCCCTGGACAGGAGCATCGCCTCGGGACTCTGCAACCTCCGGGTCTTCGAGGGCGGCCAGTGGGAGACCAGCTGCCTCCGCCTCTCCGCCATCCTCTCCGAGCTCAACGAGTCCTCCCGGCGCCGGCTTCTGGACAGCCTGGGAGTGATATCCTCCCCTCCGCCGGTGGAGCCCGAGCTCCTGGAGAGATGGGTAGCGGCCATTTCCGCGCTGCCGGCCTCCAGCAGGCCCACCGCCATAATGGAGTTCTTCCAGATCTCCTGGATGTGGGGCCAGATCGGGCCCGTGGTGAACATGGAGCTGGAGAACGTGCTGGCCCTCTTCTACGAGGCAATGAAGCGGATCGGGGAGGGTTCCAGGTCCAGCGCCATGGCCCACTTCCTGGTAAAGCTGGCGGGACGCTGGCCCGAGCGCTTCTGCTACTGGCTGGAGTGCACGGCCGAGCACGGGGAGAGGGTGATACAGGCCCTCAAGAGGGCCGAGGAGCTGCTGGACGGGGCCAGACCGTTCGCCCGCGAGTCCCTGCTGGACTTCGCCGCCGAGATGGGCTGGAAGCTGCTGGACGGGGAGAGCCTCCCCATATGGCGGGCCATCGCCCGGAACGGGGAGACTCTCTACCGCCGGCTCCGGGGCTTTGCCGTGCCCGAGAGCTCGGTGCGGCTCCTCTCGGGGGTCCTGGGCAGGCTGGAGGAGACCAGGGGCCTGGAGAAGCTGCTCACCCGGGCCGCCGCCAGAACCGTGAGCGACAAGTTCTCCGGCATCGACCCGGAGGACGCCATGGAGGCCCTGGCCGAGCTTCCGGAGGTGCGGGACGCCCTGGTCAGCTCGGTGGAGGTGGAGATCGCCGTGGAGGTTCTCTCGCTGCGCGGCTTCCTCTCCTCCCCGGAGGAGACCGGCAGGGCGATGGTTGCCATGGCCGCCCTGCCCGGCACCGGCACAACCCTGGAGAACCTCCGGACGCTGGTGGACGGCATGGGCGGAACCGTCAGCGAGACCAGGATGGCGGCCTCCGCCTCCCTGGCCGAGTACCTGGAGGCCAGGGGCCAGAGCCTGGACCTGGACTCCCTGCGGCGGGCGGGGTCGGTATCCGAGACAGTGGCGGCGGGACCGGAGGGCCCCGCCATGCGCAACGCCTTCCAGAAGCTCATGGGGCGGATAGCGGCCCTGGAGGATCCCCGGGAGGGGCTGGACCTGCTGGAGAGCTCCTGGGAGCAGGCGGCCTGCACCCCGGGTGACGCGGTGGCCTCCGCCTCCTTCCTCCTGCGCAGCCAGGCGGGCCTTTCCGACCCGCAGCTTCTGCGTCTGGTGCCGGTGGTGTCGGAGATCATGTTCCTTCTCGACCCCGAGGACCGCAAGAAGCTGCTGGGCGGTCTGCCCCCCGAGTGGTTCAACGAGCTGGCCCGCACCGGCGAGGAAGCCCTCTCGGTGGTGCTGGACGCCCTGAAGAACATATCCGAGGAGGAGCGGCGGGGACGGTTCCTGGAGATGATAGTCTCCCCCCTGCTGGAGGAGATCAGCGCCGACGAGGAGACCTTCGCCGAGTACCTGACCCTGGCCACCGCCGACTACAACAAGCCGGTGAGCGTGGACAGCCTGCGGGAGGTGGAGCTGAACCTGCTTTCCAGGCTCTTCCGGGCCGGGGACCGCAGCCGCGTGGTGGAGGACTGCATCGCCAGGCTCCTGAGGCTTCCCGGCATGGAGGGCCACCGGGCGAACGATCTGCTGAACAGGGCCAAGCTGCTCTCGGAGGCCTTCAGCACCCAGGCGGTGTGGGAGAAGCAGTACAGCTCCGCCTTCAGCCGGTTCGTGAACGTGGGCCTGCAGAACCTGGTCCGGGTCATGGTGGGCCACCCCAGCGCCATAGACGAGCTGACGGAGGACCACCTCAGCACCCTGATAGACAGGATAATGCCCAGCGGGGCGGAGGAGCCGGATACCCAGATCGCCAGCTGGCAGATAGACGCCGGAGCCGTCTTCTTCGGACAGGCCCTGCCGCTGGCGGTGGAGCTCACCGCCCGCACCCCGGGCAAGCTCATGCCCTTCCTCGACCGCCTCTCCAGGACCGCGGTGCGGAGCAGCCACGGCGTACCTGCGGGAGAGGACTACCTGTCCGAGGTGGTGATAAGGCTGGAGCAGCACCTCATCGAGGAGTACAACATCCGCATCCAGTCCGAGCTCACCGGAAAGCCGGCCATACCCACCAGGCTCTCCGAGGAGTGGGCGTCAGAGCTGTTCGAGGTCTGGGAGGTGAGCCGGCGCAAGGAGAACACGCTGATGCAGGAGGCCCGCCGGGTCGCCCAGGTCCTTACCACCGACCAGAGGCAGAGGAGCTTCTTCCTCCGGGGCTGCCGCCGGCTGGCCATCGGCCTCTCCAGGGCCGGCCTGCTGGAGACCACCTCCTTCGTCAGGGAGGGCAAGGGCAGCGAGCTGGCCGGGCTTCGCAGGAACGTGGGGGGCGCCGACCTGATAGACGTGTTCCGCAGCTACGAGCACGGCGGCGAGATACTCCAGCTGGAACAGCTGGTGGGCGCCGAGCGGTTCTTCGACGCCCTGAAGGACACCGGCGGCGAGAACCCCTGCCGCTACTGGAGGAAGAGGGTCTTCAGCACCTTCTGCAACTGCGTCATCGACCTGATGCTGGTGGCGGCGGGCAAGCCCGAGCAGGCGGAGGACCTGATAGAGAGCTTCCTGGAAGTGGCGGAGTTCCTGGGCACCGAGAGCGGGGGCGAGAACCTGCTGCTGGCCCTGGAGCGGTCGCTGGCTGTGAAGCAGGGAAGGGAGCCGGTGAAGAACGTCCCCGCCGCCGCCCGGAACCTGGAGAAGCAGCTTTTCCGGCCGCTGTGGCGGCGCAGGGCCATGAGCAGGCTGGAGCTGCTGATAGCGGGCATGGAGAACCGCGACCAGCTGGTGGACCGGCTGCTGGACAGGCTCTCCTACGAGCGCGGCATCGCCTCCCAGGTCAACTTCCTTCGCAGGTTCGGCCTGCTCTACCTGGCCATAGAGGAGGCGGTCCTCAGCGAGGACAGCAAGCGCCTGGACATGCACGTCCACGAGGCCCTGGAGGAGACCTGGCTGATCAACCCCAAGGCCCAGAGGCAGGACTCGGCGGTGGAGACCGCCCGGGAGGCCTTCGAGACCACCATGGAGGTATTCCGCCGGATCCGCGTGCGGCGGGGCGTGGTCTCCGCGGCCGAGGCGGAGGAGATCAGCTCGGAGATGCGCCGCCGCTACCGCGACAACGCCGACTCCGTAGCCATCCTCCTGCGGTGGACCATGGACCCCGAGAAGCAGGACATGCTGCATATGCTGGAGCAGTACCCCGAGCTTCTGGAGGCGGCCAGCACGGACACCGAGCTGCTGCTGGCCATGGACGCCGCCGCGGCCTCCGAGGACCTGGGCCGGGTCCTGGAGGAGACCATGGACGACCCCGAGAAGATGAAGGCCCGCCTGCGCGAGCTGGCCTCGGACTGAGACCCTGACACGGGAGAGGCTCCCCATGGGAAGCGGAAGGGTGGTCCTCCTTTCCACCGGAGGGACCATCGAGATGGTGAGCACCGACTCCGGACTGGACATCGGGTCCGGCGCCTCCGCGCCGCCGGCGGGGGGAAGCCTGGTCCCCGAAGGGGTGGACCTGGAGCACAGGGCCCTGTTCAGCCTTCCCAGCCCCCACGTATCCCCGGCCATGATGCGGTCCCTGGCCGGGGAGGTCGCAGGAGAGCTGTCCCGGGAGGAGGTGCGGGGGGTGGTGGTCACCCACGGCACCGACACGCTGGAGGAGAGCGCCTTCCTGGCCGACCTCCTGGTCCCTCCCGGCAAGCCCGTGGCCTTCACCGCCGCCATGCGCAGCCCCAGCGAGCTGGGCGTGGACGGCCCCAGAAACGTCATGGGCGCCATCAGGACGGTCTGTACCAACGAACTTCATAACTTAGGAGTTACAGTAGTTCTGAACGATGAGATACACTCCGCCCTGCGGGTCACCAAGACCTACACCAGCAACGTCAGCAGCTTCGCCTCCCCGGGCTACGGTCCGGTGGGCTATGTGGACGATGACCGCGTCCTTCTCCGCCGCAGGCCGGCGCTACACCTCGACCTCTCGGGCCGCGCGGACGGCCTGGAGGAGCGGGTGGGGCTGGTGAAGCTGGCCGCCGGGTACGGGGCGGGTCAGCTGGAGGCGGCGGTGGAATCGGGATGCCGGGGCGTGGTGGTGGAGGCCTTCGGCAGGGGCAACGCGCCTCCGGAGGTGGCCGAACAGCTGGAGAGGGCCGCCCGCCGCGGGGTGCTGGTGGCCGTCTGCAGCAGGTGCTACATGGGCCGGGTCCTGGGCGTCTACGGCTACCCCGGGGGCGGGGCCGACCTGCGCCGCCGGGGTGCGGTGATGGCCGGCGACCTGCCTGGGCACAAGGTGCGGCTGCTGCTCATGGTCTGCCTGGGCGCCGGCATGGGGCGCGGCGAGGTGGAGGATCTGCTGTCCGCCTTCTGACGGAGGTGCGGGCCTACGTAATTGTTGACCTTGGCAGGATTTCGGGGTAGGATACCGACCCGAACGAACCGGCGCAGACAGCCACTGGAGGCTCGATGACGGACAGGGGCTACACCCTCACCCTCACTCCCCACGGCGGGGGCAGAAGGCGCATATGGAGCCTGCGGGGATGGCGCCTGGGCCTCCTCCGCGCAGGCCTGGTGCTGGCGGCGCTCCTCGTGGCGGCCGCCGTGGTGGTCCTGGCGCTGGGGATGGGAAGCACGGCCCGGGCCGGAAGGCTGCAGCGGCGGGTGGAGACCCTCCGGGACTCGCTGGCTCTGTACTCCGAGCTGGAGGCCCGGCTGGACTCGATAGAGAGCGAGCTCGCGCGGATCAGGGAGATACGCGGAAGGATAGAGAACCTGTCCGGAGTGGCGACGCCCCCGGGCGCCGACACCCTCTGAGGGGGAAGACATGAGCAAGGATACCTCGCCTACCTCGATGAACTCGATTCTCGGCGAAGGAAGCGTCTACACGGGCACCCTGAAGGTGGAGGGCGGCCTGCGGGTGGACGGCACCGTCGAGGGAGAGCTGGACGTGCAGGGAACACTCACCGTGGGCAACGACGGGGTGGTCAAGGGTGAGGTCCGCGTCCAGCAGGGAATCGTGGGAGGCACGGTGGTGGGCACCATTCACGCCTCCAACCAGCTCGAGCTGCAGAACGGCTCGCGGGTGGAGGGCGACATATACACCCGCTCGCTGATCATCGAGGAGGGCGTGTTCTTCGAGGGCAACTGCAGGATGCGCGAGAGGTCGGCGGATGATTGAGAATCTCCTGCGCTGTACGCACTTCCGTCCCGATGTGGATAATGTGGAAAACTCGGGCGGTTAGTGGAAAACCCCGTAAACCATTACCGATGGGATAGATGCAGGCATCACTTAAAGCTGTTTCGCAGGTGATTTCCACAACTGGGGCTTCTGCCCACGGGCGGCTGGGGGCGGAAGACCCGTATGTCATTCCGGGAAGGGCTGGTTCACCCAATGTCGTCTAGTCTGGAGAGACTGAGAAAGGCGGAGGAGGAGGCGAGGCAGGACGTGGAGGCCGCCCGCCGCAGGGCCCGGGAGATACGGATGGGCATTCCCGGCGCGGTGGACAAGCTGCAGGCCCGGGGCAGGGAGAAGCTCGAGCAGAGCCGCAGGGAGCTGGAGGAGGATATCCAGCGGGAGGTGTCCGAGTTGCACTCCCGCCTCGACGGAGAGGTGGAGAAGCGCCTGGAGGAGCTGGAGTCCCGCCGCGGGGACCTTGCCGAAAAGGCCACCCGGAAGCTGGCAGAGGTAATCGGGAGCGGGTCCTGATGGCCCTGGACCAGGTATCCAAGATCGAGGTCATCTGCCACAGCGGCAGGAGGAGCCAGGTCCTCTCCGAGCTGGAGAGGTCCGGGGGCTTCCATCCCATAGACCTGGGCGATGAGGATGGCCTTCTGGGCGCTCCGGAGGTGTCGGTGGAGGATCTGGAGGACGACATCGACGTCCTGGACAGGACCATCTCCTTCCTGGAGGAGGAGACGGGGGAGTCGCCGGGAGGGCTTACCTACGCCCCCCCGTCCATGACAGAGGAGGAGCTGGACCGGCTGATAGACGAGGCCGGCCTGCTGGAAACCGCCCGCCGCTCCTGGCGCCATGCCAGGGAGCTGGCCGAGCTGGACAGCGACTACCGGGAGGTCCGGCAGGAGCTCTCATTCCTGGAGGACTGGAAGGAGCTTTCCGTCCCCCTGGAGGAGATCGGCTCGGAGGCCGGAAGCCACTGGGCGGTGGCGGGAACGGTCTCCGCAGACGGCCTCTCGGAGATCAGGGACTGGATGGTCACCGAGCCCCTGGCTCACCTGGAGGTGCTCTCCACCGTCCGCAGCGAGCAGCGGGTGCTCCTGGTGGCCCACCGGTCGGTGCGGGAGGAGCTGGCCGAGCAGCTCTCCCGGGCCGGATTCAGCCGCCAGGACTTCGGGGACCGGACGGGCAGGGTCTCCGGCCTGCTGGAGAGCGCCAGGGACCGGCTGTGGAAGATAGAGCGCCAGGAGGACGCCCTGCGGGAGCAGGCCGCCCGCGAGGCGGGGGAGCTGGATCGTCTCCGCTCCCTCCGTGACGCCCTGGGCCTGCTGCACACCCGCATGGGGGCCGCCACCTCGGGCCGGGCCAGCGAGAGGTTCGTGCTGTTCCGGGGATGGGTGAGGAGCCGCGAGCTCCCCGCCCTGACCGAAAGGCTGGAGGAGCTGGGACCGGTGAGCGTCAGCGAGCTGGAGCCCGAGGAGGGCGAGACCGTCCCCTCCCCCCTCACCGAGCCCGAGCCGGTGGACCCCTACATATCCCTCACCGACATGTTCGGCCGGCCCAGCAGGAAGGACCTGGACCCCACGCCCTTCCTGGCACCGTTCTTCGCCTTCTTCCTGGGTATCTGCATAGGCGACGGAGGGTACGGCCTGGCCCTGGCGGCGGGGGCCGCCATCGGCTGGAGGATGGTCCGCCGCCGCGGGGGCAACCCGCGGCTGTTCGGAGTGCTCTTCCAGGGAGGCATCGCCAGCATGGTGGTGGGCCTGTTTCTGGGCAGCTGGTTCGGCGCCCCGCAGGACAGCCTGCCCGGGTTCCTGCAGGCCCCGGCCGATCTCCTCAACTCCATCGTGCCCGCCTCGCAGGACGTGGAGTTCGCCCTCTCCAAGCAGTTCCTGTACGTGACGCTGGGCCTGGGTCTGATACAGCTCACCTTCGGAGTGATACTGGACATGGCCAAGAGGCTGCGGGCCGGCGAGGGCGTCTCCGCCGTGGTGGACCAGACCGGCTGGCTGCTGGCCATAGCCGGACTCTTCCCCTGGCTGTTCAACCGCTACCTGCTGGGAGAGTCCCTCTTCCCCGCCGACAGCGCCACCAGCACCTTCTTCCTCTACCTGCTGGCCGCCGGAGCGGTGCTGATATTCATCATGGGGGGACGGGAGGCCAGGGGCCTGGGCGGAAGGATAGGCCT
The DNA here is from genome assembly GCA_041686025.1 of Candidatus Fermentibacteraceae bacterium. Classification (GTDB taxonomy): domain Bacteria; phylum Fermentibacterota; class Fermentibacteria; order Fermentibacterales; family JCC-6; genus JAWLEP01. The sequence continues at coordinate 19,131 of JAWLEP010000022.1, forward strand.
GGGAGCCTACGCCGCCTACGGGATCATCAACCTTCTCGGCGACGTCCTCTCCTACTCCCGGCTGTTCGCCCTGGCCCTGTCCAGCGCCATAATCGGCCGGGTGGTGAACCAGATGGGCGGCATGCTGGCCGGCATCGGCATTCCCGTCCTGGGAGTGATCCTGGCGGTGCTGGTGGTGGTGGCCGGCCACCTCTTCAACCTGTTCATGGCGGTACTCAGCGGTTACATCCACACCGCGCGGCTGCAGTTCGTGGAGTTCTTCAGCAAGTTCTTCGACGGCACCGGGGTGCCCTTCGTTCCCCTCAGGTACCAGCCCCGGTTCGTACTGATAGATCACGAGGGCGGACAAGCCCACAGCACACAGGGAAGGGAGTAACACGTGAACCAGCTTATCGCCTACATGGGAGTGGCCCTGTCCGTGGCACTGGCGGGCATTGGAAGCGCAATTGGCATCGGGGCCGCCGCCCAGGCCAGCGCGGGGGTCATGAGCGTGGACCCCAAGAAGTTCGGAAAGCTGCTTCTGCTCTCGGCGCTGCCGGGGACCCAGGGCATATACGGATTCGTCGTAGCCTTCCTGCTCCTGGGAAGGATCACCGGAGTGGAGCTGGACAGCGCCCTGGCCTGGCACGCCTTCGTGGCCGGCCTGCCCATCGCCCTCTCCGGGCTGCTGTCGGGCATACACCAGGGCAAGGTCTGCGCCGCCGGCGCCATGATGACGGCCAAGCAGCCGGATGACTCCGCCAAGTCGCTGATCCTGGCGGTGTTCGTGGAGTTCTACGCCATCCTCGGCTTCCTGGTGTCATTCCTGATGCTTCCCTCCGCGTAGCCTGCGCCATGTCACTGGAGGCCATAGAGAAGAAGATCCGCGAGGACGGAAAGGCCGAGGCGGAGCGCATAGAGGCCGAGGCCGAGGCGGAGCGCCGCAAGAGGCTGGAGGAGGAGAAGCAGAAGCTCGAGTCGCAGCTGGCCGGCCGGCAGAAGCGGCTGAAGAAGCGCATGGAGGACCGGCGGCAGCGGCTGGCGGCCCACGAGAGGCGCGGGGCCGAGCAGCGGATCCAGAACGCCAGGCGGGACCTCATTGACGGGGCCATAGATGCCGCCGTGGACCGGCTGGCGTCCCTGGGTGACGGGGAGTACCGAAAGCTGCTGGGCCATCTGCTGGACACCTGCACCCTCTCAGGAGAGGTGGAGGTGCTGGTCGCCGAGGCGGACCGGGAGCGGGTGACGGCCGATTTCCTGAAGGAGCACTCCACCGACGAGAGGAGTTTCGTCCTGGCCGACGAGAGCCACTCGGGCCGTGGCGGCCTGGTATTCCGTTCGGGCAAGATCAGCCAGAACGCCACCTTCGACATGATCGCCGGACTGGCCCACGACGAGCTGGTGATGCAGCTCTCGGCGGAGGTCCCCCTGGAGAGCGGGTAGGGAATGGCCAGAAGGCTCTTCATATACCCCAACGGCCGGGTCAGCGCCCTGGAGCTGCAGCTGCTGGACAGTCGCATGTGGCAGATGATGCTCTCCGCCGACCACCGGGAGGAGGCCCTGAGGCTGCTGGGCGACACCTGGTACTCGCAGTTCATGGAGCACCGGAGCATCCGGGGCACCTTCGAGCGGGCCATGAGGGCCACCGAGGAGGAGCTGCTGGAGCTCTCCGAGGACCCCAGGCTGGTCCGGGGCATCATGCACCGCCGCGACGTGCGCAACGCCCGGTACCTGTGGAAGGCGCAGCTGCTGGAGGCCGACCCCGACGAGATCGCCGTTGAGGACTCCGGTCTGGTGGGTCTGGACCTGCTGCGGCGAGCCCTCACCTCCGGGGAGGCCCGGGAGGAGCTGCCGGATATATTCGCAGAGGCCGCCGAGGAGCTTCTGGAGCTCTCCGCCCCGAAGGCCTACGAGGTGGACGCGGTGCTGGACCGGCTGGCGGCCAGGGTGGAGACCGAGGAACTTCCCGAGCTGGGGGATTCCTTCGCCGTCTTCGTCCGCACGCACATCGAGACGCAGAACTTCCTCACCGCCGGCAGGGCCAGCGTGCGGGAGGTCCCGCCGGAGAGGGTAGAGGGAATGCTGGCTCCCGGAGGGTACCACGAGCCGGGGGAGATAGCCGGGGCCTACCGGCGGGGGAGGCTGGCCGAGGCGCTGGCCACCACCACCGGCCTGGAGGAGCTGGCCGGGGTCCTGGAGGAATGCCTGGAGAAGGGCTCCTTCCAGGCCTACGAGAAGCAGATGGAGGCGGAGATGCTGGAGATGCTGGACCGCACCTCCTACGCCGCCTTCGGGCCGGAGTCACTGGCGGCTTTCGTGGTGAAGCGCGAGCTGGAGATAAGGCACCTGCGGATACTGATAGCCGGAAAGACCGCGGGGATGGACCGCCGCAGGCTCCTTCGGCGAATTCCCAGGAGCTAGTCGTGCCAACGGATTGGAACAGCGATGGCTAGAGACGTCCCGGAGCACGATGGAAAGATAGCCTTCATCGGCGACATGGATACCGTCCTGGGGTTCGGGGCGCTGGGAGTGGACACCGTGGTGCCCGGGGACGACGCCGAAGCCTCCAGGGAGTTCGCAAGGCTGGTGGCGGAGGGCTACTCGGTGATCATGGTCACCGAGGACCTGGTGGACGGGCTGGCCGAACAGATAGAGGAGACGGCACACCGGGCCCTGCCCGCCGTGGTGGTCCTTCCGGGGATCGCAGGCAGGCAGAGGCGGGGTGAGGAGACCATACGCCGGCTCATAACCCGCGCCGTCGGGGTGGATCTGATGGCGGAGGACGACAGCGGGCCGGGACCTTCGACGAATCTGCGGAGGACGTGATGATAGAGGGAAAGATAGACAAGATCGCAGGCCCGCTTGTGGTGGCAGGCGGGATGGAGGACGCGCGGATGTACGACGTGGTCTTCGTGTCCGAAGACCGCCTGATAGGCGAGATCATCGAGCTGAAGGGCGACCGGGCCTCCATACAGGTCTACGAGGAGACCGGCGGCCTCAAGCCCGGCCAGCCGGTGTACGGCACCGGCAAGCCCCTCTCCCTGGAGCTGGGGCCCGGCCTGCTCACCGCCATCTACGACGGCATACAGAGGCCGCTGGACAAGGTGCGCGAGCAGGCGGGGGACTGGATCACCCGCGGGGTGAACATCCCCGGCCTGGACCACGAGAAGGAGTGGGAGTTCACCGCGGTCCTGGAGAAGGGCGCGGAGGTCTCCGGCGGCGAGGTGATCGGCACCGTTCCCGAGACCGAGCTCATCGAGCACAAGGTGATGGTGCCCCCCAATGTGGAGGGGAAGGTCACCTGGGTAATAGACAGCGGCAGCTACAACATCGACACCGTGGTGGCCAGGGTGGAGACCGGGGACGGCGAGGTCGAGCTGCAGATGTACCAGACCTGGCCGGTGCGACAGCCCCGCCCCCGGGCGGAGAAGCAGGCGCCGGACGAGCCCCTGGTCACGGGCCAGCGGGTGATAGACACCTTCTTCCCCGTGGGCAAGGGCGGCACCGCCTGCGTCCCCGGCCCCTTCGGCAGCGGCAAGACCGTGATCCAGCACCAGCTGGCCAAGTGGGCCGACGCCGAGATCGTGGTCTACGTGGGCTGCGGCGAGCGGGGCAACGAGATGACCGACGTGCTGCAGGAGTTCCCCGAGCTGGAGGACCCCAAGAGCGGCCAGCCCCTGATGCTGCGCACCGTCCTGGTGGCCAACACCTCCAACATGCCGGTGGCGGCCCGGGAGGCCAGCGTCTACACCGGCATAACCATGGGCGAGTACTTCCGGGACATGGGCTACTCGGTGGCCCTGATGGCCGACTCCACCAGCCGGTGGGCCGAGGCCATGCGCGAGATGTCCGGCCGCCTGGAGGAGATGCCGGGGGAGGAGGGCTATCCCGCCTACCTGGGCACCCGGATCGCCGACTTCTACGAGCGGGCGGGCAAGGTGCTGTGCATAGGCGGCGACGACCGACAGGGCGCGCTGAGCGTGGTGGGGGCGGTGAGCCCCGCCGGCGGAGACCTCTCCGACCCGGTGGTGCAGGCCACCCTGCGGGTGGTGAAGGTCTTCTGGAGCCTGAAGGCCGAGCTGGCCTACCAGCGCCACTTCCCCGCCATCGACTGGCTGGACAGCTACAGCCTCTACACCGACAACCTCCAGGAGTACTACCAGGAGGAGGAGGGCGAGCAGTGGATCGCCGACCGCGACCACGCCATCGCCCTGCTGCAGGAGGAGTCCAACCTGCAGGAGATCGCCAAGCTGGTGGGCGCTGAGTCCCTCTCCCCCGAGGACCAGCTGGTGCTGGAGACCTCCAAGTCCCTGCGGGAGGACTTCCTGCACCAGAACGCCTTCCACGAGGTGGACACCTACACCTCCATGGACAAGCAGAGGCGTATGCTGGCGGTGATAATGCGGGTCCACGAGAAGATGTCGGAAGCCGTCCGCCGGGAGGTCCCGCCGAAGAAGCTGTTCGAGATCCCGGTGCGTGAGGAGATCGCCAGGATGAGGTACACGCCGGAGGACAGCCTGGAGGAGATAGATGCCCTGGTGGAGAAGGCCGGGAAGCAGATAGAGCAGCTGGCCTCCGCCGGGGACAGCGAGAGCAGGGGGGTGGCGGGATGATCAAGGAGTACAGGACCACCGTCGAGATATCCGGTCCCCTTATGCTGGTGGACAAGGTGGAGGACGTAGCCTACGAGGAGCTGGTGGAGATAGAGCTGGCCGACGGGGAGGTCCGCCACGGCAAGGTCCTGGAGGTGGACAGCGACACCGCGCTGGTGCAGCTGTTCGAGGGCTCCAGCGGCACCGACATAGTGCAGAGCCGGGTGCGCTTCCTGGGCAAGGGCCAGGAGCTGGGGGTCTCCGAGGAGATGCTGGGCCGGGTCTTCGACGGCCAGGGCAGGCCCCGGGCCCCCTTCGACACAGCGCCCCCCATCGTCCCCGACCGGATGATGGACATCAACGGCGCACCAATAAACCCCTACGCCCGGGACTACCCCGCGGAGTTCATACAGACCGGCCTCAGCTCCATCGACGGCATCAACACACTGGTCCGCGGCCAGAAGCTGCCGGTCTTCAGCGGCAACGGCCTTCCCCACTCCCGGGTGGCGGCCCAGATCACCAGGCAGGCCAGGGTGCTGGGCGAGGGGGAGAGCTTCGCGGTGGTGTTCGCCGCCATGGGAATAACCTTCGAGGAGGCCGACTACTTCATCCGCGACTTCCGGCGCACCGGGGCCATGGACCGGGCGGTGGTCTTTCTCAACCTGGCCAGCGACCCGGCCATCGAGAGGATCTCCACCCCCAGGATGGCCCTCACCGCCGCCGAGTACCTGGCCTACGAGAAGGACATGCAGGTGCTGGTGATCCTCACCGACATGACCAACTACTGCGACGCCCTTCGCGAGATCTCCGCCGCCCGGCGGGAGGTCCCCGGCCGGCGCGGCTACCCCGGCTACCTCTACACCGACCTCTCCACCATCTACGAGCGCGCCGGCAGGATCAAGAACCGCAAGGGCTCCATCACCCAGATCCCCATCCTGTCCATGCCCGAGGACGACAAGACCCACCCCATCCCCGACCTCACCGGCTACATCACCGAGGGGCAGCTGATACTCAGCCGCGAGCTGCACAAGAAGGGCATCTACCCGCCCATGGACGTGATGGAGTCGCTGTCGCGGCTGAAGGACAAGGGCATCGGCGAGGGCAAGACCCGGAAGGACCACTCCGCCCTATTCAACCAGCTGATGGCCGCCTACTCACGGGGCAAGGATGCCCGGGAGCTGGCGGTGATACTGGGAACCGCCGCCCTCAGCGACCTCGACCGGCAGTACATGGACTTCGCCGAGGAGTACGAGAAGCGCTACATATCCCAGGGCGAGGACGAGAACCGGAGCATCGAGGAGACGCTGGACCTGGGCTGGGAGCTTCTGAAGATGCTGCCGCGGGCCGAGATGAAGAGGGTGAGCCCGGAGATCCTGGACGAGTACTGGCCCGGGGATGAGGCCGAAGAGGTGGAGGAGGAGCTGGACGAGGCCGACGCCGAGCCGGTGGAGGAGGCCGCCGAGGAAGAGGAGGACTGATGGCCACCCAGACCCGCGCCACCAGGATGGAGCTGCTGCGGCTTCGCAAGAAGCTCAGCCTGGCCAGACGGGGCCACAAGCTCCTCAAGGACAAGCTGGACGAGCTGATGAGGCAGTTCAAGATCCTCATCGGCGAGTACATGGGCCAGCGGCAGGACCTGGAGGAGGAGCTCATGCGGGCCTACGGCGAGTTCCTCTTCGCCAGGGCGGGAATGGAGCGGGCTGGGATACTGGACGCCCTGCGCTACCCGGGGGCCGAGGCCCGGCTCTCCGTGTCCACCCGCCGGGTGATGAACCTCCAGCTGCCGGTGCTGGAGGTGGGTCTGGAGGGCGACGTTCGCAACTACGGCATGTTCGACACCCCCGCCGAGCTGGACGAGGCCCTGGAGGTCTACAAGGAGGTCCTTCCCCGGATCATACAGCTGGCCCAGCAGGAGAAGGCCATCAGCCTGCTGGCCGACGAGATCGACACCACCCGCCGCCGGGTGAACGCCCTGGAGTACAAGATGATCCCCGAGCAGGAGGAGGCCATCCGCTACATCCGCCTCCGCCTCGACGAGATGGAGCGGGGCAACCTTACCCGCCTGATGAAGGTCAAGGCCATGATGGAGGAGAAGCGGGAGCAGAAGCGCCGGGCCCGCGCCGAGTCCCGCTAGCGGGGACGGAGTACAACTTGCACAACTTGCCGTCGGATTATAAGCCAGGAATAGTGGCGATATGGACGCGAAGTTGTGCAAGTTGTACTCCGTCCCTGGCGGGGGTGCTGGCGGTGATAGCCCTGGTGGCGGCGCAGGCCTGCTTTGCGGCGGCCGTCACCGGCGACTCCCCCATGGCGGTGGCCGAGACCTCCCGCGGGCTGCTGCTGACCAACGGCAGCGGCTCCGGTCTGTGGCTGCATGACGGCGAAGGCACCGGATGCATCTCCCCGGACCGCGGCAGCGGGGCGTACGCCGTGGAGCGCGACGGCGCCATCCTCTTTCGGGAGCGCCTGGAGGACTGCCACCGGCTGGTCTCCTGGGCCCCCGGAGATGGTCTGACCGAGCTCCTCCGCGCCGAGACCGTATACGGCCCCTTCCCGGCACCGGAGGGCCTCCTGGTCTGCCTGCCCCGGCGGATTCTGCTAATCGACGCCACGGGAGCGGTTCTGCGGGAGTGGGAGACCGAACCCTTCCCCTCCACCGCCTGCCTGCTGGAAGGCCGGCTTCTCTACACCACCGACGACGGGCTGCTGCACTCGGGCCGGCATCCGGCGCCGGGGATCGACGGGCATGTACTGGCCGTGAGCGCGGTCCCGGATGCGAACCTGGCCATGGTGGAGACCGCCGGCGGCAGCCTTCTGTTCATGAACGGGGCCGGCGATATCGCATTTCGAGCGGCAAACGCCCGATTTCCCACTCCCTCCCCCGGAGGGGCGGTATGGGCCGAGCTGGAGTGCAGAGGCGCCGAGGCCATCGGCGGCAGGGTCATCCGGGCTCAGGCGGCAGAAGGCCGGCTGGACACCCTGCTGCGGGGCGTCCCAGCCGCCTCGCCCCTGATCGACGGCGACGGTCGTCTGGTCTATACCGACCTGCGCAGCGGCAGGATTTCGGGTACGGACGTGGATAGGCTCCGTCCGTCGCGAGGGACGGAGAGAACCGACGACCCGGAGGCATGGCTGGACCTGGTGCCCTACATGCATCAACGGTGGGACACCCCGGACTGGTTCGACGGCAGCTGGTCCTGCGGGCCCACCAGCTGCATGATGGCGGTCCAGTACTACAACCGGCTCACCCCGGACTCCATCTGGTGCTCCTACCCCTCCCCCGGCCACTGGAGCGAGTGGGGCGAGTACATCCCCGAGCTCTACACGTTTCTGGGCCACACCTACGACGTCTGGGGGGTGAGCCCGGGGAACGTCTGGGTACAGGGGGCCCACGGCTTCATCTGCCGCGACGCCGGCGGCGCCTACTGGGACTACATGGTCCTCTGGATGCAGCAGCACGGCCTCTACTCCGCATGGGGCGGGACCGGCTGGGACGCCTTTACATCCGAGGTGGACCAGGGCTGGCCCATGGTGGCCAGCACCACCAGCGAGTACACCAGCGGGCACATTCTCCTCTTCAACGGCTGGTTTACCGACCACTCCTTCGTCTGCAACGACTCCTACGGCGACCAGAACGAGCCCGGCTGGGGCGACTACTACAACGGCGAGGACGTTGTCTACGACTGGTACCCCTACGACAACGGCCACGTGCAGATCCACGTGGCCCAGCTCTTCTACGCCCGGGACTCGGTGCTGGCCGCGGCCGACACCCTGGTGGACGACTACAGCTGGGGATTCGAGAAGCTGGGCCCCTGCCAGTACTGGCACGAGGTGGACGCCGGCTGGCACGGCAACGCCTGGTGGACCTACTCCACCGCAGCTCCCCCGGACACCTGCGTGGCGCGCTGGAACCCCCAGCTCCCCGAACCGGGAGAGTACGACGTGTACGCCTTCATCCCCTCGCAGCGGGCCACCGCTACCGGGACCTACCACCTGCAGACCCCCTCCGGCTGGGAGGAGGCCGTCCTGGACCAGAGCCTCTACAGCGACCAGTGGGCCCATCTGGGCGCCTTCTATGTGGGAACCGAGCCCGTACTCAGGCTGGGGGACTACACCGGCACCGGCGGGGAGTACATAGCCTTCGACGCCGTCCGCTTCGACCGGCTGCAGTCCTCCGCCGAAGGGGAGGAGGCGGGGCTCGGTCCCGGCGAGCTGCGGGTCTGGCCCAGCCCCTGCAGGGGGCCGGCGGTGCAGGTGGCGCTGCCCGCGGGAATGTCGGGCGCCCGCATCTGTGTCTTCGACCTCTCCGGCAGGCTGGTGATGCAGCGGGAGGCGGCCGACGGAGGCCCCGTCGCGCTGGACGTAGCCGGGCTTGCGGCCGGTGTGTACCAGGTGCGGGGGGAGTCCGCCGGCGCAGCGGCCTCCGCCAGGCTGGTCATCCTCCGCTGACCCCTCGGCAGGGACGCGGCTGCTTGCCGGCCGGCCTCCCCGAGATTATCCTGCCCCCATGAGATACGAGCAGCTCTTTGCAGAGCTTCACGATGCCGGCATTCGCTACCTCGTGGCCGGGGGGATGGCGGTGAACCTGCATGGCTACGTCCGGGCGACCCTCGACCTGGATCTGATCGTATCCTTCGGGGACCGGAACCTGTCCGCCTTCATCGGCCTCGCCGCAGGCCTCGGCCTCTCTCCCACAGCCCCGGTGGAGCTGGGGGACCTGGCAGCTCCGGACAGGCGCAGGCTGTGGTTCGAGGAGAAGGGCATGAGGGCCTTCTGCCTGCACTCCCCCGACGACCCGCTGCACAGGGTGGACGTTCTCATCGACCCCGGCATCGATTTCGAAGGCCTCTACTCCCGCCGGCTGGTCCTGGACCTTCGGGGAACCCCGCTGCCTCTGGTCTCGCTGCGCGATCTGATAGAGATGAAGGAGCGCTCGCCGAGGGCGCGGGACCGCAGCGACGCCCGGGAGCTGCGGGCTCTGGAGGATGAGCTTGAGCGCTGACCGGCCCTTTCCCCGCAGGGAGTACCTGAGGAGGTGCCTGTCGCTGTCGACGGAGGAGCGTTTCGACGCCGCCGTGGAGCTTATGGACCTGGTGCTGGAGGCCATGCCCCGGCGCACCCTGGAGCTGGCCAGAAGGCGCAGGGGAGGAGAGGAGCCTAGCCGAAGCGCTTCCGGCGCTCCTCCTCCATGAGACAGACCAGCTCCTCCACCCCGGACCCCTCCAGGGCCGAGACTCCCAGGACGGTGACGTCGGGATTGAGGCTGCGGCACTCCTCCCCGGCCCGGCGGGCGTCGAAGGGCAGCTTCTCCTCCAGGTCGGTCTTGTTTATCAGCATCAGGTCCACCTTGCTGAACAGGCCCGGGTACTTCAGCACCTTGTCGTCCCCCTCGGGCACCGACAGCATTCCGGCGGTGAGGTGCTCGCCCAGGTAGAAGCCGCTGGGGCATATAAGGTTGCCAACGTTCTCGATCACCAGGTACCGCCAGCCGTCCCGAAAGGGCCTCATCTCCTGCAGCGCCCGGGACACACCTTCGGCATCCAGGTGGCAGGAGCCCCCCGTCTCTATCTGATGGGCGAAGGACCCTGCGGCCTCCACCCGCTCGGCGTCCCGGCGGGTCTGCACATCGCCCTCTATCACCGCCAGGCTGTCCCCCAGCCGCTCGGCCAGCCGCTCCAGGAGCGTGGTCTTTCCCGCCCCCGGAGAGCTCATGAGGTTGAGGCACAGCAGACGGGACTCCTCGAAAGCCCTGCTGTTCTCCCCGGCGATGCGGTCGTTCTTCCGCATGACGGCCGAGCGCAGCTCGACCTTCCTGCCCTTGGCTGCCATCTCTCTCCCATCGCTTCTGGTCAGTCGGGGCTCTCCACCCTGACGTAGTCCACCACCAGGTCCCTGCCCGAGAGGACCTCCCGGGCCATGGCCCCGCACCCGGGGCAGGGGGTGTACATGTCGTCGGTCTCGAACTCGCTGCCGCACTCCCGGCACCGAAGGCGCGCCGGGGTGCGGTCAATTACGATCTTCGGGGAGCCCATGCCCGCCTCCTCCATCAGGGCGTCCAGGCAGAACTCCAGGGAGGCGGGATTGACGCAGGACAGCCGGCCCACCGTCATGCCTATCTCCATCACGGTGTCACCCTCCTCCAGGGACTGTCCGATCCGGTCGATTATGGCCTGTGAGAGGCTCAGCTCGTGCACGTCAGCAGATCCTGGGAAGGTGCTCGCCCAGGGGCATGGCCAGCAGCCGCCTGGCCCCGGCCCGGGTGTGCAGCACCACGTCTCCGGGGCCCTCAACCACCCTGCCGATCACCGCTGCGCCGCGGCAGAGGGGCTGGGAGGCCAGGACCTCCATGGCCCGTCGCTGATGGCCCTTCGGCAGCACCGCCAGAAAGCGGCCCTCGCACGCCATCTCCAGAGGGTCGATCCCCACCAGGTCGCAGACCGCCCTGACCCCGGGCCTCACCGGAATGGCGGCCTCGTCCAGCTCGATCCTGCAGCGGCTGGCGGCGGCCACCTCGTTGAGGGTCTGGGCCAGCCCCCCCCGGGTGGGGTCGCGGAGGGTGTGTATCTCGCAGGAGCGAACAAGGGCCGCCACCGGCTCCACCAGGGGCGCGGCGTCGCTCTTCAGGTCCGCATCCAGCCCCAGGCCCTCCCGCAGTGAGAGGATGGTGGCTCCGTGGTCGCCCACCGGTCCGCTTACCAGCACGGTGTCGCCGGGAGCGGCCAGGGCCGCCGAGATCCTCACGCCCTCCGGGACCACTCCCACCCCGGCGGTGGTGACGAAGGCCCTGTCCGCGGCCCCCCGCTCCACCACCTTGGTGTCGGCGGCCACCAGCTCGGTGCCGGCCTCCCGGCAGGCATGCCCCATGGAGTCGGCCCACCTGGCCAGGTCGTCCCCCTCCAGGCCCTCCTCCAGGACGAAGGCCGCGGCCAGGCCCGCCGGCCGCGCCCCCACCATGGCCAGGTCGTTCACCGTCCCGCAGACCGCGAGCCTGCCGATGTCTCCGCCGGGGAAGTCCTGGGGGGTGACGGTGAAGGAGTCGATGCTGAGGGCCCGGTCCCCCGCCATCCCCGAGTCCTCCCCGGCCCGGAGCTGCTCTGTCCCCAGCCTGGGCAGGAAGAGGCTCTCCACCAGCTCGGACGTCATGCTGCCTCCGGCGCCGTGACCCAGCTTGAGTATCAATGCAGTCCCCTTCCCCCGTACTTGAACCATGCCGCGCAGCTGCCCTCCGAGGACACCATGCACGGGCCCACCGGGCTGCGGGGGGTGCACGCCTCCCCGAACAGGGGACAGTCCGGCGGCTCGGCCGAACCGGTGAGCACCTCGCCGCAGAGGCAGCCGGGATCGTCCTCGGCGGGCGGAACCTCCACCGGCCACCTCCGGGCGGCGTCCATCTCGGCAAGCTCATCGGCAAGGCGGAGGCCGCTTTCGGGGATCACTCCCAGTCCCCGCCACTCGGTGTCGCACCGCACCAGCGCCCTGTCCATCATCCGGCGGGCGGCGGGGTTGCCCCCGGCGGATGCCGCGGGGTAGGCGGACTCCGCTCCCGGCTCCTCCTTCACCAGCATCTGCAGTATCCGCTCCAGGGCCCTGACGATCTCGGGGGGCTCGAACCCCCCCACCACGCAGGGGACGCCGTACTGCTGCGAGATGCGGCGGAAGGGCGCCAGGCCCGTTATCACCGCCACGTGGCCGGGGCAGAGGAAGGCGTCCACCCGGGTTCCGGGAGCCTCCAGGACCGCCTCCATGGCCGGGGGGATCAGCTTCATGGCGCAGAGGGCCGTCAGATCGACCCCCTGCTCGCGGGCCTGCAGCAGCGCGGCGGCAATGGTAGGGGCGGTGGTCTCGAAGCCCACCGCCAGGAAGGCCGACGGCCCGCCCCGGGCCGAGGCCAGCCTCAGGGCGTCCTCGGGGGAGGCCACCACGTCTACGTCCGCCCCCCCCGCCCGGGCGTCGGCCAGGGAATCTCTCGAGCCGGGGACCTTCAGCAGGTCGCCGAAGGTGTAGAGCCGGACCCCGTGCCGGAAGGCCATGGCCATGGCCCGGTCGATGTAGCCGGTGGGGGTGACGCACACCGGACAGCCGGGGCCGGAGAGCAGCCGCACCTCCGGGGGCAGCAGCCGGTCCAGGCCGCTGCGGTGGATGGATACGGTGTGGGTGCCGCAGACCTCCATGACGGTAACCGGACGGCCCAGCTCGGCGGAGAGCTCTCCCGTCCTGCCCGGGGGGTCAGAGCCCATCGGCCATCTCCCGCAGGTACGAGAGCGTCTCCAGGGCCTCCTCCTCGGGCAGCACGGTGATGGCGTATCCGGCGTGAATCAGGGCGTAGTCCCCCACCGAGGCGCCCTCCACCAGGTCCATGCGGACCCGCTTGCGGACCCCCGGGAGCTCCACGATGGCCTCGGGGCCGTCCATCTCCACAATCCTCATGGGCACGGCGAGGCACATCTCAGACCGCTCCCTTCCCGTTCATGAGTTGCGCAGGGTCCGGGCTGCGGCGCAGGCCGCCTGACCGGCGGCCACTGCGCCGTCCCCGGCGGGCAGCCGCCTGCCCACCAGGGCCCGGACACCCGACTCCTCTAATCTACTCAACGTCCGCCGCAGCAGAAGGGCGTTGGCGAAGCAGCCGCCACCCAGGGCCACCGCCAGACCCCGGGGCTTCGCCTCGCGCACCGCCGCGGCCGTCATGGCGTCGGCCAGGGTGTTGTGGAAGCGGGCGGCCCTGACGGCCGCGGCCGCGCCGTCCTGCAGCATCTCCAGAAGGCCCGGACGCAGGTCCACCACGCCGTCGTCGATTATCCACGGGTAGGCACCATCCTCGCCGGGGTCCGCCAGCGACTCCAGCAGCATGGCGGCCTCCGCCTCGTAGGTCATGGCCCGGCCGCAGGCACCCAGGAGGAAGGACACCCCGTCGATGAGGCGGCCGGCGCTGGAGGTCTGCGGCGACAGCCTGCCGGACTCGGCCACCCTGCGCAGCCGCCCGTCCCGGGGCGGAAGGCCGCAGGCCAGCAGCAGCGACTCCGCCATGCGGGCGGGTTCCCTGGCGGCGGCCTCTCCTCCGGGCATGGGCACCGGCAGCAGGTGAGCGGCCCTTCGGAAGCGGGCCATGCCCCCCACCAGGACCTCGCCTCCCCAGACGGTGCCGTCGGTCCCCCAGCCGGTGCCGTCCATGATGAGGCCCACCGCCCGGTCCCCGGGCCCCAGGCCCTCCTCTGCCATCACCGCAGCCAGGTGGGCGTGGTGGTGCTGCACCTCCACGGTGCGGCCGGCGGGAACCAGCTCTGCCGCCAGCCTGCGGGAGTGGTAGGCGGGGTGCATGTCCACCGCCAGGACGGAGGCCTCCACCCGGTAGGTGGCCAGGGCCCGCCGGAGGTCGCGGGTCCAGACCTCCTGCACGTCCATGTCCTCCAGGTCCCCCACCGGACGGCCCGGGAGGATCTCCCGGCCCCGCATGAGGGCGAAGGTGGCCTTCATGTCCCCTCCGGCGGCCACCACGTCCCCCGGTGCCTCGAAGCGGACCGGGAGGGTTCCCGGGACCCACCCCCGGGCCCGGCGCACCAGCACCGTCAGGTTCCCCCCGGGCGCCTTCACCGTCCTGGCCACGGAGTCGTCCAGGGCGGCGGTGATCTCCCGGCGGTGCAGCAGCAGGGCGTCGGCCCCCAGGCTCCGGGCCCGCCCGTCGTCGGCGATTATGGGCATGGACGTGGGGTTGCCGGAGGTCATCACCAGAAACCGGGGCGAGTGAGCCATCAGAAGATGGTGGACGGGGGAGGAGGGCAGCATCAGGCCCACGGTGGACATGCCCGGGGCCACCTGCCGGCACACAGGGCTGTCTTCCCGGGCCTCCAGCAGCATTATGGGGGTCCGGGGGCTCTCCAGCTCCCGCGCCTCACTGGGCCCTATATCGGCGGCCTCGGCCGCCGTCTCCAGGTCGGGCACCATCACGGCGAAGGGCTTGGAGGGCCGGCCCTTCATCCCTCGAAGCCGGACCACCGCATCCTTCCGGGCGGCGTCACAGCAGAGCAGGTAGCCCCCCACCCCCTTCACCGCAAGCACCGACCCGCCGTGGAGCATCCTCCCGGCTGCGCGGTAGGGGTCGCCCTCCACAGCCCTGCCGTCGGGGGTTTCCAGGACCACCTCCGGCCCGCAGGCGGGGCAGGCCAGGGGCTCGGCGTGGAAGCGGCGGTCGGCGGGGTCCGCGTACTCGGCGGCGCAGTCGGGGCACAGCGGGAAGTCGTCCATGGCCGTCCGCTCCCGGTCGTAGGGCAGCCCCCGGGAAATGGTGTACCGCGGCCCGCAGGAGCTGCAGGAGATAAGGCCGTAGCGGTGCCTGCGGGCTTCGGGGTCCGACATCTCCTCCAGGCAGTCGGGGCAGGGGGAGAGGTCGGGGGTTAGGCCCGATAGCCGGGGCCTTGAAGAACGGCTGCGCCGTATGGAGAAGCCGTCCCCGCCCTCGGCCTCGATCCACTGCACGTCCATCTCCCTGACGCTGGCCGCCGCCGGCCCGCCCTCCCGGACCTCCCGCAGGAAGCCCCGCACCTCTTCGGGGGGCCCCTCCACTTCCAGCAGCACCTCGCCGCCCCGGTTGAGGGCCCAGCCGGAGAGGCCCCTGGCCGTGGCGGCCCGGTGCAGGAAGGGACGGAAGCCCACTCCCTGGACCACCCCGCGCACCTCCGCCCGGCAGCGCACAGCGGTACGGACCTTTCCATCGCGCATCTAGAACCCAATCAGCGCAGGGACCCGGTATCCGTCCACCACCAGGCGCCCTCCTGAAATGAGGCTGCAAAGCTCCTCCACCGCGGTCTCGGCCGCCCGGCGCACCGGTGGCGACAGCCCCTGCCCCAGGAACTCCGGAGGGTCGATGGTGATCCCCCAGATCTCCCAGGCCGGCATGGGACCCTCCCGGAGCCGGGACAGGGACTCCATGACGGAGGAGACGTCGGACTGGTGGAAGGATGGGGAGTAGGCGCGGGGCGCGGTCCTGCCCCTTGCCAGCCTCCCGGGATGGTCGCCGCAGACGGCGTCCAGGAAGAGGATGGAGGCGGTATCCGGCAGCAGGTCCCATACGGCGTACAGGTCACCGGCCATCTCGGCGTAGGCCAGGCCGGGCCGGGGGCCCAGCCGTTCCCGGAGGGCCTGCAGCATGAAGATGCCCACGCCGTCGTCGCCCGCCAGCGTGTTGCCCACGCCGGCCAGCGTCAGCTCTACCCCCGTCTGAATACCTTCACCCTGCACCTGCAGCCGCTGTCGCCGGGCTGTGACTCCTCCAGCTTCAGCCTGGCCCCGCCCATCCTGCCGATGTAGCCGGCCAGGTAGTTGTAGAAGAGGACGCACAGGTCTCCCCCCAGCTCGATGCCCTCCTCCCCGCAGAGCTCCCGGATGAAGCAGGTGCCCACGTCTATCTCCAGCTTCTCGGCGCCGTCGTAGGAGGGGGAAAGCTCCCAGGCCGGGGCGAACTGCCTCACCGCCAGGTCCAGGGCTTCCTGAAAGTCTTTGGGGACCTGGTACCGGGGCAGCTGGGTGGCCAGTGTTCTGCCGGCCATGGTTCCCACGGCGGGAAGGCTCCCTCCCAGCGTATGCCTGAAAACGGAGGCTACGGAGAGCAGCCTGACCCCCAGGTCCTCCAGGGCCGCCTTCCGCCTCTCGGGGTCGTCGGGGACGTGGGGCAGGGGGACGTTTGGGGCCAGCCTGCTGGCCAGCTCCAGCGTGTAGGGCTCGTGGTAGTGGTCCTCGGACCTCTCCACGCCCCGGTGCTCTATGGCGTCTGAGGGGCAGATCTCCGAGCAGCTCAGGCAGCCGAAGCACTCCTTATCGTGCTCCACCACCGGGATCGCCTTCTCCTCGTCGAACTCGAACACGTCGGTGGGGCACTCGTCAACGCAGAGCTGGCAGCCCACGCACGCATCTTCGTCGATCTTTATCTCGATCACTGCTCCGCCCCCCTCTCGAACTTCCTGACCCTCTTGCCGTTACGCCGCACTTCCACGATCATGGGCATCCTGCCGGCCACGTGGGTGGCGCAGGCCAGACACGGGTCGTAGCAGCGCAGGGCGAACTCCACCCCGTTCATCAGCAGGTTGTCGTCACCGGTATCGGCGAAGAGGGATGCCAGGGCCGTGATGCTGTGGTCTATGGCGTCGTAGTTGTTCTGGGTGGCCACTATGAGGTTGGCCCCGGTAAGGCTCCCGTCGTCGTCGGTCTCGTACTCGTGGATCAGTATGCCGCGGGGGGCCTCCACCATGCCCACGAAGCGTCCGGCTCCCGGCTGGGCCTCCGTAAGGAGATCGCCGCTGACGCCGGCGGAGGCCAGCTCGCCTATCCGCTCGGCGCAGTGAACCATCTCCACCAGGCGAGCCTCTATGAAGTCCAGGGCCGACTTCCGGGGATGGCCCTTCTCCCGATACGCGGCCAGCATCTCGGTGGCCTTGGGGGTGGAGAAGCTCTGGTTTACGTTCAGTCGGGCCATGGGGCCTACGAAGAAGTTGGACTCGGTGTCACCCCGCAGGCGCACCGACTTCATGTAAGAACCCTCCATGGCGTGCTCCACCAGGTGGCCGGCGTAGTCTGGGGCCTCGAAGGTCCTGGTGACGTTGCCGTCATCGTCCATGACGACGCAGGGGGCCTGGAAGAAACTTACCTGTCCGTCTTCGGAGAGGCCGGCGGAGCTGAATGGCAGCTCGGCCGCCTCTCTGATCTCGGCCATGGCTTCCAGCTTCTCCTCCACCACGGGGATCATCTCGTCCAGTATGTCCAGGGCCTCCTTGCCCCAGTCGGCCATGCCGGACATCTCTTCGTCGGAGGGGGATGAGGTGATGCCTCCGGGTATGGAGGTCACCGGGTGAACGCCGCGGCCGCCCACGGTTTCCACCACCCGCTGACCGATGCTTCTCAGCCGCAGGACCTTCTTCACCACTTCGGGCTGCATCTTGAGGAGGTTGAAAACGTTGCGCTGCTCGGGCGGCGCGCTCAGCCCCGCCAGTATGTCCGGCCCCGTAAGCACGAAGGTGCTCAGGGCGTGGGAGTGCAGTATATGGCCCATGTACATCAGCTCGCGCAGCTTTGCGGCAGCTTCCGGGATCTCGGTGCGCAGACCGTTCTCTATGGCGGTCACCGAGGCCATGTGGTGCGCCGCGGGACACACGCCGCAGATACGGGCGGTGATCAGGGGCATCTTGAACAGCTCCATGCCCTCCAGGAGCTTCTCGAAGCCCCTTATCTCCAGGACCTGCAGGTGTCCGCTGCTTACCGCCCCGGAGTCGTCTGTGTCGAGGATTATCCTGGCATGACCCTCGATTCTTGTTACTGGGTTTACCGTAATGCTCGACATCTCTCTACGCTCTCTTCCGGATGTATGAGAGACGGGTCATCGCTTCCCCGCCCATTCCCTGAGCTCGACTGTAGGCTTGCGGTACATCACCGGCGAGGAGAGAGAGTAGGCGTAGAAGGTCTTGGCCTCCTTCTCCATGTACTCCCGTATCTCCTTCTCCTCTATGTCGGTGAGAAGGCTCATCCTTCTGGCCACCATGGTCCGTATGTCCAGCTGAGGCTCGGTGATGATGGAGACCGAAGGGCCGGCACAGCCGGCGCAGGCCACGCCCCTGTTGGGGCACTGGGCCTGGCATCGGTTGAGGGTCACGGAGCCCAGGCAGATTACGCCCTGGCTGAGAAGGCATACGTCCTCCTCCGGTGCCGTGACCGCCCCCCTCTTCAGGGAGACGCCCTCCCGCTTCTCCATCCTCCTCTCGCAGTCGGCGCACACGGGCCTGGCCACCATCTCGGGGACGTCTCCCCCCAGGATGGTCCTGATGGCCAGCGCGATGTAGTAGGGATGGGGCGGACATCCGGGGAGCTGGAAGTCCACGTCGACCACCTCGTTGATGGGTATGACGCTCTCCTCCAGCACCGGTACCCCCTGGGGCAGGCCCTCCCCCGCCGCGGAGGTGGGCAGACCCCTGTAGGCCTTGTCCAGTATGGTGTCCCGGCCGTAGAGCCATCCGATGCCGGAGGGCCCTCCGTAGGAGGCGCAGGTGCCGAAGGCCACCAGCTTGTCGCAGCTCTCCCGCATCTTCTCCAGGGCGTGGCGGTCGTGGTCGCTGCGGACCGCGCCCTCCACTATCCCGATGTAGGCCTTGGGGTAGCCCTTCTCGTCCATCAGGACCGGGATGCGGACGAACTCCACCTCCTCCACCAGGTTGAGAAGCTTGTCGTGCAGATCTACCATGGCCACGTGGCAGCCGGAGCACCCGGAAAGCCACTCGGTGGATACCTTCGCCCTCACTGCTCCACCTCCTCGATCTCCATCTCCTTCAGGCATGCGTTGGGCCCGGCATGGATGATCTCCAGGTGGACCCTGGTGCCCGGCATCACCTTCTCCATGGCCCCGGCAAAGACGCCGTGGGACATGTAGCAGAGGGACTGCTTCTGCTCGTGGCCGTACCGGAACAGGGCGTTGCGAACCATGCAGGTGGTGAAGACCAGGCGCATCACCTTCTTTCCGTCCCGCTCCTCGATCAGGGAATCATGCTCTCCGAGGAACGGCTCGAACTCCCAGACGATGCCCCTCTTCTCCAGGGCGTCGCTCAGTATCTTCACCGCCTCTTCGGGGTCGTCAGTCTGCTCGGTTCCCTCAACAGCCTCCATCCCGAACCTCTTGCCTGCCAGCATTCCTATGGAGAGGCTGCTCTGGCCCAGGTTCTTCTCCGACGCGTGGGCCAGCGAGCCGAGCAGAAACGCGACGCCGTGCAGCCTGTCCAGCTGCTGCTGCATCATCGATCTCCTCTCTCGTCGACGGGCATAGGTCACGGAGAGGCCGCTGCCCCGGCTACTGCCTATCGGCCTTCAGCGCAAGCATGGCGGCTTCCAGCTTGCCCTTTTCCAGGTAATCCAGCGCTACCTGGAGCTTGCCGATCTCCGCGGGGCTTGTATCCTTGCTCTGCAGTTGCTCTATCCTGTCGGTCAGGGCCATCTTCAGGGCCCCTATCTGCCGTTCCACGGTGTCCGCAGACTCCACCATCCGCCGGTAGCGTCTGGAGTCCCGGGGGGCGGGCTCGGGCTCCGGCTCGACGCCCTTCTCGGGCTCCGGAAGGGGCTCCTCCTCCGCCTGGGGCTCGGGAGGGGCGGCCTCTTCGGGGGCCTGCTCCTCCTCTTCCACGTCCACTACGATGTATGGGGAGGGTCCGCCGCCGGCCTGCCCCCTGCTTCCCGCCGCCGCCTCGGGCTCCACGTCCGTCTTGGATGCCTTCAGCTGCCTGTCGGCGGAGGCGGCGCCGCTGAGGAAGCCCAGGTGCCTCTTCACCGTATCCAGGTCCACGTCGTGGTCCGGGCCCAGCATGCGGGCCAGGACCATCCTGCCCGCCGCCTTCAGCTGGCGGACGTTCATGCTGAATGTCTCGGCGATGTAGTCCACCACCTCGTCGCTCGGCGGCTCCAGGCCGGCGTAGCGGAAGAAGTTGTCCAGGATCTTCCTCCGCCCCTCGAAGTCCACTATGTGCAGCTCTATCACCAGACCGGAGGTGAGCCGCGAGAAGAAGGCCTCGTCCAGGTCCAGCAGCCTGGAGGGACTCTCGTCGGAGGCGGTCACAAGCCCGTGCCGGTTGCGGGGCATGCGGTTCATCACCGACAGCAGGAAGCGCTGGAAGGGCATGTCGCCCTGGGAGAACTGTATGTCGTCCAGCAGCAGGAGCTCCTGGGAGGTGAGCCAGTCCCTCAGGTGCCGCTCCATTCCCGCCGTGGTGCAGTGCTGGTACTCGATCTGCAGGTCCACCGTGTTCACCAGCGCCGCCTTCCGGGAGGTGGAGTTGGCTATGGCGGTGAGCAGGTGGGTCTTGCCCTGGCCGGTTGCGGCATGGATCATCACCGGGGTGATGCTCTTCCATATCCGGGGCACCAGGGCCACCGTACGGGCGATCTCACAGGGGTAGAAGTTCTCGTCGGTGGTGACGTAGTTGGAGAAGGTCATCTCCTCGGGGTACACGGCCAGCAGGGCCTCCCGGAAATCCTCCTCGCTGTCCAGGCTGGCGGTAGTAAGGTGCGGAAGGCTTCCCACCCCGCCCAGGGCCCGGGCGAAGTTGATTACCCTCTTCGCGGTCTGCTCGTCCAGCAGGCCGGTGTCGGAGCATATCTCCAGAAACTCCCTGAAATCGAGCCTGCCCGGCTCTCCGCTCTCGTCGCTCACCCCTTCAGCCCTTCGAATCGAGTCCTTCCATCAGCCGGGAGAGCGCCAGGGGCAGCATGCCCATCCTGGTGCCCGGGCCGGCGGCGGCCAGGAGGAAGTCCCCCTCGCCGCAGGGGCCCATTACCAGACTGAATCTCTCGTCCTCCACCAGCATCCTGCCCGGAGGCCGGTCGCCGTAGCTCTGCAGAAAAGCCGTCGCCGCATCCACGGCCGCAGGCAGCGAGTCCTCGAAGTCCGGCGGCATGTCCGACCCGGCCTTCCTCTCGCCGCGGGCGGACAGGATGCACGCGTATACAAAGCGCTCCGAGTCCTCCACCAGTTCCCGCATGAGCTGGGACATGGAATCCTCCTCGGGCTCGGCGGCCTGGGCCTTGCGGCGCTCGTCCCGCTCCTTCAGAGCCCACATGATCGTCCTGTGCAGGTCCTTCTCTATGGTCCTCTCCCCGCTCTCCACATCCGGCTCGAAACGGAACTCGCCGTCTGTCCAGTCCACCACCTGGACCAGCACCTCCTCGCCGGCGAGGTCGCCCATCTCGGCGTGCACGAGCCGGCCGGTGTCGTAGTAGAAGCGCGCCACTGCGCCCTTCGACTCGATGGTGACCCGCCCGCTGCGCCTGCCCGCGTTGGGGAACTGCAGCAGGGCCACCAGCCCCATGTCCTTCAGCGTGCCGTTGAGTGCCATTGTCCGTGCGGCCCTTCTCAATCCAGCCTGAAGTGCCTTATGACCTCCTTGCTCACTATCTTCAGCGTATTCATCACCCCCCGGCCCCTGGTGGCCACGGATTCGGTCACCGGAAGGCCGGGGTCCAGACCGAGCTCGCTCTCTATCGTTCCCGGCGAAAGCAGCGGGCTCATGTCCCTCTTGTTGTACTGCAGAACCATGGGAAAGCCCTCGCTGTCGTAGCCGAAGCTGGCCAGGTTCGCCTGCATCATCCGGAAGCTCTCCAGGTTGTCCTCCAGCCGGTCGGTCTGGGAGTCGGCCACGAAGACGATTCCGTCGGCGCCCTGGAGGATGATCCTCCGGCTGGCCTCGTAGAACACCTGCCCCGGAATGGTGTAGAGGTGGAAGCGCAGCGAGAAGCCCTCCACGTCACCCAGGGAGACCGGGAAGAAGTCGAAGAACAGGGTCCTCTCCTCCTCGGTGTCCAGCTCCAGCATGTCCCCCCGGTACCGCTCGGCCAGCGTCCTGTGGATGAAGCGGAGGTTGGTGGTCTTGCCCGACAGGCCGGGGCCGTAGTAGACGATCTTGAAGACGACCTGCCGCTCATCGAGGTCCAGATGGGGCATCGTCCTCCTTGCCTACGTTGAAGATCTGGTCGACAAGGTTGAGGGCGTACTCCCGGAAGTCGGGCATGGAGATATCCTCCCTGCCGGAGGCCTCCTTCTTCTCGGGGGGCTTCTCCATGCTGTCCAGGAGCTTTCGGGCCGCCTTCCTGGTGGCCAGCCGCACCCTTCCGATGCGCCTGTTGTCCTCGAACACCACCACCAGCATGGAGCGCTGGCCGATGAGGGATATGTGGATGTTCCGCTTCTCTCCCTGCTGGAGGAGTATGGAGAAGTGCTCCTCGCCCACGATGTTCGCCACCTCCCTTGTGGCGGCGAACATCCCGGCCACCAGCGCGGCCAGAGCGGTAGCGTTGAGAGACTCGGTCTGCCCCGCGCTGCTGATGCAGACGCCCTCCCGGCTTATCAGGAGAGCCGTAACGGCATTGGTCTCCTTCACAATGCCCTTAAGGACCTCTCCCGTCCTCCTGGTGTTGGAAAAGCTCCTTGTTGCCATGTGACGGGGGCTCCTCTCCGGCCGCTCCGGTGGCTCTCGCTACAGAAGCGCCTTCTCCAGTTCGGGTGCGCGCCTGCGTACCTGAAGGCGGACGTTTCCGAGGTTGGCGTCGTTGGCGGCCACTACCGCCAGAAGGGCCTCTGCTCCCAGGGCCGTCATCATGACTATGCCGCCCTTGTACTCCATCATCGCCTGGTCGAGGTCCTCCAGGCCGAGCTCCCGGCCCACGCTCTCCGCGGAGCCCATTCCCGTGGAGACCATGGCGCCGATGGCCTCGGTGTCCGATGACCCGGTGGAAGCGGCGTCTATGACGAAGCCGTCCCTTCCCACGCAGACGGCCACCTCTATGCCGCTTACCTCCACAAGCCGGTTCAGTACCTCGTTAAGACCGTTCATTCTCGCTCCTCTCAGGAAATCCCATGAAGACAGAAATGCCCCAGAACTTAATCACTGTACCTTTTCTTCGCAAGAACCATTCCTGTATATACTTGAACCTGTGCCGGCCGCTGTCCAGTGGCTGCGGGTCGGACCGGCGGCCTCCCGGCCCGCCCGCCGGCAGTCGAGCAGAGCGATGATGACGCTTGCCTGAGCCCCAGAACCGCTCGCCGACGAAGCGCTTGCACCCCAGCGGGGCTCCATCCGGCCCCATCGTCTTCCGGGCGGACATTCCGGGGGAGTGCGCCGGATAGCCGGTGGTCTGCGGGCTGGGGGCGACACTTGTTAATCCCCGCGGCCGATAGAAGAGTATGGTCTCCGTACGTTCGCACCGTTTCGAAGGGAGAAGCACCTGCTCTACCTGGCCCTGGCGGTACTCAGCAGCACGTCCATCGCCCTGATCTTCAAGTTCAGCGAGTCCCGGGGGATGAACCGGTACGTGGTGACCACGGCCAACTACATGGTGGCCTCCACGGTCTCCCTGGCATTTCTGCTGGGCCGCGGGGTCCTGGGCCGGCTGGGTCCGGGGGTGGTGGACTCCTTCCTGAAGGAGGCGCCGGAGGCGCTGGCCGGAGGGAGCTTCGGCCCACTGGCCAGCCTGGGCTGGGCCGCCGCCGTTGGTATTCCGGCGGGCGTGCTCTACTTCCTGGGCTTCATCTACCTGCAGAAGGGGGTCCGCGACAGCGGGGTGAGCCTGGCCGGCAGCTTCAGCAAGCTGGGGGTACTGGTCCCCATGATGCTGTCCATCCTCTTCTGGCACGAGGTCCCCACGCCGGTGCAGTGGGTGGGCATAGCCCTGGCCCTGGGGTCCATACTGCTGGCCAACCTGGACGTCGGCCACCCCCGCAGGGCCTTCTCCGCCTTCAGCCCCGTGCTGATCATGCTGTTTCTGATCGTGGGCCTGGCGGAGTTCAGCAACAAGGTCTACCAGAGGTACGGCAGCCTGGAGGCCAAGAGCCTCTTCCTGCTGTTCGTCTTCGGCATGGCCCTTCTGGTGAGCCTGGTCAAGAGCCTGCGGGCGGGCAGGATAAGGGCCGGCCACTTCGTAACCGGCCTGGCGGTGGGGGTCCCCAACTACTTCGCCTCCCACTTCCTGATACTGTCGCTGTCCGAGCTGCGCACCGCCGTGGTCTTTCCCATCTACAGCGCCCTGACCATCGTGCTGATCAGCCTGGCCGGCTGGCTGGGCTTCGGCGAGCGGCTGCGGGTCAGGGAGCGGTGGGCGGTGGCCCTGACAGTCGTGGCCCTGGTTCTGGTGAACCTGCAGCGATGAGCCCCCTGGACGCCCGCAGGAGGACCGAGCTGCTGGGCACCATGCCGGTGGGCCGGCTGCTGGTGCGGCTCTCCGGGCCGGCCATTCTGGGCATGATGGTGAACTCCCTGTACAACCTGGTGGACACCATCTTCATCGGCCAGGGCCCGGGCACGCTGGCCCTGGCTGCGCTGGCGGTCTGCTTCCCCATACAGATGTTCATACTGGCCGTGGCCCAGACTGTGGGCATAGGCTCGGCCTCCATCATCTCCCGGGCCCTGGGGGCCGGAGACAGGGCGCGGGCCGAGCGGGTGGCCGGGGGCAGCTTCGCCACCGCCGCCTTCCTGGCAGTGGTAATCGCCGCTCTGGGGCTGGTCTTCCTGGACCCCCTCCTGCGCGTGTTCGGGGCCACGGACGCGGTGATCCCCTACGCCCGCCGCTACCTCACCGTGATACTGCCGGGGGGCCTTCTCTTCGCCGTGGCCGTCTCCTCGCACAACCTGATCCGGTCGGAGGGCAACGCCCGTACCGCCATGATCAGCATGATGGTGGGGGCGGGGACCAACATCGCCCTGGATCCGGTCTTCATATTCGGACTCGGCCTGGGCATCCAGGGAGCGGCCATAGCCACCATCATCGGCCAGGCCGCGTCCTTCGTCTACGTCATAACCCACTTCGGCCGCGGAAAGAGCCACGTGAGGATCCGGGCCAGGTTCCTCAGGCCCCAGCCCCGGCTGGCCCTGGAGTCCATGAAGATCGGCTCGGCCTCCTTCGCCCGGGTGGTGGCCGGAAGCCTTATGTCCATCGCCCTGAACAACTCCGTAACCGCCTACGGGTCGGACATGCACCTGGGCCTGGTGGGCGTCATGCAGAGGCTGATGATCTTCATGCTCATGCCCATCTTCGGGCTGGTGCAGGGGCTGCAGCCCATAGTGGGCTACAACTACGGCGGCCGCGACTACTGCCGGCTGCGGCGGGCACTGCTGCTGGGCATCGGGGCGGCCACGGCCTACATGATCCTCTGGTTCGGGGCGGTGCAGCTCTTCCCCGGCCAGCTGCTGTCCGTCTTCTCCTCCGACCCGCAGCTGATCTCCGAGGGTACGGGCATCATGCGCATACTGATGGCCGTGATCCCCGTGATCGGCTTCCAGATAGTGGCCGCCAGCGTTTTCCAGGCCCTGGGTAGGGCCGGCCCCGCCCTGTTGCTGGCCCTGGCCCGCAGGGTCTTCTTCCTGGTGCCCCTGATACTGCTGCTGCCGCTTCTGTGGGGTCTGACGGGCATCTGGGTGGCTTATCCCGTGGCGGATATCCTGGCCACGGTTCTTACCGGCGCCCTCTTCTTCCGTGAGATCCGGCTCATGCGAAAGCACTGCAGCCTGGAAGGCGGGGCATGAGGGCCGCCTGGTACGTCTCCTCCCACGGCTGGGGCCACGCCGCCCGCCAGCGCGAGCTGATGCGTGCCTGGCTGGACCGGTATACCGAGGCCGGAGTGACCATCACCACCGAGGTGCCCGAGTGGTTCTGGGACGGCATGGAGCGGGTACGGGTCCGCCGGGGCTCCGCGGGACCAATGCCGGTGGAGGGAAAGGGCTCCGCCGACCCGCAGGCTACCGCGAAGATCCTGAGGAGCTTCTGCGACCGCGCCGAAGAGGTGGTGGACCGGGAGCGCCGCTTCCTGGAGGAGGGCGACTTCGGCCTGGTGGTCTCGGATATAGACCCGGCGCCGTTCGCAGCCGCCGACCGCTTGGGGATAACGGCTTGCGGGGTTGCCAACTTCACCTGGGACTGGATCTACGCCCGCATGCTGCCGGACTTGGAGCGGGAGGTGGATCTGCTGCGGCGGCTGTACCGGACCGGCACCTACCTGCGGCTGCCCCTGGGCCCCCCGGAGCACCCCTTCGGCGAGTGCCGGGACGCCGGTCTGCTTCCCGGAGGCGTTCCCCGGGACCCGGACGCCGCCCGGGACCTGCTGGGTCAGGGCCCGACCTGCCTGGTCTCCCTGCGCGACCCCGCCAGGCTGGGCGGCCCCCTGCCTGCGGTCCCCGGCTGGGAGCTGGTCTCGGCGCTGCCGGAGAACCGCTTCGGCCTGCCCCGCAACCTCACCCCGGCCGACATGCGCCGGGCCGGCGTCTCCTTCGCCGACCTGGCCGCCGCCGCCGACGCCGTCCTCTGCAAGCCCGGCTACGGCATGGTCTCGCAGATCCTCTGCGGCGGCCTCCGCGCCGTGGTCCTCCGCCGCACCGACTTCCCCGAGACCCCCTACCTCACCGAGCCCCTCCACGGCCGCCCCGGCGTCCTGCTGGCCGCCGCCCCGGCCGTCCGCCGCTCCCTTGGCTCCCTGCTCGCAGATCTGCTTGCCTCGCCCCGGGCGGCCCCAGAGCCCTCTGCCCTAAATGGGGACGGAGGTATTTTAAACTTATTGTAAATGCGTCTTATCCCGTGTTTTTTGAAGGCCTTCCGCGCCTTCTCAAGAAGACCTCATTGCCGTAATGCTCTGCTAGTCTGTTCAGGAAGGACTCGCGACCGCATGGCTTGCTTGCGAATGTTGTCTTTCGGATTCTATCGAGTTCTTCGGCGGCCGTAGGACGGGAGAGATGCTCCTCCCAGTCTCCGACTGATGAATCCAGTTCGGGAGACCATTCAACGATGGGGTCTTTTCCTCGAATGCCAAGATGAAATCCAGCACTTGACCAGGGATAGTCTTCAGGCCGATCTACTAGGCCTGCACGCACGGGGTTTCGTTCAACGTATCTTACTGCGTTGTAAAGATAGGCGCGGTCCATGGGGCTGGAGAAATACCTGCTCTGCCAAAGATGCCCGCTTCTGTCCAGGCGTCTGTTGATGTATAGCGAGTATTTTGTGAACGAGCATCGGAAGAGACCGGCAAGGGAATCGGGTGCATGGGGAACCACAACGAGATGAACGTGGTTATCCATCAGGCAGTAGGAAAGGAAGCTCACGCCGTAATCCTCGGCGCTATCAGCAAGAATACGAAGCAAAAGGGTTCTGTCTCTTGGCCCGAAGAACACACGATTCCCGTTGTTGCCTCGCTGGACAACATGATGCGCCAGATCCGGTACAACGATTCTCGCTCTTCTGCTCATACTATTCATTAGTGTAGCAGTTTCTGGTAGCATTTCAAGGGGTTGACAAGGCTCAAAGCAGTATGTGTCTTTTATTCGTCAACTAAAACACCTCCGTCCCCTTTTTTC
>JAWLEP010000023.1:0-44878 GCA_041686025.1 Candidatus Fermentibacteraceae bacterium
GACTATCCGCTGCTCGACGGAGAAGGGGACGGGGGCGGCCGATGGCATGACCTCGTGGCTTCCGCGCAGGCTGGTGTACTGGGCATCAACTACTTCTATGCCCTGCGCCCGGCAGCCGGTGGGCAGCGCGATCCGCACCGGCATGATGGGCAGGGCCGGAAGGCCCTCTCCGTGGTATGAGGGCAGGCCCTGCACGCTGACCTTCGTATAGGGGCCGGCGTCGTCCAGGCACACCCTTGTCTGATCAAAGGGAATGTCCACCGTCAGCTCGGATGCCGCCAGGGGCACCGCGGCCAGCAGCAGAATGGAGGCAAGAAGGAATCGCATCTCCGCTCCTCTCACATGAAATGATGGTTTTGTGTTAGCTTACGATAACTTAATACGCCAGAGGCGGCTATGGTTCCCAGGCAATGAAGAAGAACGACGTAGAAAACCGTAGAATAGAGATACCCCTGGAAGCGGGACGGGTCAAGAGCCTTCTACCTGGGAAGGGACTCCCGAATCATCTCCGATACGACCTCGACGTCGGCTTCCTGCAGGGTGTCGGAGGCCAGCCGCGCTCCCTCTCCGTCGAGAAGCTCCACCTTCAGCAGACCGCTGTCCAGGGGCTGCAGCGACAGAAAGAGGTCGGAGGAGAAGAAGTCGGCCACCATCCGGGCCTTCTCGGCGGACGTGTAGCCCTGGCCGATGCTCACCGGGCTGGGGTCGACCTCTACCGGGGTGTCCGCCAGGATCAGGCCCAGCCGGGAGGCCAGCAGCTCCGAGGCGGAACCCCCGTCCTCCCCCGGAAGCGTCTCCACCACCAGGGCCAGCGATTCGGGCTCTTCCTCCCCGGCTTCTTCTTCCGCCCGCCCTCCGGCCACCGGTACGCTCTCCCAGTCCACGCCGGTGTCCTCCACGGCGGCCCCGGCGGAGTCTGCGGCCTCCTCCTCCCGGGCTGCGTCGGAGAAGATGTCGTAGAGGATGATGGACACCACCACGGCCGTGGCGCCGATAGCCAGATACAGGTCAGAGTTTTCGGAGTCCTCCTCGGAGGACCCCCCGCCGGGGTCTCCCAGCGGGGAAGCATGGGCGACGGCTCCCGTGAAAAGCAGGACCGCCGCCATCAGGGCCGAGAGGACCCCGGCGGGCAGGGAGCGTCTACTCATCCTCCTGGGCCGCCCTTCTGTTCTCCTCGGCCACCTTCTGCTGGATGTCCCTGGGGACCTTCTCGTAGTGGGAGAAGGTCTGGGAGAAGTTGCCCCGGGCCTGGGTGAGCGACCGCAGGCTGCTGGTGTACTGGTAGAGCTCGGCCTCCGGCACCTGGGCCTTGATAACCTGGAAGGAGCCCTCGGCCTCCATGCCCTGTATCTTGCCGCGGCGGGAGTTGATGTCGCCCATCACGTCGCCCATGAACTCCTCGGGGACCATGATCTCCAGCTCCATAACCGGCTCCAGCAGAATGGGCCCGGCCTGCATCATAACCTCCTTGAAGGCCCTGTTGGCCGCGTACTTGAAGGCCATGTCGGAGGAGTCCACCGGGTGGTAGCTGCCGTCGGTGACCACGGCCTTGATGTCCACCACCGCGCATCCGGAGAGGGGGCCCTTGTCCATGGCCTCCTGGAAGCCCTTCTCCACCGCCGGTATGTGCTTGGTGGGCACGTTGCCGCCGGTGACCTCGCTGTCGAACTCGAAGCCGCTTCCCCTGGGCAGGGGCTCGAGGCGGATGTGGACGTGGCCGTACTGGCCGCGGCCCCCGGTCTGCTTCTTGTGCTTGTACTGACCGCTTGCGGCCTTGGTGATGGTCTCGTGGTAGGCTATCCTGGGCTTCACCAGCTCCGCCTCCACCCCGGTCATCTCCTTGAGGCGCTCCAGCATCACAGCGTGGTGCTGCTCGCCCATTCCGGATACGGTGGTCTGGCCGATCTCCGACTCGTTGCGCACCACATAGGTGGGATCCATGGCGGACAGCGTGGAGAGGCCGCTGCCCATCTTGTCCTCCTCGCCGCGCTTCTTGGCGTAGATGGCGGCCCTGTATACGGGCTCGGGGAAAGCGATGGGCCTCAGCTCCACCTGGTCCTTCTTGGTGCAGAGGGTGTCGTTGGTCATGGTGCTCTTGAGCTTGGCCACCGCGGCGATGTCGCCGGTGACCAGCTTCTCGGTCTCTATCCGCTGCCCGCAGCTGATGTAGTAGTAGTTGTTGAGCCGCTCTCCCGTCTGGCGCTCGGTGTTGTAGGCCTCCTCGGTGCCCTCCACGCCTCCGCGGAGGACGCGGATGAAGACCATGTCGCCCACGTGCTTGTCCACCTTGGTGCTGAAGACCCTGGCCACGAAGGAGCCGTCGGGGTCCGGCGCGATCTCGGCCTCGCCGGTGGCGTCGGGCTGGGCCGGCCGCTCCAGGGGGGAGGGGATGAAGGAGACCATGGAGCTCAGGAGCTCCTTTGCCCCCAGGGCGGTGGTGGATACCCCGCAGAGAACGGGGAAGAGGTCCCTGGCCGCGATGGACTTCTTCAGTCCCCGGCGCAGCTCGGCCTCGGTGAGCGTGTCGTTGGCGAAGTACTGCTCCATCAGCTCCTCGTCGGACTCGGCCGCCGTCTCGATAAGCTCGTTGCGCAGCTCGTCCAGGCGTCCGCGGGCTCCGTCGGGCACTTCCATCTCATTTCCCTCCGGGTCCAGCGCCCTGTTGCCCAGGACATCCACCAGGGCCTTCAGCTCTCCCCCCTCCATGACGGGGAAGACGAAGGGGACCGCGTGGCGGTGAAGGCTGTCGCGGACCTCCTCCAGGACCCGCTCGAAGCTGACGTTCTCGCGGTCGAGGCCCCCCACCCAGATGAGCACCGGCAGCTGGTGGCCGGCGGCGTAGGACCACGTCTTCAGCGAGCCTACCTCCACGCCGGAGGCGCCGTCCAGCACCAGCACCGCCCCGTCGGAGACGGAGATGCTGCCGATGGTCTCGCCGTAGAAGTCCGCAAGGCCGGGGGTGTCCAGCAGGTTGATCTTGTGCTTCTGCCACTCGCATATGCCGGGCGAGAAGGTCAGGCTGTGCTTGCGTTCCCTGCTCTCCCCGGTGTAGTCGAAGCTGCTGTTGCCGTTGTCCACCGAGCCCAGCCGCTCCACCGAGCCGGCGGTGTAGACCAGAGAGTCACACAGGCTGGTCTTTCCCACCGAGCCGTGTCCGATGACCGATACAGTTCTGAGCCTGTCAGGAGTGTAATCTTTCAACGCTTTCCGCTCCTCTTCCCATTCCGTTCCAACAGGGTACCGCTCCGAAGGCGGCCGGCGCGGGGAAACCGGCGCGGCCATCACGGGCAGTGCAGATAACTTGCTTTACAGTGTGCTGTTATCTACAGGGGAGGCCAATCGCTGTCAACTACTGCGGTAGGCGGGCGAAGGCCGGCCGCCGGCTTCCGGGTGCACTACCACCACCGGCCCCGGCTGGTATATATGTGTACTTTGCCGGAAGTGAATACCATCCCACCTGCACCATCGGGGAGATGTAATGGGCTCCATCGGCACGCTGGCTGTAGCTGCGGGCATCGCCCTCTTCCTGTACCTGGTAAAGAAGCTCTTCGACTCATTCTCCGGGGAGAGCAGGGAGGAGCAGTACCGCAGGCTGGAAGGCGAGATGCGTCAGGAGGACCGGCAGAGCACGGCGTCCGGGGACGTTGCCTGCCCCGTCTGCGGCTCCCCCACCAGGCTGGTGGAGTATCCCCACATCAAGGTACACAGGTGCGTCCGCTATCCCGAGTGCAGGGGGTTCGTCAAGGCCCGTTCCGCCTACCGGCCCAGGTTCGCCAGGGAATGGGACCGGAAGAAGCGGCGGCGGCCGGCCCGTCAATAGACTCGAAGGAGATCTCAGTTGCCACAGAAAAGACCTGACCCGGGACGGATAGAGAGGCACCCGATTCTCTCCCCCTCCGAGGGTGAGAGGGTTTCCTTCACCTTCAACGGCCGCAGTCTGGAGGGGGTCGGAGGTGAGGCGGTGTCCTCGGCCCTGTTCGCCGCCGGGGTCCACGTCTTCGGCCACCATCACGCCGACAGCGGCCCGCAGGGCATCTTCTGCGCCAACGGCCAGTGCTCGCAGTGTACGCTGATCATCGACGGGGTCCCCAGGAAGAGCTGCATCGTTCCCCTGCACGAGGGCATGGAGGTCCGCAGCCTGGAGGGCCTGCCCCGTCTGGAGGACAGACCTCCCCCGGATCTCCGGCCCCCGGAGACCGTGGAGACCGACGTCCTGGTGCTGGGGGCCGGGCCCTCCGGCATGGCGGCCGCCATCGAGATGGGGCGGCAGGGCCTCTCGGTGATCGTGGTGGACGACAAGGACAGGCTGGGGGGCAAGCTGGTCCTGCAGACCCACAAGTTCTTCGGCTCCGTGGAGGACTGCAACGCCGGCACCCGGGGTATCAGGATCGCCGAGCTGCTGGCGGCCGAACTGGAGGAGCTTCCCTCGGTGGACGTCTGGCTGGAGAGCATCGCCCTGGCCGTGTACAGCGACGGCCTGGTGGGAATCCGCCGCCCCGCGGGATACTCGCTGGTTCGCCCGAAGGCCTTGCTGGTGACCACCGGCGCCCGGGAGAAGTCCCTCACCTTCCCCGGCAACACACTTCCCGGAGTCTACGGCGCCGGAGCCTTCCAGACCCTGGTGAACCGGGACATGGTGAGGGCGGCGGAGAGGATCTTCGTGGTGGGGGGCGGAAACGTGGGCCTGATAGGCGCCTACCACGCCCTGCAGGCGGACATGACCGTAGTGGGGCTGGCAGAGGCCCTTGCGGAGTGCGGCGGCTACTACGTCCACGCCGACAAGATCCGCAGGCTGGGGGTTCCCGTATACACCCGGCATACGGTCCTGGCCGCCCACGGCACCGAGCACCTGGAGGCGGTGACCATAGCGGAGGTGGACGACTCCTTCACCCCCATAGCCGGCACCGAGAAGAGCTTCGCGGTGGACACACTGCTGGTGGCCGTGGGCCTGGAGCCGGTGAACGAGTTCGCCGAGAAGGCCCGAAGCTTCGGCATGAAGGTCCTCTCTGCGGGCGACGCCGAGGAGATAGCAGAGGCTTCAGCCGCCATGTTCAACGGGAGGATCGCCGGCCGGGAGCTGGCCTGCGAGCTGGGGGGTACCGAGGCCGCCTGTCCCGC
This sequence comes from Candidatus Fermentibacteraceae bacterium, assembly GCA_041686025.1. Lineage (GTDB taxonomy): Bacteria > Fermentibacterota > Fermentibacteria > Fermentibacterales > JCC-6 > JAWLEP01. Next base: position 5,119 of record JAWLEP010000023.1, read on the forward strand.
GGACTGGCACGAGAAGGCCGAGATACTCAAGAGCCCCGGGGGAGAGGTTCATCCGTACACGGTTCCCGACGACAGGGAGGGCGTATACCCGGTGATCCACTGCAACCAGGAGATCCCCTGCAACCCCTGCATGACCTCCTGCCCCCTGGACCTCATCGGAACCGAAGGTCACCCCATCATGGGCGTTCCCGAGTACTCCGGAGGCTGCTCCGGCTGCCGCCGGTGCGTGGCCATATGCCCGGGCCTCGCCATTACCCTGGTGGACTGGCGGAAGGATTCCGGAAGACCGCTGGTGACCGTTCCCTTCGAGCTGGGACAGTGGAGGCTGGAGGGCCATGACGGCCTTCCGGTGACCGACATGCACGGGGAGGTGCTGGGCACGGGTGGCCTTGTGGACGTCAGGCCTGCCGCCGGCTTCCCCCAGACCCTGATGCTCACCCTGGAGGTGGACCCGGAGGTCGCCTCCCGGGTGGCCGGGGTGCGAATACAGGACCCCTCGGACGTGGAGCCCGAGGCGCAGCCCCGGAAGCTTCCCCTGGCCGACGACGCGGTGGTCTGCCGCTGCGAGCGGGTCACCGCCGGCGAGATCAGGCGGCACCTGCGGGCCGGGGTGCGGGATCTCAACGAGCTGAAGGCTCTCACCAGGGCCGGCTTTGGAGCCTGCGGGGGAAAGACCTGCCGGGCCCTGATAGACCGGATATGTCGCGAGGAGGGGATCCCTACCGGGGAGATAGAGCCCATGACCGAGAGGCCGCTCTTTGCAGAGACCCAGCTGGGCTTCTTCTGCGGAAGTGGGGACGGCCGTGAGTAGGGTCTGGGACGTGGTGGTGGTCGGCGCGGGCAGCGTGGGGACTCCCCTGGCCATGGAGCTGGCCGGCCGGGGGACCTCCGTACTGTGCATAGACCCCGCCGCCTCCGCGGGCCAGGGCAACAACAAGTGCGCCATTGGCGGAATACGGGCCACCCACAGCGAGCCGGCCAAGGTGTTCCTGGCCCTGCGCTCCCTGGAGGTCTTCCGGACCTGGGAGGAAACCTACGGCGACTCCATCGGCTGGAGGCAGGGGGGCTATTCCTACGTGGCCTACGACCCCGAGACCGCCGGGCTGCTTCGGGGCATGATCCCGGGCCAGCAGGAGGCGGGCCTGAACATCGACTGGCACGGCCCGGAGAGGATCGCCGAGCTGGTTCCCGGCATCAGCGGGGAGGGGCTCATCGGAGGCACCTACTCACCCGAGGACGGCAGCGCCAACCCCATGCAGAGCTGCTACGCCTTCTGCCGCCGGGCGCAGGCCCTGGGGGCGGAGTTCGCCTTCGGAGAGACCGTAACGGCCATCAACGTCCATGGCGGGCGGGTGATCTCCGTGGAGACGGACGCCGACACCTACGCCTGCGGGGCGGTGGTGAACTGCGCCGGCTCCTTCGGCCGGGAGGTGGGGGAGATGGCGGGCCTGGACCTGCCCGTCCACCCCGACAGCCACGAAGCGGGGATAACCGAGCCCGTGGAGATGTTCTTCGAGCCCATGGTGGTGGACATCCGCAGCGGGCCCGGCTCGGCCAACTACTACTTCTACCAGCACGACACGGGCCAGGTGGTGTTCTGCATCACCCCCGACCCCCCGATACCGGGAACCGACGTCCGGGAGACCTCGGAGTTCCTTCCCATGGTCTCCTCCCGCATGGTGGACCTCTACCCCAGGCTGGCCAACCTCAAGGTCCGCCGCACCTGGCGCGGGTGCTACCCGCAGACCCCGGACGGCTCGCCCATACTGGGGCAGGCGGGGCCGGAGAACAGCTACATCGCCGTGGGCATGTGCGGCCAGGGCTACATGCTGGGCCCCGGGGTGGGCACGCTGATGGCCAGGCTGGTCACCGGCGGGGCCACCCGGGAGGACCGGGAGGTCCTGGAGGCGCTATCTCCGCACCGCGACTTCGGAACGGAGGAGGCGCTCAAGTAGTTGACTCTCTCGAACAGGTACGCGGCTGAAGACATTCTACGCAGCGCAGGCTGATCTCTCTGCACAAGGAACGGTGAGACTGACATGAGATACTTGCTCCTGATACTGGCGGCGGCTTCCCTGGGCATGGCCGAGACATCGGTCTGCGGCACGGAAGAGCTTCTTCCCATCGGCTTTACCGAGGAGGAGCTGCAGAGGCTCGACGAGATAGGGATGTACTCCCCGGCGGCGACGGACCCGCCGCCCTCGGGCACCCGCAACCCCGGCGAGTTCGAGCCGGCCACCGGCGTCATGTTCCGCTGGCCCCTGGGCATTCCCTACGACCTCATCGTGGACTTCTCCAACGAGGGCATGGTCTGGGTGATCTGCGAGAGCTACCAGCAGGGGGACGTGGAGTCGGCCTTCATCTCCGCCGGCGTGAACATGGACAACGTGGACTACATACTGGCTCCCACCAACTCCATCTGGGTCCGCGACTACGGCCCCTGGTTCATCGCCCTTCCCGACGGCGATATCGCCATCTTCGACTACGTCTACAACAGGCCGCGTCCCGACGACGACCAGATCCCCTGGGAGATAGGCGACCAGTGGGGCCTGGAGGTCTACGCCTCCGACATAGAGCACACCGGCGGCAACTACATGTCCGCCGGCTTCGACCAGTCCATGTCCACCGACATGGTCTACGAAGAGAATCCCCAGGGGGAGGACTGGGTGGACTCCCAGATGGAGCTGTACCTTGGGGTGACTGATTACGTGACAATGGAGGACCCCCAGGGCAGCTACATCGACCACATCGACTGCTGGGCCAAGATGCTCAGCCCCGACCGTCTGATGGTCCTGGAGGTGCCCCCGGGACATCCGGACTACACGGCCCTGGAATCCGCCGCCGAGATGCTTGAGCAGACGACAAGCCCCTACGGCACCGACTGGCAGGTGTTCCGCGTCTACTCCGGGGGCACCGAGGGCTACACCAACAGCCTGATCAGCGAGGACCGGGTCTACATGCCCACCTGGAACACGTCCAACGACTACCCCGCGATCATGGCTTACGAGGAGGCGCTGCCGGGCTACCAGGTGGACGGCTACTACTACAGCGGCTTCAGCAACACCGACGCCCTGCACTGCCGTACGCGCAACGCCATGGACGTGGAGATGCTCACCGTGTGGCACGTACCCGTGGACTCGGTGCAGCCGGCATCCCAGCCGGTGGAGATAGAGGCCCTGATGAGGCCCCATCCCGACAACAGCCTTGCCTCGCACCTTCTGCACTACCGCACCGGCACCTCCGGGCCCTTCAGCGAGGTGGACATGTCCGCCGCCGGCGACGACATGTACACCGCTCAGGTCCCTGCCCAGACCGCCGGCACCACGGTGCAGTACTACGTCACCGCCTCCGACGACTCCGGCCGCGACGAGGAGAGCCCCCGCTTCGCGCCGGACACCTGGTTCCACGAGTACCAGACCTCCATGACCGGCGTTGCCGACCAGACCCGGTTGGCCCCCGGGGCATGGATAACCGACCCGACTCCCAACCCCTTCGCCGGCAGTGTGGCCCTGACGCTGGCTCTGGAGGAGGCCGGCAGGGCGGAGGCCGCGGTCTACGACCTTTCAGGCCGCATGGTTGCACGGCTGGCCTCAGGCGAGATGCAGGCCGGCGCGCACCGGCTGCGCTGGACCCCGGAAAGCTCTGTACCCTCGGGCGTCTACGTGGTCCGCGTCAGCGCCGCCGGAAGCACCGCCACCCGCCGCGTCACCCTCCTCCACTAACGGGGACGGAGTTTAAGTTCATCAAGTTGGCTGGCGGTTTAATGCCGCCAGCCAACTTGCTTGATGCCCCTAGCCATCTGCAGAGCAATTACATAGCAATTCCCGACCTAAGGGACGTTCAATTCAAGTGCCTGGCACTTTCGCGGGACTTTCGCGGGAGCGGTAGTTGAGCCAGCCCGCGGTGAGCACAAGGGCGGCTCCCACGGCGGTGGAGACCGAGGGCAGTGCGCCCCAGAAGGCCAGCTGCCAGACCACGGAGTAGACCACGCTCAGGTAGCCGTACATGGCCACCTCGCCCCCGGGGGCGTGACGGTAGGCGGCGGTCATCAGCAGCTGGCCTGCCACCCCGAAGACGCCGTTGCCCACAAGCAGGAGGGCCTGCCGGAAGTCGGGCATGGTGGCGCCTCCCAGGAAGGTCAGGGGGAGGGCCATGAGGGCGATGAAGCCCGAGAACCAGAAGACCACCGCCTCCGGCCTGTCGTGCCTGCGGAGGGCACGCAGAGCGGTATGGGCCCCTCCGGCGAGAACGGCGGAGCCCAGTGCAAGTAGGGCGTAGGGGCCGGCGGGAACCTCACCGGGCCGAAGGATGACGGCCACTCCCAGGAAGGCCAGGGCGATGGCCGCCATCTGGACCGGACGAAGCCGCTCGCGCAGGAAGGCGGCGGCGAAGATGGCTACGAAGAACGGACTGAGCCTGTTCACCGTCACCGCCTGGGCCAGGCTGAGGCCCTCTATGGCGATGAAGTAGAAGAGCATGGCGGTACCGCCGAGAAAGGCCCGGGCCAGCAGGAGGGAGGGGCTGCCGGGAAGCAGCGGAATTCCCCGTCTGCGGGCCGCCGCCCAGGCCACGGCCATGCTCACACCGCCCCTGAAGAGGAGCTTCTCGCCCACCGGTATGCTGGAGGGCAGGGCCTTTACCATGACGGGCACCAGTGAGAGGCAGAGCGCCGCCGAGATCATCATCAGCGCCGCTTTGGTGCCCTCCCTCAGTCGAAGCCCCCGATCTCGACGATGCGGTACTCCTGCGAGCCCAGGCCGATTTGCTCGGCGGCCTCCAGCTGCTGCAGGGGATCGCTGCTCTCGTGGACGGCCGTGAACTTGTCGTCCCCGGAGCCGGCACTGCCCGCGACCTCCGAACCCTCGACCGAAGGAGCCTCTCTGACCAGATCGTAGCAGGCCCGGTCCAGGGCCACCGGGTCATGGGAGGCCAGCACGCCTATGTCGGCCACCAGCGGGTCTCCCTCGTCTCCCATGCAGTCACAGTTCGGGGCCACCCTCAGCAGGAAGCTCACGTAGACCGCAGGCTCCATCAGCCTTGCGGCACCCAGGGCGTACTCGGCCATCCGTCTGGCGAACTCCCCCCGCTCCTGGTTCCAGCTCACCTTCACCGCCCCCGTGGGGCACCGCTGAATGCACTCGCCGCAGCCCACGCACACCTCACGGTCGATATCCGCCGCCTCATCGATGGTGATGGCGTCCACCGGGCAGTGCTCCGCGCAGGCGCCGCATGCTATGCACTGGTCCTTCCTTATCGAGGGCTTCACGTTCGAGTGCTGGTAGAGCTTGCCGCCCCTGGCGGCGCAGCCCATGCCCAGGTTCTTCACCGCTCCCCCGAATCCCGAGAGCAGGTGGCCCTTGAAGTGGCTGACCACCACCGCGTGGTCCGCCTGCTCGAGTTGCCTGGCCAGCCGGGCCGAACGGGTACGGCACTCCTCGGGAAGCTCCACCTCGACCTCGTCGGTGCCCCGCAGACCGTCGGCCACTATCAGCGGAGGAGTATGCGGCGGGCCGAACCCGTGCTCGGCCGCCAGCTCCAGGTAGTCGGGCGCCGTCATCCTCCGGCCCCGGTAGAGGACGGTGGTATCTGCCAGGAATGTCCTGCGCTCCGGCAGCTCCAGCGCCCGCACCACCTCCATGACCTCGTCGGGCCTAACGTAAGACCTGTTGCCCTCCTCACCGGGATGCAGCTTCACCGCCACAAGCTCGCCGTCCCCGATGTCCAGCTTGGCTCTCAAGTCCGCCAGCAGCCTGCGGAAGGCTCCCTTCCGCGGCATGTGCTCGGCTCTCAGAAAGTAGACTTCGCTCATGCTCACCTCCAGTCCCGCTGATATGTGAAGCCGCGGCAGTTTCGCAAAGCCCTTCGTGGTTGCTGGGCAGTATGGGCCCGTGTATGCTACTGCCTATGGGTACGATCGTTTGGGTGGAGATAGACGCCGAGGCCCCGGACTGGAACCTGCGGCAGCTGCGGTCCTGCTCCAGCGGCCGAAGGATCTTCTGCGCGGTGGTGAAGGGAAACGCCTACGGCCACGGGGTAGAGGAGATGGTGCGTCTGCTGCCCTCGGCGGACTGGTTCGGCGTGAACTCCCTGGACGAGGGCCTGCAGCTGCGGGAGCTGGGCGTGAAGCGTCCCATACTCCTGGTGGGCCACGTGGAGCTGAGTCGGCTGGGAGAGGCCCTGGAAGCGGACCTCAGGCTGACGGTCTACAACGGCGAGACGCTGAGTGTGCTGGGGGAGCTGGCCGGCCAGGACAGCCCGGCGCGGCTGCACCTGATGGTAGAGACCGGCACCTGGCGGCAGGGGGTGCGTCCGGAGGAGGCCGTGGCCTTCGCCCGTAAGGCACTGTCCATCCCCGGCGTGGAGCTGGAGGGAGTGGCCACCCACTACGCCAACATCGAGGACACTCTGAACCACGGCTACGCCAGCACTCAGCTGGAGCGGTTCCGGGAAGCTGTGAGCCTCCTGAGGGAGTCCGGCATCGACCCTCCGATCAAGCACACCGCCTGCACGGCTGCCACCATCCTCTTCGAGAAGACCCATTTCGACATGTTCCGGGCCGGTGTGGGGATATACGGTCTGTGGCCCTCGCGGGAGACCTACCTGTCCGCCATCTCCAGCGGCCGGCCGGTGCCGGAGCTGAGGCCGGTGCTCAGCTGGAAGACCCGCATAGCCCAGCTCAAGGAGGTCCCGGCCGGCAGCTACGTGGGCTACGGCTGCACCTACAGGACTACCCGGAGGACGCTGATGGCCGTGCTGCCGGTGGGATACGCCGACGGGTACGACCGGGCCCTCGGCAACAGGGCCTGGGTGCTGGTGCGCGGCCGGCGGGCACACCTGATGGGCAGGGTGTGCATGAACCTGATCATGGTTGACGTTACCGACGTGCCCGGGGTGAGCCTGGAGGACGAGGTGGTGCTGCTGGGCCGCAGCGGGGACGAGGAGATAACGGCCGAGACCATGGCGGACTGGGCCGGAACCATCAACTACGAAGTAGTGACGCGAATAAGCCCTCTGCTCACGAGAAAGGTAGTGGGGAGCAGGGGCGAGGGATGATCGGAGAGCCGCTATGTTCCTTGAGGTAGTGGGGGCAGACGGGTCCAAGCAGGCGGGGAACCACCTGGTGAGCATGAAGCTGGGTGACTCCGTTCTGCTCGACGCCGGATCGGCCTCCAGTCTGACCAACTCCGAGCAGATGCAGATAGATGTGGTGCTGCTCACCCACGCCCACCTCGACCACATACTGGAGCTGGGCTTCCTGGCGGACGCCACCGCCAGCCAGCGCAAGAGCCCGCTGACGGTGATCGGCAGCGAGGCCTCGCTGTCCATAGTCCGCAAGCACTACATGAACGACCTCATCTGGCCCGATTTCAGCGTGCTGGACACCGGCAGCGGGGTATCTCTCAGCTACCGGAACATGACGGACGAGGAATGGCTGGAGCTGCCCGGCGGCCTGCGCGCCCTGCCGGTGCCGGTGAACCACGGCGCCGGGGCCAGGGGCTTTATCTTCGACTCGGGCCGCAACACCATCGCCTACACCGGCGACACCGGCCCCACCGACCGCATCTGGGACCTGGCCGCCGGCTGCGACAACCTCTGCATGGTGATAGCGGAGGTATCCTTCCCCGACCGGCTCACCGAGGTGGCAATCGCCAGCGATCATCTCACGCCGAAGCTGCTGGAGAAGGAGATGCACAAGCTCAACCGCTCCGGCACTCCCATATTCGTCTTCCATCTCAAGCCCTGGTTCCGCCACGAGATCGAGCGCGATCTGGCCCGGAGGTTCCGGGACAGGGCGGTTCTCCTGGTGCGCGGTGACCGTTTCACCTTCTAGCATTCCCGGGCCTGCCTCGATCGCGTCTGCCGGCGACAGCGATCTGCGCTCCCTGGGCGACTCGGTGGCCCTGCTTTCCCACTACGCGGCCGTGGACGAAGGCTTCCGCACAACGGCCGAGAGACTGGCCGGGCTGGGCACGCTGAGGTGCATCCTCGGCCCGCAGCACGGCTTCTGGGGGGAGACCCAGGACAACATGATCGAGTGGCACGGCTACCGGGACCCGGTGCTGGGTGTTCCGGTGCACAGCCTCTACGGGGAGACCCGCAGGCCCACCGCCGACATGCTGGAGGGAGCCGACGGGCTGGTGGTGGACCTTCAGGACGTCGGTTCCCGCTACTACACCTACGTCTACACCATGGCGCTGGCCATGAGGCAGTGCGCGGACACTGGCCTGCCGGTGACCATCCTCGACCGTCCCAATCCCCTGGGCACGAATGTGGTAGAGGGTACGCTGCTGGATCCGGAGTACTCCTCCTTCGTGGGCCTGTACCCCATTCCCGTCCGGCACGGCCTCACCATAGGGGAGCTGGCCAGGCTCTTCGCGGAGATCGACGGCATTCCCCGGCCGGAGGTGGTGGCCTGCAGTCCCCGCCCGCCGCGCGACCCGCGGCCGGAGTGCGACTGGGTATATCCTTCGCCCAACATGCCCACCCCACGCACGGCCCTGGTCTATCCCGGAATGTGCCTTCTGGAGGCCACCAACCTCTCCGAGGGCCGCGGCACAACCCGTCCCTTCGAGGTGTTCGGCGCGCCCTGGCTGGACGATGTCGCCCTCTGCACGGAGCTCAACGGCTCGCCCTTCCTGGAAGGGGCCGTTCTCAGGAGGCACCGCTACATACCCACCTTCGGCAAGCACGCCGGAACCATGTGCAGGGGCGGACAGGTACACGTGACGGACGCGGGGGCATTCCGGCCCTACCTGGCCGGCCTCGGCATACTGGCCTTCTGCATGAGGCACCCGGAGTCCGCATGGAAGCAGCCCCCGTACGAGTACGAGAGCGAGAAGATGCCCATCGACATACTGGCAGGAGGGCCGGAAGTGCGTGAAGCTGTTGACGATGACGATACCGACAGGCTTGTGGAGCTGGCGGCCGCTCCCCTCCAGCGGTGGAAGCGGACGGCTGAAGAGTCCATGATCTACCCCAGGGAGATGCAGGGATGAGAATAGGGGTTTTCACTTCGGTTCACGCCAACCTCCCCGGGCTCCGGGCGGTTCTGGACCGCCTGGAGCAGGAGGAGGTTGACCTTGCCGTCTGCCTGGGCGACGTAGCGGGCTACGGTCCCTTCCCCCGGGAGGCGGTGGACCTGATACGGGACGCCGGAGTGGAGACCGTGCAGGGCAACTGGGACAGGGCCCTGGGCCGCGGCCGCTCCTCCCCCGGGGACAGCTTCGACAACGTCCACTGGGAGAGGCTGGCGGGGGAGTCGCTGCAGTGGACCCTGGGCAGGCTCACCGGCGGGCAGCGCAGGTGGCTCCGCGACCTGCCCCAGGAGCTGCGTTTCCGGGCGGGGAGGAGGGAGCTGCTGCTAACCCACGGCCTTCCCGGCAGGCAGCCGCAGGAGCTCCACCGAAAGCTCCCCGGGGAGATATACGATCTGCTGCTGCGGCGCAGCGGATGCCGGCTGCTGGCGTCGGGCCAGTCCAACCGCCTGGAGCTGGTGAGAAGGCCGGCGGGACTGCTGGTCTCGCCGGGCAGCGTGGGCGGAGGCACCCTTCCCGCCGCTTCCACCGCCATGGTGGTGGAGGTGGACGACGAGGGGGACATCTCGGTAAGCTGGCACCGGGTGGAGTTCGACATGAACGAGTACCGGGAATCGTACGAGAGAGCCGGGCTTCCAGATATCTTCCTGGCCTGCGTTGAGCTGGGAAGGGACCAGAGGGGCCCCTGGCACACCAGAGACACCAGACGGAGGCAGCAATGGGCAGAACGATGATCGAGAAGATCCTGGCCGCCCACGGCGGCGGGGATCCCTCACCCGGAGACATCGTCTGGGTGGGCATAGACAACAGGACGGCGCGGGACTTCGCCGGGGCCAGCGTGGTGGCCAACCTGGAGGAGCACGGGGGGGACAGACCCGTTGCCGACCCGGAGAAGACCTTCTTCACCTTCGACTGCAACGTACCCGCCAACACCATCCCCTACGCCGAGAACCAGCAGAGGATACGGCGCTTCGCCCGCGACCAGGGCGTGCGGGTCTACGACATCGACGCAGGCATAGGGTCCCACGTCCTCATCGAGGAGAGGCTTGCCCGGCCGGGCACCACCACCGTGGGTACGGACAGCCACCTGAACATCATGGGCTCGGTGGGGGCCTTCGGGCAGGGAATGGGCGACACCGACATAGCCTTCGCCATGAACACCGGGAAGGTCTGGTTCCAGGTCCCCCCATCTTCCCGGGTGAAGCTCAGAGGCCTTCCGTCGGACGATGCCGAGGCCAAGGACGTGGCTCTGGCCCTTCTGGGACGCTTCAGCCATCACGAGCTGCTGGGCAGGTCGGTGGAGCTCTCCGGCCCCTGGCTGGAGCGGGCGACTGTTGCCGACTGCATCACCGTGGCCAGCCAGGCCACCGAGATGGGGGCGGTGATAAGCCTCATCCCTCCCAACGACAAGGTGCTTGGCTACTTCGGCATGGAAAGGGGGGAGGCGATCTACCCGGACGAGGACGCCTCCTACGAGGCCGACTACGAGCTGGACATCGACGGCCTGGAGCCCCAGATAGCCGTTCCCTACAGCCCCAACAACGTCCACCCGGTCTCGGAGGTGGCGGGGAAGAGGGTGGATACCGTCTTCATCGGGTCCTGCACCAACGGCACCTACCAGGACCTGGAGTACGCGGCCCGTCTGCTGCGCGGCCGGCAGGTGGCGGATCACGTGACCCTGAAGGTGGTTCCCGCCACCAGGAGCGTGTGGAACCGTCTGCTGTCGGAGGGCCAGATGAGGGACCTCTTCGGTGCCGGGGCCATAGTCAGCAACGCCGGCTGCGGCGGCTGCGCCTCCGGCCAGATCGGCATGACGGGGGAGGGCGAGGTGCAGATCAGCACCTCCAACAGGAACTTCCGGGGCAAGCAGGGCAGCGGAGAGACCTACCTGGCCGGCATAGGAACGGCGGCGGCCTCGGCCGTACTGGGCAGGATCGCATCGGTTTCCGAGCTGGAGGGAGGCAGGCAGTGAGCGACGAGCTGAGATTCACTGGAAGGCTCTGGGTCCTCTCCCGCGACGGGGACCTGGTGGACGACATAGACACCGACATGATCTACCACAACAACTACCTGGCCGTAACCGACCGCGCGGAGATGGCCCAGTACGCCCTGGGCAACCTCCAGGGCTACGAGGAATTCGCCGAGAGGGCGCAGGAGGGCGACATGATACTGGCCGGCGAGAACTTCGGCTCCGGCAGCTCCCGGCAGCACGCGGTGGACTGCTTTCTGGCGCTGGGGGTCAGGGCCATCATCGCCAGGTCGTTCGGCGCCATCTACAAGCGCAACGCCATCAACAGCGCCCTGCCGGTGGTGGAGGCCCCGGGCATTCCCGCCGACCTCTTCGAGCACCTCGAGGAGGCCGACCTGGACCTGGAGAGCGGCGAGATCAGCGCCGGGGACAGGTCTTTCAGGGCGCGCCCCATGAGCGGAGTTGCGCTGGAGATCTACAGGGCCGGAGGTCTGTTCCAGTACGCGGCCACGCTGTAATTCAGGCTGCGGGAAGGACGGGTGCAAGTGCCCGGCCTTCCCGCAGGCCGGTGCCCTAGTACTGCCCCAGCTTGCCCAGCTTTCTGGCCCGTCTCTCGAAGACCCGGAACACGGATATTCCAATCAGGAGGTAGAAGAGGCTGTTGCCCGCTATGAGCCCGTACCACCACGCGGGAAAGGAGGCATCGGCCACAATCTGGCTGTTGATTGTGTACGCTCCGGCGACGAAGGGCAGCAGGGCCCAAGGCGTGAACGGGTAGACCGGCAGCATCATCAGCCCGATGAGGCCGAAGCTCAGAATCTGGTTCACGGCTCCGATCCTCTTGTGTATCAGGCCTATGCCCCCCATCATGAAGCCTATGCCCTGCAGTGAGAGCAGCGTCAGCAGGAGCATTCCGTAAAACTGTGGCAGATTCACCGAGTGCCAGCGGCCGGTGGTGAGCATCACCAGATACAGCATGATGGTGAGGATCACGAAGTTGAAGACGGTACCGATCATGGCTTTCGCCAGGAATATCCTCTCGGCGCCCATCGGAGAGAGATAGAGCTGCTCCAGGGTGCCCTGCTGGGACTCCTGGAGCACGATCCCGCTGGTGCCCGAAAGCGCGAACATGGCGCTCATCCACAGGACGTAGCCCACCACCATGGAATCCAGGGAGGCTCCGGAGGCCGCATCTCCGGCGAATGTCCGCAGGCCGGCGAACAGCCCCAGGAAGATGAGGTACATGACCACGACCATGGCCAGCGTATTGAACAGGTACCTCTTCATGGTCCAGAGGTTCATCCATGCCTCGGCCGAGAGCAGGCCCGTCAGTCGCATATTCGTCCCACCAGATCCAGGAATATCTCCTCCAGGCTGCTCTCCACCGTGGATATGTCCACCGGCTCCTGACCGCTTTCCTCCAGAAGGTCCAATGCGCGATGGAAGGCACCGGGCGTCTCGGGCAGAAGGCTGAGCAGTATACCGCTCTCGCATTCGGACACGTCCAGGCCCGCCAGATTGCGTATGCCGGCCAGGCACGCCTCCCCGGGCCGGCTGGCCAGGGTCACCTGGTAGACCTTGCGCGAGAATCTTCGCCGAAGGTCTTCCAGGCTCTCATGGGAGACGATCCTGCCCTCTCGGATTATCAGCACACGGGAGCAAACCGCTTCCATGAAGGACATGTCGTGGGAGGTTACCAGAATGGTCCGGCCCCGCTTTCCTGCAAGGTCTGCGATCATCCCCCGAACCTCGGCTGCTGCCTCCACGTCCAACCCAACGGTGGGCTCGTCCAGCAGCAGGATGTCCGGGTCGTGCACAAGGGCACAGGCCAGGGCCACCTTCTGCTTCATTCCGCTGGAGAACTTCCTGACCTCCTTTTCGGCCACCGCGGCCAGTCCCAGCCTGTCCAGCAGCCGCTCCATACGCTCCTGTACCTGACCATGGGCAAATCCGCGAATGCCGGCGAAGTAGCGAAGGTTCTCACGGGGTGAGAGGTACCAGTAGATGTTCCTGGCACCCTCGAGGACAGCACCTATGCGGCTCAGTACCCGCCTGCGCTGGCGGGGAATCTCCGCTCCCGCCACCCTGATTGTGCCGGCATCGAAGGTGAGCAGGCCGAGGATGGACTTGATGGCCGTGGTCTTTCCCGACCCGTTGGGGCCCAGTATGCCCAGGACCTCTCCGGGCTGAACGGAGAAGCTAATCCCCTGCAGCGCCTTTACATCGGAGTAGCTCTTCTCCAGCTCGCTCACGCTTATGAGGGGTTCCAGGGTTCCTCCCGGGCAGTGGGAATACGGGTCTTCATTTTTCCGAAGATAACAGCCTCGCAGACGGCGGCAAACTACACCCCCATTGTCCTGCCAGCGGGGGATTTGACAATCGATACGGGAGTGTGTAGTATCCGCTTGGAAGCAGAGTCGGGTTTGGCTTGTGATACACGCTGCCCGCGAAGTTCCGGGGTAGCATTTTTTTGTATCCTCCCGCTCTGCAGGTAACACATTCAGAGGAGTTGTGAAAGTGGCAGAGAGAGAGACCGGGACGGTAAAGTGGTTCAACGAGTCCAAGGGCTACGGGTTCATCGCCCGCGAGAGCGGCGACGATGTCTTCGTGCACTTCTCGGCAATCCAGGGTGAGGGTTTCCGCACTCTGGAAGAGAACCAGAGGGTGGAGTTCTCCGTAGAGGAGGACCCCAAGGGGCTCAGGGCCGCGAACGTCCAGGTAATGGACTAGCGCCCGGTAGCTATACATCCCGGGGCCCGCACGGTCGAAAGGCCGTGCGGGCTTATTTTTTTGCCTTCCACCGAATGCAGAATCGCTTGCGATTCTGCCAAGCCGTCAGCGCAAGCTGACGGCCGTCAGCGTTAGCCGACGCCCTTGCTCTGTAAGACGGAATGCAGAACAGGCTGTGCCTGTTCTGCTCAGGCGTCGGCGTTAGCCGACGCCCTTAGTCCAACATCGCCCCGCTGGCGGTGTTGAGGCTGTCGAAGGGGATGTCCAGCACCAGCATGCTTCCCGCCTCGTCCCACGAGGGCAGCCCCAGCCGCAGCAGGGGGCCCTGCTCGCCGCGGACGATCAGGAAGCTCTGGGGGTCCAGCCAGTGGCCGATGGAGATCAGGCCCTGGTCCAGGCTGCCGCCGGGGAGGTCGGCCAGCCTGGCGACAAGCGACGAGAAGCGGGAGTCCATCTGCACCACGCTCTCCAGCTCCAGGGGAGTGCCGTCCATGAGCCAGGTCCGGTAGGCGGTGAAGATTGACGCGCTCTCCCGGCTGCCGCCGCTGCGGACGATTATCTCGCCCCCTATGTGGCTGCCGGAGAGGTTGATGAGCCGCAGAGACCGGCTCTCGTAGAGAGTACGCCTTCCGGTGGATATGGCGGCGGAGATGGCGCTGCGGGGCCTGGGAGCCAGCCAGAAGAGGGTGTCGGAGAAGTCGCCGGCCGCAAGACGCAGGCCCTCCACGTGGTAGGTCAGATTGACATTCTCGCCGGACACCGTGGTGTCGTCGGAGATCACCTGCAGGATGGTGTCTCCCGGCAGGTCGATACGGCTGCCGTCGGGAGCCACGGTGTACTCCGGGTAGGGCTGCGCCACGGCGGTCAGCAGCATCATGCAGGCGGCTAGCATATCATGCTCTTCCCCTCGGCGGCGGAATGGACAAGGCACAAGTGCCGTCGGATCAACATATGCACCGACACCCGCCCCCGGTCAAAGCCGCTCTGCGGCGTCCGTCATATGCGGCCGGTCTCCCGAAGGCTCACCGTGCCCCTGTCGGTGACCACCAGGTGGTCGAGGACGTCGAAGTCCAGGCTCCTGCCCAGCTCCCTTATCCGCTCGGTGAGCTCCACGTCCCGGCGGCTGGGCTCGAGGCGGCCTCCGGGATGGTTGTGGACCAGTATCACCGCGGTAGCGCCGGTGGAGACCACCTTCTCCACCAGGTTCCGCGGGTAGACGGAGGCCTGGTTCACCGTTCCGTAGTCTATGACCTTGGTGGCCAGCAGCCGGTTGCTGCTGTCCAGGAGCAGGGCTATCAGGCGCTCCCGGCGCTGGGCGCCCAGGCTGCTGCGCAGGTACTCCCGGACGGCGTCCGGGCTTTTCAGCACGTGTGTCCCCTCCACCGGCCGCTTGGCCCTGGAGGCCAGGTGGCAGATCATGCTCAGGAGTATGGAGGCGGACGGACCGATGCCCTCCACCCGCGCAAGCAGCTCCGGCGGCTGGCGCAGTACCTGGGCCAGGGAGCCGAACTCCGCAAGCAGCCTGACGGCTATGGCCTTGGTGTCCTTCCTGGGAATGGCGTAGAAGAGCAGCAGCTCCAGCGCTTCCCGGTCGGAGAAGCCCGCAAGGCCGGCCCGCATGTACCGGCGTCTCAGTCTCTCCCGGTGGCCGCTCCTGGGGTCAGTCATCCTTCTCGAGGTAGACGGATGTGGAGGGGAAGGCGAACTCCAGGCCCAGCCCGCTCACGATGTGCATTATCTCCAGGTTCACCTTCTCCAGCATGTTCAGCCACTCTATGTAATCCGCCGTGGCGAGGAAGAACTTCAGCTCCACGTTCAGCGATGAGGAGGCGAAGGTGGTGAAGTTCACGATCTTCATGGCGTCGTCCACGTCGGGGCTCTCGTCCAGCATTGTTCGCAGCCGCGTGAGCAGCTCCTCCATCTTCTCCGGAGACGTGTCGTAGGTGACACCTACGGTGATCTCCGTCCGTCGCATGGGGCGGAGCGACCAGTTGTCCACCACGTCGTCAATTATCTGCTTGTTGGGGATGGTTACCAGCGTCTTGCCGACGGTGCGGATCCTCGACGACCGCAGGCCTATCTCCTCCACGGTTCCTATCACGTCGCCCACCTTGACGAAGTCGCCCACCATGAAGGGCCGGTCCAGGAAGATGGCCACCGAGGCGAAGAGGCCGGAGAGGGTGTCCTGAGCCGCCAGAGCCACCGCCAGGCCGCCTATGCCCAGGCCGGCCACAATGCCGCTCACCGGATAGCCCATGGCCTGCATGTAGAACACTATGCCCAGCGCCACGATGAGCACCTTGGCCGCCTTGCGCATTATGGGCACCAGCTGGTCGTCCAGCTGTGACTCGGTGCCGTCGGCCAGGTCGGTCATGCTGTCGGAGACGGCGTCGGTGAGCCGCAGCAGCAGCCATACCATGTCGAAGGTTCCCAGCAGCAGCAGAATGCGTTTGGTCCAGATGATGAGGCCGCCGCTCACCGGCAGAGCCCGGACGGCGGCGTAGATGCCCAGAAGCAGCACCAGGAAGGAGACCGGAGTCCGCTCTCTGGCTATCAGGGCCCGAAGGAATCCCTTTCCCCTGGCTCCCTTTCTCAGCATAATGGCCCTGACTATTCCCCTGATGAAGAGGGTGATGGCGAGCACCGCCAGTGCCCCCACGACCCTCCCGGCGGGAAAGTCCCCCATCTGCCAGTCGATCACGCTTCGAAGGAAATCGAGATTCAAGGGCTGCCTCCATCCCGGGTATCCCAAGTATGCTGAAGGGGCAAGATTCAGCATGCGCGCGCGGTCGTCAACTTGCCGGAGAGGGCGCGACGATGTTGACGCGCCGCATCCGGGTCCTGCATTGATTGAGCCCCGGCAACAACGGAAGGAGCTGTAGGCGTGAACAAGGCTGCGGCAAAGGACTGGGTACTGCAGATAGCGCTGGCCCTGATCATCTTCTTCGGCTTCCTCCGCCCCTACGTTGTGGAGGCGTTCCGAATCCCCACCGGCAGCATGGAGAACACACTGCTCATCGGCGACCACCTCCTGGTGCTGAAGGCCGAGGACGGCCAGTTCATACCCTGGACGGACAGGATGGAGCCTCCCTACCACGCCTTCAGGGGCGATTCACACGGCCTGCTCATGCCGGCCACGGGCTCCGTGGAGCGGGGGGAGATACTGGTGTTCCGCTACCCGATGAACCCCAGCAGGGACTTCATAAAGCGGGTTGTGGGAGTGGCGGGGGACACCGTTCGCGTCTGGCACGACACCCTCTACGTCAACGGCCGACCACTCCCGGGCTACGAGACCTGCTACCAGGACCGTTACCGGGCCAACCCCATAGACTGGGCCTGGCCGGAGGTGCTCTTCACCATGGAGGGCAGGAGGATGCTGGCCGCCAACTCACCCGAGTACGGCAGGATAGCGGCAGACACCGTACACCTGGGAGGCGGGTCAATGGCCTACGTGGTACCCGAGGAGCACGTGTTCATGATGGGCGACAACCGCGACCACTCCAACGACAGCCGCATATTCGGCCCCCTCCACCTTGACCTTGTTAAGGGTGAGCCAATAGTAACATACTGGTCGTGGGCCCCCGGCCATGGACTGCCCAAGCTAGACAGGATTGGCAGGTTGGTTGACTGACGATGGTCTTGCATCACCCGGATATTGCTGAATGAGTGAGAGAAGGCTGCCCTACTCGAGGACCTTTCTGGAGGGCGTCCCGCTGCGCTTTCTGAATCTCCCCGAGCTGTCCCGGGGAGCGCTGGACAGCCGCGCCCTGGCCGATGACGGCTACTGGCAGATATGCGACGAGAAGCCCATCGCCCTTCTGCTGCTCCGCGCGGGCAGGCCCTACCGCATAGTCGGCCACGAGACACCGGACCTGGCCAGCTTCATCCGGTTCCTCAACCGGGACAAGCGTGAGCTCACCATAACCTTCCGCTTCGTGGAAAGGGGCACCCTGCCCTGCATACTCAAGGTCTGGTCGGAAGAGCCGATGCTGCAGGAGCTGCAATGCAGCGAGGGCGACGTGATGGACCTGCTGAGGTCGCTGAAGAGGGCGGGGGAGTCGGGGCTTCTGGAGCTGGAGTACGGAGAGACCACCTCCCTGGTACCGGTGGACAACGGAAAGATATCGAGGGGATACCTGCCCGGGTCCACCATTCGCGGCCGCGACCTGCTCACCTACCTGAGCAAGGAGGTCCCGGACGAGGCCACCGCCTGCTTCTACCCGGGAGAGGTGCCTTCCCTGGCCCCGGTGGGACTGTCGGAGATAGGCCTGCTGGTGTCCTCATTCAACAACTGGCTGGAGGCCCTGAGGCCCACCTGGCCCGAATGCGACGACATAACCGAGGAGCTCTTCCGCAGCCTGGCGCGGAAGAACGACTTCCTGGGGGCGTTCGAGTTCTACCCCGACGACGGGCTCTTCCTGAAGAAGCCCCTGGACCGGCCGGAGCGGCTCCCCGGAGTCTTCGTGGAGCTGATAAAGGGGGTGGCCGAGCGGCATGCGTCGGAGGAGACCTGCATCAGGGTGTTCGGGTCCGCCAACCGCGAGAACCGGGTGGCGCTGGCCACGGCGGGCCTGAAGGAGATAGTGGGCAGCGGAGCCTGAGCTACACCTCGGCGCTGATGTAGGCCTCGATGTCCTCTTTGGTCCCCATCATGAACAGGTGATCGCCGGCCTGTATCACGTCGTCCGGAAGCGGTATGCGGTAGATGCGCCGGCCCTCTGCGGTAAGCCTGCCTATGTAGGCTACATTAAGGCCGTATATCCTTCTGATGTCCATGTCCCGCAGTGTCTTGCCGATCATTGACCGTTTGGGGCTGACGTGGACGAAGTCTATTCCTCCCACCAGTGAGACGTAGTTCTCCACACCGCGCAGGGTCAGCGAGCGAGCCTCCTGCTCGCCCTGGGTCTGCTCGGGCGTGTACACCTTGTCGGCCCCCACCGATCCCAGGATCCGTCGCTCCCGCTCGGTGGTGGCCCGGCTGTGGACCCGCACACCCATGTCCTTGAGCATTCTGGTGATCAGCACGTTGGCGCCGAAGTCCTCCCCTACGGCCACCACCACCAGGTCCATCTCGCCGAGGCCGTGGGCCCTGACCAGCGACTCGTCGGTGCAGTCGAAGGAGATGGCCGAGGTGACGCTGTTGCTGATGTCGTCAACCAGCTTGTCGCTCTTGTCTATGGCCACCACGTCGGCGCCCTGGCGGTAGAGCTCCAGGGCCAGGCTGTAGCCGAAGGAGCCCAGGCCGATCACGGCGAATCTGCTGGCTGCCTGCTGCTTCTCTTCCACTTGCTATCCAATCGTTATTCGTGCCTCGGGGTAGCGGTACTTCAGCTGTCTCTTCAACCCTGTGGCCGCCGCCAGTGTGGCCGGGCCCACCCTGCCCGAAAACATCGTAAAGATAATCACCAGCTTGCCCAGGGAGGTCAAATGCCCGGTGGCTCCCGTGGAGAGGCCCACCGTTCCGAAGGCGCTCATGGTCTCGAAGATGTAGTCCATGGGCCCCAGGCCGGATTCCACGCCGCTCTCGGTCAGCAGCAGCAGAAGGGAGGAAATACCGAAGAGCATGCCACCGAGAACCACCACCAGGGCCGCCCTCTGAAAGTCGTAGAGGGGTATTCTGCGGTTCCAGAGCTCGGGAGTGGGCCGCTGGCCGTACCGGGAGCCGAACATGGTCGTTCCCCCGACGGGGGAGGTTTCCGCCCCCCTCGTCTTCCTGCGGTGGGGGAATCCCAGCAGAGACCCCAGGGCCACCAGCATGAGGCCCATCGTGCTGGTCTTCACTCCTCCGCCCGTGCTGCCGGGGGAGGCCCCTACGAACATCAGCAGCACGAACAGCCACTGCATTCCGGCCGTGACGCTCGAGGTGTCCACGGTGTTGAAGCCCGCCGTCCGGGGAGTCACCGCCTGCAGGTAGGCGTTGGCCAGCCTGTCGCCCAGGGTCATTCCTGCCAGTGTGTTGTTCCACTCCAGCAGCAGGAAGGCTGCAAAGGCCCCCACTACGAGGACGATTGTGCAGAGGAGAACGAACCTGGTCTGAACCGAGAGGCGGGCGGCCCTTCCGCTGCGCACCCGCGCCATGACCGTTGCGCCCAGTGCGGCAAGGACCCCGAATCCGAGTCCTCCCAGCACGATCAGGGTACCCATTATCAGGCAGGTGGACGGGGAGCCCGAGAAGCGCTCCAGGTTGGTGGTGTTGAGACTGAAGCCGGCGTTGCAGAAGGCGGAGATGCTGTGGAATATCGAGTGCCAGATCACGTTCAGCTGAGAGGATCCAGCCATGATCGGCCGCCAAACGATGTACAGCAGGAAGGCGCCGGCGGCCTCGATGGAAAGCGTCCAGGCCACGATGGCCCCCATCATGCTCTTGATGTCGCTTACGAAGTCGGTGTCCATCACCCGGCTCAGCGACAGGGCGTGCCTGTAGCTCACCGAGGACCTGCTGAGGTACAGCGTGAAGAAGGCCACGAAGGTCATCAGCCCCAGTCCGCCGATCTGGATGAGGATAGCTATCACAAGCTGTCCGAAGGTGGTGAAGGCGGTGCCCGTGTCCACCACGATCAGGCCGGTTACGCAGGTGGCCGAGGCGGCGGTGAACAGCGCGTCCAGGGCAGAGATGCCCTCCCTGGTGGCCCCCGGCAGGATCAGCATGACAGTGCCCACGGTGATCACCACCAGAAACGAGACCGGCAGGATCAGGGAGGGGGTGAACGTAGACATTATCCACGAGCCCAGCTGGGCTATCATCACCTTTGTTGCGCTGAGGGAGATGTAGACCACGCTGGCCGCGTAGACCGCTGCGTAGAGCTCCCAGGCGGAGATGCGGCCCACCAGGAAGATGCCCAGAGATACGGCCAGGGCCAGCGCGTATCCGCTGGCGAAGAGGGCGGCCCACAGGTCGGCTCCGAAGTCCCGAAGCGGCCCTCTGCGGGAGAGTAGATCCCCGGCCAGCCAGAACAGGGCAAAGCCCAGCAGGGCCAGGTCCTCGGCCCGCAGGCCGGCGCCCAGTCTCGCCCCGAGGCTGAAGCCGTACTTGATTGCCAGCAGGGCCAGACCGGTGATGGCAAGGGCCAGCCTGTTGCTCTCTCTCCGTGCCATGGGGCTTACCTCCCACCGTTGATTGGAGCATATTAACCAACAGCGTCATCCGGTCAATAGCAGGCATATTCCGAAGGAGGCATCATGGACAGCAGCAGGTACAGCGATTTCCTCGATCTCAGGCCCCTGAACGTGCGCCTGGCCATGCCGGGAAGCAGGTGCGGCCTGGTCAGCGGAAGGGACATCGCCAGGACGGCCAGGGAGAACGAGGCCATCGTGCTGGCGGCCAACATCCGAAACCCCCTCAGCGCCCAGGGGATCTTCCGGGCCGCGAAGAAGGCGGACTCCTTCGTCCTGCTGGAGCTGGCCAAGTCCGAGAACGGATACACCGGCGTGCATTTTCACAACCTGCCCCAGTACGCCATGATGTACTCCAGCATGGTGGGCGACGGCTTCGTCTACGCTCTGCACATGGACCACTACGCGGTGAAGTGCGAGGAGGACCGCGACGAGGCGGTGTCCACCGTGCCCTGGGCCATCGGGCAGGGCTGGACCTCCGTGGCCATAGACGCCTCCCACAACCCGGACTATCCCAACCTCGTATACACCCGCGACATAGGCATGCACATCCCGAACTACATCGGTCTGGAGGCCGAGGTGGGGGAGATCAAGGGCCCCGGCGAGCTCACCACGGTGGAGGAGGCCGACTACTTCGTGGGAGGCCTGAACAGCTGGGGCGTGTTCCCCGACTACCTGGCCATCTCCAACGGCTCCAAGCACGGCACCTATGACACCAGCAAGGGCGAGGCCGAGGGGATCGACCTCGAGAGGACGGCCGAGGTGGCGGAGACCATCGGCCGCTACGGCGCCGTCATCGCCCAGCACGGGATAAGCGGCACCCCACTGGACAAGGTGGGCCGCTTCCGGAAGTACGGCATAAACAAGGGCAACGTGGGCACCCTGTGGCAGAACCTGGTGTTCGGCCTGGAGGTGGACGAGGAGAGCGGCAACGCCATAATCGAGGACGGCTCCTACGTGAAGCGCCCCGACAAGGGCATCCCCGAGGAGCTGTGGAGGGAGATGGTGGAGTGGGCCGACTCCCAGGGCTACTCCCGGGCGTCGGGCAACTACAAGAAGGCCAACCTGCCCTTCCACCACCGGATAATGTCCCTGCCCGACGAGTACCGGTCCAGGATCGTGGACGAGACCGAGAGATGGGCCCTCCGCTTCTTCGAGAGCTTCGGCTCCACCGGGACGTCCACAAAGGTCATAGAGAGCATTCTGGAGAGGGGCGACTGGAACTCCATGCCCGAGCAGCGGATAGTTGCAGACAGGGCCCAGTGCGTTCCCGAGCGTGCCCCCGACTACGGCAGCGACGAGGAGTCGGAGGGCGAGGACTACTCCGACTAGCAGTCTCTGAAGAGGTGACACCGACCACATGCCCAGAACGCTGTTGAAGGATGTCAGGATACTGGACCCGGCCACGGCCAGCGACGCGGTGGGGCACATCGTGCTGGAGGACGGCCGCATCGACTCGGTGCAGACCGGAGATGCCCCGACGGGCTGCCCGCGGGAGATAGACGGCTCCGGCCAGTGGGTCTTCCCGGGCCTGGTGGACATGCACGTCCATCTCAGGCAGCCCGGGGGCGACGAAGCCGAGACCCTGGAGTCCGGCCTGCGGGCCGCCATCGCCGGCGGGGTCACCGCGGTGGGCATGATGCCCAACACCGACCCTCCCCTGGACAGCGAGGAGGTTCTGGCGCCGCTGCTGGAGAAGGCCGAAGACCTGGGGCTGGCCCGGGTCTGCCCCATACCCTGCGTCTCCATGGGGAGGCAGGGCCGTGAGCCGGTGGACTACGAGGCCCTGCACGCCCTGGGCGCCACCGCCTTCAGCGACGACGGCAGCCCGGTCTGGAACGGGGCCCTTCTGCGGGAGGCCCTGCGCAGGACCTCGGCCTTCGGGGGGATGGTGGTTGAGCATCCGGAGCTGCCGTCCCTCACCCAGGGAGGCAGTCTGGACGAGGGTCCCGTCGCGGAGAAGCTGGAGGTGGGCGGCATCCCCTGCCAGGCGGAGACCGGCGACGTGGCCCGCTGCCTGGAGGTGGCCAGGGGTACGGGAGGCAGGCTCCATCTCACCCACCTGTCATGCACCCGCAGCGTGGCCCTGGTGGACTCCTCCCGCTCGGAGGAGGCCGGCTTCAGGGCCACCTGCGACGTCACCCCGCACCATCTTGCACTGAACAGCGAGGAGCCCCTGGCCGCCGGCCCCATGGCCAAGATGAACCCTCCCCTGAGGTCGGAGGAGATGCGCCAGGGGCTGGTGAGGCACGTGGCCAGGGGGAGGGTGGACTGCCTGGCCAGCGACCACGCCCCCCACGCATCCGCCCGGAAGAGCCTGCCCATGGCCCGGGCCGCCTTCGGCATAACGGGCCTGGAGACGCTGCTTCCCGTGTCCCTCGCCGTGCTGGGGGGCGAGGGCATGATGACGCCCCTGGCGGTGATATCCCTTCTCTGCACCGCTCCCGCCCGTCTGCTGGGGCTGGAGCCTCCCCGCCTGGAATCCGGGGCCCCGGCCAACCTGGTCCTCTTCGACCCCGACCGCGAGTACACCCTCTCCGATGTGGGCACCTTCTCCAAGTCCATGAACACCCCCTTCATGGGCAGGGTCCTCCACGGACGCGTGCGGGCGGTCTGGCGGGAGAGGCTGCTCTACATGGACGGCAGCTTTGTCGAGTAGGCCGGCCGCTGCGGTGCGCGCTCTGATGCTGGCCGCCGCGCTGGCGGGGCTTTCCTGCGCCTACTACAACACCTTCTACAACGCCAGGGAGAGCTACGAGGAGGCCCTGGAGCTGGCGGCGGAGAACCCCGAAGACCCCATGGCTTCGGAGGAGGACCTCCTGCAGGCGGCGATAGAGGGTGCCGGAAAGGTGCTGCGCGACTACAGCGACAGCCGGTGGGTGGACGACGCCCAGCTCCTCATGGGCGACGCAATGCTTCAGCTGGGACGCAGAACGCTCACCGGCAGCGGCACCTCCAGGTTCCAGGAGGCGATGCGGGCCTACTCCTCGGTAATGGTGATGACCGAGGACAGGGAGAAGGTGGACCGCGCCGGCCTGGGAATGGGAATGGCCGCCATGGAGCTGGGCCGCTACGGGGACGCGGTGGCCTCCCTGGAGGAGGTCTCCCCGGAGGACGAGAAGATGTTCTTCCGGTCACGCCTGCTGCTGGCGGAGGCCCTGGTCACCGACGGAAGGTCGGAACGGGCGCTGTCCGTGCTGGACACGCTGCAGAGCCCGGACGACGACAGCCTTCGGGCAGAGCTGGTTCTGGCCAGGGGGAATGCCCTGTTGGGAGTGGGCCGGGCGGACAGTGCCGCCTCGGTCTGCCAGGAGGCCGCCGAGGTGTTCGGCAGGGGCGACGGGTACTTCCGGGCCATGCTCAAGGCTTCCGAGGCTTACATAGAGGCCGGAGAGCCCTCCCGGGCGGCCACGGTTCTGGAGCGGCTCCTGGCCGGGTACCGCTCCGACCTGGAGCTGGCCCAGATATCGCTTCTCCGGGGCAAGGCCAGGGAGATGGTGGGGGACACCAGCGCGGCGCTGGGCGCCTACCTCAACGCTGCCGAGAAGGACTCCTACCGGCAGTTCGGGGCGGAGGGCCTCTACCGGAGAGCCATGCTTCTCGAGCGGCAGGACAGGAGGCTGGACGCCATGGACGAGCTGGAGGAGCTTGCCGGCCGCAGGGGCGACTACCTCTGGATCAGGCTGGCGGAGAACAGGAAGTACGACCTGGAGCTGCTGCAGTCCTACCACGAGCGGGTGGAGGCGGAGAGCGGCCTGGAGCGCAACAGGTACAGGCTGATGATCGCGGAGAAGCGCCGGGAGCTCTACGGCCGGGGCGACTCCCTGGCCCTGCGGGAGCTGAGCCAGCTGGCAGACAGCGACCACCGGAGGATACGGTCCTACGCCAGGGCCGCCCTGGCCTCGGTTCTTCCCGCAGATTCCTCCCGGGCGCTGCTGCTCTCGGTAAGGGAGGAGGCCGACAGCAGCGACCTGGCCACCGTGATCGAGGACTCCCTGGGCCTCGCCCCGGGCCCGTCGGCCCTGGACAGGCCCTCCGCCGTCCTGGAAAGGGCCTGGGAGGAGATCGACCGCGGCGACTACCAGTCGGCCTGGGAGCGTCTGGACGCCCTGGTCGATTCCCCCTGGAGCTACGATGCCAGGCCGGAGATACTGTGGGCCGCCTATGTGGCCGCCGAGGGCTCGCGGCAGGACGACGCCGTGGTGGAGGGCTACCTTCGGGAGCTTGCCGGGGACTACCCCCTGACCGTGGAGGGAATCGAGGCCGAGCAGAGGCTCTACGGCCTGGAGGTGGAGGAGGGCGACGACGGAGACGGCGATGGTGACGGTGACGGTGATGGAGACGGCGACGGAGACGGAGACGGGGAGTAGGGTTGGCTGAGCCGGTGCCGGTGGATGCAGCCGCCGAGCTGGTGGAGGCGGAGGCCCCGCTCCCCTGTGTGATCCGTCAGACCTACCGCCTTCCCTCCCTGGCCCGGACGGCGGTCCCCGGGCAGTTCGTGCAGATCGAGGTGCAGGAGCAGGGGCCCTTCCCCATGACCCGCCGTCCCCTTACCGTAAGCGACGTCGACCCTTCCGCGGGGACCTTCACCGTGGTCTTCGAGGAGGTGGGAGGCGGCACCCGGGCCCTGGGACGCTGCGGGCGGGGCGAGTCGCGCCGGGTACTGGGACCGCTGGGCCGGGGCTACCAGACGCTTCCGGGGGACTGGCTCCTCATCGGCGGGGGCATGGGGGCCGCCGGCTTCCCGCTGCTTTCCCGGAGGGTGGATGTCCGCAGGACGCTGCTGGGGGCCAGGGACGCCGACCACCTGCTGGAGGCCGGCTGCCCGAACGTCAGCTGCGCCACGGAGGACGGGAGCCGGGGCTCCTGCGGCCTGGTCACGGCGCTCTGCGAAGGGGTGGACTGGGAGGAGTACGACCACGTGGCGCTGTGCGGGCCGCTGGCCATGATGGAGGCGGTGGCCCGGCTGATTCCCCCGGGCAGGCTGGACCGGGTGCAGGTGAGCACCGAGAGCCGCATGGCCTGCGGCTGGGGAGTGTGCGAGGGCTGCGCCATCCCCGCCGTTGACGGCTACCTGAAGTGCTGCACCGACGGGCCGGTGATCGCCGCGGACCGCATCGACTGGAACGCCTGGAGGGAGACGCTGCCTTGAGAAGGGTCGACTCCCTGCGCTGCAGCCTCTGGGGCCGGACCTTCGGCTCCCCCGTCATGCTGGCCTCGGGCACCGCCGGCTTCGGCCTGGAGCTGCACCGGATGGGATGCCTGGAGGGGGTGGCCGCCGTGGTCTCCAAGGGCACTACCCTCCGGCCCCGGGCCGGCAACCCGCCTCCCAGGGTCTGGGAGACCCGGATGGGCCTGCTGAACTCCATCGGCCTGGCCAACCCCGGGGTCCACCACATCGTCCGCGAGGTGCTGCCGGAGGCCGACAGCCTGCCCTGCCCGGTGATAGTGAACGTCTCCGGGGATACCGAGGAGGAGTTCGCCGAGGTGGTGTCGCTGCTGGAGGGGTCGCCGGTGCCCTTCGGCTACGAGGTCAACGTCTCCTGTCCCAACGTGGCCAGGGGAGGGATGTCCTTCGGGGCCGACCCCCTGGTGGTGGAGCGGGTGTCCGCCCTGGTCCGCAGCGCCTCCTCCCGCCCCTTCTCTGTCAAGCTCACCCCCAACGCCGGTGACATGGCGGAGACCGCCATGGCCGCCTGCGCCGGGGGTGCCGATGCCATTACGGTATGCAACACGTTCCTGGGCATGAAGGTGGACTGGCGCACCGGCAGGCCCGCCATGCGCCGCGGGGTGGCCGGGTACACCTCCCCCGCGCTGCTGCCCCTGGTGGTGGCCAGCGTACACGCCGTGTCCGAGGCGGTGGGGGTCCCGGTGCTGGCCTCGGGGGGCGTCTCCCGGGCGGAGGACCTGCTGGAGCTGATGGCCGCCGGCGCGGAGATGGTGCAGGTGGGATCACTGGTACTCCGCAGGCCCTGCGCCGCGGGGGAGCTGCTGCGCGACGCCGGGGAGCTGCTGCGGTGAGAGGCCTTCCGGCCCTCCTGGCCGCGGCCCTTTTCCTCCTCGGCGTCTCCTGCCTCCGGCCCCGGCCCGTCTACAGGGGGGGCGGCACCGGACCGGTGGCGGCGATTCCGGGCTACACCCAGAGGGGGGTTGCCTCCTACTACGGGGAGGGCTTCCAGGGCCGCCTGACGGCCAATGGGGAGACCTTCGACACCCGCCGGCTCACCTGTGCCCACCGGACGCTGCCCTTCGACACCATGGTACGGGTGAGGAACATGGCCAACGACAAGGAGGTGACGGTCAGGGTCAACGACCGGGGCCCCTACGTGGGCGGCAGGATCATCGACCTGACCGAGGCAGCCGCGGAGAGAATCGACATGAAGAAGTCCGGCGTGGCCAGGGTGGAGCTCACGGTGGTGTCCTCCCCGGACTGAGCCGGACAGCGGACAAAGCCGAATGGAGGACCGATGCCGACACGTCTGTACGTGGCCCTGACCACCGAGCTGGGAGACGGCCTTCTCCCCCTGGCCGAGGAGCTGGCGGGAATCGAGGGGGCCGGAGTGAAGGTGGGCCTGGAGCTCTACCTCAGCCGGGGGACGGAGATGGTCCGCCGCCTGGCATCCCTGGGCCTGCCGGTGTTTCTCGACCTCAAGTTCTGCGACATCCCCCATACGGTGGCGGGAGCCGTCCGGGCGGTGGCCGGCATGGAGCCGGCGGTGGTGAACGTCCACGCCACCGGCGGCCGGGAGATGATGCGGGCGGCTGCGGAAGCGGCTGACGGTCGTTTCAGCGTCATCGCCGTCACTGTGCTCACCAGCCTGGGCCGCGGCGATCTGAGCGCCATGTCGATAGGGCTCCCCGCCGAGGACCTGGTGGTCCGTCTGGCCGAGTCCGCATCCGCGGCGGGGCTGGACGGCGTGGTCTGCTCGCCCCGGGAGGCGGCCGCGGTCCGCCGGGCCTGCGGAGACGACTTCCTGGTGATAACCCCTGGAGTGCGGCCGGCCGGACACCGCCGCGACGACCAGAAGCGGGTGGCTACCCCCGCCGAGGCCATGGCCGCCGGGGCGTCCGCCCTGGTTGTGGGCAGGCCGGTGACCAGGGCCGACTCCCCTGCGGACGCGGCCCGGGCGATACTGCAAGAGGCTGCCGGGGCCTTGCCCCGCTAGCCCGAGCTTCGAGAGGGCCTGTTGAGCCGCCTCCCCAGAGAAGCGACGCTGAGGGCCGTGCTGGTTGCAGCCGTTACGGCGGCAGTCCTGCTGGCCCTGCTGATGGCGGGTGAGCTGCTGGCGCGCCACGGGGTCATGCAACGGCTGCGGAGGCACGACCCGCGGGCCCGGGCCGAGGCAATCGGGCTGGGCCCCGGCTGCGTGATACTGGAGGGGGTTGCCCTCCCCGGCAGGGGGGTGGAGCTGGAGGAGGTGGTGGTCCTCCTGGAGGGGTCGCCTCTGTCTCCGCGGCCCTCCATGGTATCCGTCCGCGGCGGCACCGCCGACCTGCGCAGCCTGGCCGAAGGCGGGAGCGGGGACGGAGGGAGCTCCTCATCCCTCCCCGACGTGGCCTTCAGCGGCATACTCCTGCAAGACGGCGCCGACTCATCGGTCTGCGAGGGCGCGGTCTGGGGCGGCGGAAGCCGGATGCTGGCCGCCATGGAGGGAAGCTGGGGAAGGGCCCTCATCGGGTTGCGAAGGGGCACCCACGCCGACAGCCTCAGCCTGCTCACCATCGGCCTTTCCAGTGTCCCGCACTTCGGCGGCGGGCTGCCTGTGCGCCTGCAGGGCAGGAGGTACGACGCCCGGCTCTCGGGTACGACGGGGGAGTCCGGGATCAGCCTCTCCGGCCGGGTCACCGCCATCGACGGCGAGCCGGTGGACATGCCCGTGTCGCTGAGTGACAGCGGCCGGGGGATATCCGCAACCCTTACCCTCAGGCTGGACAGCTTCGGTTCCTGGATGGAGGAGCGGACCGCAATAGCCGGCCTGGAATACGCCAGCCTTCGCCCTGCCGGCATCGCCACGGTACGGGTCAGGGAGGGCTGCCCCGTGGCCTTTGCCTGCTCGATGGGGGTGGATCCCCTTCGCCTCTACGACCCCGAGCTCTGCTCCGACACGCTGGACATGACCGCCCACTTGATGTGCCGGGGAACCTGGTCGCCGGAGACCGGCCTGCTGGCCGTGAGGGCCGGCAGCCTGGCGGTGGGGGAGGCCGGCCTTCTCTTCGATCTGGACTACAGGCCCCGGCCCGGCCCCAGGCTGCGGCTGCGGGCGTGGTCGGACTCCCTGGGGGGGCGGGAGCTGGCGGCTTCCGTGCCCGACCCGCTCCTGGGCAGGCTCCGGGGCCTGAGCCTGGGAGGCTCGGCGGCCTTCAGCGTGGAGTGCGTCCTGGACTGGGACACTCCGGACAGCTGCGATTTCCGGGCCGACGTGGACGTCTCCCGCCTCAGGGTGGAGTACAGCCCCGTCCGCTTCGGCCGGCTGAGGGACACCGGCGCGGTCTGCGCAATGGAGGACAGCTGGGGCAACGCGCGGACCATCGCCCTGGACACCGCCGCCAACCCGGGCTTCCTGACCCTGGAGGAGCTTCCCCCGGCCTGGGAACCCCTGCTGCTGTGCGCCGAGGACGCCACCTTCCGCTCCCACCGGGGGTTCTGCCAGTACCACATACGCAACTCCATAATCGCGGATGTGGAGTCGGGGTCATTCAGGCGGGGAGGCTCCACCATCACCATGCAGCTGGCCAAGAACCTCTTCCTGGAGCGGGAGAAGGTGCTGTCGCGGAAGCTGCAGGAGATCTTCCTGGCCTGGCGGATGGAGCGCTACCTGAGCAAGGACAGGATGCTGGAGCTGTACGCCAACATCGTGGAGATGGGGCCGGACGTGTTCGGAGTGGGTGAGGCCGCCCTCTACTACTTCGACACCCCCGCCGGGAGCCTCTCGGTCCTTCAGACCGCCTTTCTGGTCTCCATACTGCCCGGCCCCAGGCTCTACCACCGCTTCTTCGCGGGCGGGGAGGTTCCAGGGTACTGGCGCGCCTACCTGGAGAGGCTGGCGGCCATAGCCCAGCGAAAGGGCTGGCTGCGGCAGGGAACTCTGGATGAGGTGGAAGGGGACACGCTGGTATTCAGAGCCGCCCGGTGGGAAGGTCCGCCGGGACGCGGCAGGAGGGAGTCCGCCGGCACGAGGAACATGTATGAGACCAGGCTTGAACGCAGTCTGTATGGGGCCTCGGAGAACGTTGACAGCCCCTGACGGGTAGAGTATACGCATTTCCTGGGGGCCGCGTCCGCCGGCTGGCGGCTGCGGCCGCCCTGTACGGGTCAGATACCGGGCCAGCCGGGCCACGGGGACAGCAGGGGGGACATATGGCTCAGTCGTCAGCCTACGAGGTCAGGCACAAGGGCAGGATCTACAGGGCACCGGACCGGGAGACGCTGGAAACCTGGGCCCGGGAGCTCCGCATATCCGGCGAGGACCAGATGCGGCGCGCCGGCGGCGAGGACTGGCACCCGGTCTCCGACGACGAGGGGCTGGCAGAGCTGCTCTCGCCGGAGAGCTGGTGGCACGTGACCATCGGAGACCGGTCCTACACCGCCCCGGACTTCGACACGGTGGTTCTCTGGGCCAGGGAGGGCAGGCTCACCGTGGGGACGGAGATTGAGGGCCCCAGGACCCCTCCCGGGGGTGTGCTGGCCAGCGGGCTGCCCAGGCTTGCCCCCTACCTGAGAGAGCTGCCCGACGAGGATACCGATGATGTCCCCGTGATCCGCATAGACGGCAGGGAGTACCATCCCGGCCAGACCGACACGGTCAGGAGATGGATCCGGGAGTCCAGGATTCCCCCGGAGGCGGAGATATTGCTCTCCGGCGGGGAATGGGAGCCCATCGGCGAATGCGGCCTCTTCGAGCCCGAGCTCTGGCCGGAGGGGGCCTGGGGCCAGCCTCCCGAGGACGAGGAGCCCGAGGAGCCCGAAGCGCCGGAGGAGCCGGCGAAGGCCGCCCCCGAGGCGGAGGATAGGGACGAAGGCCGGCAGGAGGACGAGCCGGACGAGGCCGGCGAGGAGGGCGAAAGCGCCGAGGCGGAGCCGGATGCCGGGGGCGACGAAGAGGACGAAGAGGAGCTTGCGCCCACCGGAGACGAGAGCGGCGAGCCCTACTCCATAGACACGCTCCAGGGCCGCCTGGAGGCGGCGACTCCCCAGACGGTGAAGCGCATGCTCAAGAGGGGCCAGATCCGCACCTTCGACAGGGTGGTCCACCCCGACCTTCCCGACGGCGAGTGCTCGGTGGCCGAGTTCCTGGAGGCCGAGGGTCTGTCCCGCTCCTACCTGTGGGTCTGGATAGTGATCGCGGTCCTTCTGGCGGCGGCCGCCGTGATATTCTTCGACCCCTTCAGCCTGGGGATACTCCAGGGCGGAGCATGAAGGTAACCGATCTGATAGCGGCCAAGCGCGACGGGCGGGAGGTCCCGAGGGGGGACCTCTACGAGTTGGCCGCCGGTGTGGCCGAAGGCCGGGTGGCCGACTACCAGGCCGCAGCCTTCCTCATGGCGGCCTACATCAGGGGCCTCTCCCGGGCGGAGACCGTGGCCCTCACCGCCGCCATGCGGGACAGCGGCAGCTCGCTGGAGTGGGGCGACGGCCCCCCCCTGGCCGACAAGCACAGCACCGGAGGGGTGGGCGACAAGGTCTCCATAGTCCTGGCCCCCCTGGCCGCCGCCTGCGGCCTCCGGGTCCCCATGGTCAGCGGCAGGAGCCTGGGGCATACCGGCGGCACGCTGGACAAGCTGGAATCCATACCGGGGATGAGGGTGGACCTGACGCTTCGGGAGTTCGCCGCGCAGGTGAACGACCTGGGGGTGTGCATGATGGGCCAGACCGGTGAGATGGCCCCCGCCGACCGTGAGCTGTACGCCCTGCGGGACGCCACCTCCACGGTGACCTCCATTCCCCTGATCTGCGCCAGCATACTGAGCAAGAAGCTGGCGGAGTCCACCGACGTGCTGGTCTTCGACGTGAAGTGCGGCGACGGCGCCTTCGTCAGCGGCCTCGATGACGCCCGCAAGCTGGGCCGTACGCTGGTGGAGATAGCCGGGGAGTTCGGATGCCGGTCCAGCGCCCTTCTCACCTCCATGGACTACCCGCTGGGCAGGATGGTGGGGAACGCCCTGGAGGTGGACGAGTGCCTGGCCCTGCTGGAGGGGGGAGGCCCGGCGGCTCTTCGAAGCCTCACGGTCCGTCTCGCCGCCGGGATGGTGGAGCTGGCCGGAGCGGCCCAGGGCCCGGAGGAGGCCGTCGACCTCTGCACATCCAGGCTGGACGACGGGGCGGCCATGGAGGTATTCCGGCGCATGGTGCAGGCACAGGGGGGAAGCCTGGAGAGCTTCCGGTCCCGGAAACCCGCCCCGGTGAGGCTGGAGGTCAGGGCCGGACGCTCCGGGCTGCTGGCCGGCCCCGCCGCCCGCGAGGTGGGAGAGGCGGTCCGCGAGCTGGGAGGCGGACGCTACTCCACGGACGATTCCATCGACCACAGGGTGGGATGGGAGTCCCTGGTGGAGCCGGGAACCGGGGTCTCCGCAGGGGAACCTGTGGGTCTGGTCCACGCCGCCTGCGCCGAAGACGCCGAGAGGGCCTCGGAGCGGATCGGCGGGGCCATGGTCTGGGACGCGCAGCCGCCGGATGACCTGGTGCTGGAGGTTCTGTGAGAAACTACCCGAGACTGAAGCTGGACGGATTCGAGAAGCGGCTGAGGAACGCAGGCCTTCTCACGGAGGCGGGAGAGGAGCGCCTGGCCAGGCTCCGCAGCAAGGACGAGACGCCGCTGCTTCAGCTGCTGGTGCAGAAGGGGCTGGTCCGGGAGGAGGAGCTCTACAGGTTCATCGCCGACGTGGTGGGGCTCCCCTACAAGGAGCTGGACCCGCTGGATCTGGACTACGAGGTGGTCACCGAGTCGCTGCCCGGGGCCTACGCCAGGAACTTCGGCCTGATCGCCTTCGCCGAGGACGGCCAGACGCTGAAGATCGCCACCTCCAACCTGCTGGACATGAGGCCCCTGGAGGACCTGACCCACCAGCTGGACCGGGAGATCGAGCTCTACGTCAGCCGACCCAGCGAGGTGCAGAAGGTGATCCGGCAGTTCTACGGGCTGCACAGCTCCCTGGTGGCCGCCGCCGAGGAGATGGGGGCCAGGCCCGGCGACGTGGACCTGGGCAACCTCGAGAGGTACGTGTCCAGCGACACCGGAGGGGGCATCGAGCCCACCGACCGGCCCATAGTCAACGCGGTGAACCACCTGATGCAGTACGCCTTCGAGGAGCGGGCCAGCGACATACACCTGGAGCCCCACCGCAGCGGCATAGCGGTCCGGCTGCGCATCGACGGCGTCCTGCACACCATCTACACCATACCCCGCAAGCTCCACCTGCCCATCCTGTCGCGGATCAAGATGGTCTCGGGAATGAACATCGCCGAGAAGCGCCGGCCCCAGGACGGCAGGATACGCACCAGCTTCGAGGGGAAGCCGGTGGAGATAAGGACCTCCACGGTCCCCATAGCCTTCGGCGAGAAGGCGGTCCTGCGCATACTGGACCCGGCCATACTGATGCAGGACCTGTCCACCCTGGGGCTGTCGGAGAAGGACCTGGAGGTCTACCGCGACATGGTGGACAGGTCCTACGGCCTGATACTGGTGACCGGCCCCACCGGAAGCGGCAAGACCACCACCCTGTACTCCACCCTCACGGCGCTGGCCACCTCCGAGAAGAACATCACCAGCATCGAGGACCCGGTGGAGTTCATCACCGACGAGTTCAACCAGATAGCCGTCCAGCCGGCGGTGAACCTGACCTTCATCACCGCCCTGCGCCACGTGCTCAGGCAGGACCCGGACATCATCATGGTAGGTGAGGTCCGGGACGAGGAGACCGCCCGCAGCGCCATGCGCTCGGCCCTCACCGGGCACCTGGTGCTCAGCACCATACACACCAACGATACGGCTACCACCGCCGTCAGGCTGGTGGACATGGGAATAGAGCCCTACCTGATCGCCAGCACCCTGGTGGGCGTGGTGGCTCAGAGGCTGATGCGGACCGTCTGCGAGAGCTGCGCCGAGGAGTACCAGCCGTCGCCGGCGGTGCTCGGCGCCCTGGGAATCGACCCCGGCCAGGACCTCACCCTTCGCCGCGGCCGGGGGTGCAGGGCCTGCAGGGGTACGGGATACAAGGGCAGAACGGGTATCTTCGAGGTGATGCAGATAACCGAGCCCCTGAGGGAGGCCCTCACCGGCGGAGGATCTGTGGACAGCATAAGAAGGCTGGCGAAGAAACAGGGCCTTACCACCCTCAGGGAGAACGCCAGGATGAAGGTGCTGGAGGGCAGCTCCACGCCGGAGGAGATGGTCAGGGTGACGGCGGTGAACGTATGAGGACGGCGGCGCTGTGGACATCGGCGGTTGCGGCGCTCCTTCTGGCGCTGGCCTGCGGCGACGGCCCCGAGCCCTCTCCGGACGTTCCCGCGCCCTCCGGAGACGACCCGGTGGTGGTGGCGCCTGCCACCCCCCTGGAGGTGGCCCTGGAGTTCTCCGACCTGCTGGGCCGCAACGACCCCGGCTGCTACGATCTTCTGGTGCCTTCCCTGCGGGACTCCCTGGTGGGTTCGGGGGAGCTGCCCCGGGACGTCTTCGGCAGATGGCGCGGCTTCGACGCCGGCGGGAGGCTCTCGGAGGTCTTCACCGACAGCACCGGCGCCTCCAGGACCACCTACAGCTGCGCCATATCCCGGCAGTCGCTGCCGGCAATAGTCCGCATAGACTTCCGACTGGTGGGCGGCCGCTGGCTCATAGAGGGCTTCGGCGAGGAGATACCGCAGACGGTGGCCGACTCCCTCACTGTGGAGCACCTCGCCGGCCTGGTCCTGGAGAACCCAAGGGTCCTCAGCGAGATACGGATAGCCAGGATGCTCTACGACGACTGCAGTATCGACTCCCTGCGCAGCTACTCCTCGTGGCACGCGGCCAAGGCCGCCGGAGACAGCTTCACCGCCTACGTGTGCGAGCTGGACTACGACAGCTACAACAGACTGGCATACAGCAACATCAGAAGGTCGGCCAAGTACCAGATCATCCAGGACAGGGCCACCTACCAGCTGGACAGCGTCCCCCTGGACCTCCACGGCTTCGTGGCGGCCTGGAGGGAGCTGGGCTACCTCAGCAAGGCTGTGCTCCGCACCCGGCACGAGGCCATGCAGGAGCTGCGGCAGACCGGCAGGTACGAGGAGCCCGACCTGGCCGAGGAGATGGAGCGGCTGGCAATGCTGCGGAGCTACTTCCTGTCGGTCAGCAACCTGGTGGAGGCCTCCGACTCGGTCTCCCGCACCTACCCCGTCCTGCTGACGGAGGGGGAGGGCGAGCCGCTGGACGAGCTCTACCTGGAGCTGGACCCCCAGGTGCTGGAGCAGAGAAGGGAGAACGACGTAGGGGCCGCCGTGTGGCGGGCGCTGGGGGTGGAGATGAACGGGGACCGCAACCCCGAGAGGGTGGTCTACTGGGCCGGAGACCTCTACCTCTTCGAGGGGACCGAGACCGGCTACAGGCTGGTCTGGCGCAGCTACCTGGGCTACGAAAGCGACTACCACGCCGCCTTCGCCTCCGAGCCCTCCGCCGGCGGCGAGGGCCGGGACGTGGCCCTGGTGGGCAACGACGATGAGTACGAGTACCGCCTGGGATACCGCGACGGTGTGCCGGTGATGACCCGGACCTCCCTCTCCTCCGAGGAGGACGGCGGGCCGGCGGACTCCGCATCCGTCCAGCCCTAGGCGCGACGCGGCCCGGAGACCCTCCGGCCGCGGGGCGCTCAAACCTAGTCCTTCGTGCGTCATTGGCTATATTCCCGCCGTCACCGAAGACCCGCAGCGAAAGGAACGGCTGACTTGTCCACACCCGGCAGAGGCGGCGGACGGGCAATGCGAATGCTGCGCCCGGTACTGTTCTGGGGCGCCATCGTCCTGGTCTGCGCCGCCTTCTTCGGGGCCGGGTTCCTCTGGCGCGTCTACCACGACAGCAGCGTTGCTTTCCGGCAGGCCCGGGGAGGGCTGCTGGTGGCCGGGCTCCGGGGCCGGGAGTTCTCCTCTGCCACCGAGATCTACGACCGCCACGGCGAGCTGGTCTCCACCGTGTTCGTGGAGAACCGTTACCCCATCCCCGTCGACGAGATGTCCCCATGGGTGATCAGGGGGCTGATAGCCACGGAGGACAAGAGCTTCTACCGGCACGGGGGCGTGGACGTAACAGGCGGTATAATGCGGGCCCTGATCCACGACATACGTACCGGCCAGCGCCACGGCGGCAGCACCATAACCCAGCAGCTGGCCAAGAGGCTCTTCCTGGTGCCGGACCAGACCTTCCAGAGGAAGATCCAGGAAGCCTTCATAGCCATGGAGATAGAGAAGCAGTTCTCCAAGGACCAGATACTGGAGATGTACCTCAACCAGATATACTTCGGCTCCGGCGCCCACGGGGTCGAGGCGGCGGCCAGGACCTACTTCGGCGGCAAGCACGCCTCCGAGCTGACCCTGGTGGAGGCGGCCACCCTGGTGGCCATTCCCAGGGCGCCCACCAGGTACCATCCGGTCCTCAACCCCGAGAACTGCCGCAGCCGCCGGAACGTGGTCATATCCATGCTGGAGGAGGATGGCTACATCACCTCCGGCCAGGCCGACGCCGCCCGGGCCCAGCCGCTGGTGGTGGACATCACCAGGCCCACCGAGACCCAGGAGAGGGACTACTTCACCGAGTACGTCCGCAAGTACCTGGTGTCCCGCTACGGGTGGAGCGCCGTCTACGAGGAGGGCCTCCGGGTCTACACCACGCTGGACCAGGAGATGCAGGAGGCGGCGGAGTTCGCCCTGGACAGCGTCCTCACCGCCAAGGAGCCGGTGTGGGACCCGGAGACGGGGGAGTTCGAGGAGGACCCCGAGAGGCTGCGCTACCCCAGCTCCTACGACCGCTGGCAGGCCGTCGAGGACACCACCTCCGGAGCCCCCGACTACGTGCAGGGAGCGGTGGTGGCCCTGGACCCCAGGACCGGGTACGTACGGGTCATGGTGGGAGGCAGGGACTTCGAGGACAGCGAGTACAACAGGGCTGTGCAGGCCAGCCGGCAGCCGGGAAGCTCCTTCAAGCCCTTTGCCTACGCCGAGGCCATGGAGCAGGGGTGGTCGCCGGGGAGCATGGTTCTGGACCAGCCGGTGGTAGTGGACATGGACCCCGGCTTCTGGCGGCCCAGGAACTACGACAACCGCTTCCACGGGATGTCGACTCTGCGCCGGGCCCTGGCCATGTCCTACAACGTCTCCGCCGTGCGTCTGGGGATGGCCGTGGGCGTGGAGGCGGTGGCCGCCAGGGCCCACAGGATGGGGATCGAGTCCCGGCTGCCCATAGTGAGCTCCCTTCCCCTGGGCAGCGCCATGCTCAACCCCCTGGAGATGGCCCGGGGCTACATACCCTTCGCCACCGGAGGCCTGGCCAGGGACGCCACGGCCATACTCCGGGTGGAGGACCGCTACGGCAACGTCCTGGAGAGCCACGAGGAGCCGGACCCCGGCACCAGGGTGCTTTCCCGCTCCGGCGCCTACCTGATGAACAGCATGCTGCAGAGCGTCATCCGCGGGGGGACGGCCACCGGCGCCCGCTGGTACTGGGGAGGCCCCTACGCCGGCCGGGAGGCCGGGGGCAAGACCGGTACCACCAGCGACTACGCCGACGCCTGGTTCGTGGGCTTCACCCCGGACCTGGTGGCCAGCGTGTGGGTGGGCTACGACAACCACGTGGTCCGTCTCCGCCTGCAGAGGCAGTGGAACTCGGGCCAGTCCGGCTCCAGCATCGCGCTGCCGGTGTGGAACCGCTTCATGCGCCGGGCCCTGGCCGACGCCGACCCGGAGGACGCCCCGGAGTTCCCCGGCCCCGAGCCGGGCACCATCGAGAAGGTGGTCATCTGCAAGGTCTCGGGGGACCTGGCGGTGGAGGCCTGTGCCGAGAACGCCACCGAGGAGATGTTCTGGCGGGGCACCGCTCCGGTGGACTACTGCCGCATCCACCGGGGAATGTCCCCCATGGAGGGCGACTCCACCATACCCGACTTCACCGAGTTCGACCGCAACCAGCTATCAGGCGGGGGTGTCTGACACATGTGGGTAAAGCTCGCAATTGTAATCGTGCTCCTGGGGGTCTTCGTCTACCTCTCCAGGAAGGTATTCACCTCCTCCGCCTGGAAGCGCTACCAGCTGCGCCGGGCGTCCATGATGGCGGCCCGGGGGGAGATCGAGAAGATGATCTCCTACCTGGAGCGCAACATGGACCGCAGAAGCGTCTCCGACCCCCTCACCAACGCCCTGGTCTTCTTCCACATCCGCTCCGGACAGCTGGAGCGGGCCGAGGAGCTGGTGATGGACGCCATGGAGCGGGGCGACGGCAGCGGGCGGGCCCTGGCCCAGCTGGGCTACATAGCCGCCGGACGGGACAGCCGGGAGGAGGCCGAGCAGTACTACCGCCAGGCCGTGGAGAAGGACCCCGAGCTGAGGTCCACGGTAAACGTCAACCTCGCCGCCATGCTGATAGAGGACGGCCGCAGCCTCGACGAGGCCGAGGAGCTTCTGGAGGAGGCCCTCGACCTTCGAGAGGGCAGTGCCAAGAGCGGGGTCCACATAAACCTGGCCCTGCTGAGCATGAAGCGGGGCGACTCCCGGCAGGCCCTGGTTCAGGCCCTCACCGGGTACGAGCTGATGCCGGCGCAGAAGGTAACCGCCCGCAGCCGGGCCAACGCCCTGGCCATCGCCTCCCGCGCCTACCGGGACCAGGGGGAGGGCAAGGAGTCCTCGCGCCTGGCCAGCAAGGCCCTGAAGATCCTCGACGAGGTGGAGACCCCCGAGGACGACAGGCTCTACACGGAGCTGGGACATCTCGCAGGCAGCTGACCGGGAGGCGCCGGCCCGGGACCTGGAGCGCAAGGAGGGCCGCGGCCTCCGGAAGGCCCTCTGGTCGCTGGCCCTGGCCATCGCCGTGTACACCGGCATGGTCCTCTACGCAGACGCCGCCGAGGTTGGCCGGGCCGTAGCCCGCCTGAACCCGGCCTGGCTGCCGGTGATACTGGGCCTGCCCCTGCTGAACTACTTCCTGCGCTTCCTGAAGTGGCAGTACTTCCTTCAAAGAGTCGAGGTCTTCGTGCCCTGGCGGAGGAGCCTGTCGGTCTTCGTGGCCGGCTTCTCCATGACCGTCTCCCCGGGGAAGTTCGGCGAGCTGCTGAAGTGCTACCTGCTGCGCCGCGAGGACGGGATAGAGGTCTCCCGCACCTCTCCGGTGGTGGTGGCGGAGCGGATAACCGACCTGATAAGCATGATCGTCATCGCCCTGATCGGCGCGGCCTTCCTGGGGGGACGGACCGGGCTCCTGGCCGCCGGCGCCGGCGCCGCCTTCGTGGGGCTGGTGATGGTGGTGCTGCTCTCACAGAGGGCCTTCGGCTGCGTCACCAACATCCTGTGCAGGTTCAGCTTCTTCGCCAGCCGAAGGGAGAGCATCTGCGACTTCCAGGACCACTGCACCAACCTCCTGGACGGCCGCAGCCTCCTGGTCACCGTCCCCCTGGGCATACTCTCCTGGGGCGCGGAGGCCCTGGTGCTCTGCGCGGTGGCCCGATCGCTGGGTTACACCGTAGGCGCCGGCCTGGCCCTGCTGGCCCACGCCGCCGGCACCATCGCCGGAGCGGTCTCCATGATCCCCGGCGGCCTGGGCCTGACGGAGATCACCATAGACGGCCTGCTCACGGACACACTGCCCGTACACACCGCCACCGCCGTCACACTGCTGATGAGATTCGCAACCCTGTGGTTCGCCGTCCTCCTGGGCCTGGCGGCCCTGGGGCTGCAGAGAAG
>JAWLEP010000024.1:0-43354 GCA_041686025.1 Candidatus Fermentibacteraceae bacterium
GCCGGAAGCAGCTTCGGCCGGGAGGACTACCTGCGGGCTGCCGGAGAGGCGGCGGACTTCGTGGAAGACCGCCTCAGGGATGGCGGGGGACGGCTGCTGCACCGCTGGCGGGAAGGGAGGGCGGGCATAGAGGCCTTCGCCGACGACATCGCCTTCCTGGCGTGGGGGCTCCTGGAGCTTCACCAGGCAACGCAGGACCACCGCCGCCTGGAAAGGGCCATGGACCTGATGGACGACCTCGAGGACAGGTTCGGCAGCGAAGGCGGCGCGCTGTACTCCATCTCCGCGGCGGACTCGCAGCTCCCCGCCAGGCCCCGGGAGATTGGCGACGGGGCTCTGCCCTCGGCGAACTCGGTGACGCTGCAGAACCTGCACCGACTGTGGAGACTTACAGGCAGGCCCCGCTTCCGGAAGAGGCTGGACGGACTGCTGGCGGAGTACGCACCGTATGCCGCCGCAGCCCCCTCCGCGCACGCCATGGCCATGGCCGCCCTGGAGGAAATGCTCTCCCCGCAGGTTGACGTGGTGGTGTGCGGGGAGGGGAACGATCCCGCAGCCTCCGCCCTGCTGAAGGCGGCCAGACAGTTGTCCCGGGGGTCCGCCATGGTCCTGCTGCGCGAGCCGGGGGACACCCTCCTGCCGCGGCTGGCGCCGCACGTCGCGGACACTAACCCGGTGGAAGGAAGGGCCGCGGCCTACGTATGCCGCGGCTTCGCCTGCGGCCTGCCGGTTACCGGCACCGATGAGCTGCGGGAACTGCTGACCGGCCGGGGCGACCGAGCACCGTCATTGCGCTGACAGGGAATCACCGTATCTTCTCATGGACTCGAGACCCAACGTGCTGAGGCAACGGGAGGTGCCATGAGAAACCTGCTCTGCCTGGTGCTGGCGGCGTCCGCCCTGTGGGCGGGGGCGATAACGGAGCTGTCGGACTACGTCGACCCCGAGGTCCGGGCCGGCACCTACGTGCGCATACTGGACCTTCACGGTGACGGCGGCAGCGACACCCTCTACACCGTATCCCTTCTGGGCCGGCCGCTGCCGGACAGCGTGGAGGTGTACGATCCCTGGTTCGACGCGCCGGTGGCGGAGGGCGGCGAGGACCTGGCGCTGCTGTTCGCCGAGCAGTCCACGGGAAGGCGCTTCGTGGTGCACGACAGCCTTTTCTTCTCCTCGCCCATCTGGTCGGCGCAGCAGATGCTGCCCATGCGCATAATCCGCCGCGGAACCGAGGAGTACCAGTACTGGGCCGTAGAGGCGGAGGGTTTGGAGGGCGACGGTGTCGCCCTGGGCACCGAGGCCGGCATCGACGTGCTGGTGTTCCTCCGGGGGGGTGCCGAGCTCGCTGTCCACTGGCCCGGGGAGATCCCCTGATCTAGCCTTCGGGTATCTCCGGGATGGCGCATCCCTGGTCGCCGAAGTGCTTTTGGAGGTAGTGCTCCAGCAGCTCCCGGGCCTCGTCCTCGCACTGGCCGCACGAGGTGGCTATCTTGGTGTGCTCCTGCAGCTGGTAGAAGGTCCGGGTTCCCTCCAGCACGGCGTCCTCGATGTCACCCTCGGTAACCTGCAGGCACTCGCAGACCGTTCTGGAGCCGGGCTCGCGGACCCTGTCCTCCATGCCGTGGCGCCGGTAGTAGTCGTTGATGGCCGCCCGCAGGGCCTTGTCGCCCAGTACCGAGCAGTGGACCTTGTTCTCGGGAAGGCCGCCCAGCTCGGCCACCACGGACTTGGCGTCCACCTCCCACGCCTCCTCCAGGGTCATCCCCTTTACCATCTCGCTGAGCACGGAGGTGCTGGCGATGGCGCTGGCGCAGCCGAAGGTCCTCCACCTGCAGTCGGTGATCCTCAGCCCGTCGGGGTCCACCTTGAGGTAGAAGGCCATCATGTCCCCGCACTTGATGTTGCCCACCTCGCCCTCGGCGTCTGCTTCGAAGTCCTCGGAGTCGTCCAGCACGTTGCGGGGGTTGCGGAAGTGGTCCAGCACCTTGTCGGAATAGAGCCATTTGGCCGCCATTGCTACTCTCTCCCGTTTACTGTTGACATGCCTCTAATTC
This sequence comes from Candidatus Fermentibacteraceae bacterium, assembly GCA_041686025.1. GTDB lineage: Bacteria > Fermentibacterota > Fermentibacteria > Fermentibacterales > JCC-6 > JAWLEP01. Next base: position 2,055 of record JAWLEP010000024.1, read on the forward strand.
GGGCGATGATGGGCGGCAGGACCTCCAGGACCCGGTCGATGTCCTCCTCGGTGGTGGCCCTTCCCATGCTGATGCGGACGGAGCCGTGGAGGCAGACCTCGGGAATCCGCATGGCCTGCAGGACGTGCGATGGGTCCAGCGACCCGGACGCGCAGGCCGAGCCGGTGGACACCTCGATGCCCTCCAGGTCCAGGTATAGGAGTATCGACTCCCCCTCCGCCCCGGGAAAGGAGACGTTGAGGGCCGCTGGGATGCAGTGCTCGGGATGGCCGTTCACCCGGTAGTCGGGGATGCCGGCCTCGATCCCGTCGAGGAGCCTGCGCCTCAGCCGGAGCATCCTGGCGTGCTCCTCCTCCATCTCGGCCCTCCTGGCGCGGACCGCCTCCGCCAGGCCCACGATGCCCAGCACGTTCTCCGTGCCCGCCCTGCGGCCGTCCTCCTGGTGCCCTCCCCGTATCAGCGGACAGAAGGGCACGCCCCTGCGGACGTAAAGGGCTCCCACTCCCTTGGGCCCGTAGATCTTGTGCGCCGAGATCGTCAGGAAGTCCACCCCCAGCCCGTCCACGTCCACGGGGATCTTCCCCACCGCCTGCACGGCGTCGCAGTGAAGCAGGACGTCCCTGCGGCGGCAGATCTCGGACACCGCTCTCACGTCCTGCAGTGTACCGGTCTCGTTGTTGGCCAGCATGACCGAGACCATGGCCACGGAGTCGTCCACCAGCTCCTCCACGGCATCGACCTCCACCCGGCCGCTGTCGTCCACGGGAGCGTAGCTGACGGGTATACCCCTGGCCGCCAGACACTTCGCCGTCTCCATCACGCAGGGGTGCTCTACGGCCGTGGTGACCAGGCCCCTCTGCGGACCCCTGAGCCTGGCGCAGGCGCCCTTCTCGCAGGTAAGGGCGGCCAGTACGGTGTTGTTGGCCTCCGAGCCGCTGCCTACGAAGACTATCTCCTGGGGGGAGGCGCCGATGAACTGGGCCACCTCCCTCCGGCTCTCCGCCACGAGGTCCGCCGCCTCCCGCCCGTGGGAGTGCAGGCTGGAAGGGTTGCCGAAGACCTCCATGGCGTCGGTCATGGCCCGCCGTACGTCCGGATGCAGAGGGGTGGTGGCGTTGTGGTCGAGGTATATCCGGCGCTGCTCCATTCCGGTCTCCCTTTCGTAACGGTGCGGGCCCAATAGCCTACCCTACTAGTATAACTTTGCGCTCCCGAATCAAGTATCAGCACCTAAACCGCTGCCGATCAAATCGTTATGGATGCGCCTCCGTCTCCTTCGCACCCACGTACATGCCGCAGTTGGAGCCAATCCTGTTCTCCTCCAGCTCCCCTATGCTCACCAGCGTCTCGAAGCCGGCGGCGGCGAAACCGTCGGCGACGGCCTGAGCCTCCGCCGGACAGCGGGGGTCGATGATGCCCCGCATGCCCGAGGCCAGCGCGCCGGCGGTGGGGTTGACCGGGGTCAGCTTCACCATGTAGTCCTCCGGCTCGAATACCTCCGCCAGCACCCGGGGCTCGAGGGGGAAGCCCCTCACCGGGGCGAAGTTCAGCGTTATCTTCCGATCACCGCGGTCACGGAACCGCCGCCCCCACGAGGCCATCCTGCGGAAGCTCCAGGTGCTGGCGGGCACCAGCCGCCTTCTGCCGCTCTCGCAGGTGGTGTGAATGGAGAGCTGCATCTGGAAGCGGCCGTCGGAGTACAGGCGGCGCTTTGTGTCCGCCAGGGCCTCCATGAACTCCTCGCAGCCGGAAGGGGCTATGGTGGAGATGCAGGGCATCAGGCCGGGGGCGTCGTACCTGGCCGGCAGCTCTTGCAGGACCTGAAGAACCGCGGGGTTCATCGCCGGGTCGCCCATCCTGGCGAACTGGACCTTCAGCTTGCCGACGGGGACCCTGCCGTCGGGGAACCTCTCCCGGACCATGCAGTCCACCTGGGCCATTATCTCCTCAGCCGAGAGCCTGCCGGAGTAGCTGCCGCCGGCGTCGCATATGGGGCAGGAGACCGGACAGCCTTTCAGTGTGGAGACTATCAGGACCCACTTCTCGCTCCGGGGCACCGGGGGCTGGACGGAGTCCACGCACTCCAGGCGGGTTCCGTCGGGGAGCCTGGCCACCCTTACCGTAGCCACGCCGTCGTGGCCCCTTCTCTCCACTATCTCAAGCATGCTCCCCCCTCCTGCCCCCGGAGCTCAACTCCTCCAGATACTCCAGGGCCATTCCCGCGGCCTCTATTCCCTGGCCGGCTGCAGTGCACGCCTGCCCCAGGGACCCGGCTGCGGCGTCTCCGGCGCAGAAGACACCCGGCAGTCCCGCCACTGGGCCGGCACCATCCACCCGGGCCCCCGGAGGCAGGTCCGGCAGCTCCCGGCGTCTGCCCACGGCCACCAGGACGGCATCCGCCCGCGTCTTGTAATCCCCTTCACCCGAATGGAGAAGGGCAGCTGCACCGCCGGCCTCCTCCTCCACGCTCAACAGCCGAACACCATAGTGTACCCGGATCTCCTTCCGTGAGTCCACGGCGTCCAGCAGCCTCCCTCCGGCCCTGGGACGGTCCGACCTGACCAGAACCGCCACCCGCCATCCGGCGTCCGCCAGGGACAGGGAGTAGTCCAGCGCCGCCTCCCCGCCGCCCACCACCAGGGCGCGGCCGGGGGCCATGCCGTCGCATTGCCTTACAGCCGAATACACCGGGGGAGTCCGGTCCTCGCCCCGGAATCCGGCCCCGAGAGGCATCGTGCCGGTGGCCAGCACGGCCGCGCGGGCACGCATCATGGTCCCGTCTGCTCCCTCCAGGGCAAGGGCTGCCCCGCTGCGGTGCAGGGAGCGTATCTCCCGCCGCTGTACCCCCAGGCCGAACCTCTGCAGCATCAGCCCCAGCCTGCGGACGTACTCCGGTCCGGAGACCGGACCCTCCAGGCCCGGGTAGTTCTCCATGCGCCAGGCGTTGGCCACCAGCCCTCCCGCCCTGCCGGTCCTGTCCAGGAGGGCCACCGACAGGCCCAGTCGGGCGGCCTGCACGGCGGCGGCGCACCCCGCCGGCCCCGCACCCACCACCGCAAGGTCCACTTCAGCCGCCGCCGTCACTCGGCATCTCCAGGGCGTCGGCCGCTTTCAGCAGGCGGGCAAAACCGTGGGCCATGGCCCGCAGGCTTGCCACGTGCATGGTCTCGCTCACCGAGGCGGTGGCGTCCACCGCCACGAAGGGCTCGAGGTCCCTGGAGAACGCGCCGCGCACGGTGCTCTCCACGCACAGGTGGGTGAGAAACCCCGCGGCCAGAACCTGCGAGCAGCCGGCACCCCGCAGCCAGCCCTCCAGGCCGGTACCCATGAAGGCGTCGTATGTGGTCTTCCGGAACACGGGCTCACCGCCTCCCGGGGACAGGTCGGCCAGCAGCGCTGAATCGGGATCGTCGCAGCCGATGACGTTTCCCCAGAAGCCCTTCATGGCTCCCTCCTCCTCCCCCACCCGGTGGCAGTGGCGGGTGAAGGCCACCGGCAGCCCCCGGCGCCTCCAGCCCTCGAGAAGGGAGAGGAGGCGCGGCACCACCGCCTCGGCCGCCGGCAGGTAGGACGCTCCCGACGGATGGGCGAAGAAGCGCTGGACGTCCACCACCAGGAGAGCGCAGCGGCCGGGGTCGGGGCCTGGACCGGACCCGCCCGCCTCGGCGATCCAGCCGCGGGCCTTTTCGGCCAGGCTGCGGGCGGTCACATACCTTTCGGCATGCATCTCGGTGTCTCTTTCGGGGCCGTGGCTAGTCGATGCGGCTGTAGCGGTCGCCCTTCGTTCCGCAGATGGGGCAGACCTCCGGGGCCTCCCGGGCCACTGTATGGCCGCAGACGGGGCAGACGTAGTAGGGGTAGTCCTCCTCCCGGTCCTTCATCTCCAGGCTCTGGAGCATGTCTGCGTACAGGTCGGCGTGGATCTTCTCCACCTCGTTGGCATACCGGAAGGAGCGCAGGGCCCTGCCGTCATCCTCCGACTCGGCCGTCTGTATCATCTCCGGGTACATGCTCTTGAACTCGTGGGTCTCGCCGGCGATGGCGTCCTCGAGGTTCTCCCTGGTGGAGGCTATCCCCCCCATGGCCCGCAGGTGGTTGTGGGCATGGACGGTCTCGGCGGCTGCAGCCGCCCTGAACAGCCTGGCGGCCTGGTGATGCCCCTCACGGTCGGCCTTCTCGGCGTAGGCCAGGTACTTCCTGTTGGCCTGGGACTCCCCGGCGAACGCCTCTTCCAGACACTTCTTCGTATCGCTCACGGCATGCTTCCCTTCGGTTGCTGTTCGTCTTTCACGGATGCCTTTGGGGAGGCGCCTGCACGGATCGGGGGGGCGTGCTCCGGAGGTTCGGCCCGGCGGTACGATGCAGGCCGTCGGGCGTAACGGCGCCCCCGTGGCTCAGAGAGTGCCCAGGCCTACGCCGGCCGTGACCTGCCATTCTTCCCCCTCATCCCCCCTGAACCGCTGGTACAGGCCGCAGGAGACGGTGAGCAGGGACTTTCCGGCCCACACCCTCGCACCTGCGTATGTGGACTCGCTGTCCCATCTCTTCATGATGGAGCCGGAGGCTGCAAAGCCGGCAACGGGTATCAGCAGGTCGATGCTGCTGCGGACGCCCACGTCCACCCGTCCCGCCTCCCACTCGCCCTGCACGGCCACGAAGGGCCCGAACTCGGTTACTCCCACGCCCAGCCCCAGCTTCCGCGGGTCGGCCCCCAGCAGAAGACCCGGCCCGTTGGGGTGGCTCCAGGTGACCCTGGCGATGGGGGTGAACGGCGCCGAGGCGGCAAGTGATGCCGCCGCGACAACGATCAGGGCCGCCGCCCTTCGCATGCTCTGCCTCCACTCCCCATTTCCGGGATGCCGCCGGACTCACGGCTGTAATATACAACCGCGGCCCTTTCCGCCAGCCGCTGGAACCTCCATGACATTTGTGCGCTATATACACAAAGATACATACCCGACTTGTAGGTATTGGAGGTTGGAGATGCTCAGAGGCGCAGCGATTCTGTTGACGGTGACGGTCCTGGCGGGAGCGGCAGCGGCCCAGGGAGGCCACTGCGGAGGATGCGGAGGCCGGGGCCCCCGCCACTCGGCCAGCATCAGAGGGTTGCAGTGGGGGGACAAAGAGGATGAGCTCTCCTGCCATCTGGAGGGCAGGCTGGGCGGCCTGGGCGTTCACGCCGGCGGGGTGAGCCTCACCGAGGACCGGAGGCGGGCCATGGAGGAGTTGATGAGAGGCACTCTCGGCAGGATAGACGACGTCCTATCCGAAGAGGTGCCCGAGGGATACTCCTACGGCGGCCGCTACTGTGGCGGGTCCTGTCCCGACTACCCCGCAGGGGTTTCGACAGACAGCCGGCTGCGCCACAGGTTCGCCTGGGAACGGGGGCCGGAGAGCGGAGGCTGGACGGTCTGCCACCACTACGGCCCGGGCTACACCCTGGGCCTCCATCTGGGCCGGCTGGAGCTGTCCGAGGAGACCTCCGGCAGGCTGGAGGCAATCCTGGAGGACGCCTCCGTCAGAATGGGGTCGATTCTCGACGAGGATACCGGGGAGGAGTGAACGGGCCGGCCGGCACCATTCATCCACGGCCGGGCCAGAGACCTTTCCCGAATCGGGGCCGGCGTCCCTCACGCCGGCCCCCCTGATCACGCAGACCGCACGGGAACGTGCCGAAGGCACAGTCAGCCTTTGGCTTCAGCCCCCCCCTGATGCGGCCCGGGGCGCAGCTGCCTCTCCATCACCTCGGTGATGTCGCTGATCCTGTAGGGCTTGGCCAGGAAGGGTATGGACATCTTCTCCACGAACTCCCCGGCATCGAATGAGGGAGTGTATCCGCTTCCCACCACGATTTTTACGTCTGGATGCTGCTCTGCCACGGTCCGGGCCAGCTCTATTCCGGAGCCGTCGGGGAGCATTATGTCCGTGAAGACCAGGTCCACGGCGGTGCCGTCGTCTTCGAGCACGGCCGCCGCCTCCGCCGCCATGCCGCAGGCCAGGACCCGGTATCCCGCCCTCCGCAGTACGTCCGAGACCAGCTCCAGGACCTGGTCGTTGTCCTCCACCACCAGGATGGTGCCCCGGGAGCCGCCGGGGCGGATCAGCCGGGGAGGCGGCTCGGGAGCGGATGGACGCTGGCCGCCCTCCGGCAGGTTTTCCTCCCGAAGGCGCATTAGCTCCTCATCCCGCCTGGCGGTCTCCCTCCTGTGCAGAAGCCTCAGACTGCTGAGCTTCGCGGCGGCGGACTCACCCAGCATCCTCTCGCTGATGCTCTGGTACTCCCTTAGGTGCTTCAGCGCCTCTCCCGCCTCTCCCCGCCTCTCCAGGAATCCCGCCAGCGACTTGTGGATCCTGGCCCGAAGCCGCTCACCGGGAATCTCCGGGGCCAGCTCCAGGGCGCTGCGCAGGCTCTCCAGCGCCCTGGCCGTCTTCCCCAGTCCCTCCAGGGACTCCGCCAGACCCAGGCTGGCCGAGGCCCTGCCCCGGGAGCTCCCCGACTCGGTGTAGATCTTCAGCGCCTCTTCGAAGAAGTCCACCGCGCTTATGTGATCGCCGGCTGCGTGGGCGCTTCCCCCCAGGTTCTCCAGGCAGACGGCCCTGCCCAGTGGATTTCCCAGCTCCCGGTAGATGTCCATGGCCTCCAGGCTGCAGATCCGGGCCTGGCCCTGCCTTCCCAGCTCCACGCAGGAGTCGGCCATGTGGCTCAGCGTGATGGCAAGGGCCTGCTTCATGTTGTCTCTGCGGCATACCCTGAGGCAGTCGCGGTAGCACTCCAGCGCCTGGTCGTGCAGACCCATGGCGGCGTATGCGTCTCCCAGGTTGCTGTTGGTGGCGGCCCTCAGATCGGCCGGGGCGTCGCCGCCGGTTACCTCCCGGGCCTTCAGGAAGCTGTCGATGGCGCTCTCGCAGTCTCCCAGCGCAAGCTGCACCGCACCGATGTTGCTGAGTATCCCCGGGTCCTCGTCCCCGCAGATGCTCAGGTGCGCCTCCCGGGCGGAGAGGTAGCAGTCCAGCGCCCTGCTCAGCTTGCTCTGCTGCAGGTATACCGAGCCCAGCACATTGCAGGCTGCCCGCTCCCCCTTGACGTCGGAGCCGGCACGGTAGAGGTCCAGGGCCTGCATGGCGCTCCTCTCGGCATCATCCCCTGCACCGAGGTGGAGCTGCCCCATGGCCTGAGGCAGGAGACAGCGGGGTATCACGTCCGCTAGACCTTCCCGCTCCGCCAGGAGCCGGGCCTCTTCGCCCAGCTCTATCGCCCTCCGCGGCCGAGCGTACTTCACCTTCCAGGCCAGGGCGGCCATGGCCTCCGCCCTCTCGCGGTGGTCGGAGGTACGTTCTATGCGAAGCTCCAGCTCTTCGGGCGTCTCATCCATATACATCTTCCACCCCTACCATTAAGCGGCTAACCCGCCGAAGCCGAATCGCTTCCATGATAACGCCCTCGCCCTCCGGCGAACAGAGCCGCCGCAGGAGGGCACGGCCCTCATCGGGGGCTGCCGGATTCGCGCACTATCCGCACCGAGTCCGCGTGCGGGGTGATGTCCCGCCGGGAGGTGGACAGCAGGACCCTGTACTGCAGGAACCTGTCCCCATCGTCGGCCAGGGCGGCCAGGTCTGCCCTCCGTCCGGAGACCTCGGTCCAGGGCCCCATCCTGGTGCGGTCGGAAGATACCCTCACCGCCAGGCCCAGGGAGGTCCCGGCGGGAGCGGAGCCGAAGAGCTCCACCGAGCAGCTTCGGGGACGGCGGCCCAGCCAGATGATGCTGGAGGTCAGGCTTCCCTCGCTGCGGTATTCGTCCAGGGTCCACCACCCCACCGAGCCGTCGGTGATGCTGGCGGCCACCAGATCCATGCCGCCGTCTCCGTCCATGTCGCCGGCGTCGCAGCAGGAGCAGCCGGGGAAGCTTCCCACGTACCGCTCGAAGAAGCTCTCCCCCCCGTCGGCGCTCTCCCACCATGCCAGCTCTCCGGCGGCCTCCGACGCCGCCAGCACGTCGGCGTCGCCGTCTCCGTCCATGTCCGCGGCCCGCAGCCGGGCCGGGGCCATCATCCGCCGGGAAACGGTTGTCTCACCCGCGGCCTCCGGCGCCAGGGAGAGCCAGAAGATCCTGTCCCCCTCCCGGGAGCAGGCCAGGAGGTCCGGCCGGCCGTCGCCGTCCATGTCCGCGCCAAGGGCGCAGGAAGAGCCTGCCGCCTCCACCAATGGCCCCGGGGTCCATGCCCCGTCCTGCAACTCCCAGTACAGGAGCGCGGAATCCGCCGGCGAGGCCGCCGCAAGAAAGCGCCCGTCCGGGTGGACTTCCACCCAGGACGGCCTCGAAGGGCGGGAGGAGATCCGCTTCCGGGACCAGCCGGTGCCGGAGCGGCCGTGCTCCATCACCACAAGCCCTCCGGTGTCCCACATGCCCACCAGAAGCTCGATGTCGCCGTCCCCGTCGAGGTCCGCCGCGTCCAGGGGGCCCGCCACCCCTCCCGGGTCCAGCCCGTGCTGCGGCCAGGGGCCCGCGCCCGCGTTCTCCCACCAGCGGAGGCTCCCGTGGCTCCGGGAGCTCCCCGCCAGGTCCGGGTAGCCGTCGCCGTCGAGGTCTCCGCAGGCCAGCCTCTCCGGGCCGGAGTCGCCGGGGACGAGAACCGGATGTATCCGGAAGCTGCCTCCGGCCCCGGCGTTCTCGTAGATTACAAGGCCCGCCTCCGGCCCGCAGGCCACTATGTCGCTGTCGCCGTCGCAGTCCATGTCCCGGCAGAGGATGTCGGATATGCCGCCGGGAACTGCGCCGATGCCGTGGCACAGGGGATGAAGGCCCAGCCCCAGTCTTCCGGGATTGCTCCACCAGTCGATCCCCGCAGCCTCCAGGAAGGCTCCGCCGGGGTCCCGCAGCGGACCGGCGGCCCCGGGGCGGGTCCATTCGCTCTGGACAATCGCGGCGGAGCCGGCGGGAGCCGCAAGGGACAGAGAAAGCACGAATGCGACCCCGAGCTTACGCATTGGCCCCCCTCCCGGTTCTGCTCAGTGCGGCGCCTCTGAAGCCGGCCCGAACGGGCCGGCCCTCCAGTAATACAACCGCCGCAAACGGTCTGCAACGCCCAGAAGCCGCTCGGTGATTAACATGGGGATAACAATGGATTGTTTCATTGGTGCAGGCGGCGGCAACCAACTGGTAACCCGCGACCCGGAACTGTATATTCGTCTGTTGTAGGAAAGCGCATGGCACAGAATGCTTCGCCGAGGAAGCAGCTTCCAGATGAAAGGACGACGCAATGAGGCTTATCCTGTCAGCAGCTGTCGTTTTGGCCCTGTCGGCTACTGCAATGGCCGGAACCGAGACCTTCGGCTGGGAGGGCACCGAGACCATACTGGGCATGTACCCCGACGGCGGGGTGGAGGCCACCGTCAGCACCGAGCAGGTGCACAGCGGCTCGCAGTCCCTGGAGATCGAGCGGCTCTCCGAGAGCACGCCGCAGGCCTTCGTTGCCTGGGTGGTGGGACTCTCCGACGGCGACGAGGTAACCGCCAGCTTCTGGCGCTACGACGTCACCCCCGGTGATCCCCCCAGCTGCAGGATCTGGGGCCACTGGAACGACGACCCCGACGACATAGGCGGCTACAACGGCAGCGCCGGGGGCAACTCCGACTACGGCCCCGGCACCGGCTGGGACGAGACCGAGCACACCTGGACGGTAGTGGAAGGCCACACGGGCCTGGTCATCGAGTGCCGCGTCTACTCCAACCCCGGCGACATCGTCTGGATAGACGACCTCACGGTCACCGCCCCCGACGGCGCCACCATCTACACCCCCGCTCAGCAGGCGCTGAGCTCCGACACCTGGGGAGCCATCAAGGCCAGCGCTCTGTAGCACTTCTCGAAGCCAGGGAAGGGGCCGCCCGGCCGGGCGGCCCCTTTCTCGTTCGATCCTCAGTGCAGAAGGGTCACCGCGGCACAGGCGCTCCCGCCGCCGGGGCCTGTTCTGATGAGATAGACCCCCTCCGGCAGCGGCTGCCCCGAGCCGTCCCTTCCGTCCCAGAGATAGTCCCGGCCCCCGCCTTCCCCGGAGTCCGGATCGAGCCTCCTCACCCGTCTGCCTGACAGGTCGAAAACCTCCAGTCCCGCCCCGGAGGCAGCCATTCCCTCCACGGAGACGGCAAGCTCCCCGGAGAAGGGGTTGGGCCGGCAGACAAGCCGGACTTCGCCCGGCGGGCGTGCGGAGGCCGGGCCGGAGGCCAGCCCGGCGTAGAGGCTGTCCCCCTCCACCACAGTGAGGTACTGGTCGGCGGCGACGCTGGCGTAGCTGTCCACGATGCCGCTGGGCCATGCCACCTCCAGCGTCTGCACCTCCGTGCAGTCGTAGAGGCCCAGCTCCACCGGCAGGCTGTGGAAGTCGTGCATCCCCTCCCCCGCCCTGACGGTTCTGGTGAGCACCATGGAGCCCAGATCGGCGGTGACCACCGCACCGATGCCGCAGTAGTTGGACTCGGTCCCCTCCAGGTCCAGCGTCAGGTAGGCCGCCGGCATGGTCTCGCCCATGTCGTTGCGGAAGAGGTTGTACTTGTCTATGTGGCCGGCGGCGAACAGGTCGGCGTCGCCGTCGAGGTCGTAGTCGGCCCACCCGGTGCCGAAGTAGTCGCCCATCATCTCCCCGGAGAGGCCCAGCTGCTCGCCCACGTCCGTGAACGTCCCGTCGCCGTTGTTGCGGTACATCTGGCTGCTGTAGACGTAGAAGTCGTGGTTGGACACGAAGATGTCCAGCCAGCCGTCGTTGTTGTAGTCCACGAAGGAGGGTGTCCGGGTGTCGGTGTATCCGGTCACGCCGGCGGTGGACGTCACGTCGTCGAAGGTCCCGTCCCCGTTGTTGCGGAACAGCTTGCAGCCCGGAGAGGAGGTGTTCCCCAGGTAGAGGTCGGTCCAGCCGTCGTTGTCGTAGTCCCCGGCGGTGATGCCGGAGGTGCCCCCGTCCCACTCCGCCCCCGACCCCGGAGTGACGTCGGTGAAGCCGCTGCCGTCGTTGCGCAGCAGGGCGTTGGGGTAGTCGCCGTAGGTGCCCAGGTAGACGTCTTCGTCGCCGTCACCGTCGTAGTCCAGGCAGACGCCGCACCAGAAGCTCTCCTCGGAGATGGTCTCCCGGGTGAAGACACCGGTGCCGTCGTTGTAGAGAACCGCGCAGCCCGAGGAGGTGAGGGTCAGCAGATCGGCGCTTCCGTCGCCGTCGAAGTCGGCAGCGGCTATGGGCGAGCCGGTGAGGCCGCTTCCCGGGGTTATGTCGGCGAACTCCTCGCCCCCCAGGTTCTGGTAGAGGGCCTGGCCGGAGCCGGTGTCCAGCACCAGGTCGCGCAGCCCGTCGCCGGTGAGCTCGGCCCAGAGTATGCGGGAGGCCGAGACCCCTCCCAGGCCCGCGGAGACGGTGATGTCCTCGAAGTACCCGTCGCGGTTGGCGTAGAGCCAGAACCCGCTTCCGTCCTGGTTGGAGAAGGCCACGTCCTGCAGGTCGTCGCCGTTGATGTCGCACCAGGCCACCGCGTGGCCCAGGCCCGACTGGCCGGAGAAGCCCATCTCCCCCGATACCTCCGTGAACGCCTGCTGTCCGCATGCGTCCGCGGGCAGGATGATCATGAGGGCCGCGGACACCATAGGTACCAGATCTATGCGCATGTGATTCCCTTCCCCCGGCTTTCCCGGTCTCAGCCTCAAACTGCAAAGGCGGCGCGCCCGGGGCAAGGGGCCTCAGCCGGCCTCCCGAAGGACCAGCCTCCTCAGGTCCCGGGGCAGCCGCCATTCCGGGTCCGCCTCCAGGGCCCGCTCCACCATCCACAGAGCGTCATCGGGCCTGCCGGCCAGATGGAGCTGCTCGGCGGCGGTGGTGAGGACCACCGCCAGCCAGCGGGCCTCCAGGGGGCTTTCGGGAGGCCGGAGCCTCTCCGCCGCCGCCGGAAGCTCTCCCCGCCAGTAGAGCATCTGCGCGGACAGAAGCCTGGAGGGGGGGCCGTCGCCCAGGGCCACCACCGAGGCCACGTTGGGGGCGATGGTCTGCTGGCCGAATCCCGTTACCTTCTCCTGTATGAACTGGCACGGTGCCTTCAGGTCCGTGTTGGGGGCCAGGTCCGACTGGGCCAGGGCTTCGGTCTCGGCGCTGCCCAGCACCGGCATGAGCTGCTGCGGAAAGCGGGCCGAGTACCCCACGGACTCCAGCTGCTCCGCGGCGGCGGGGTCGGCGAAGATGGCCTCCACGTCCAGCTCCAGGGAACGGCGGGAGCCCACCAGGACCAAGTGTCTCCCCCCCGCCACGTGGACCGCCGCATGGGGGAAGACGCGGCTCCAGGTGACCAGTATGCGGCGCATCTCCTCCACGGGCAGCTGGTGGAGGGGGACCCACTGGGCGGCCACTCCCCCCTCCCCGAGCCTGCCGAGCACCGTGCGGTAGAACTCGCGGGTGTAGAGGACCCAGCTGTCCACCGATCCGGGATGGGTGGCGTCGCAGATGATCACGTCCCAGGTCCTGCCGCTTCCCAGCAGGAAGTTGCGGCCGTCGTCGGTGACGAAGCCGAACCTGGGGTCGGTGTCGGGCCTGCGGTTGAGGTCCGCGAACAGGGGCAGGGCCCTGATCAGGCTGGGACAGAGGTCGGCGCAGGCCAGCGTGTCCAGGGGATGGGCCAGCAGGGCACCTGAGGTGATGCCTCCCCCCAGGGCCACCGCCATGGCCGTCTTCGCCTCGGGGTTGTATCCCCAGGGGAGGTGTCCCAGCAGGTAGAAGGCCTCCAGGGAGGGCTGGTCAACGGGAACCTCCTCCACCCCGTTTATCCTCAGGCTCCTGTGGCCGTCCCACCGCCTGGAGAAGACGGACACGGTGGCGGTCCTGTCCTCCTCGAAGAAGGCCAGCTCCATTCCCTCGGGCGGGGTCGACCCCGGCGGTGGAGAGAGCCAGACCACCGCGGCCACCAGCGCCAGGGCAACGGGAACCGAAGCCGCGGCCCTTCCGGCGGAGGCCCGGAGGAAGAGGGCCAGCCCCAGCAGCACGCTTCCGCAGGCCAGAACGGCCGTGGAGACGGTGACCCCCAGGTAGCGGAAAAGCACCAGGGACACCAGCACCGGGCCCAGCGCGGCTCCCAGGCAGTTGGCCAGCGAAAGCGTACCCACGTCCTCCCCCAGGTGCCCCTTCCTGGCGGCCGCCATCACTATCAGGGGGAAGGTAGCGCCCATGAGAAGGGCCGAGGGAAGCATGTAGAGGCCGCAGACCAGCACCCGGGACATCACCAGCAGGGTCCACGAGCCGCTGGGCAGGGCGTAGACCAGCCGGTTGAAGTGACCCAGGGCCGAAAGGGGCACCACGCTGGCGAGACCGAGGCCCACCTCCACCGCCCCCAGGGCAACCAGCGGCCGGCGGATCCGTCTCCCCGCCGCCTGCCCCAGCAGGCTGCCCAGCCCTATTCCCAGAAGGACCATCACCCCCAGGAGGGAGAAGGCGTAGGTGCTGTTGCCCAGAACGTAGGAGAGCTGGCGCGCCCAGACGCTCTCGTATCCCAGGGCCACCATCCCGCTGAGGCCGTATACGACCAGCAGGAAGAGCGGGGGCGCCTGGGAGGGAGCGGGAACCGCCCGGGAGAACCGGCCGCCGCCTACGGCCAGGGCCGGCAGGGCCAGAAGCGCCATGCCGGACACCAGTGTCCACAGGGCGCCCGCCGCCTCCATGAGGACGAAACCGGCCAGAAAACCGCCCAGCGCCGAACCCACCGCGTTGAGCCCGTATAGCCTGGCGGCCTCCCTCCTGCCGTCCCCGCCCTCCGCCAGCCTGGCCATCACCGGCACCACCCCGCCGGCCATGAAGGTGGCGGGGAACACCAGCACCAGGCTCAGCAGGAACCTCATGGGGAGGTTGGGCAGCCCGGAGACGTACAGCAGCGGGTAGATCCCGGAGGCCAGCATGGAGCCCAGGAACGGAAGCAGGGAGAATGCGGCGCAGAGCAGCAGCAGCGACCGCAGCAGCCTGCCGGGACGCGGATGGGCCTGGGCCCTTCTGCCGAACCAGCGCCCTCCCAGTCCCAGGCCGAGCATGAAGGCCGAAAGGACGGCGGTGGCGGCATCCACGCTGCCGCCCAGAAGCAGCACCAGCTGGCGGTTCCACACTATCTGGGCCAGCAGGACTCCCACGCCGGCCGAGAAGGCCACCGCCCGCAGCCCCCTGCCCGCTTCGGCTCTTCGATGTAGTATGGCTACCATACCCTGGCTCCCCCTCTATGGGTCCGGATCCCCGGCCGGTCACGGCCGCCCGGGGGGCAACGCCTGCGGAATTCGGCACGAAAGTCCGAATATAGTCAAGGCCTGCGGGTCTCAGACAGACGCCCGCCCCGGAGGTGACTTGGGAGCGGACTCGTGCTAGGATACGCTTGCAGTCGCCTGTAGCGCAGCTCTCCGCCTTGGGGCGGGTCCACCAGACACCCGGACGGATCGATGGAAGCCATGCCGCCGTTCCTCTGCCCTTTCGGGCCGCAGCACCGCAGGTCAATGCCCGGATGCTTCCTGCTGCTGTCGGAGGGGAACGAGCTTTCGGGGGGCGCCCCAGCCGCTCCGGAGGTGGCCGGGGGCGACGAGACCATCCTGCTGGCCGAAGACGAGAGGAACCTCCTGGACGTATTGCGCCAGCTGCTGGAGGGCCTGGGCTATACCGTTCTCACAGCCGCCGACGGAGTCGCTGCCATTGAGGTCTCCGAGAGGCATTCCGGCCCCATCGACCTGTTCCTGTCCGACCTGGTGATGCCGGGAATGGACGGCCGGCAGGCTGCGGTGAAGATATCCGCCGCCAGGCCCGGAATAGCGGTGCTGTTCATGTCCGGCTACACCAGGGACATGATGGAGTCCGGCCTGCCGCGCAGGTCCCGGTGCGGCTTCATCGCCAAGCCCTTCAGCCTGGAGCTGCTGGCCAGGAGGATACGGGAGGTGCTGGAGGGCTAGAGGGGCTCCTCCGGCCGCAGCAGGTAGACCTTGGGGTAGTCATCGGGCTGGGTGTCGAAGCCGACCATACCGTGGTCGAAGCAGTAGGAGAGCCCCTCCCCGTTCTCCAGGGCCGGCACGGTGGCCACAAACAGCAGCTCCCCCTCCCGGCTGTACACATCGAAAACAGGTATGTCCGTCCATCCCTGGCCCACCCATATCCGCCCCTGGCCGTCCACGTCCAGGCTGCTTACGGCCTCCCGGTAGAGGCCGATGTCCTCGTAGCGACGGTCACGGTTCACCGAGCTTCCCGATTCGGTGCTGGTGGAGAGGCTCTCGTGGACCAGGCCCTCCTCCAGCTCCTCCTCCGTCTTCTCCTTCCTCTCCCACTCCCTGGACTCCGCCAGTATGGTGGCCCCTTCCGCGGAATAGCCGGTGAAGCCCCAGGTGCTGTCGCTGATCACCGCCACCCACACCGACCCGTCGGGGCCGGTGTCCCAGGCAAGGCCAGTGGTGTGGACGTTGAGGTCTCCGTCCTCGTCGGCGCTGAACCTCATGGGGTAGCTGCAGTACACCACCTCCGGGTCGGTGGAGCGTCCGAAGCGGGCGATGAAGTTCTCACCCACCGGCTGGCCGTCCTCCACCCCATGCTCCAGGCTCATGCCCACGTAGTCCCCGCCCGGGCAGGGGACGATCCGGTCGGGAGCTATGCGGACGAAATCCGAGATGATGGTGTCCACCTCCATCACCCCGTCGAGATAGGTGATGGACCGCCCGGCCCAGTCGCACACAACCAGGCCGCCGTCGTCGAGCAGGGCGAAGCTGCGCGGGTACTGGTACTCCCCGGGACCCGAACCGGAGCGCCCCACGAAACCCAGCGGCTCCAGGTTCCCGTCGAAGATGCCTATCCTGCTCTTCAGGCCGTCCAGAACCAGGAGGCGTCCGTCGGCCGTCATGGTGGCGTCGGTTATGTTGCCGAAGACATAGGCGCTGTCGCCCATCATCACCCCGAGGGTGTCCACCACCTCGATGCGGACGGTATCCGGCCCGAAGTCCGGCGCGGCCTCCGCCCGCTGCCGGGGGCCGCCGCCGTCCCCGCAGGCGGCCAGGAGCGATATCGCAAGCGATGCTGCCAGAAGCGCTCTGTTCATGCCTGTCCCTTCGCCGTGGGCCTCGGAAGTCAAGCCTTCCATCTCGCACAGAATATAGCAACAAATATATTTGTACGTCAAGTTTTTTCTCTATAGCGTCTGCCATATCACTGGCATCTATTGTTTTGCGCGATTAGCTCTGAAGATGCAATGCGCCTCTTCCCCTGCCGTCCCGGCAGCTGCATGGTCCGGGACTTGCTCCTTCGTATGCGACGGTGTCCCCGGCGTTGTATACTGCCGCCCATGGAATCGGTGAGACGCTTCACGTGGGCGGGCGTACTGGCGGCCATGACGCTGGGGCTGGTGTGGGACCTGCCCGGCCGGGCCCCCCACTGGGTCCTGCAGGGACTGCTGATGTCCCTGCTGTTCCTGAGCTGCCTGGAGCTGCGGCCCGGCCAGGTGCTGCGCGAGGCCCGGCGGGGACTGGCCCGCAACGCCCTGCTGCTTCTGGTGGTGATCCTGGCGTCCCCTCTGATGCTGCTGCCCTTCCGCGGGGCCTTCGACGGCCAGACCTGGACCGGGATGATACTGGCGGGAACCATGTCCACCGGGCTGGGTGTGATATTCCTGGCCGACGTACTCAACGGCTCCCCCTCCCGGGCCCTGGTCCTGGCGGTGCTGTCCTCGGTTCTGGCGCCCCTAACCGTTCCCGCGGTGGTATCGGTCTTCGCCTCCAGGACCGTGAGGATCGACGCCCTGGCCATGTCCGTCAGAACCGCCTTCATAGTGCTTCTGCCCCTGGCGGCGGCCATGGCCACCGGCCCCACTGCACTGGGAAGGCGCATTCTGCAGACAAAGGGCCCCGTCTCCCTGACCATCTTCTTCGGCCTGATAGTGACGCTGGTCTCGTCGGTGAGCGATCTGGTCCTGCTGAGCCCGGCCCGTTCGCTGCGGCTGCTGGGCGCGGTGGCCGCCCTCTCGGTGGCCTGCGCCCTGCTGGGGGTAATGATCGGCCGGGGAGCGAGGCAGCGGATGACCTTCGCCATAGTGGCCAGCTACCGCAACTTCACGCTGGCCACCGTGCTGGCCCTGACCCTCTTCGGGGAAAGGGTGGCTCTTCCCTGCGTGATATACGTGCTGGTGGGCAACCTGATGGTGGTGGCCCTTCAGCTCTCCGGAAGGGTACTGGCTCCCTCCGTGGCATCCTCCGGGCAGCCCTGGAGTCTGAAGTAGGTCTCCATGCGGTCCTCGTATCCCTCGGGAACGAACATGCAGAGCCCGGGGGTCTTCCTGTACCGGCCCACGTAGTCGCCGGCGGCCACCCTCCGGAGCATCTCCACCATGCGGTCCACGTCGTCTTCGTTGCTGTAGAGCCCGAAGCTCATCCTGACCATTCCCGGAAGCCCGGACTCGTCCCCGCCCACGAACCGCGTCCTCCAGCCTTCGATCTCCGCAGGCGAGAGCCCCAGCAGGCTCAGAACGTACGGATGGGCGCAGAAACAGCCGCTGCGGGCCCCTATGCCGCCCTCGTAGCCCAGTATGGCCGTCAGCAGGAAGTGGTAGACCCCCTCCAGGTTGAAGGGTATCACCCCCACCCTCTCCTCCACCTCATCGGGGTCGGAGGATCCGTAGAGGACCATTCCGGGGACCTCCATGAGCCTGTTCAGGGCGTATGCGGTGAGCCGGGCCTCGTGGGCCGCTATCCTGTCCATGCCGATCTCCATCAGCGTGGAGGCCGCCACCGCCATGGCCACGGCTCCGGGAACGTTGGGGCTGCCGGCCTCGCCCCTGTCGGGCACTCCGTGCCAGTGGACGTGGTCCAGGGTCACGGCCTTCACCGTCCCCCCGCCGCTGTAGTCGGGCCCGCACCGGAGGAAGTACTCCCGGGGGCCCACCAGCGCACCGGTGCCGTAGGGGGCGTACATCTTGTGCGCGGAGAGGACCACGAAGTCCAGGTGCTCCGGATGGTCGTCTGCAAGCATGTCTATGGGCCGGTGCGGCGCCAGCTGGGCGCAGTCGACCAGTATGCGGGCTCCCGCCTCGTGGGCCTTGCGGGCCAGCCTGTGCACCGGCTGTAAGTACCCGGTTACGTTGGAGGCCCCGGTGACCGCCACCAGCTCGATCTCGCCGGCGAAACGGGCCAGCTTGCGGTCGAAGTCCTCCTCGTCCAGCCTGCCCTCCGGCGTAACCCCCACGTGGACAACCCTTGCGTGGTCCCGCCAGGGCAGGTCGTTGGAGTGATGCTCCATGCATGTGGAGACCACCAGCGCGTCCTCGGGAAGGCAGTGGGAGACCTTGTTTATGGCCTCTGTGGAGTTCTTGCCGAATATGACGGTGTTGGTGGCTGTATCGGCCCCTACGAACCGGGCTACCACCCGGTGAGCGTCGTCGTAGGCCCTGGTGCTGAGGCGTGACTTGAAGCCGGTGCCCCTGTGGACGCTGGAGTAGTAGGGCATGAACCTCTCCAGCGCCTCGGCCACCGAAACCAGGGCCGGGGTGCTGGCGGCGTTGTCCAGGTATACGTACCTCGTCCTGCCTCCGCCCAGCAGAGGCACCTCCCGGTCCACGCCCAGCACCATGCTGCGAAGGTCGGGGGCGGTCTTCACGTCTGCCATTCTTCCTCCGTTGGATTGCCGAATTCTCCACATGACCGGTCGATTATTCAAAAAGTGAGCCTCCTTGGCAATTCCCCACTACAGGGTAGGTATTGGCCGGCAGAATGAAACCAATCATATTGGTAGGGTATTAACAGATGTCTGGATGACGGACACCAAACCGTATGGATGAGAGGCATGTGGTGAGAAAGGCGATTCTTCTTCTGACGGCGCTGTCGGTATCCCTTGCATGGGGTGCCTGGATAGAGGAGACATTCGATGCACCGGCGGGAATGGTCACCGGCCTCGGCTGGGAGGATGGAAGCCTGTGGGCCGTGGACAGTAACCTGGACAGGGTCTACGAGCTCGACCCCGGAAGCGGCGAGGTCATCGGCTCCTTCGACATGTCCCCCTACTCCGGCCAGTACCCCACCGGCCTGGCGGTGGAGAACGGCATAGTCTACGTGGGAACCTGGAACGGGGGCACAACGGGCTACGTCTACAAGTATGACACCGAAGGGGATTACCTGGGCGTTGTCAGCATGTGCGGCGGTTGAGGCAACCCTGTCTCGTCGGTGACGGGACTGGGAGCCAGGGACGCCAGCTACCTCTACGTCAGCTCCACCGCGCAGAACGCCGCCTACAGGTACGTTGCCCCGGGGGTGTACTCCAGGTACCACTACATGTCCTTCACCGCCTCCAGCGACACCAGGGACATGGCCATCCTTCCCGACGGCAGCATCTGGGTCGCCCTGGACTGGTCCTCGGTGAAGCTGCGCCACTACGACAGCGGCGGCTCGCTGATGGAGAGCATTGGGGCCGACCTCGTCCCGGACGCCTGGGGCGTGACCGTGGACGACGCGGGAAGGCTGTGGGTCTCCGACACGGAGAACGACCTGATCTACGCCGTCAACCTGTCCACGGGCGTGGAGGAGGGGCCCGGCGCCTCTGGCCTGCAGGTCTCCCGCAACCCCTTCTCCGAATCGGTCACCGTCAGCTGCGAAGGGGTGGATGACGGTACACTGAGCATCTTCGACGGAAGCGGCAGGCTGGTTGCGGAGAGGCCTTTCAGCGGCTCGACCCTGATCGAGGCGGGGGGAATGGAGACGGGAGCCTACTACCTCAGGCTCTCTTCCGGCGGAAGCGTAAGGTCGGCGCGCCTGCTGAAGCTCTAGGGCCGGGACGGAGGCCGAAGCCTTCGCTCAGTCCGCGAACAGGTCCGGCGTACCGTCCTCGTCGGTGTCAGGGCGGGGGCGTCCGGTGGACTCAGACGTCAGCCTGCCCACCTGCTTGATCAGCTTCCTCAGCTGCTCGGGAGAGGCCGTTGCCAGCGCCCGCAGAAGGGCCGCCATCTCCCTGGGATGCCGCATGATTATGGGGGGCAGGTCCGAGGAGATCCTGTCGGCCAGGGCCAGCATTACGTCGGGGTCCTGACCAAGCTGCTCGGCGATCGCCCTCACCTTGTCCTCCGCCGGAGGCGCGAACTCATCGCGCTCTATCTTTGACAGGTAGGCGGGGCTCATGCCTATTCGGGCGGCAAAGCGCCGCAGGCTGACGCCCAGCTCCTCGCGCAGCTGCCGCACAGTGGCTCCAAAAGGCGCCTGTTCCTCCATACGAGCCCCCGACTCATGTGTATTGTCTAGTTGAAACTATACACCGGCGGCTGCGACCGGGGCAACCCCCCGCGGGCCGCCTGCGGCACGCCGGATTCGGCCGGTCACTTGGTGGCGGGCCGGGTTGGGGATATATTGCAAAACTTAACCGCAAAGGTATTATTGGGAGGTAACTTGAAGGTCTTCTCGCAGAACCCGCTGGGGCTGGCGGGAAAGGTCTCCCGCGAAGTGGACCTCCAGAGGTTCATGTCCTCCCTGCGCAGCCATTGAGCACTTTTCACCGCACCTGGCGGAAGGGAAACACCAAGACATGTCAGAGGGACTGAAGAAGAGAAGCGAGGTGCCCCAGAGCGACAGATGGGACCTCTCCGACCTCTACGACAGCGACGAGCAGTGGGAGCGCGACCTGGAGAGGAGCCGGGGCTTCGCCGATGAGATCCTGGCCTGGAAGGGCCGGCTGGGGGAATCGCCCCGGGCCCTTCGCGGGGCACTGGAGAAGATGCTGGAGCACTCCAGGAAGCTGGAGAAGCTGGTGGTCTACGCGCACCTCCGGCAGGACGAGGACCTCTCGGTGGCCAGGCCCGGCGAGATGTTCTCCCAGGCCGCAAGCAGGGCCACCGAGTACGCATCTGCCCAGGCCTTCTTCGATCCCGAGCTGCTGGAGATCCCCGAGGAGACCATGGAGGAGTGGCTGGCGGGCGAAGAGCTGGCCCCCTACCGGACCTGGCTGGAGGAGCGGCTCCGGTACCGTCCCCATACCCTCTCCCGGCCGGAGGAGAGGCTGCTGGCCATGTCGGCCGACTTCGCCAGGTGCTTCTCCAGCGCCTTCGGCCAGCTGGCCAACGTGGACATGCCCGACCGTCTGCCGCGGATAGAGAAGTCCGACGGAGAGGAGGTCCAGCTCACCAACTCCAACCTGGTCCCCCTGCAGCAGGAGGACGACAGGGAGACCAGGCACAGGGCCTTTCGGGGCTACTACAACGAGCTGGGGGGCAACCTCAGCACCTACGCCGCCCTCCTGGACGGACAGGTCCGTCAGCACATCTTCGAGGCCAGGGCCAGGGACTACTCCTCCTGCCTGGAAGCCTCCCTCTTCCACGACCGGGTGGGGGTGGAGGTGTACGAGAAGCTCATCGGTGCAGTGCATGACAACCTGGATGCCCTTCATGGCTACTACGGCCTCAAGGCCGAGGTCCTGGGCCGCGACGGCCTGGAGTTCTGGGACATCTACTACCCCATGGTGGAGAGCCCCTCGGGAACCTGGTCCTTCGACGAGGCGGTGGAGCTGACCCTGGAGGCGGTGGCCCCGCTGGGCCGGGACTACGTGGAGACCCTGCGCGAAGGCTTCCGCAGCCGCTGGGTCGACCGCTACGAGAACCGGGGAAAGCGCTCGGGCGCCTACTCCAGCGGGTGCTACGACTCGCGCCCCTACATACTGCACAACTTCTCGGGCACCCTGGACTCGGTCTTCACTCTGGCCCACGAGGCCGGACACTCCATGCACTCGCTGCACTCCAACCGCAGCCAGCCCTACCACTACGCCGACTACCGGATACTGGTGGCGGAGGTGGCCTCCATAACCAACGAGATGCTCCTGCTCCAGCACCTGGCGGACGGGGCCGACGGGAAGATGCGGGCCTACCTTCTCGACCACCTGGTCAACAGCTTCCGCACCACCCTCTTCCGGCAGACCATGTTCGCCGAGTTCGAGAAGCTGGTGCACGAGCACGTGGAGAACGGGGGAGCCCTCAACAGGGAGCACCTGAACAGCACCTACATGGACCTGGTGAAACGATACCACGGCCCCGGGTTCGACTACGAGGGCGAGGGCTCGGCCATCGCCTTCGAGTGGGCCAGGGTGCCGCACTTCTACTACAACTTCTACGTCTACAAGTACGCCACGGGAATGGCGTCCGCCATCTCCATCTCCGACCGGATACTCCGGGGCGAGGAGGGGGCCGTTGAGTCCTACCTGGAGTTCCTGCGGGGAGGCGCATCGCGGCCTCCGCTGGAGCTGCTGGAGTCCACCGGAGTCGACCTCACCACCTCACAGCCGGTGGAGGAGGCCATGGACCGCCTCCGCACCACCCTGGGAGACCTGAGGGAGCTGGTCGTATAGCATGGCCCGCGGAAGGGGCAGGCACATGGAGGCCATCGCACTGGGATGCGGCGAGGGCTGCCCCGCGGGCCTGCTGGACCAGCTGCCCCAGGGGGTCTTCTGGAAGGACCTGCGGCTGCGCTACCTGGGCTGCAACAGCGTCTTTCTGGACAGGATCGGCCTCGACAGCGCCGAGGAGCTCCTGGGCCGCACCGACTCGCAGCTGCTGGACCCGGAGGCCGCCCGCGCCTTCGAGGATACCGACAGGAAGGTGCTGGCCTGCGGCGAGCCGGTAACCGAGGTCTACCGCGAGGAGTCGGCCGGCGGCGAGGGCCCCCGCTGGATCGAGACCCTGAAGAAGCCCCTGGCCGACGGGAACGGGAAGACCGTGGGCATCCTGGGGATCACCCTGGACGTCACCGACCGGATGGTCAGCCAGGCGGCGCTGGAGGAGAGCGAGAAGCTCAACAGGGCGGTGATGGAGCACGCTCCCATAGGCATATCGGTCCGTGAGTCAAATGGAAGGCTCCTCTACGCCAACCGGGCCTGGAGGAAGATCTGGAACCTCTCCGCCGAGGAAGTGGAGAGGGACATGTCCACACCCAGGAGCTTCTTCCGGTTCGACGACAACGACACCTATCTGGGAGACTGGATGGGAAGGGTGAGAAGGGTCTACAGCGAGGGGGGCCAGCTCAGCATCCCCGAGCTCCATGTGGACACGCCGCCGCGGGAGGGCACAGCCCGGTGGATCTCCCACCACTACTACGCCATCAGCGACCACCGGGGAATGGTGGACCGGGTGGTGGTGCTCACCGAGGACATAACCAGCCGCAAGAAGAACCAGCAGGCCGCCAGGGAAACCGCGGAGCAGTACCGCGCTCTCACCGGCAACCTGCCGGTGGGGATCTTCCGCTTCAGCGTGGAGGGCGGGGGGCGCCTTACAAGGGTCAACCCGGCCCTGGCCAGGATGTTCGGCATGGAGGGCACCGGGGAGCTGCTGCAGACCGACACCGGGGACCTCTTCGCCAGGCCCGAGGACCGCAGGCGCCTGGCGGGCATGCTGCTGCGGCGGGGCTCGGTGGAGGCCCAGGAGGTGCTGCTGCGGAAGTCCGACGGCTCCACCTTCTACGGCGAGGTACACGCCCGGGCGGTGTCGGGGACCGACGACCGGGTGAGGTACGTGGACGGAAGCCTCAGCGACGTCACCGCCCGCAAGACGGCCACCCGCCGCCTGCGGGCCAGCCTGGAGAGCCTGGGGCGGATGACGGACAGCACCGTGAGCGCCATGAGCCTCCTGGTGGACCAGCGGGACCCCTACACCGCCGGACATCAGCGGCAGGTGGCCCGTCTGGCCGGGGCAATCGGGCGGGACCTGGGGCTGTCAGAGGACGAGGTGGCCTGCATACGCACCGCCGGCCTCCTCCACGACATAGGCAAGATGTGCGTTCCCACCGAGATACTCACCAAGCCCGGCAGGATAAGCAGGATGGAGTACAACCTGATCCGCGGCCATCCGACGGCGGGGGCCGAGATCCTGGGCAGCATAGAGTTCCCCTGGCCGGTGGCCGATGTGGTGCTCCAGCACCACGAGAGGCTGGACGGCTCGGGCTACCCCCGGGGCCTGAGGGGAACCGGGATCCGCATCGAGAGCAGGATACTGGCGGTGGCCGACGTGGTGGACGCCATGTCCTCGCACCGCCCCTACCGCCCGGCCCTGGGGACAGACGCGGCGCTGGAGATGATCAGGGACGCCGCCGGGACCCTGTTCGACCCCGAGGCGGTGGCCAGCTGCCTTCGGCTGTTCAGCCGGGGCTTCCGGCTCTCCAGCTACGGGCCCTCCCTCTCCGCCGACCCCATGGAGCGGCTCCGCAACGACTGATCGTCCGGGTCTCCCAGCACCTCCTCCAGGACCCCGGCTATCTCCTCCACGTCAACCCAGGTGTCGAAGCACTGCCCGTGCAGCCAGCGGTTCAGCTCCCCCCGCACCGGAATGGGGTAGACGTCCAGGATTCCCAGGCTCAGGTCCCGGGGGCAGGCCACTGCGACTATCATGGCCGGGCGGGCCTCCTCCACCGTCCGGCGGGCGGAGGTGCCGCCGGTGGCCACGGCCACGTCCACGCCCCAGCGGCCGGCCAGCTCCATCAGATCCCCGATGGGACACCGCCCGCACCTCCTGCAGGCGTCGGGGCGAAAGGTGAGCCGGTGGGGGCACTCGTGGTACTGAAGGCAGTGGGGCAGCAGCAGCAGCACGTCCGAGGCATCCACCTCCGGCCACCGACCCGCAAAGGACATGTTGTTGATCTGCACCAGCATGCGCTCGGGAACCAGGGGCTGCAGCCTCAGGGGGCGGGCGAAGATCTTCAGCATCCAGAAGGAGAGCCGCAGCAGGGGAAAAGCCAGGCTGCGGGCCCCCCTGGCCAGCGCCAGCAGCCCCAGAGCCGGGAGCAGGCCCGCAGCCGCGGCCCAGACCGCCGCTGCCGCCGCGGCGGAGAGGCCGGCCAGCAGAAGCAGGGGGAAGAGGACGGCCCCGGCCAGCAGACCCAGCAGGGCCAGGCCGGCGGCGAAGAGCCCCCGCCCCACCGAAGGCCTCTCCTCAGCCGTCATGCTCCAGCCTCTCGCCGGGGCGGGGCGAGTATCCCCGGGCGAAATCGTCTCCCGGCATCCGTCCCCTGGACTGCGGCTGCACACGCAGCAGGCGCACCGCGTCCCGGCCGCAGGCAACCAGGGGAAAGCCCTCTTCCAGACCGATGATGGTCCCCGGATCCCCGTCCCCCTCCGCGGGAAGGCACTCCAGCACCTTCAGGACGCTGCCCCTGAAACCGGTCCTGGCCCCCGGCCACGGGCTCAGCGCCCGCACGGTCCGATCCACCTCCGAAGCGGGCCTCGACCAGTCCAGAACCGTCTCCCCCCTCCCCACCTTGTCGGCGTAGGTGGGCTCTCCCCGCTGAGGCTCGGGGACGATGCGGCCGGCCAGGTAGCCCTCCAGGACCTCCTCCACCCTCTCCCCCGCCATCTCGGCCAGGGCGTCGTGGAGCGACCCGGCGGACTCCCGGGGACCGATGGTCCTGGGGTAGCACCGCAGCACCGGACCCGTGTCCCATCCGCGGCTGTCGGTGAGCATGAAGCAGAGGGCCGTCTCCCTGTCACCCTCCATGATGGCCCGCTGTATGGGGGCGGCCCCCCGGTGCCTGGGAAGCATGGAGGGATGCACGTTGACCACCCCGTGGGGAGCGGTCTCCAGGAGCTCCTTGGGCATGTAGAGGCCGTAGGCGGCGCAGAGCATGACCTGCGGGTCCAGGGCGGACAGGCGGCGGAGGAATCCTGCGTCACACGCCTTCTCGGGCTGAAGCAGGGGGATGCCCAGCCCCATGGCCTCCCCGGCCACCGGCGGCTGACGCATTCGGCGCCCCCTTCCCGCGGGACGGGGGGGACGGCTCACCGCCGCCAGGAGACGGAAACGTTCGGAGAGGTGGAGGGCCCTGAGGGCGGGAAGGGCGAACTCGGCCGTGCCCAGGAAGACCACACCGGGCAGGGGGCTCAAGCCAGCTGCCCCCTTCTGGCGGCCTCCTCGCGGATGGCGGACAGCTTGCCCCGGAGCAGGCGCTTCTTCACCGGGCTGAGGTGGTCGATGAACAGGACCCCGTTCAGATGGTCGGTCTCGTGCTGGACCGCCCGGGAGGCCAGCCCGCCCAGCTCCAGCCGGAAGGGCCGGAGATCCTCGTCCAGGGCTTCCACCGCCACGGTGGAGGGGCGCCTGAAGCTCTCGTAGATGCCGGGGATGCTCAGGCAGCCCTCCTCGTGCCTGGCCTCCGCCCCGGAGGTGGTCAGCTCCGGGTTCACGAACACACACCTGACCCCCAGCTCCGGGAGGCTTCCGGGCCTGAGGATGAACACCCGGAGGTTCTCCCCCACCTGGGGCGCGGCCAGGCCCAGACCGTCCTCCTGGCGGATGATGCGCTTCATGTCGCCCAGGACGTCCTCCAGCAGTCGGGCGTCCTCCGGCGTCAGCTCCCTGGACTTCCGGCGCAGAACCGGGGAGCCCAGCAGCTGGATCTCGCGGGGCATCCTATTCCCCTTCTTCGCCCTGCTTCACCGTAACCGAGTCCTTCTCCACGTCTACCTTGACGCCGTCGGAAATCCGTATGGTGAGCACGCTGCCCTTGATGTTGGTGACCACGCCGTGTATGCCGCCGGAGGTCACCACCCTGTCGCCCTTGGTCAGCGACTCGCGCATCTGCTGCAGCCTCTTCTGCTGCTTCTGCTGGGGCCGTATGATCAGGAAGTAGAATATGGCCACCATGGCCACTATGGGCAGTATGCCCATGATGCCGCCTCCGCCGCACATGGCCGGCTGCTCCTGCTGGCCCGACCCTTCGGCCGGCTGCGGCTCGGCCGTCTCCCCCGGCTGGGAGGAAACGGCTTCCCCGCCGGAGGTCCCGGCGGCCTCGCCCGCTTCCGACCCGCGCCCCTGCGCCAGCCCGACGGCCATCACTACAAGCAGAACTGCTGTTGCTTTTCTCATCTCAACTCCCGTGGATGCCCGGGCCGAGCCCGGGTTGTGTGACTCGAATCAACTCCCCTGCCGAAAATCCGTTCCTGCCATGATATCATCTTATCCGTCCGCCCCGTACCGGGCCGGTCCTGCCCAGCCCCGGCAGCGCGGCCCGCAGGCCCAGCCAGCTTCCCGCAAGCCCCACGATTCCGCCCAGGCCCACCACCAGCAGGCTCCATTCGAGGGGTAGGAAGCGGTGTCCGATGGTGCCCTGGAGCATCTGCGAGGCCAGCGCCACCAGGGCCAGCCCCAGGGCGGACCCTGCCAGTCCCGACACCAGCCCCTCCACCAGATAGGGGGTTCTGACGAACCAGCCGGAAGCACCGGATATGCTCATGATCTGAACCGTCAGCGACCGTCGGGAGACCGACAGGCGAACCGTGTTGGCCACCACCAGGGAGATGCTCACCACCAGCACCAGTCCGGCGAAAAGGTCCAGCCTGGCCAGGGCCGATACGGTGTCGGACAGGTCTGACAGATACTCCTCGCCGTAAACCACGTCAACGACGCCCTCCATCCCGGCCACCGTCCTGGCCAGCTCCTCCATGGCCGCAGGCGACTGTCCGCTCTCCGCAGGGGTTATCTGCAGGGAGGCGGGCAGACGGTACTCGGAGCTGAGGAGGTCCAGCATCTCCTCCCGCCGGGTGAACTGGGAGCGGAAGATGGCCTCCGCCTCCCGGGGGGTGACGTAGTAGACCGACCTCACCTGCTCCATGCCCGCTATCACGTCTCCCATGGACCGGGCCGCCTGGGGGGAGAGGCCCTCCTCCAGAAAGGCCTCCATCCCGATGGACTCCCTCTCCCGCTCCAGCATGGAGCCCAGGTTCGCCGTAACCAGCAGGAAGACATCGAAGACCACGAAGGAGAGGCTTACCATCAGCAGGGTGACCAGCAGCGAGGACCCCCTTCCCCTGAGGTTGAGCCAGATCTCCCGGAAGACCATTCTCAGCAGGGCCATCAGCCCCCCATCCCGGGCCAGAAGCCGGGGTCGCTGAGCCGGCCCCTGTCCAGGAACAGCATCCGGGCGGTCCCCTCGGGGATCTGCCGGGGGTCATGGGTGGCCATGACCACGGCCGTCCCGCCGCGGTTGATGTCCAGAAGGAGGTCAACGATCATCCTGGAAACCCCGGGGTCCAGGTTTCCGGTTGGCTCGTCGGCCAGGAGTATCGGGGGATGGGACACCATGGCCCGGGCGATGGCTATCCGCTGCTGCTCGCCGCCGGAGAGCTCGTGAGGGTAGGATATCCTCCTGTGGCTCAGCCCCATCTCCGCCAGCAGCTCGAACACCCGCCTGCGGATCATGCGGGGCGCGGTTCCCGCCACCTGCAGCGGAAGAGCCACGTTGTCGTACACGGTCCTGTCGGGGAGCAGGCGAAAGTCCTGGAACACTATACCCAGCTTGCGCCGCAGCAGGGGCAGCTCACGCCGGGTGATCCCGTCCGCCCGAAAGCCGGCCACCTCCAGGGTGCCGGTATCGGGGAGGATGTCCATCCACATCAGGCGAAGCAGGGTTGTCTTGCCGGCGCCGCTGGGGCCGGAGACCACCAGGAACTCGCCCTCGGCCAGCCCCATGGTCACGTCCTCCAGGGCCGGCCAGGTCCGGTACCGGTAGCTCACTCCATCCATGGAGACCAGCAAGCCTAGTCTCCGTCCAGCTCCGTGTACAGCTCCCTCCGCCGCCGTCGGGAGACCTGGCGCGTTTCGGGTATCCTCTCCACCCGCAGCACCCTCCTGCTGCCCCGCGAGCCCTCCACCTCCAGCAGGTCGCCTGCGGAGACGTCAGTGGCGGGCTTGGCAGGAGAGCCGTTGATGGTGACGTAGCCTCCGTCGCACGCCCGCTTGGCCCTGCTGCGGGTCTTGATGATGCCCGTCAGCTTCAGGAAGAGGTCGATCCTCACGGGCCGTCATCCCCTTCGGCGTATACCAGAACGGGGATCTCCGCACGGAGAGAGTCTATCAGGCTGCGGTACTCGTTCTCGTAGGCCACCGACCTAACCAGCTCGTCGAGAAAGGACTCCGGATACTGGGAGAAGTCTATGCCGCCCTCGGCGCTCTCCTCCACCCGGAAGACCGCTACCGCGGTGCCGCCCGAGAGCATCACCGGCTCGCTGATCTCCCCGGACTCCAGCCCCGCAAGCGCATCGGCCACCTCCGGCATCCAGCCCCGCACCAGCACGGTTCCCAGATCGCCTCCCCGGTTCCTGGTGTCGGGGTCGACGCTGTGCTCGGCCGCCAGCGCGGAGAAGTCCGCCCCCTGCTCGGCCAGCGAGGCCAGGGAATCGGCCCGCTCCATGGTTCTGACCACGTCGCCGCTCTCCCCCTGTACTCCCCGCAGGATGTGGCTGGCCCGGATGCTGTCCTCCGCCAGCACCGTGTCCACCCGCACTATGTGCACGCCGTAGGGGGTCCGGAACGGCCGGCTCACCTCTCCGGCGTCCAGGGAGAAGGCCACCGCCTCGAAGGTGGGGGTCATCTCGCCCCTACCGAATGCGCCCAGGTCGCCCCCCTGCTGCGCCGAAGCGTCCTCGGAGAGGCGCCGGGCCTCGTCGGCGAAACCGGTCTCCCCCGCCAGTATTCGCTGCCTGGCCGCTTCCAGGGTGTCGAAGGCTGCGGAGCTGCTCTCCGCGGAGGGAAGGACCGGCAGGTAGATCCAGGAGAGCCTGCGGGGCATTGCCACCTGCTCCACCAGGTCGGGATGGCTCTCCAGGTAGCCCCGGGCCTCGGAGGGAAGGCCGCTCATGACCCGGGAGGTCCGGTAGCGCAGGTAGTCCGAGACCGCCCTGCCGTCGGCCACCACCTCCTCGGTCCTCCTGCGGAACTCCGCCATGCTGAGCCCGGAGGCCGCCAGCGCCTCCATAAGCTGTCCCTCCCCGCCGAAGTTGGCGCGGACGCTGTCCATCCTGGCCTCGGCCATCTCTTCGATCTCTCCCTGGGAAGGATAGAATCCCGCCCGCCTGGCCGCCTCCAGCAGCAGCTTCTCCTCCACCAGCTGGTTCAGGGCCCGCATGTAGGCGGGTTCACCGGGCCGGGCCACTCCGTCCCTTCCGGTGCCCGCCAGAAGCTCGGTGACCTGGCTGTGCAGCACGGGCTCGTCGGCCACCACGGCCACCACCTCGTCCAGCAGCCCGGAGCCGGTCAGCGTTAGCGCAAGCAGAAGGGCAATCATATGTTCAACCTCCACCCGGAATCGATCTCCACGTCTATGCTCATCGCGGCTACGTCCAGCAGGCTGTCCAGACTGGCCTGCAGCCTCCTCTCGTACAGGGGGCCCGAGAGGCTTCGCACCAGCCTGGCGGTGTCCTCCAGCGGCCTGGTCTCGGTGACCAGGAAGAGGTGCCAGCCCCGGGGGGAGCCGCATACGGGGCTGAGACCCTCCAGGCGGGAGAGGGTATCGGGAAAGCCCCTGAGAACCAGCTCTCCTCCGGTGAGGAAACCCATGTCGCCGCCGATTCCCGCCCGCTGTTCCATGGACATCCTCTGGGCCGTTATCTGGAAGCTCTCGCCCCAGCCCAGCCTTGCCCTGATGGACTCGGCGGCGGCGCTGTCCCCCACCAGTATCTGGTAGAAGTGCCGCTCCACGCCGTAGGCGAGACTGTCGGAGGCCACCACCTCCAGCACCTCCCGCCTTCCCGGCGGATGCACCTCCTCGAAGACACCCGTGAGCAGGCGGTCCCGGAGAAGCACCTGCCGGGCACGCTCCATGGCCAGACGGACGCCTTCGGGGTCGGTGATCCCCAGCGACTCGGCGTACTGGGCCAGGAGCTCGTCCCTGACCCACGCCTGCACTCCGGCGCTGTCCAGCCTGGCCAGGCTGGCCTGGTCGCGGAGGAGGGGCCTGCCCCCTACCGAAGCCACCACCTGCCTGTCGATGACCTCCGGCGGGCTGCACTCCCCGTCGGCCGCCCGCTCTCCCAGAGCGTCCGACACCAGGAAGGCGGTTACGGCCAGAGCCGCGACTCCCAGCGCCAGCGCCCCCCGGGTAAGAAGGTCCTGCCTGCTCAAGTGAGCGGTCCCTTCGAGTTGCGCCGCCCGACCACCGGGCTAGAAATGCTCAAGCAGCCTCTCGGGGTGGATGTTCACCGAGTACTGCTGCTCCAGATGGTCGATCTGGTCCAGTATCTCGGCCTGCTGGGCCTCCTGGGTGAGCTGCATACCCACCAGCTGCGCTATCTCCTGGCCGGTCAGCGAGTCGCTGCGGGGCCTGCTCTCCAGCCTCTGGATGACGTGGTAGCCCATGGGGGTCTCCACCACATCGCTCAGCCCGCCGTCCTCCAGGGAGAATGCGGCCTCCTCGAAGGCCATGGCTGCGTCACCGCGCTGTATCCATCCCAGGTCACCGCCGTCCTCACTGCTGGGGCAGAGGGAGTACTGGGACGCAAGCTCGTCGAAGTCCCGCCCGGCCCGCAGGCGGGTGAGTATGGCCGAGGCCAGTGTCGGGTCGTCCACCAGTATGTGCCTGAGCCGAAGCTCACGGTTGTAGCTGTCCTGCCAGGTGGATACGTAGTTCTCCACCTCCATCTGGGATACCTGCAAGTCCTCCATTATCCTCTGGAGGTAGGCCTCTATGAGTATCTGGCGGCGGGCCTGCTGCAGCGCTTCCCGCACCATGGGGTCGGACTGCAGGTTCTGGTTCTCGGCGGCCCGCACGATAAGCTCCTCGCGGACCCAGCTCTGAAGCAGCTCCATGGCTTCCATGTCGTTGGCCACCTGGAGTACGTCGGCGTTCTCCTCCCCGCCCACCATCTCCAGCAGGTCCTCCCAGGTCAGTGTCGCATCGTCCACCGAGGCGAGCACCTCCTGGGAGGATGCCGGGCCGGCCAGGGCCAGCAGGGAGACCATCATCAACGCTGAGGATAAGAAACGCATGTATGCTCCAATCGAAGCGTGATTACCAGGGATCGACTCTCTTCACAGCCGTGCTGTCAATCTCTACATCGTATGCATCGCGCAGTTCCATGAGGAACTCGGAGAGGCGGCTGTCGACGTTCTGCGATACGTAGTCGCTTCTTACGCGGTCGGCGATGTCGGAGAGCTCCATTACGCTGTCCGGCAGCACCGCCATAACCTGGAAGTAGATGAGCGGAAGGGTGTCGGCCAGCGCCACGGGACCGTGCACGCCGGAGGTGTCCGCATCGAAGACCTCCTCCCCCAGGGGACCGAAGGCACCCTCTGCAAGGGCCGGCGACAGGGACATGCGGATGGCCGAGTCCCCTTCGGCCTCCAGGTCGCCGAGACTGGCGATGCCGGACATCCCTGCGGTGTCGGAGGCGGGTATGTCGGCCCTCAGGACCACCCGTCTCTCGGGGAGAGTGTACTGCTGGATGTTCTCGGTGTAGAAGCTCTCGAGAGTGGGGGTGTCCACGGACCTGAGGCTGTCGATGACCATGGTCCTCAGCAGGTGCTCGACCTCCGCCATCCGCAGAAGGCGGCTGTCGGCCTCCAGGCCCTCCTCCAGGGCCTTGTCGGCCTGCCATCTGAACCTGGCCAGCCCGGTGAGGTACATCCAGAGGTCCACGTCACTGTTCCGTCTTCCGGGCCGGGGAGGCATCAGCCGGGCCAGCTCGTCGGGCTCGGAGAGGAAGTTGTTCCTGCGCAGCTTGCCGAAGACCTCGGCCGCGTCGGCGGCGGTGAGGGCTCCACCCCGGTAGGAGACCAGCGTATCGCCGGGCTCCCAGGGCCCCTCCCCGGGGACGTAGCTGCCCCCTTCCGCGACCAGCCCGGCTACGAACCGCTCTATGGCCCCGCTCCGCGGCAGCAGCCCGGCCTCCGAATAGACCATGTTGGCCATTGTCGCCGGTATGGCGTTCTCTACCCTCATGGGAGTCTCCGGCTCCCGGGCGGTGATCCGGAAAACGGCCCAGCCGTCGAACATCCGGGCCACGGTCACGCCTTCGTCGATGTGATCCAGGACCTTCTCGCTGAGGTATGCGGGCATCAGGGCCACGTAGTTCTCCAGCCTGCGGAAGCTGCTGCCCCCCCGCGACCAGGGGGCCAGGGCCATTGCCGCGCTGTCGGGGGCCGAGGGGCCCTCCGACTGCCATGCCCGTGCGACCTCGGCGGCCGCCGCGCTGTCCCTCATCAGAACGATGTCCATGACGAACCAGTTCTCCTCGGGCCAGCGGGCGGTGTCCGCGGCCAGGCTCCGGGCCGACTCCGCCATTGCCGCGGAGTAGCGGTCGGCCAGGTCGGCCTGCGCGTACAGCGACTTCCACCAGTCCATCTCCCGCAGCTCGAGACTGTCGGCCGCCAGCTCCAGCAGCTCCTTGTTGATCATCCTGTCCACCAGGCTCAGCCTGCCTCCGGGGTCCAGGACGGACACCTGCTGCTCGGGTGACAGCTCGGAGAACACCTGTCGGAAGTCCTCCTCGGTGATGAAGTGATCTCCCACTCTGGCCAGCGCGTCCTCCGGGCCCTCCAGGGGACCCTGGCCCCCGCATGAAAGGACCGTAACCGCCAGCATCGCCGTTGGTAAAAGCTTGATATAGCGCATGTAGTAAACCCCTCGTCTGTATGGCCGCTGCTCAGTCCGTCTTTATAGCCAACTCCGACAGAATGTGCAATACGCTCACCGCGGAATCCACAACCTCCCCGGGTTCCGCGCCCGGGGGGACCTTCACGCGGCACACCTTCCGGCCCGTCCTCTCCGGACGGACCTCCGCCGCCGCCCCCAGCTCCCGGGACAGCCTTCTCAGGCCGGGCCCCTCCGCGGAGACCACCAGCCGCAGCTCTCCCGAGGAGGCCACAACCTCCTCCACGCCTGCGGACTCCGCCAGCAGATGCACCCGCGATCTCCCGGCGCAGCCCAGGACGGCCTCCGGCGGCTCCCCGAACCTGTCCTGCACCATCTCCAGCCACTGGTCCACGTCGTCCTCGTCCTCCGCCCGCCAGACGCTCCTGTACAGCCGGACCCTCTCCACCAGGTCGGGCATGTAGTCTGCGGGAATGAAGGCCTTTCCCGGAAGCTCCACCCTGACCCCCTTCGGCCGTCGGAGGTGTCCCTGCTTCAGACGGGCCACCTCCTCCCCGATGAGGCTCTCGAACATGGCGTAACCGATGGACTGCATGTGCCCGTGCTGCGAGGAGCCCAGCAGCTCGCCGGCACCCCGGATCT
Organism: Candidatus Fermentibacteraceae bacterium; assembly: GCA_041686025.1. GTDB lineage: Bacteria > Fermentibacterota > Fermentibacteria > Fermentibacterales > JCC-6 > JAWLEP01. Next base: position 36,032 of record JAWLEP010000024.1, read on the forward strand.
CCAGGTCCCTCATGGCTATGTGCCATCCGGCGCCCAGCTCGGTGTAGCGCTTGATGGTCTGCAGCCGGTTGCGGGCCTCGGGCCTCAGCTTCCGCGCGCCTCCGGGCCTGATCAGGTAGCAGTAGGCCCGGCGGTGGCTTCGGCCCACCCGCCCGCGCAGCTGGTAGAGCTCGGCCAGCCCGAACATGTGGGCGTTGTCGATGAAGATGGTGTTCACCCGCGGCATGTCCAGGCCGGACTCGATGATGGAGGTGCACAGGAGTATCTCGTGCTCCCCGGAGACGAACTCGTGCATGATCCGCTCCAGCTGGCTGGCCTTCATCTGCCCGTGGGCCACGGCTATGCTCACGTCCCCCAGGAAGCTCTCCAGCCTTCTCCTGACCCTGTCGATGGACCTGATACGGTTGTGCACGAAGAAGATCTGGCCGTCGCGCTCCAGCTCCCTGGCCACCGCCCGGCGAATGATGTCCCGGTTGAAGCGGATCAGCTCGGTCTGCACCGGGTAGCGGTCCCGGGGCGGGCTGGCGATGATGGAGATGTCGCGGAAGCCCGACAGGGACATGTGGAGCGTCCTGGGTATGGGGGTGGCGGTCATGGAGAGGGTGTCCACCGAGGTGCGCAGCTCCCGCAGGTACTCCTTCTGCCTCACCCCGAAGCGGTGCTCCTCGTCCACTATCACCAGGCCCAGGTCGCTGAAGCGGACGTCCCTCTGTATCAGCCTGTGGGTACCCACCACCAGGTCCACGTCGCCCTGGGTGAGGCCCTCCAGTATCTCCCGCTGCTCGGACCTGGACTGGAACCTGCTGAGGAGCTCCATCCGCACCGGGAACTCCGCCAGCCGGTCCCGGAAGGTGTTGTAGTGCTGCTCGGCCAGCACCGTGGTGGGCACCAGCACCGCCACCTGCTTGCCGGCGTCGACCACCCGGAAGGCCGCCCTGATGGCCACCTCCGTCTTGCCGTAGCCCACGTCGCCGCACACCAGCCGGTCCATGGGCTCGCCGCTGTCCAGGTCCTCCTTGACGCTCTCGATGGCCTTCATCTGGTCCGGGGTCTCCTCGTAGGGGAAGGTTTCCTCCAGGGAGCTCATCCTCCTGGTGGCGGGATACAGGGGCTCCCTTTCCGAGGCCTTGCGCTCGGCGTAGAGGATGGCCAGCCTGCCGGCTATCTCGTGGGCCTTCTTCCGGGCCCGGCTCACCCTTCCCCGCCAGGATGTCCCCCCTATGCGGTCCAGCTTCGGGCGGTGCTCTCCGGGAGTCATGTACTTCTGCACGTCGCCGATCTCGCTCATGGGCACCAGCAGGCGGTCGGAGTCGGCGTACTCTATGGCCAGGCAGTCCAGCTCCTGGCCCGCTGTGCTTATCCTCTCCAGCCCCCGGAAGACGCCGATGCCGTAGTCGGCGTGCACCACCAGCATTCCCGGCTCCAGGTCGTCGTAGCTGGTGAGTATCTCCCCGCCCCGGAACCGGCGTATGCGCTCGGGGCGGCGCCTGCCGGACAGCAGCTTCCGCTCCACCAGCACCGCCAGGCCGCGGTCGGGCATGCGGAACCCCTCCGACAGGGAGAGGACCACGGCGTCCACCTCCATGCCCTCCGGAAGCAGCTCCAGGAAGGATTCCCTCTCGGCGGGGGAGTCGCAGGCCACAGCCAGCCGGTAGCCCTCCTGCAGCCAGGCGCCGAACTGCCTCAGCATCTCTTCGCGGTGACCCACGAAGCTCCCCTGGGGCAGAGTGTGGCAGTAGACGTCCACGTCCTCCTCCGGGGTCAGCTCCATCACCAGCCTCCTGGGAGCCTCCTCCATCTGCCGCAGCACCTCGTCGGGGCCGGCGTAGAGCTCCTCGCCCCCGAACGGCACGCTGTCGGACGGTACCTCCCCCATCCGGAAGTCCCAGGACTCCCGCAGCCGCTCCTCCACCAGCGCAGGCTCCATCACCACCAGGGTGCCAATGGAGGGCAGGTAGTCGAACAGGGTGGCCAGCGGCCGTCCGTAGAACAGCGGCAGGTAGTGCTCCAGGCCCGGGAACCCGGTGGAGCGCCACAGCCGCTCGGAGAGGGGATGCTCCTCGGGCACCCGCTCCATGGCCCGGTTCCAGTGGTCTGGGGGCAGGAAGGCCTCCCGGGCGGGAAGCAGCCTCACCGACTGCACCTCGCTTATGCTGCGCTGCGACCGCTGGTCGAAGAGCCGGATGGAGTCCACCTCGTCGCCGAACAGCTCGATGCGGACGGGATTCTCCAGGCCGAAGGTGCCCACGTCCACGATGCCGCCGCGGCGGGAGCAGCGGCCCTGCTCGTAGACCGCCTCCTCGCGGTCGTAGCCCGCGGCCAGCAGCCAGCCGTCCAGCTCATCGAGGGTGATCCGCATTCCCCGCCGGACCTCGAGGATGCTCATCTCGTCAGGGGGAGGAATGCGCTTCAGCAGGCCGGCGGCGGGAACCACCACCACCTCCCCCGCCCTGCCGGAGAGCAGGGCCGCCATGCACTCCACCCGGTCCGACACCACTCCCTGGTGGGCGGGCTCCCCCTCCCAGGGCAGCGTCTCGTAGGGAGGGAAGTACTGCACACCCTCTCCGAGGATGGAGGCGAGGTCGTCCCGGACGCTCTCGGCGTCGCTCACCGAAGCGGCCAGCACGATGGTGGGCCCGGCCAGCCGGTGGGCGCTGGCGGCGGCCAGGGACCGCGACGCGCCGCCCAGTCCCCCCACCCGCACCAGGGTCCTCTCCGCCAGCAGCGACAGCATCCGCTCGAATACCTGGTCCCAGAGCCGGGGGTCGCCGGCCCAGGAGCGTTCAGCGCTCATACCTTCGCTTTCCTCATATGTGGGGTTTTCCGCGGTCTGCGTGCAACCTTTCGCCACCGGGCCGGATCAGCCGGCCTCCGTCTCCGGGGGGTCGGCCTCCGGCCTGGGAAGCTCCCGGCCGGCCATCATCTCCCAGGCCTCCTCCAGCACCGGGACCTGCCGCTCGAACTCCGCCAGCTCCTCCCCCTCCAGCGGGTCGGCGGGTGGAAGTATCTCGGTGGCCGGGTTCACGAAGCTGCCGTTCTTCTTCATGCCGAAGTGAAGGTGCGGACCGGTGGAGAGGCCGGTGCTTCCCACATAGCCTATCACCTCGCCCTGGCGGACGTAGGTACCCACCGACTGCCCGGAGGCGTAGCCGGAGAGGTGGCCGTACTCGGTCTCGTAGCCGTTGGCGTGGCGGACGCGGACGTAGTTGCCGTAGCCCCCGTTCCAGCCCCGCTTCGTTATCACCCCGTCCCCCACCGCGAATATCTCGGTGCCGGTGGGGGCGGCGTAGTCGATCCCCCGGTGGGCCCTGGTGTAGCCCAGCACCGGGTGCATCCGCGCGCCGCTGTAGGGCGAGCTTACCCGGCCGAAGGGCACAGGCATCTTCAGGAACATGGTCCGCAGCGAGGCTCCGTCGCGGTGGTAGTGGTCCAGGACCATGGAGACACCACCGTCCAGCAGTGTGTCGGGCTGGTGCCAGAAGGGCAGCGCCTCCACCAGACCTCCGCCCCGGAAGCCGTACTTGGCCGCCAGTATCCGGCGGAAGCCCACCTCCCCGGTCTCCGGGTAGACGGTCTCCTCGAACAGCACCCAGACGCTGTCCCCCGGCCTCACGTCGTGGTAGAAGTCGATGTCGTAGGCGAAGAGACGGTCGGTGAGGTTCTGCTGGAACTCCACCACGTAGCCCCCCGCCCGCAGCGAGTCCCTCCTGGTGGCCAGGCCCCCCGAGGGGGTCAGGTCCTCCGGCAGCGCGAACTCCCGTATCGCCTCGTAGACCGTGCGCTCCACCTCGAAGCTCGCCGCCCTTACACGCAGCCACCGCTCCTGGGGCACGTAGCGGAAGCCCTCCACGCAGCGGGCGGTGTCCAGGCTGATGGCGTAGATGCCCCGCAGGTACCTGGGGTAGGCCCGGATCTCCCGGAGCCTGCCGCGGCGGAACACGGCCTCCACCGTATCCCCCGGCTGCTGGCCGTTGCCCCAGCCCAGGCTGTCCTGGAGTATGGCCGAGCACTGCGCGTTGAGGCCGCCGTCCAGCCCCAGCTCGGACAGAGCGCCCCAGAGGGAGACGTCGATGGTGGCGGCGACCACGTCCACGGTGTCGGCCATCACCGTCCGGGCGTAGTGGCAGGCGGCATCCATGGCGTCCAGATGGCGGTGGAAGGTCCAGGCGGGCCCGGCCCTGTCCTCGGGAGGGCTCATGAACACCAGCGTGAGGATGAAGGCCAGGGCCACCGCGTAGAAGGCCAGCCGGTACCTGCGACGGATGGCCACTATCGGCTCCCTCCACCCAGGAGCCGGGAGAAGAAACGCTTCAGCCGGCCGCCCCGGCGGCGCTGGCGGGGCTCCGCGGGCCCCCGTCTGAGCCTCTCCAGGATCGCCTCGGCGTCAACGTTCTCCGCCACCAGGTCCACTATCCTCTCTATCTTCGCCGACTCCTCCGGCTCCACCTTGAAGGTCCGCCCGGCAAGCCTGCTGGCGGCGCCCTGCAGGCTTCCGGAGGTGGCGTAGAGGGGCAGGCCCAGCCTGCCGCAGACGTCCCTGTGGCGCTGGCCCGGCGCTCCGCCGCACACCACCAGGGCCCCCGGGCCCTCGCCTCCCGACATCCACCTCACCACCACGGCGTCCAGCACGTCCACCCGCGACCCGCTGACCAGCAGGGCCGCCCGGGGGCGCCGGGATACCTCCGACAGCACCTCGTCGGGGGACCCGAACGCGGTAAGGTATCCGTAGACCGAGTTGGGAGCAAGGGCCTCCTCCTCCAGTACGGGACCGGCCTCCAGGGCCCTGCTGATCACACCCAGCGAAGGTGCCGAGAGGCCCTCGTCGTAGGGGATAAGGCCGAACACCTCCACTCCCCTCCCCCCGAACCACTGCCGCAGCAGTCCGCCGATGCTGTCGATCTTGGAGGGAAGCACCCTGTTTACAACCACGCCCACCACGGGAACGTTCCGGAGCTCGAACAGCGACGCGCAGTGGGTGAACATGTCGATGGTGCTCCCCAGGCCGCCGTCCAGCACCAGCACCACGGGAGTGCCCAGCGTGGCGGCCACATCGGCGTTGGAGAGGCCGAAGACCGAGCCCACGCCGGGATGGCCCGTACCCTCGGCCAGGACCATGTCGTATCCCCGGGACAGCTTCCGGTAGGCCCGCCTGACCCTGCCCTCTATGTCGTCGGGCTCACCGGTCCTGATGTACCTCTTGGCGGCGCCGGAGAAGGCCGAGAACGGTGCGGAGTGCTGCAGGGGCAGGTCCAGGCCCAGGGCCCGGTTGATGAACCAGGAGTCCTGCCCCACGGACTCCCCGTCCACCACGGTGGTCTTCTGGCCCAGTGGCTTGGTGAAGGAAACGCCCCGGGGAAGCAGGTCCCGCAGGGCGGCCAGCAGGCCCAGGCAGAGCGTCGTCTTGCCGGCGTCCTTGCCGGCTCCCGCAACGTACAGGCCCAGGCTCATCTACCCCTGGCCGTTCCCTGGCTCCCCGTCGTAGAGGCGGTCTCCGAAGTCGCCCAGGCCCGGACGGATGAACCAGTCCTCGTCCAGCTCCCGGTCCACGGAGACGGTCACGATGGTGAGGTCGTCGAAGTGGCCCAGCCGGGAGATCCCCTCCGGTGCCGCCACGGCGCACACCAGCCAGGCGGAGTCGGCGCCCCTGTCGAACAGGTCGGCCAGCACCTCCTCGGCGGTGCCTCCGGTGGCCAGCATGGGGTCCAGTATCAGCATCCGGCGGTCCCGCACGTCGGGCAGAGACCGGTAGAACCAGATGGGCTCGGCGGTCTCCTCGTCGCGGCGCAGGGCCACGAAGCCCACCGGCGCCCCGGGAAGGAATATCTGAAAGGCCTCCAGCATCCCCATCCCCGCCCGCATGATGGGCACCAGCACCGGCTGCTCGACCAGCCTCTCCCCCAGCGTGGCCTCCAGCGGGGTCTCCACCTGCACCGGCTCGGTGGGCAGGTACCTGGTGGTCTCCACCGCCAGCATAAGGGCCAGCCGCCGGGCCTGCATGCGGAAGTCTGCCGAGTTGGTGGTCCTGTCCCGCAGACCGGTCAGAATGTCCCTGGCCACGGGGTGTTCAAACTCTATTATCTCCATGATCCACCTCTGCTGTCTTTTCGCGGTGCGTTGACAACATAAGACGGTATACATACTGTCGCCAGTTGAAACGGCAACCGAGGAGGCAGGCATGGACGCGATGAAAACCCTCAGCAGGCGCGGGCTCGTATACCAGATGACCAACGAGGAGCGGCTCACCGAGCTTCTCTCCGAGGGAAGCCTCTCCTTCTACATCGGGTTCGACCCCACCGCGTCCAGCCTCCACCTGGGCCACCTGGTGCCCATGATGGCCGCCAGCCACCTCCAGAAGGCCGGACACCGCCCCATACTGGTGGTGGGCGGGGGCACCGCCCTGATAGGCGACCCCTCCGGCCGCAGCGCCGAGCGCACCCTGGAGAGCCGGGAGCGCATAGCCGAGTGGGCCGAAACGCTGCGGGAGCAGATGAGGGGCTTCCTGGACTTCGACGACCCCCACTGCGGGGCCCGCATTGTGGACAACGCCGACTGGCTGCTGGAGCTGAACTACATCGACTTCCTGCGGGACGTGGGCCGCCACTTCAGCGTGAACCGGATGCTGGCCAAGGAGAGCGTGAAGCTCCGCCTGGAGACCGGCCTTTCCTTCCTGGAGTTCAACTACATGCTGCTGCAGGCCTACGACTACCTGCACCTCTTCCGGGAAACCGGCTGCCGCCTGCAGGTGGGGGGCGCCGACCAGTGGGGCAACATCGTCGCCGGCATCGACCTGATCCGCCGGGTGGAGGGCGAGGAGGCCTTCGGCTTCACCTGCCCCCTGGTGACCACCGCCACCGGCGAGAAGATGAGCAAGACCCAGCCCGGCGGCGCCATCTGGCTGGACCCCGACCTCACCAGCCCCTACGACTACTACCAGTTCTGGATCAACGTCGACGACCGCGACGCCACCTACTTCATGAAGCTCTACACCTTCGTCCCCATCGACGAGATCGAGGAGTACGAGCAACTGGAGGGCAGCGACCTCCGCAGGGTCAAGGAGCGCCTGGCCTGGGAGGCCACGGCCATCGCCCACGGCAGCGGGGAGGCCGACAAGGCCAGGGCCGCATCGAAGGCTCTGTTCGCCGATGGCGGCTCCGAGGAGAGCGTGCCCACGCTGGAGCTCCCCGTATCACGGCTGGAGGAGGGCGTATCCTGCCTGGACCTCTTCGTGGAGACCGGCCTGTGCGGCAGCCGCGGCGAGGCCCGCCGCCTGGCCAAGCAGGGCGGCATGTACCTGGGCGGCGAGCGGGTGGCCGACCCCCTGGA
>JAWLEP010000025.1:0-5031 GCA_041686025.1 Candidatus Fermentibacteraceae bacterium
CTCATCGAGCATACCCTGGGCTGGCAGCGGCTGTGGGACCGCTGCCACATCGACTGCATAAGCAGCGGGGACGATGTGGGACGGATACTCAACCTCCACATTTTCCACCTGCTGCAGACGGTATCCGTCTACTCCATAGGCCTGGACGTGGGCGTGCCGCCCAGGGGGCTGCACGGCGAGGCCTACCGGGGCCTTATCATGTGGGACGAGCTCTTCATCTTCCCCTTCCTCAACCTCCGCATCCCGGACCTCACCCGGACGCTGCTGCTGTACAGGTTCAGGCGCATGCGCCGGGCCCGCATCGCCGCCCGGGAGGCCGGCTACCGGGGCACCATGTACCCCTGGCAGAGCGGCAGCAACGGCAGGGAGGAGGCCCAGAGCCTTCACCTCAATCCCGAGTCGGGCCACTGGATACCCGACAACTCCCAGCTGCAGAGGCACATCAACATCGCCGTGGCCTACAACGTGTGGCAGCACTACGAGGTCACCGGCGACATAGACTTCCTCTCCTTCTACGGCGCGGAGATGATCATGGAGATAGCCCGCTTCTGGGCCAGCATCGCCCACAGAAACGATGAGACCGGCAGGTACGAGATACACGGCGTGATGGGACCGGACGAGTTCCACGACGCCTACCCCGACGCCGACGAGCCGGGACTGCGCAACAACGCCTACACCAACGTCATGACCGCCTGGGTGATGGGAAGGGCACTGAAGGTGCTGGACATACTGCCCCCGGACAGGAAGAGGGCGCTCTGGGAGAGCATCTCCCTCTCCCGCCGGGAGGTGGAGGTCTGGGAGGAGATGAGCCGACGGATGTACGTTCCCTTCCACGATGGCCGGATCATCAGCCAGTTCCAGGGCTACGAGGACCTGGAGGAGTTCGACTGGGACGGCCACCGCGAGAGGTACGGCGACATACACAGGCTGGACCGCATACTGGAGGCCGAGGACGACACCCCCAACCGCTACAAGGTCTCCAAGCAGGCGGATGTGCTGATGCTGTTCTTCCTGCTCTCCGCCGAGGAGCTGGGGGACCTCTTCGAGAAGCTGGGCTACGACTTCGACAGCGACACCATCAGGGACAACGTGGACTACTACCTGAAGCGTACGTCCCACGGGTCCACTCTCAGCAGGGTGGTGCACTCCTGGGTCCTGGCCAGGGGGCAGAGGCAGAGGTCCTGGGACCTCTTCCGGCAGGCCCTGAAGAGCGACGTGGCCGATATTCAGGGCGGCACCACCCACGAGGGAATTCACCTCGGAGCCATGGCCGGAACGGTGGACCTGGTCCAGCGCTGCTACGCCGGCATGGAGACCAGGCAGGGCGTTCTGCGGTTCAACCCCCACCTGCCCGATGAGCTTCAGAGCGTGGAGTTCAGCATCCGCTACCGCCAGCACTGGATAAACATCCGGCTCACCGCCCAAAGCCTGCGGATCGGCAGCAGGAAGCACGACGTTCCCCCCATCAGGGTGAGCGTGCCCTGGCGCGAGTGCTCCCTGGAGCCGGGCGGAACCGTGGAGTTCGACCTCGACGGCTAGCCCGGGCGCACGGTCTCCGGTCTTCTGTTGGTAGAAGAATGTAGCCTGCGGCCGGGGTTACCCCCATGGGTCGGCAGTTTCTCCCATGCGATCATGGATATGAAGCCATGAACCGAGCGCGGGCCACGGGCAGCTCCGCTGCGCAGGGCCGACGGATGGAAGAGACATCGGGAGGAACAACCTATGAAAGTGATGCTGGCCGGAAGATGGGCCAAGGCCCATGCAATGGCAAAGGCGCTGGCCTCCAACCCGGACGTGGAGCTGGTGGCGGCCATGGACAGGGTCAATCCGGGAATCCGCTCCGCCGCCGACCGCTCACTGGACGTCGACCTCACCAACGCCGAAGCCGTGGCCGACGCCGCCGAGTCGGTTTCCGCGGAGTTCGTCGCGGTGAGTCCCGAGATGACCCTCCAGGCGGGAGTAAGGGAGACCCTTGATCGGAGGGGCATACCATCGTTCGGACCCTCCGCCGCCTGCGCAAGGCTGGAGGGCGACAAGGTCTTCACCCGGAGCCTCCTGAAGAAGCTGGACATAGACGCGTCTCCGGACCACCGGTGGTTCGATGATGCGCGGGATGCGCTGGAGTACCTCCAGGATGTTGAGCATCCGGTGGCGGTGAAGCCCGCCGGGGTCACGGAGGGTGACGGCGTCAAGGTCATGGGGCTGCAGCTGGAGGGCTTCGAGGACGCCGAGAGCTACGTCCGAAGGATCTTCGAGGAGGGCATCGGGGGAATGGCCCGGGTGCTCATAGAGGAGAAGATGCGGGGCGAGGAGTTCAGCCTGCAGGTCTTCATGGACGGCCGGCACATGGCCCCCATGCCGGTGGTAAGGGACTACAAGCTGCTCGAAGAGGGCGAGGACGGGCCCAACACGCCGGGAATGGGATCCTACTCCATGCCCGACCATCTGCTTCCCACGGTGGACGAGAGGAACGTGCAGAAGGGCCTGGAGATCATGGGGAAGGTGATGGACCACCTTCGGGAGGAGGAGGACGAGCACTACCGGGGCATCCTCACCGGGCAGTTCATGCTGGCCGAGCAGGGCCTGCGCCTGGTGGAGTTCAACGTCCGCGCCGGCGACTCGGAGTTCCTCAACGTCCAGCCCCTCCTGCAGACCGACATGATGGCCGTCATGCACGCCATCGACGCCGGCGAGCTCAACAGGATAGACATTCGATTCGAGAACCGGGCTACTGTCTGCAAGTACCTGGTTCCAGGTGACTTTCCCGACCACAAGGGGGATGTCGACCTCGATGTGGACGAGAAGGCGGCCCGGGATATCGGATGCCGGCTGTTCTACTCGTGCTTCAAGAACGGCGACGGCACCTACGAGCCCAGCCCCAGGCTCATGGCGGTCACCGGCATGGCAGACACCAGGCGGGAGGCCTGGGAGCGCTGCGAGCGGGGCATCCGGCACGTGGACGGCGAGAACCTATACCACCGCCGGGACATCGGCACGAGGAAGCTGGCGAGGAAGTACGTATGAGCATTGGTATGGCCAGGGTCGGGGAGCTGCCTGCGATATGCCGGCTGGCCCGGGAGACGGAGGGGATCGTTGGGCACCCGCTGCACGTCTACCGCATACTGCACGACCATTTCGGCCGATTCCTGCTGGCCGCCAGGGACCACGGTGAGCTGGTGGGCTTCCAGCAGGGCTTTCCCTCCACGGAGCGCGAGGGCGTCTACTTCCTCTGGCAGATCGGCATACGGGCCGACTCCCGCATGAACGGTCTGGCGGGGGAGCTCGTCCGGGAGGCCGAGCGGCTGGCCCGCGGGGCCGGCTGCATCGCCGTGCAGGCCACCGTGGACGTCCGCAACCTCCCCTCGCGGTCGCTGTTCACCTCGCTGGGCTACAGGAACGCCAGCTTCGGCGACACCGTTGAGATCGACGGGGAGAGGGTCATGCCCGACTACTACGGCAGCGGCACAGATCAGATACTCTTCCAGAAGGACATATGAGAGGGTCCGTCAGGATCGCAGCTTTGCATTGAATCTCATAGGAGGTCGAAATGCGTCTGGCCACCATTGCTGACCTGAGGAGACTGAGCGAGCTCCGCGACGAGCACTGCGTCTCGATTATCATGCCCACAACGGGAGTGGGCGCCGAGTACGACAAGAACAGGATAAGGTTCAAGACCCTGCTGGGCCGCGCCGAGAAGGCCCTGGAGGAAAGGGGTGTCTCCGGGAAGGACTCCCGCGAGATTCTCGGGCAGGCCCAGGCCCTGGAGGGGGAGAGGCCGTTCTGGAAGGCATGCACCCGCGGTCTGGCCGTATACTCCGCTCCCGGCATCTTCCTCACCTACAGGCTCCCCTTCGAGACCGAGGAGCGCGCGGAGGTGGGCGAGAGGTTCATCATCCGCCCGCTGATCAGGCTGGTGGCCCGGGAGGACAGGTACCTGCTTCTGGCCCTGGGCCTGGGGGACAACAGGCTGTTCGAGGCCACCCCCCACAGCATTCGGGAGATACCGGCGGAGAACCTGCCCCGGGGCATCTCCGACACCCTCCGCTACGATGTCTTCGAGAAGCACCTCCAGGGGCACGCAACCGCGAGGGCCACCGGCTCCGGCGCCAGGATGACGTTCCACGGCCACGGCTCCTCCAAGGAGGTCAGGCGGTCCCAGGTAAGGCGCTACGTAACCGACGTGGCCGAAAAGATATCCGAGCTGCTGGCCGAGGAGACCGCCCCGCTGGTGGTGGCCACCCTGCCCCATCTCCTCCCCGACTTCCGGGATGCCTGCGGCTACCCGCATCTGGCGGAGGAGAGCGTGGAGGTGGACCCGGGACACATGGAGATCGAAGAGCTTCACAGGAGGTCCCTGGAGTCCGCAAAGGCGGTGTTCGGCCGGGAGCTGGACCGGGCCCTGGAGCGCTACGGGAACTCCGCCGCCGCGGCCGAGGCCACCTCCGATGCCGGGCAGGTGGTGCTGGCAGCCTCCGACGGAAGGGTGGACACACTGCTTCTGGACAACGAGGCCCGCATCCACGGGAAGCATTTCCCCGACCGGCACGAGGTTGAGGTTCACGAAGAGCCGGACGGCGACGATACCGACCTGGTGGACCTGGCGGCGATGAAGACGCTGCTGCAGGGCGGCAGGGTCCTGGCGCTTCCCCGGGAACGCATGCCCAATCGCGAACCGATAGCGGCCATCCTCCGCTACTGACCGGGAGGGAAACCCGGTTCATGGCAAGGGCGAGAACCCGGCCAATGCTCCTCAGGTAGTGAGCATGAGGGTTGTTATGGCCGGGAACTGTCGGCTGAGGACTACCCCGAAGTGTACAGGTTCGGCCCGCGCTAGGACCGGCCGCCGCCGCGGTTTGACGCTTCGGAGGAGGCTTGTATAATCAGCCCTGCTTTTCAGTGCCCCCGTAGCTCAGGTGGATAGAGCGGCGGTTTCCTAAACCGTAGGCCACACGTTCGAGTCGTGTCGGGGGCACCACGGCTAAAAGGAGGGAGGGCGTTCGCCCTCCCTCCTTTTAGCTTGGGAGTTTGCTG
>JAWLEP010000025.1:5131-27624 GCA_041686025.1 Candidatus Fermentibacteraceae bacterium
CTACGTAGCCTTGCTACATCCCTCTTGCGGCTTGCCAGCAATTTCGGGAGTGCCCTGCACAACTAGTCCAGGCGCACCAGCTTCATGGTGTCGCGGCTGTCGCTGGTGACGGCCACCACGAAGTAGACGCCGGCGGGGGCCCTGCTGCCCGAACCGGTCATCCCGTCCCAGACCAGCGAATGCGACCCGGCGGTGCGCGTCCCGTCCACCAGACTGCGTACGCGGCGGCCGGTGATGTCGTAGACCGAGAGCTCCACGTGATCGGTCCCGGGCATCACGAAGCTGATGTCGGCGGAGGACCTCATGGGGTTGGGCAGGCTCTGGTGCACCACCACTCCCGCCGGCAGCGGATCGCCGGGGCCCAGGTCCTCCAGGCCCGAGACGGTCACGTCGTCGATGTTCCAGCCGCTGTAGGTCCAGCCCATGTTGGTGGGCCCCATGGTCCAGCGGAAGTACACTGAGTCCTCGCCCTGGGCTACCGAGGAGATGTCGTAGCTCACCTTCACCCAGGCGCTGTCGGTTACCGCGGAGCTTCCGTTGGTCCAGACGGGCGTCCATTCCTGGCCGTCGGCGCTCACCTCCACGGAAGCCTGGTCGAAGCCGTACTCCTGGACGTTCAGCCACCTCCGGAAGGAGAGCTCGGGGCTGTAGATCTCCGAGCAGTCCAGGGGACCGGCTGTCAGGCATTTCTGCTCCAGGTCGTTCTCGTAGTCGCCTTCAAGGTTGTACCCGATGACGTTGGAGCCGGTGTAGCCGGAGGAGGGGTCGGGGTTGCCGTGCTCACCGCCCTGGCCCAGGGGCTGGCCGTACTGCCACAGGCCCTCCCGCTCCCATCCCGGGTCCTGGTCCATGTTCCAGGAGAGCAGGGTCTGCAGGGAATCGCCCACCAGCAGGGTCACCGGTATGTCCATGTCCTCGGTGCCCTCGGTGAGGTCGGTGATGGAGAGGGTGGTGCTGTAGGCGCCCCTGGCCAGATCTCCGGCGTCCCCGTCCACCGCCAGCACCAGTGTCTCGGTCTCGTAGGGGTAGAGAACGCCCTCGGCGCTCCCGTAGAGGTTGAGCCAGCCCACCGCCGGCTCCAGGACGGCCTGGTACTCCAGCGCCCCGTCGCTTCGGGCCGTGATCCCGATCTCGTGCAGCTGGGGACTGAACGGCCCCCCCACGGGGCCCTCGATCAGAAAGGCGTCTTCTGCGTCCACACACAGCCCGTAGTCGGTGACCAGGGCCTTCATGCAGAAGCTGCCCGTGCCCGGGTAGGGGTTGCCGTCCCAGTAGTAGAGGTCCTTCCACTCCCCGTCCTGGTGGTACCAGCTCTCTCCCGGCGAGGAGCCGGACTCCACCAGGGTCTTGGTGTCGGCCCCCAGGAGGACGGGCACCACGGAGGTGCGGTCGTAGGGCATGCCGGGCTGGGAGATCTCCAGCTCCAGGCAGAAGTCCTCGCCCTCGCTGAGCCTTACCGCCTGCGGCAGGTCCACGGTGTGCAGCCCCCGGTGGGGGAAGCCGCCGGTGAGCTCCGCCAGCTGCCCGGTTGGCTGCCCGTCCTGGAAGCCGCTCCATACGGTAACCGTGTACTCAAGGCTGTCGTAGGGGGTTATGAAGCTGACGGACTCCAGGAAGTGGCCGTCCCGGGCGGTGAAGGCGTTCAGGGCCCGGCTCACCCCCTCCATCTCGTCGCGCCAGCCGTGGTAGTCGTGGTAGTAGACGTCGTCGTAGCGCAGGGTCTCCACCTCCCGGAAGGACACCGCTCCCATCTCCGGGTGATGGCCGCAGTGCTTGTCGTAGTAGGAGATGTAGAAGTAGCCGTCCCAGCCCCAGCCCGTCCCCCAGCTGTTCTTGACGATCCAGGCCCCGTTCTGGGGTGCGGGGGTGGGCAGGTCGTCGTACCAGCCCACTATGGCCACCGCATGGTTGGGGTCCAGGTCCGAGGTCTCCGGCTGCCAGTGGATGTAGTTGGAGTCGATGAACTGACTCCCGGACATCAGACAGGTGCCCATGACGCCCGCATCCATGATCCGCTGCTTGATCTGATCGATCTGCTCCAGGTCGTCCCCCGCCTCCATCCACTCGATGTGCCGGGGGTAGTAGTAGTGGTACGAGGGGCTGTGCCTGTCGGGCGGGGTTTCGTAGGACTGTCCGTCAACGTCCCTCACCGCTCCCTCCAGGCGGGCCAGGTAGGCGGCGGTGACCCTGTAGTCTCCTCCGTAATGCACCTCCAGGCCCCCGTAGGGCGGTTCGATGTCGTCGTTGTTGTGCTGGTTGAAGCCGTTCCACCAGTCCAGGTGGTACTCGGCCAGGTTCGGCTCCCCCTGCTCCCCGGCGTCCGCCCAGACCGAGGTGATCATCAGGTTGCCCTCCATGGCGGCCATGGCCCCGTGCGTCCAGCATGTGCCTCCCAGCTGGGACTTCACAGATGTCACGTAGCTCTCGCCGTTGTAGTCCCGGAGGTCGAAGTAGTCCGGAAGGGCCGCCGCGCAGACCGGCAGCAGGGCGGCGCACAGAATCACCAGCGTTCTGGGAGTTGGCATTGGGGTCCTTTCGAAGCCTATCGGGTCATGTACGGTGCGGCCCGCAGGCAGGCCGTTTCCAGGTACTCTGTAATATGGCCGGCGGGAACCGGTGGGTTCCCGCGTGCGAAGCTGTAGCATGGAAGCTGCTGAGCCGTCAATATGATGAGCGCCGGCGGAGAGGGCCACCCGGGTTCTGCCTGCTGTACTCCAGGTACCCCGCGTACGGGCGTCGTCGACCGACTCTTCAGTCCAGCAGCCTGCGGACTGCCGTCAGAATCTCATTGCGGGTAAAGGGCTTCCTGATAAAAAAGTAGCTTCCGTCCAGCGATATCTCCTCAGCCCTGTCGCTGTAGCCGCTGCAGAGGAGAATACGGGCGTCCGGGTCGGTCTCCAGTATCCTTCTGGCCGCCTCCAGGCCTCCCATCCCGGGCATGATGATATCGAGAATGACCAGCGCAGGCCTGTCATCTGCGGTCTGGTAGATATGGGCGGCTTCCCTGCCGTTGTCGCAGGATACTACCCGATAGCCCGCCTGATCCAGTATCTCCTCCAGCAGGTTTCGAACCTCCCTGTTGTCCTCGGCGAGCAGAATCGTCTCGCCTCCTCCGGCCGGGGGAGACACGTCTTTCCTCTGCGATCGTGACGGCCTGTCATCGACTGCAGGGAAGAGGATCCTGAAGATGGTGCCATCGCCCTCTACGCTTGTGGCGGAGATCATCCCGCCGTGCTGCTTGACAATCCCGTAAACGGTGGAAAGGCCCAGGCCGGACCCCCCGCCCTGGTCCCTGGTGGTGAAGAAGGGCTCGAAGATCCTCTCCAGCGTCCCGGGGGGCATGCCGGTTCCGGTGTCCTCGACGTATATGGCTACGTATTCCCCGGGCTGCGCCCAGGGATAGCCCGAGCAGGACTCAGCATCCAGGTTCTCCGTCCGGGCCGAGATTCGAATCCGGCCTCCTTCGGGCATGGCGTCGCGGGCGTTGAGGAAGAGGTTTGCCAGCACCTGCTCGAGCATTCCCCGGTCTCCGCGAATCGCCGGCAGGTTTTCCTGGCAGGAGAATTTGAGCTCGATGTCCTCCCCTATTATCCGCTCCAGCATCTCCAGGTGGCTGCCGATCGTGTCCCCGACCGAAAGGGGCTCCAGGCTGATGGACCTCTTCCTGCTGAAGGCCAGCAGCTGCCGGACCAGTCTGGCCGCCTTTTCTCCGGCGGAAGCCACCTCCTTCAGCTTGTCGCAAGCCTCTGCATCCTCCGGCAGCGTTTCCATGGCCACACCGGTGTAGCCCGTTATCACCTGCAGGAGGTTGTTGAAGTCGTGGGCCACGCCTCCGGCAAGCTGGCCCACGGCCTCCATCTTCTGTGCCTGCCTCAGCTGCCTCTCGAGCTCTCTCCGCTCGGTGATATCCCGCAGAAATACTATAAATGCGGGTTCCCCGTCGTATTCAATGATCGAGGCATTCACCTCCACCGGCAGCAGGCCGCCGTCGCCCTTCCTGAGCGTTGTCTCGAAAGTAGAAGGGACGTCCTCACCGCGGGCCCGCCCTTCCATCCGCTCCGAGACCGGCTGATGCTGTCCGGGGACGATGAAATCCATGATGCTGTGGTCCAGTACCTCCCCGGAATGATAGCCCAGGGATTCGAAGCAGGCCCTGTTGGCGAAGACGATTCGGCCGTTGCGGTGAATGATTATTCCGTCCCGGCTGCCCTCCACCACCGTCCGGTACTTCTCCTCGCTCTGCCTGATGCGCCGCTGCGCTTCGACCTGCTCTGTGATGTCGCGGGATATGACCACTACCCCTTCGATATCACCCTTCTCGTCGGTCATCGGAACTGCCGTGTCGTCCCAGAATGTCTCGCCCCTGGTGGACACTATGCCCTCTCTCCGCATGACGCGATGATCAATCTCTCCCGACTCCATCGCCGGCCTGACCGGACAGCCCGGGCAGGGACTGCTCAGGTTCGCAAATGCCCTGTGGCACTTCCTGCCGATGGAGTCGGTCATGGACTGGGCGGCCCTGTTGGCCCAGCGGACGGTGTAATCGGGACCAAGCAGCGTGATCACGTCCGGGGACCCGTCGAGTATGGCCTGCATCTGGGCGTTGCTCTCTCGCAGCTCGGCGGTGGCGGCGCGGACCTTGCGCCGCGTAACCAGAACCAGCACCAGGAAGACGGCGGCTGCAGTCGCCAGACCTCCGAGCAGCCACCACAGCCACACTCCGGGTGAGCTCTCCGGTGTGCTGCCCAGCCACCTGTTCAGAGACTCATGGTAGACCGATCCCGGGTCCTCCCTGAACGCACGCAGGTGCCGGTCCAGCGCGGCAATGAGGTGGGCGTTCTCCCCCGGGGGCACCGCGAACAGCAGCTCAATTGGACAGCAGAGGATGGGTGTACGTGAGACGTCGAAGCGGTCTTCCTCCCTGGCGGCGTACAGCCTGGGCACCAGGGCGGCCTCCGCTCTGCCCCGGTCCAGGGCCAGCATGACCGAGTCGTAGGTGGGGCTCTCCACGTAGTCGCACTCGATGTCGAAGCTCTCTGCCAGGTCCCGGAAGCGGGTGTAGTATACATCGCTCTCCAGCACGGCCATGGCCTTGCCGTCGAGGTCGATGATAGACTCTATGCTCGTGCCGGGCCGTCCGAAGACCACGGCCCAGTTGGATAGAACCGTCTCCCCGTTGAAGTCGTAGAGGCTGTCGCGCTCCTCGGTGTAGGCTATTGCCGGCAGCAGGTCCAGCTCACCCCTGCCCAGCATGGAGCGCAGCTCCGGCCAGCTGGCATCCACCCACTCCACCTGCCAGTCCTCGCGCGCGGCTATCTCGCGGAGCAGGTCGGGATACAACCCGCTGGGGGTCCCCGTTGAGTCACGGAAGAGCAGTGGAGGGGTCTGGTACATGCCCACCTCCACGCGCTCGGCGGACAGGGGAAAAGACAGGGTCAGGGCTGCAAGAGCGGCCAGGAACAGCCTCAATGCTCCTCCCAAGGCAAATAAGTTAATCCCAGGGGCACTATAACGGGAGGGAAGCCGGGTGAACAGCCGCTGCAATCCGTTCGTGGCATCCACCCGCAAGGGCACGATGGACTCAGCAAGCCAAGCCTTCGGAGAGGGCGGGGCGAAATGGGCCGAAGCGAACCGGGAGTAACACTTGTTCGGGCTGGCCTGCATTACGCTGCCCTCTGGCGCATGCGACGGAGTGACCCGCTTGCGCCTCCATTCCCGGCATGGATTATCTATCAACTGCTTGCCGGGGTTGCGGTGGAACCACCGATCCAGCAGATGGGTTCTATGGATGAGGAGGGAGGTGGCAGATGAGATCGAGGATACCGTCGTCTGCCGGAGCTTCCGGAGCGCTGCTCCGACCCTGAGCGACGGTGCTGGCCATCTCCCTCCTCATGATCGCCTGCGGGACGGAAACCTCCGCCCCTCCCGCGAAGACACCGACCTGTCAATCGAGATGCGGAGACTGGACAGGCGCAATGGTCACCGGTGCGGGGTTGGGATAGCCCGTTCGCCGGACGGGTTCATCAGACAGGCTCCCGGTTGTTTCCAGCAGGGAGCTCCATCACAGGTACCGATTGCGGGCACTTATTCCGCGGGGCTCTTCTCTTCCCCCGCCATACCCATCCTCAGCAGACCGATCCCGGCCAGAACCGCTGCGACAGTGGTCACCACGCCGGCCTCCGGGCCGAATCCCCCGCCGGTGAGCCAGTCGGGGCCGGTGGCCGCGTAGACGATTCCCTCGGGGGCGATCTCCAGGCCGGATACCTCGGCTCCCAGCGCCATGAGGGTTGCGTTCCAGGCGAAATGGGCCCCCCATGCCGCCGGCAGGCCGCCGGGTCCCAGCCGCAGCTGTGCCAGCACCAGTCCGATGAGGAAGATGTTCACGGTGCCCAGCGGGTACGGCCCCGCGGCCCGGTGAGCCAGGGCGAACAGCAGGGCCGTGGCGAAGGCCGAGACAGTGGGCCCGGCGGCCCGGGAGAGGGCGGAGAGGGGGTAGCCGCGGAAGACAAGCTCCTCCCACAGCGCCGCCGGAAGCAGGGCCAGCATCGGAAGCGGCAGCCGCATGGCGTAGGCGAGAGGGGCGGACTCCAGCGAGATGCTCACCTGTCCGGTTGCGGCCAGGCCGAGAATGGCTGCACCAGACATGAGCAATCCCAGGGCGGCCCCGCCCAGGAAGCTGCGGGGGCCTCTCCGGGGAGAGCGCCATCCCAGCCAGACTCCGGGAGGTCTGAAGAAGCGGCCCAGCAGCAGGTTGACAGCAAGTACGGCGGCAACTCCGGCAACCCCGGCCAGAACCAGCAGGTTGGGCACGGCCCCCAGCTGGCGGGCAACGGAGATGAAAAAATGCGCTGCCAGAGTGACGGCCGCCACGTAGGCCGCCGCCTTGAGCACGGGAACCGTCTTCCTGCCGATCAGTTTCCAATCCATTTCCCGGGTAATATCCTATGTACCGTGGTTTTCTGTCATGGGCGGACTCCGGGGGGAGGTTCAGGGTGACGGCAGAGCCGGGACCGAAGAGGTTTCGCACGGCGGAGGAGGGCAACCGCCGTCACTGGAACGAGCTGGCAGCCGTTCACGCCCGCTCCTACCACGTGAGGGAGCTGCTGGAGGGACGCTGCCAGCTGGACGGCCGGCTTCCGCTGTCCTTCAGCCTCCTGGCCTCCCTGTAGGCCGTCGGCTCAGAGCCAGCGGCCCACCTTCTCGCGGTATCGGGCCCAGTCCTCCTCGAATATCCTCTCCATCTTCCGCTCCTCCGGGCCGATGAAGAGGGCCTCCATGCAGACCACGAACACCGGAAGGACGAACAGCGGGGAGAGGGTGCCCAGCAGTATCCAGGCGCCCAGGAGTATCAGCGTCATGCCCAGGTACATCGGGTGCCGGGACATGCCGTAGGCTCCGTCCGTGACCAGCTGCCGGGAGTCGAGGTGGGGCTTTACCGTGGTGCCGTTCTTTTTGAACTGTCTGTCTGCCAATAGATTCAACCAAATGCCGGGGATCAGGGGTGCCAGTCCCAGCAGCGTCCACGGAAACCCCAGGAGGCGGGCTACCGGAACCAGCAGGTGCAGCAGGACCATGAGGGTCAGCGATGACAGGAAGTAGGTGGGGGGAAGCGGGCCGGGCCTGTCGGCCTGCCCTCTCCCCTGCTCAGCCATCCGCCTTCTCCGCCAGGGCCTCCAGCGTCTTCCCGGCCTCGGGGACCCACTCGAAGAACGATCGCAGCCGGCCGCAGGGGTAGTCGGAGCAGAATGCGCAGCTCTTCAGGCCACGTTCGGTGGCGCAGGCCCTTATCCCGCACTCCCTGCAGTGGGCGAACTGCACCTCCGCCCCCGGCAGGCATCCGTCGCAGTCTATCTGCCCAGGCTCTATGGAAGCGCCGTACTGCTGCGACCATTCCGCGGCGGTCTTCTTCCGCAGCCCGTCGTCGTCACTTCGTCTGGCCAGGTATGCGGGGCACCCATCACACCTCAGGCCGCAGAAAGCAATGATCTGGCTCAAACACAACCTCCCGGCTGGAGCCCGGGCCCGGCATGAAGCCCCGTTTGCATCGAAGATAGGGGGTCATATCTTAGCCGGGTACCCCCGACGGGAGGATGGAGATGTCCTTTCTCGCATGGATTGTCATGAGCTTTCTGACGCTGCCGCTGTGCGGGCTGATGCAGCTGCTGCCTCTGCCGCTGTGGAAGCTGGCGCTGCTGCCGCTGCTTGCGCTGGGAGGCTGCAGCGGCACCGTGGCGGGGAACGGTTCCGGCCCTTCGGTCTCCGCATGGATGCAGGGGGCGGACACCGCACACGTGCAGGTGGAGGGGCTTGAGATGCGCGAATGCATGTACGTGGTGGCGCGGCACGGGAGCGGCCCCCGCAGCTACCGCCTGGGAGACCGGGACGGGCTGGATCTGTTCCTGGCCCTTCACCGGGACAGCCCGGCGGTGCTGCGGCTGGAGAGCGAAGAGGTCTTCGTCACCGACTCCGGGAGAATGGACACCGTGCCAACCGCAACCTCCGCCATGATCGCCGGGGAGAGCTTCGAGCGCTGGCTGGCCCGGGAGACGGCGGCGGGCGCGTCGGTGGACAGCCTCTACGAGGTCTACGACCAGCAGTATCTGGAAGCGCTGGGCAGGAGGTAGCATGCGAAGACGATGGTGCAAGTCACTGCTGGCCGCCGCGACGCTCGTTTCGGCCGTCCCGGACCTGATGGGCGAGGGGGTACTTCTCAGCCCCGCCGACAGCCTGAGGGTCTACTGCAGGCCTTCTGCCGCGGCCGAGGTCTTCGGCGTCGTAGCCCCGGGGGAGAGCCTGATGGTCTGCTCCCGGACCGCGGGAGGCTGGCTGGGCTTCCAGCCGGGGGTGGCCCAGGCCGGGAACATAGGCCCGTTCAGGCTTCGCTGGGTGAGGCCGGATTCCTCCGCGATGCCGGCTGACTCCGTCCCCCTCAGCTGGGTGGAGCCCCTGCTCCCGCGGGCCGTGTACCTGATGGCCTACGACACCGTCGGAGTCTTTGCTTCGCCCCAGGACGATTCGGAGCCGCTGGCAGTAATACCCAGAGACGGGTGGGCGAGGGTGGAAGCAAGGGACCACTCGGGCAACTGGTATTTTGTCCGCACGGAGAGCGGCTGCCTTGGATGGTCGTCGCTCACCGCTGCGGGCCTCAGCGGCGACCCCGACACCCTTCCAGCGGTAAAGCCGTCACCGGCTGACTCAGTTCAGTGAAGCGAATAGCCTCTCTGCTGGGAAGCCCCCGGAAGGGCAATACGCACAGGCTGTTGACGGCGATGGAGCGGGTCCTGGACGCCGCTGGCGACACGGAGCTTCACCGCATAAACCTGGCGGATGTCGGCATTCGGGGGTGCGCGGGCTGCCACCTCTGCCTGACCCGGGGAATCGAGCTGTGTCCCCTGCGGGACGACCTGACGCGCGTACTGGAGTCGATTCGATCCGCCGACGGCCTGATACTGGCCGCACCGGTCTACATCATGCAGGTGCCCGGTCTGGTTAAGACCCTCTTCGACCGCCTGGCCTTTCTCTGCCATCGACCGGAGCTGTACGGGACGCACGCCATGGTGATGGCCACCACCGGGGCCGTGGGACTGAAGGATGTACTGGGCTACATGGGTGACGTGGCAATGGTGTGGGGCTGCCGCAGCGTCATCAGCATGGGGGCGGCGACACCGCCGGGGGGCCTTCCGGAGCGGGGGCTTCCCGAGAAGCTTCAGGCCAGGGTCGAAAGGACGGCGGACACCTTCCTTTCGAGGCTGGAAAGGGGCGACGGATACCCGGTCGCCCTGCGGAGCCTTATACAGTTCAGGATCCAGCGCCGGCTGTTCAGCGACCCGTCCATGGTGGACATCATGCCCGAGGACTACCGCCACTACACGGCTCTGAGGAGTGTCTCCTACCCCGCGGCCGGTCCTGTGGGTCCGGCAAGGAGAGCCGCGGCCTGGCTGGTGGAGAAGGCCGCGGCTCCATTCATGTAGGTTCCGGTCAGCGGATCAGCACCAGCCTGGCGCCGGCCTCGGCACTTCCGCCTTCGGCTCGGAGAAGGTAGACGCCGGGGGCTACGTCCGCCTCCGGTGTCCAGACGCACTCGGCGCTGCCGCCGGAAATGCCTGCCTCGTCGGAATGCACCACCCTTCCCGCGAAGTCGTACACCAGGAATGTCACCCGGGAGCCGGCGGGCACGCCCCGGGCCTGAAGCAGAACCTGGCCGGAAGCGGGGGAGGGAGAGGCGAAGGCGGTCATTCCGCCGCTCTCGGCCGGGCCCTCCTCAACGCCCAGCTGCTCCGTGGTGATCTCCACGACCCCGTAGCCGCGAAGGCCGGCAAACAGCTGGTTGCCGGACTCGCCGTAGACTATGTCCCAGACCACCCTGTTCTCGATGCCCTGGTTCAGCGGCTGCCAGCTGTCTCCTCCGTCCGGGCTCCAGGACACGCCGTTGCCGTTGGTGCCGGCGAGGACGTTCTCGTCCCTGGTGCCCATAACCGACCACAAGAGCCCGGATGAGCCGGGACAGGACTCCCAGGTCTCGCCGCTGTCGTCCGACCGCCATACGCCGCCGTCGGTGGCGCAGTAGGCCCGGTTGTCGCTCCACCTGGTGGACAGACCGGGACGGTAGCTGCCGGAGGGGCCGTCTGCCAGGCTGAAGGAGATTCCGCCGTCGTCGGAGTAGTAGACGCCGTCTCCCAGCTGCTGGTAGGAGAGGAGTATCCTCAGGCTGTCCCCCATGGGAAGCAGGTCCAGCGAGGGGTACAGGGCAAAGGGCAGGCCGCTGCTCTGCTCCCAGGTAGCGCCCCCGTCGGTGGTGTAGCTCACACCGGAGGAAGCGGTGCCGGCCCAGGCACGGTCCGGGTCGGAGGGGTCGAAGACGATATCGGATACCTGCGTCCCCTCCAGTCCGGCGCCCAGCCAGGTCTCGCCGCCGTTGAACGACTTGTAGACCCCGTCGCCGGTGGCGGCCCACAGAGTGTCGGGGCCGTAGTGAAGGTCGGTCTCCGGCCAGATGCCGTAGATGGTCCAGTTCTCCAGGCCGTCACCGATGAGCTCCCATGTCTCGCCACCGTCGGGGCTGCTCCAGAGGCCGTGGTAGTCGCCTCCGGCCAGCAGCTCATCCGTCTGCTCCATGTATGCGACAGCATGGACGAAGGCGTTGTTGATGCCCTCCTGGCTCACGGAGAAGCCCTCCATGGGCACCGTCTCCATGTATACGCCACCGTAGTGGCCGGCCAGGTATCCCGAGGAGGTGGCGCACCCGGCCTGCCAGTACGAGGCTACGATTCCGTCGGCGCTCTCGCCCCAGTTGATGCCTCCATCGGGGCTCTCCCAGACGCCCTCGCCGATTATGGGCGCATAGAAGTACTCGCCGTCGTAGACCGCGGGGGCATAGCTGCTGCCCTCCACCACAAGTCCCCAGCTGCTCCCGTAGTCGCCGGAGAGGTAGTAGCCGTCGTCATGGGTCAGCATCAGTACGCTGCTGTCGTCTCCCGGGCAGGCCAGAAGGCCCCATCCCGAGCCTGCAGGCCCCATGGCGGACCAGGTGGCTCCGCCGTCTGTGCTCCGGTAGAGGGGGTAGTCCAGACCCGACATGGCCACGTACATGGTGTCGGGGCTGTTGGGGTCGGTCCCGAAGCCCTTCATGTAGCCTTCGCTGAGGCCTACCTCCTCCCAGTTCTCGCCGCCGTCGGTAGACCTCCTTATCCCCTGGCCGGAGGACAGGCCCGCGATGAGCAGGTCGGGGTCGGCGGTGTTGACGCCGATTCCGATTACGTACGAGCTGCCCAGACCGGGGACCTGGGTCCATGTGGAGCCCTCATCTTCGGATACGTAGAGCCCGGTGCGGGTGGCGGCGTAGAACGTCTGCGGAGCGGAAGGGCCCGCGGCGCAGGCGTCGTTCACCGGCGTTCCCTGCAGGTCGGATGCGCTCCAGGTGTAGCCGCCGTCGGTGCTGCGCCAGACGCCACCGGCGTCGGAGGCCATGGAGAAGCCGCAGCCCACTATCACCACGCTGCCCTCGGCGGGAGAGGTCACCAGGGCGCGGACGTTTCCGCCCCAGGGCCCCTCGCCCGTCCATTCCCCCTGTCCGTATGCCGGGGGTTCCAGAAGGTCTTCGGACGTGTATCCGTTGGGAATCGGACGTCCGGCCGGAAGAACCGACCCGGTGAGCGGATCGACCGCCCCGTCGCCGGCCGCCACCGCCGCCGCGGCGAGGGCGACCGTCATCAGTGCTCTGAACATCTCTTACCTCCCCTGGAGGTGTTGTTATGTCTTCGACTCGTCAAGACTAAGATCACCGCGGCGGCGGTCCCGGCAAATGGGGGAGACCGGGACATGCACACGGGGAGAGCTTTGAGGGCCGGCCGGCCTAGGCCTTTACCTGCCACTCCTCCTCGCCCACCGGCGAAAGGGATATTCCGTTGGTCTGTAGCGTGTTGCGGAGCCAGTCAAGACTCCTGTCGAAGTTGTTCAGCAGGACCTCGGTGCCGTCGACGGATTTCAGGGAGAGCAGTTTGTCGTTCTTCACGTATCTCCCGCGGGACACCCTCATGCCGTCCAGGGGGAGGCTCACCGGCCTGCCCTTGACCAGAAGGCGCAGCAGTATCCCCAGGACGTTGTAGAACGGGGCCATCCTGCCGAGGTGGTAGTGTATGAGCCTTCTGTTGGTGACCACGTTCTTCGTGCTCACTGGGAACTTGACCTTCCTGCCCTGCAGGCCGTAGTAGCGACCCTCCCAGAGAACCTTCTCGTCCGGCTGCAGCTCGTGCTTTGCCATCCGTCTCCTCCAGCGATGGGTTGTCGTCCGATTCCGAGGCTGCGAATATATCCCCGAAGCCCGTGCCGTGGGAGCCTAGAGCAGCTCCAGCGGGACCATGCCCACCAACAGCCGGTGGTACTCCACCTCGCAGCCCAGATCGGGTCGTCGGGAGCGGATGGGCCGGAATATATGTCCCAGGTGGAGGAAGGATCTGCGGTGGCCACGATCATGGTCTCCCCGAACCACACCCCACCCCACTCGTGGACGCGCACCACATCCACGGGTACGGGTGGAGCAACCACCGTATCGCATACCGCCGCCAGCATCAGACCCAGCATCGCATCTCCCTCCCTCTGTTGTCAGGCCTGTTCCTCCTTGGTACAGCCCCGCCGCCGGCTATTCCGCCTCTCCCGCGTCACAGCACAGCAGCGTGCTGCGGTAGACCCATACGGCTCCGTCCTCGACGAACAGGATCATCCCCGGCTCGCCGGCCTCCGTGACCACTCCGTCCACCATGCCCTCGGTCAGCCCCGGCAGGCCGACAGCGCCGTCTGCGGAGAAGTCGTGCCAATCGATCTCGCCCAGAAGCACATCGCTGGAGGGCCCCCTGGAGAAGAGGTAGCGGCCGTCGTCCAGACGCAGGTGGACGCGGAGCTCCTCCCCGGGATTCGTCCATGCCCCGCCGTCGGCGAACCGGAGAACCTGCCGGTGGCCCTCCCGTGCCAGCCCGGCATCGGGCAGCACCCACTCGTAGAGGATTCCGCACCCGGTGGTGTCCTCCACCAGCACCTCACCGGAGGTGACGTCGACTATCAGGTCCGGCGGGCGGGCCCCGGCGGCGGCCAGGTCGGACCAGGGACTGGGAAGGAAACCGTCCGCCAGCAGTCCTGCGCAGCTTCCGCTGCGGGCACCTCCGGCGACTTCGATCAGGTGCTCATCGGAGGACGAAGGCATGCCCTCCATGAGGGTGCTCCGGTACTCCCGGGGATGTGGGTCGCAGTCCAGGAGGGGACTGCCGTAGAGGAACCGGGAATCGGCGGTGAACTCGAACCCCGGCCCCCTGCCCACCAGAAGCGTAAGGCCCACGGGACGGGCGTCCGATCCATCGGCGCCGCACACCACCAGCAGAAGCGGGTCCATCGCGTAGTGCCCGGCCGGCCGAAGGCTGTCGGACAGACCGACGCAGAGGCCCAGGCAGACCAGGCTGCCGTCGGGGCTGCTCTCCAGGAGCATCACCTCCCCCGACCAGTCCCATCCGTCCTCCGCCGGGCCCCAGTCGAGCTCCAGGGGGTGGCTGAGCAGGCTGTCCGGGCTCAGGACCTTGGGCCGCAGAGAGCTGTCTACGTATGCCACGCCCCCCGCAAGGGGCTGCAGAGTCCTGCAGTACTCGCTTGTCTCAAGGGGCAGCCGGAGGGGACTGTCCGGAGCCGGCAGCGAGGCCGGGGCAAGAATGGCGATGATCATGAAGACCTGCATGGTGCGTCCTCCACCCGGTAGAGCCAGACGCTGTCACATCCGCAGCGAAGAGATGGTGCCGGTCGGCGGAGGGGTCAACCCGCAACCCCCCGGCCGGTACGGCCCGGCTTGCGGAGCGCGTGGGTCTTCGTTGCCGTTTTGACTGCATACAAGTCGGGTAGGTATTCTATCTATAGGAGAAGGTGCTCTTCTGAGAGAGGCGGCTCGAGATGACAGACACAAGGTGCGAATCGATGTTGTTGCGCCCTTCGACTATTCCGTTTCTGCTCCTGGCGATGGTCTCGCTTTTCGCCGTTACGGCAGCGGCGGAGATGCCCCATCCCCATGACGTGGAGGTGCCGGCCCCGGATGAGGTAGGGCCGGATGTGCTGCTGGAGGCTCCGGGGGTGCCCCTGGAGCCCCCCGACAACCCCCAGGTGGGTGACTCCTGGGTATGGTGGCTCTGGGTACACGAGCCCATGCCGCCGCACTTCGAGCAGCACGTCTGCACCGTGCGCGGCCTTTCGGACCGCGGCTACGTGGTGGTCCGAGACGAGGAGTGGGGCGTCTCCATCGACCAGGCCGACGTGGACTCCATTCTGGAGTACTGGGAGAACGCCAGCATCGGGCCCTTCCCGGAGCAGGGCATATACGAGACCGACAGCATCGCCTTCGGGCAGCCGCCGGACGAGCTGGACGACGACAAGCGCATCTACCTGCTCTGGTTCGACTTCGGGATATCGGCCGACGGCTTCTTCTTCTGGTTCGACCAGTACCCCGAGGGTACGTATCCGCAGTACCACAGCAACGAGTGCGAGGTTCTCTACCTCAACACCACCAGCCAGGGAGGCCCGGGCGGCCACTACATGAACGCCGTCATGGCCCACGAGCTGGAGCACATGATCCACTGGAAGTACGACGAGGACGAACTGTCCTGGGTGGACGAGGGGATGGCCGAGCTGGCCATGTGGCTATACGGCAACCCCGACAACATCAGCGGCTTCAACGGCAACCCCGACAACAGCCTCGTGGTCTGGGACGGAACATGGGCCGACTACATCAAGACCTACCTGTGGACCCTCTACTTCTACGAGAGGTACGGCGGCCTGGAGACCGTGTACGCCGTGGTTCACGAGCCGGCCAACTCCACTGCCGGCTACGACGAGATCCTGGACGACTACGGCTACTCCGAGGACTTCCGTGACGTCTTCGCCGACTGGACCGTGGCCAACTTCCTCGACGACACCACAATCGCAGACGGGCGTTACGGATACGCAGGCGACGAGCTGCCCGCCTTCTCGGTGTCCGGCAACTACACCAGCTATCCGGTGGAGGAGGAGAGCGGAACGGTGAGCAACTGGGCCGCCGACTACTACCGCTTCCACAACATCTCCGACGGGGGCCTGACGCTGGCCTTCGACGGCTCGGACACCAACTGGTTCGCCGTATGGGCCCTGCACATTCCCGCCGCTGGAGACACGGAGGTCTACCGCATGGAGCTCGACTCCGCGTCCCAGTCCGGAGAGATCACCGTAACCGGCGTCGAAGGTCCCGACGACGAGGTGATTCTGGTGGCCGCCAGCGCCTCCTCCACGGGTGGACCCGACTACACCTTCAGCGCCTGGGAGAGCACCGGCGTCTCCGGGGGCAGCTCCCGGCCGGGGACTCTGTCCGTGTCCGCCGAGCCCAACCCCGCCACAGCCTGGGTAACACTGTACGTGAGGTGGGAGAGCACTGCGGATAAGGTGCCATCCGTCTCCGTCTACGATGCCTCCGGCCGGCTGGCCCGCGGCCTGGAGCCCGGGGGCGACCCGGCTGCCGGGGAGGCCGTGATCACCTGGGACCGAAGCCGGGAGGGCGGCGGCCGTGCCCCGGCCGGCGTCTACTACGTCCGCGTCGAGCTGGGCGACGAGCGGGAGTCCGAGGCCCTGCTGCTGCTGCCCTGACCGGAGGAACGAATCACATGGGGGGGCGGCCCGTCCGGCCGCCCCAGCCATCTGCGGGCCCTCTTCCCGGAGACAGCCGATGCCGGCGGGAAGCCTCCGTTCATCGCAGAGGTGCCGGATGCATATGCGGACGTGAACCTGGAGAGAACTCCGCCAGGTATGCGGAGAGGGGAAGCAGAAGATCATGACGCACTCATCTTTTCGGGAATGGTCATGATTGCCTGCCGGGGCCCGATGCGATGTGCTCCCCTGCAGCCGGCCGGTGGAATGGGCGGAGCAGAGCGAATCGTGCACGAGGGCACTGAAGCGCCTGCGGGAGATGCACTCGACGCAGGAGTAGAAGCGCTGCTGCCCGAATCTCAGCGGCGGGAGGCGGCTATGGCCGCGCCGAGGGCGCCGGTGATCTGTGGCTCGGGAGGGACGGTAACCTCCAGCCCGGTCTCCCCGGCTATGGCCCGGACCACGCCGCCGTTCTTTGCCACCCCGCCTGTGAAGACCAGCTGGGGACGGATGGTGTTGGGGCCGGCCATGGCCAGCGTGCGGGCGGCCACCGACCGGAACACGCCGCACAGTATGGTCTCGGGGGGTGTGCCATGCTGCAGCAGGCCGATTATCTCGCTCTCGGCGAAGACGGCGCACATGGAGGATATCTCCGCGGCGTCGGAGTGGCCCCTGGTGAGCTCGCCCATCCTGTCCGGCGGGGTCTGCAGCGTCTGACCCGTCATCTCGATGAACTTCCCGGTGCCTGCGGCGCAACGGTCGTTCATGGTGAAGTCGATGGGTCTGCCCTCCTCGTCGAGGTGGATCATCTTGGAGTCCTGGCCGCCGATGTCTATGACTGTGCGGGCCTGGGGGTAGAGGTAGGCTACGCCGGTGGCGTGGCAGATGATCTCGGAGAGGACCCTGTTCGCGCGCTGGAAGTAGTTCCTGCCGTAGCCGGTTGCTACCGTAGTTGCGATGTCACCGGCTGAGAGGCCGGCGGCGGCCAGCGTTCTCTCCAGCAGGGCCTCGGCGTTCTGCGAGGGCCTGTGGCCGCTGTCGGCCAGGCCCTGCTCCACCACCGCGGCTCCGTCGTAGAGCACCACCTCCGTTGACCTGGCCCCGATGTCGACTCCGCAGTAGATCACCTGTCCCCGCCTCTCATATCATCTCCAGAAGGGTCTGTATGCGTATCCCCAGCCTCTCCCTGTCGGCGTTGGAGTAGTCGGTCTCCACCTTCAGGTAGGATAGGCCCAGCTCCCTTTTCACGAACTCCGATACAGTGAAGGATTCCACGCTGTAGGTGTGGCACGCCTGCCAGACCAGGTCCACAACGGCGTCGGCACGGAAGGTCCCTGCCAGCTCCCGCAGCAGCTCCAGCCTGCCGGTGTTGGGCGTCATGCATGAGCAGGGTATGCGGAAGTGCTTTTCGGCGATGGCCTCCAGCGGGTCGCCCTCCTCTGACACGGGATCCAGGGGCTTCCAGCCCGAGCATGTCTCCTGCACCACTACTATGCCGCCGGACTCCTCGATGGTCTCGATGACCTTGAGGGTACCCTCGGCCATGGGGCATCCGGAGACTATGACCCTGGGGGCGGCCTCCGGTGCGGCGTAGTCGCCGGCCTCGCGCCTCTGCCCGGCAAGGTCCAGTAAGCGCTGGAGCATCTCGCGGTGTACGTCCAGGCCGCTGACCCGGTAGCGGAGCCTGGCCAGCTCGGTGCCGGACACCACGGGCCGCTCCTCCGCCCCCAGCATCATGGCCCTCCGCAGCAGGCGCCGCTCGGCATTCATCCGGATTATCGCCTTGCGCATCCTCTCATCGGTCACCTCGGTATCGAAGGCCTCCTCCAATCGCGTCCTGAGCTTGGCCACCTCGCCGTACCAGTGCCGGCGGGCCTCCTCCTCGCCCGGCTTCTGGGTGAGCTCCAGTATGTGCTGCGGCTTCCTGTCGGCCATCAGCTCGTACATCTTCTTCTTGCCGTCGCACGTGGTCTCCGCCACCACCAGGTCGCTGACCATGAAGAACGGGCAACGCCCGGTGAGTATGTAGCCGAAGGACGACTTGATCAGCGGACAGAGGTTGGCGGGAAGCACCGTCTCAGCAGGAGGTATGGTCCGTCGGCTGGCGCCGCAGAGGCATACCGGCATCGCCCCGGCCGCCAGTATCAGATCCCTGGGCGTGTACTCGCAGTAGATGCCCACCACCCCCCGGCCCTGGCGCTTCAGGCGGCGGACCTCGGTCGTCTCCGCGGCCATGGAGTTGCGGAAGTGGTCCATGGGGTCGGCTGTCTGCTGGACGTTTGCAGGCGCGGCCATGGAGACGCTGCAGCCCCGCCGGCTGCGCAGCAGGTCCATGAACGCCTCCATACGTCCGGTTACCTGCTCGGAGAGCCTGCCGGGGGAGAAGGGAACGTCGAAGGAGAGTACGGGTATCCCCAGCTCCTCCTCCACGGCTCTGGAGATGACCTTCTCGTCCCAGGGGCAGTGGCTGGCGCCGAAGATTCCGGAGATGATCACCCCCTCTGCGCCGTAGCGGCCGGCGTCCTCCACTATTCTCTTCGCCCTGGCGCCCACCGGCCCGGCCAGCCTGTCGTTCTCGCAGCTTCGGGCCACGGCGTCCAGGGGCTCGCCCTCCCCGAAAGGCGTGAAGGCGTGGTTGATCAGGTAGTCGGTGCCGGCTATGCAGCCCCCCAGGTCCTCCAGCAGGGGAACCAGGGCCGCGTCGGTAGGCGGACTGACCCAGTGGACGCGGATGGGATCCTCCGCCTCCAGCGGTGAGAGGTTCCGCTCCAGACGGCTCTCGGCCAGGCCGATCAGGTCGTCCAGGACGGCGAACACCTCCACCGGCTCGCTGCAGGCGTGGATGGCCAGGAACTCGGCCAGATAGGCCTCCAGGCCCGGAAGCGGCGGCCTCTTCGCCGTGTAGACCAGTTCCCGCAGGCGGGCCGTTTTGCCTCGAAGCCTGCCGAACATGTCCACGCCGCGTCGGAGCATCTCCGGGGTGGCCCGTCTGCCGGTGAGCTCCTCCAGCGCCTCCACCACCCCCCGAAGCTGGCCGCGGACGAACCGGTGGTAGGCGCCGCGGTCGCCGGGGGGAAGCTGGGGCATCTCCCACCAGTGGACCGGGTGCCCCCGGGCCTCGATGAGCTGCATCACCGCCGAGAAGTCGTCGCAGACCGCGCCCACCGCCGCAATGCACAGGTCGGGGGCGGGGAAGTAGTCCAGGGTCACCATGGCCCCCAGGGCGGCCCGGACGAAGCACATCTCCTCGCCGGCGCCCAGCCTGGCGGCCTCCTCCAGCAGGTGCGGCTCCTCGCTGAAGCAGGGGGCCCACCAGAGCTCGTCGGCGTAGAAGGCCAGCAGCCCGGGGAAGGCGTAGGCCAGCGGCGCCGTCTGCCCCAGGTCCTTCATCAGACCCACCACCTTCCAGCCCTTCTCCGAGGCCAGGAAGAGACGGTCGCGCTCGCTGAAGAGAAAGCTCCAGAGTCGCATCCCCTCCTTCGAGCTGTCGAAGCCGAGCCTGCGCAGCAGGGTGTCTCCGCGGCAGGAGTACTCCCAGGGGCTGTACAGGTAGCGGATGCCGCCGGGGACCAGGTCGCGAAGGAAGCGGCAGCGGTCCACGTACTCGTCAGGGACCTCCCTTATCCGATCCTCCCACTGGTGCACGGTGAGCTTCGTTACGGGGTCATTCACAGCGCTGCCTCCAGGGAGTCCAGGAAGGCGTCCAGCCTGTTGGCCGCCGTCTCCCGTCCGGCGGGGGAGAGGTCGCGGTCGAGGACCAGCACGGGAACCGGCATGCGGGCCCGAATCCGGAGCCTCTCGGCGAACCACATGTCGCAGAATCGCATGGTGGTCACCACCAGGCCGTCCACGCCGGTCTCATCCACGGTGCGCTCGAGGTGCTCGAAGACGGTGTCGTTGGGCCGGCAGCGGGCGCAGAGGACTGCGTCGAAGTACTCGCGGGCAAGATCTCCAGGGGATGGGGATGGGGGTGGTGAGCCTTCGGGTATGCCCCACAGGGCGCCGCAGCCCAGGGCCACCATGCCGGCGCCCCTGGCCGAGAGAGCCTCCGGGATGAGGCCGTCGCCCGGGGCTCCGGGCACCTCCAGAACGGCCACCCTGCAGGTGGGCGAGTATTCCCTGGAATCCGCGCGGTCGATCCTGTGGGCAAGTTCGGCGTCCCCGCCCGTAGGGCACGCCGTTGAGAAATCCATCAGCAGACCCGCCAGATCCACGGGGTCGGCCCTGCCCGACAGGGCCGCTCTCCGCAGAGAGCCGGCGGCCCCCCGGAAGGCGGCCTCGTACTCGCCTGCCCTGGCGGAATCCCAGCCCTCGGAGAGGTCCCGATCCACGGCGTAGCCTGCGAAGGCCTCCATCTCCCCGGCGTAGTAGCCGGCGGCCTCCGGCGTCCTGGTGGAGGGAAGGTGCAGGGGTATCACCGGTGCTCGTGTCATTCCCTCCAGCTCCCCGAAGAGCCTCCTGGTGCCGTCGCAGGTGGCCAGCCCGGCCCAGACGTCTACCCCGGAAACGGGACCCTCCCCGGTCAGTGCAGCGCCCAGGACGGCTTTCACCGCCGGGCAGACGTCGGGCCTCACCTGCTCCTCTCCCCGCCTGGCCATGGCTCCGCTCAGCCTGTGAACGGGCCGCAGCGGCCGCATGCCCAGCCCCGCGGCCACGGCCGGGGGAAAGGCCCGGCAGAGGTAGGCCAGCACGGGGCCGGTGCCGTGGTACAAGTCAGCGCTTCCGGGCCACGAGGCGACAGCGGCCGAACTTGCCTTCGTGGGCCTTCTCCGCCATGAAGCGCATCTCGGCGGCCATTGCTCCGAAAAGGTCCATGTCCCAGCCGATTATCCGCAGGGCGTCAAAGGTCTTCTGCCGGCCGACCGTCCGGATGTAGTAGTCAACCCAGTCGGCGAAGTCCTCGGTGAGGTCCTCGGAGACCTCCAGCTCGAAGCCTTTGCCGGAAAGCAGTCTCTCCCATCCGTGGCGGGACTCCACGTAGGGGAACTTCATGAAGGTGCAGATCCGCTGGCCGTCCTCTTCGGGAAGGCCCTTCGGCCCCTCCGTCCAGTCGGTGAAGGCTATGGTGCCGCCTGGCTTCAGCACCCGGGCGGCCTCCGCGATCATGGCCGGCTTGTCCTCCACGTAGCACCAGGCGTCCTCGCCCCAGATCACGTCGAAGGTGCTGTCGTCCCAGGGAATGTCCTCCACGTTGCCCAGTCTCTGATCGATCCGGTGGGCCAGGCCGTCAGCCTCTGTCCGGCGGCGGGCCTCCTCGATCATGTGCCGGGTTCCCTCCAGGCCGTACCCCTGTATTCCGTAGCTGCGGACCAGGAAGCGCAGCCCCGCCCCCAGGGCGCTGCACAGGTCCAGCACCTTCTGGCCCTCGCGAAGGCCGGCCAGCTCGGCCAGCTCCTCGGAGCTCTTCGCGCCGCCCACGTGGATCTGCTCGCCCATGAGCATCTCCCAGAGCGAGCCCTCGGGCCCGCTGTAGACCTGCTGAACGTCGGCCAGCGTCTTGCCCGTCTTCCGTCTCATATTTCCCCTCCGCTGCACTATGGCACGCCTTTGTGGCGTGTCCGCTTACGGGGCCCTGGGCAGGCCCTGCACCGAAGGAAGTCCGCGGCGGCGGCCGCGGAAAGACCGGCGTTTACGCCGGCGGAATGGTGAGGACCTGCATGTCGCTGTGCCTCGGGCCCGGACCGGACCCGAAAGCGGGCCCTCAGGTCTGGAGCATCTGAAGCATCAGCCTCATCGGTCCTCCTTGGGGTGTGGGTTCAGCCGAAACCCTATGGGCATGGTAGGGATATTGTCAAGCGGAGTCGCGGCGGCTGTCACATCTTGCCCAGGCAGACGGTTCTACCAGCCGATGTCCAGGCCCAGGGCCAGCCTGCGGGGCTGGGAGTAGACGTACTCGTTGTTCATGGGCCCGGTAGGGTCGGCGTCGGAGTAGCTTCCCACGCCCACCTGGTACCACGGCACGCTGGCGATGAAATCCAGGTTGCGGCGGTCGAACAGGTTGCGCCAGCCCATCCAGCCAGTCATTCGCAGCGGGCCGGCCCGGAAGCGCTTCTCCAGCCGGAGGTCTGTTCGCATGGTCTCGGGGTAGCGCCAGCCGTTGATCTCCTGCTCGGCGGCTCCGACTTCGTTGTAGGTGTAGGGGTAGCCGCTTCCGTAGGTCCAGCGCAGCGCAGCCCCCAGGCCGCCCAGCACCGGTGAGGAGACATGCTCCGGAGCCCGGACGCCGAGGTCCAGGGCCTGCCAGTCGTTCCCCGAGATTCCCACGGTGCCGCTGTAGTCGTCTCCTTCCTCGGGAGTGGCGGTCCGGACCAGGCCGGACATGGCCCTCCCGCGCTCTGCCGGAAGGCCGG
>JAWLEP010000025.1:27724-40106 GCA_041686025.1 Candidatus Fermentibacteraceae bacterium
CCGAGATTCCCACGGTGCCGCTGTAGTCGTCTCCTTCCTCGGGAGTGGCGGTCCGGACCAGGCCGGACATGGCCCTCCCGCGCTCTGCCGGAAGGCCGGGGGGACCCGGCCCATGGGGGCACGGGTGAGGGGATCGGTTACATCCAGGCCGTCCAGCTCCCAGGCCAGCTCTCCTCCGCGGCCTCCCCGGACGTGCATCCGTTCGGTGAGAAGGCCCGCGTCACCTTCGCTGAGCCAGTGGGCGCACTGGCTGTCCCAGCCGATCTCGCCCCATCTGCTGCCGGGTGTATGCACGGAGGAAGAGGCCTGCAGCAGGTCTGCCAGGCTGGAGCCGGCATACATCACGCTGACAGCCGGCGGCGACCCTTCGGAATGGGTTGAGTCGGAATCCGAAGCTGCGGAGGAGCCGGCGGCCGGCAGTAGAGCGGAAAGGAAGATCGTAACCGAAGCAGATGAACGCATTACACCCTTCCCAAGCCAGTAAATGTCGACCATTGAATAGACCATTGCCGGCGGTTCCGGGGCGGTCAACCGCTTCCTGTCAGGGGTGCTGCACGGGTGGGCGCTCCGACAGCAGCAGGCAGGCGGCCACGCTTCCCCTTCCCCTCAGCCTCACCAGGCCCCTGCTCTCCAGTACGAAACCCTCCCGCAGCATGGCCGAGGTGGCGGGTCCCACCTGTATCGCCCCCGGGGGACATGTGGTCTCCAGCCTGCTGGCCAGGTTCACCGTATCGCCCCAGAGGTCGTAGGAGAACCTGTCACGGCCGATTATGCCGGCCACCAGCGGCCCGGAGGCAACGCCCATGCGTATGTCCACACCCGCCTCCTCGGCCGCATGGCAGTCCTCGAAGGCATCCCGTATGCCCAGGGCGGTCCTGGCCATCACATCAGCGTGGTCCGGCCGTGGTGCGGGCACCCCGGCAACCGCCATGTATCCGTCGCCGATGGTCTTGATCTTCACCGAGCCCTCCCTCTCCACTACCCTGTCGAAGCTGGTGAAGAGGACGTTCAGGAGGTCCACGAGCTCCCGCGGGGCGGTGCTGGCCGCCAGGGGCGTGAAGCCCACCACGTCCACGAACAGCACGGAGGCCCGTTCGAAGCGGTCGACGATGCCCTTCTCTCCGCTCTTAAGCCGGCGGGCTATCTCCCCGGGCAGCACGTTCAGCAGAAGCTGGTCGCTGCGCCTCCTCTCGCGGTCGATTGTGGCCCGCTGGATGAAGTCCCTTCTCCGCGAGGCCTCCAGCATCCATGAGGCGCAGGTGCCGAAGATCATGGAAGAGAGAAGGAAGAAGGCGTCGGCAATGGCGTAGGGAGTGGGCCTTCCCCTGACGGCTACTGCCACGTGGAAGTAGACGGCTGTCCATAGCAGCACAACCGCGGTGGAGGCCCGCCAGCGGACTCCGGATATGAAGAACAGCCACATCATGGTGGGTATGAGGCCCACGTAGTAGAAGGAGCTTCCGGGCGACGACGACAGCAGTATTATCAGCACGATGCCCAACCCGGCCAGGGAGCCCACCGCTCCGGCCAGGGGAACGAACCTGTTCCGGCCTGCCCGGGTGCGGGAGAAGAGCAGCACTCCCAGGGCCAGGACCAGTACGGTGGCCCTGACCGCCGCTGCCGCGCCGAAGACGTCCTCCACCAGGTAGTGGTCCAGGACCAGGAATAGGAAGTAGGTCAGCCC
Organism: Candidatus Fermentibacteraceae bacterium; assembly: GCA_041686025.1. Taxonomy (GTDB): domain Bacteria; phylum Fermentibacterota; class Fermentibacteria; order Fermentibacterales; family JCC-6; genus JAWLEP01. Next base: position 29,409 of record JAWLEP010000025.1, read on the forward strand.
GCCCAGCAGGATTCCCGCCCGGAGGTTTCTTCTGCCGCTCTCCAGGCTGTACCTGCGCCAGGCGCCTTCGGTATTCGGGGAGTCGAATTCCAGGCGTATTCTTCCCTCGGAGCCGTGGTGCCGCAGGTCAGGTTCGTCGCGTTCTGTCAGCATGCGGGTCTGAGCATAACCCACCGGTCCAAGCCGCGTCTATGGCCCCTGCGCACGTTGCGCGGCGGTAGAGCGGGTCCCGCGGTGCCATCGTTGACATGCCAAAGGTATCAGGACAGTTTCCATTTTCGCGAAACAGCCACGCCATCGCAAGGCATCCGCTGTACAGGCAACATTCCGTCAATGGCACATTGCTGGATTGGACTGGTCATGACCCGAACCCGCAGAGGCATTTATCCGGCAGCGGTCCTGGTCCCCGCAGCGGTTGCTGTGGCCGCCGGCCTTCTGCTGTTCTACTCGCACCGGGACGAGGGCTTCGATGCCGACGAGCTTCCGCTTCCCGTGATGTACTACATGTACGCCCACCAGGCCGACAGCGTGGCGGCCCCCGGGGATGAGCCCATGGGTCCGCCGGGGCTGTGGTTCCCGGCCCGGGATGGGGGCGACGCCCCGGACAGCATATCGCCGCGGCAGCGGGAGCAGATAGAGGAGCTGCGCTCCCTGGGCTATCTGGCCGGCTACCACGACGCCCCCGTGCGGGAGGGGGTGACCGTCTTCGACTCCACAAGGTCAGCCCCGGGCTACAACCTCATGATCTCCGGCCACGCCCCCGGAGCTTACCTGCTGGATATGGAGGGCAACATCGTCCACGAGTGGTACGTCCACTTCGACCAGCTGAGCACATGGCCCGGTTCGGAGGAGGTAGACCTGCCCATGCAGTTCTGGACCAGGGCGATGCTTATGGAGGACGGTGATCTTCTGGTCCTGATCGAGAACCTGGGCATGGTGAGGCTGGACAGGGAGTCCAACGTCATCTGGGTCAGCGACTACATCGAGCCACACCATGATTTCGATGTGGGGCCCGACGACAGCCTCTACGTGATCTGCAAGGACGTCTACATCGACGAGGATTACAACCCTGACGAGCCGATACTCGACGAGATGGTCGTGGTGCTGGACCCGCAGGGGAACACGGCCCGCAGGTTCTACGTCCGTGAGGCCCTCGAGGCCTCGCACTTCTTCCCGACCCTGCGAAGGATGCCCCCCGGGGGCGACATACTCCATGCCAACACCTGCGAGTACATACAGGGTGACTTCGAGGGCGACATCGACCCGATGGAGGAGGGTACGCTGCTGCTCTCCCTGCGTGAGATCGACCTGGTGTGTGCCGTTGACCAGCGGGGGGACAGCGTCTACTGGGCGGAGTCGGACCTCTGGCACCGTCAGCACCAGCCCACCATGCTTCCCGACGGGAACATGATGGTGTACGACAACCGCGGCCGCCGCCAGGACTCGCGGGTGTTTATCATCGATCCTGCCACCAGGGAGGCGGTCTGGTCCTACAGCGGCGCGGCTGAGGAGAGCTTCTTCAGCGTGGGCCGCGGCTCAAACCAATTGCTGCCCAACGGAAACGTGCTTATAACGGAGTCCAACCAGGGCCGGGCCTTCGAGGTAACGCCGGAGGGCGAGATCGTCTGGGAGTACGTCAGCCCCTACCGGGCCGGAGAGCACAGGGAGCTGATAGCGACCCTCATGGAGATGATCAGGGTCCCGCCGGAGAAGGTGGAGGGCTGGCTGCAGAGGTAGGCCTTTCACCCGCGTTTCGGAGCATTGCGGCCTGTGGATGCAGACCCTCGGCTGGCAGGGCCCAACATCTGCCGCTGATGATGCGACCTATGTGATACGGCAACACTGAACGCCATCTACCCCTGCACTGCCCCCGCCTTCCCGGGGGGTCGTCGTGCTGGAACACCTCCTGGAGGAGTAGGCGGGGCGAAAGCGAGAGCCACACCGCCAGGCTGGTTCTGCCCGACGACTGACCCCACCGGCTTCGTTGAGCCTCAGGGGTGGCCCTGTTATCATCTCCGAGAGGTAACGGCCCAACGGTTTCGACAAGACGGAGGCGAAGATGGATGACGGTTCCCCCGCCGGGGGAGAGCATCGGGTGACCATGACGGTGCGGGACTACGAGTGCGACGTGCAGGGCATCGTCAACAACGCCGTGTACCTGAACTACCTGGAGCACGCCCGACACCGGCACCTGCTCTCCCTGGGAGTGGACTTCGTGGAGATGGCCGGACGGGGCCTGAACATGGTGGTGACCCGAATGGAGCTGGACTACCGCCGGCCCCTTCGGGCCGGGGACGCATTCACGGTGACCTCCTCCATGAGCCGGGTCTCCAGGCTGCGCTTCCGATTCGACCAGTCGGTGGAGCTGGAGCCGGGGGCAGAGGAGGTGCTCCGGGCCGTGGTCCTGGGAACGGTTGTGGACGAAGAGGGAAGGCCGGTCATGCCGCCGGAGCTGGACCGTCTCGACCGCTGCAGCGAAAGGGGCTGAAGCCCGGCGTCTGCCGGACTCACGGCTTGAGAGGCAGGCGGGGCGCTGGTATCTTGTTTTCCTGGAACGGTGTCGAAAGGGGGCCGAACGGAGGTACCCGGGAATGAGGACCATCATAGCCGGCTCCAGGAACATCACCGACCTATCGGTGGTGAGGAATGCGGTGGAGCGGTCGGGCTTCCCCGTCACGGAGGTGGTCTCCGGCGGCGCCAGGGGCGTGGACCGGCTGGGCGAGAGGCTGGCCGGCATGCTGGGGGTGCCCTGCAGGGTGTTCCCCGCCGACTGGGACGCCCACGGACGCTCCGCCGGGGTGATACGCAACGGCGAGATGGCCGACTACGCAGACGCCCTGGTGGCTGTCTGGGACGGAAGGAGCCGGGGCACGGCCAACATGATATCCCAGGCCAGGCGGCGGGGCCTCGCGGTGTACGTTCACAGGCCGGACTCCCGAGTGTCCGGATAGAGCAGGGGAAGGGGACGCATGGACGCGGGATTCATGGAGATGCTCAGGAAGAGGAGGAGCATACGACGCTACCGGGACAGGCCGGTGGAGGCGGAGAAGCGCGACCTGCTGGTGGAGGCCGCCCTCCGCTCGCCTTCGTCGAGGGGCATCAACCCCTGGAGGTTCCTCTTCGTCGAGGACCGGAGGACGATTGCGGAGATGTCGCGATGCAAGGGCCACGGGTCGGCCTTCCTGGAGGACGCGCCCCTGGCCGTTGCCGTGTTCGCGCGCGAGGACGAGTCAGACGTCTGGGTGGAGGACTGCTCCATCGCCTCCATTGTCCTTCAGCTGGCGGCGGAGTCCCTGGGGCTGGGCAGCTGCTGGGTCCAGGTGCGCAACCGGACCCGGGAGGACGGAAGCAGCTCCTCTGAGTACCTTCGCGAGCTGCTGGGCCTGCCGGAGGGCTGCGGTGCCGAGTCGGTGATCGGCATCGGCTACCCGGCGGAGACCCTGCCCCCGCATCCGGAGGCTTCCCTGGAAAGGCACAAGGTGCACATGGAGAGCTGGTCCGGGGACTAGACGGCGAATGGCCCCCGGCCCGGACGGGAAAGAGGCGACTTGAGGAGGAAGGGAGGAACGGCGTGCCGATGATATCCGTAAGGACCGACGTGGCGCCCGGCGGGGACGGCGGCGAGCTGAGGGCGGAGCTCTCCGCTGCCGTTGCCGAAGAGCTGGGCAAGCCCGAGGACTACGTAATGGTGGTGCTGCAGGGGGCCGAGATGCTCATGGGGGGCAGCGCCGGCCCCGCCGCCGCCGTGGACGTGAGGAGCATAGGCGGTCTGGACCGCGAGACCAACGGCAGGCTGGCCGACGCAGTAACCTCTATCCTCCAGAGGCACCTGGGAGTGGAGCGGGACAGGGTCTATCTGGTGTTCACCTCCGTGAGCGGGGAGAGCTGGGCCTGGAAGGGAAAGACCTTCCGGTAGGCGCCCCGCCGCCTTCTTTTTGGCCGATATCCTACCCATCTAGTAGGTTCCCGGCGGAGGTGGAAGCATGTGCGGAGTACACGGAGTCGTAACTCCATCCCTGTCCGGGGAGGAGACCGCCGCCCGTCTGAAGCGCATGGGCTCGGTGCAGCGGCACCGGGGACCGGACGACGCCGGGGGCCGGGTCTACGACAGTGGCGGCCGGCTGGTGGGCCTGGGCTTCGTGCGGCTGTCCATAATCGACCTGGCCGGGGGCATGCAGCCCATCGAGAGCCCGGCCGACGGCTGCGCCATAGTCTGCAACGGAGAGGTCTACAACTACCCCGAGCTCCGCCGCGACCACCTGGCCGGCCAGCCCATGCGGACCCGCAGCGACATAGAGGTGGCCCTTCACCTCTACCGCAGGTACGGCCACGGCTTCCTCGACCTCTGCAACGGCATGTACGCCGGGGCGATCCTGGACCCGGCCCGGCATCGACTGCTTCTCTTCCGCGACCGCTTCGGGATCAAGCCCCTCTACTACGCCGAGACGGAGGAGGGCCTATTCTTCGCCAGCGAGATCGGCGCCCTTCTGGCCGGCAGCGGCATGAGGCCCGAGCTGAATCCCGACGCCCTTCCCCTCTACCTGACCTACAGGTTCGTCCCCGGTGAGGCCACCGCCCTCAGGGGGGTCCGCAGGCTGCCTCCCGGGTGCCTGATGGATGTGGACCTGAGGACCGGAGCCTTCGAGGTGCGGCGCTACTGGGAGTACCTGCCCGGGTCGGGGTCGGAGAGGATGGGGGGAGGTCGGGCCCGGGAGCTCTTCGCCGAGCTTCTGCGGGACGCGGTGCGAATCAGGCTTCGCTCCGACGTGGAGGTGGGAGCCTTCGTGAGCGGGGGCATCGACTCCTCCTCCGTGGCCTCCCTGGCGGCGGAGGCTCAGCCGGACATACGGCTGTTCACCATCTCCTTCGCCGAGCCCGAGTACGACGAGCTTCCCATGGTCCGGAGCCTGATGAAGGCCATGCCGGAGAGGTTCGGAAGCGCCCGGCTGGAGCACGGGGTCTGCTCCCGCCACAGCCTGCGGGAGCTGCCGGCCATCGTCGGCGCCATGGGGGAGCTCATCTCCCTGGGAACCGTCCTTCCCACCGATCAGGTCTGCCGGATGGCGGCGGAGAAGGTAAAGGTGGTGGTCACCGGCGAGGGGGCCGACGAGGTGTTCGCCGGGTACCGGAAGTTCCTGCTGGAGACTGCCGCCGCGGAGCTGGAGGAGACGGGCTCGCTTCCCGCCGGGATGGAGATGGACCCCGAAGATCTCTCCACCTACATGGGCTGCCGGGGAAGGGGCTCCGTCTCCGCCCACGCCGGTACCGAGGCCCTGTTCCGGGGCCGGGAGCTGGACCGCATCCTGGGCCGGCCCGCGGGAGGCGTCCGCCTGCCGGAAGCCGCGGTGCCGGAGCTGGCCCGCATCGGCCATCCCCTGGACAGGATGCTGGCCCTGGAGTGCCGTACCCGGCTGCCGGACTATGTGGTGGCCAGACTGGACAGGCTCTCCATGCGCTACTCCCTGGAGGCCAGAACCCCCTACCTGGACTACCGGCTGGCGGAGCTGGCCGGCTCTCTGCATCCGGAGGACAAGGTGGACCTCTCCCGGACCATGGGGAAGGCCGTCTGCAGGGATGCTCTCCTGGATGCGGGGGTGGTGGACCGGGACACGGCCCTCCGCCGCAAGCGGCCCTTCACCATACCCATGGCCGCCTGGCTGCTGCGGGGCGGGGCTCCGGACCTGCTGCGGCAGGTCTTCGAGGGCGGGATGCTGCGCCGGCAGGGCCTGGTGGACCCCGACATGGCGGAAGGGATCTGGCACCGGGTCAGCACCCGGGGCGTGGGCCCCGACACGCTGGTAAGCGCCGCCGACAGGGCCTTTGCCCTTCTCTGTCTTACGCTGTGGGCCGAGGAGGTGCTGTCTTGAGGGAGTTCCCCGACCTCGAGGGGCCGCTGGAGCAGCGGGTGCGGAGCTTCGCCGGCCTCCTTCTCCGCCGCCTGGGCCAGCGGTGCGGCAGCCCTCCGCGGACATACGGCTTCGAGTACGAGTGGATATCCCGCCGTTCCATGTCGCCCGCGGACCTGGACCGGGTGGTGGACTACCTGGTGGAGGAGGAGGGCTTCCGGGAGCGTGACGGTCAGCTGGTGCTGGACCACCGGCGGATCGTGTTCGAGCCCGGGGGGCAGATAGAGTTCCTCAGCCCTCCCCTGCCTCCCGGGGACAGCTCCGAGCTTGAGGAGCTGCTGGACTGGATCGTCACCACCCTCGGGGACCTGCGGCGGCAGACCGGGGTCGACTACGTGGCCGCCGGGTTCATGCCCGGCAGGGAGGATGCGCCGCTGCTGCTGCGGGACGTCCGCTACAGGAGCATGCACGAGAGGTTCGAATCCAGCGGAAGGCTGGGCCGGCAGATGATGAAGGGCACCGCCGCCGTGCACCTGCACGCGGCCCTGCTGGACCCCTGTGAGCTGCCGGTGATGTTCGGGCTGTTCCGGGAGCTTGTGGAGGGTCCCCTGGCCATGTCCCCCGCCCGGCGCGAGATCTGGTGCTCCACCGACGACTGCCGCTGCGGCCTGCCCCCGGTGCCCCCGAATCCGCAGACGCCCATGGACGTCCTGGAGCCCATGGTGCTGCAGGCCATGGAGGCGGTGGAGCTGCGCACAGGCCGGCCCTTCCGCGAGCTTCCCTGCGGGAGCTTCGAGGTCTTCCTGAACCACTTCACCACCATCTTCACCGACATCCGGCTCAACCTCAAGGGGGCCACCCTGGAGCTGCGGACGCAGGACAGCCTGCCGCCGGGAGCATTTCGCGAGGCGTGGAAGCTCTTCACCGCCTCCGTCGAGAAGGCGCTTCCCTCCGACTGAGCCCCGCCCTCTGCCGGCCGGCCCCATGCCGTCGTCGGGGAATCCCCCTCTACGGCGTGGGGAGGTGCGGACTGGATGGGCCGCCCTTCCGGGCATAGTTTAGACCTGGATGTACTTGCACGAATGGGAGGATGTCGGCATGGACAGGATTCTCATTGTCTCCAACCGGCTTCCGGTGAGCGTGGAGGCCGGGGAGAAGGACTTCGAGCTCAAGCCGTCGGTGGGCGGCCTGGCCACCGGCCTGCGCTCCTTCTACAGGAAGTACGACAGCCGCTGGATAGGCTGGTCCGGGGTGCCCTCGGAGGTGTCACGGGAGCTTCCCGGCCTGGACGACGGGCTCATGGAGCAGGGCTGTGTCCCGGTGGAGATGTCCCGGGAGCTGCTGGACGGCTACTACTACGGCTTCGCCAACCGCACGGTCTGGCCGCTCTTTCACTACTTTCAGCAGTTCACCGAGTACAGCTGGGAGCTGTGGGAGGCCTATGTGGAGGCCAATCGCCGTTTCGCCGAGAAGGTCATAGAGCAGGCCCGGCCCGGCGACCGGATCTGGATACACGACTACCACCTGATGCTTCTGCCCCGAATGCTCCGGGAGAGGCTGTCGGACTGCTCCATCGGCTTCTTCCTGCACATTCCCTTTCCCTCCTTCGAGCTCTTCCGCCTTCTACCCTGGCGCGACAGGCTGATGGACGGCCTGCTGGGCGCGGACCTGATCGGGTTCCACTCCTACGACTACGCCCGTCACTTCCTCAGCTCCGTGCTGCGGCTGAAGGGCTACGACCGCTCGCTGAGCTACCTGAACGTGGAGGGCCGTCAGGTGAAGGTAGACGTATTCCCCATAGGAATCGACTACGATAAGTTCGCCGGCGCCCAGAAGGAGCAGGAGACGAAGGCCTTCCGGGAGGACGTGCACAACCGGATGAGGGGCAGGAAGATGATCCTGTCCGTGGACCGGCTGGACTACACCAAGGGCATCACCCACCGGCTGGAGGCCTTCGACCTCTTCCTGCGGGAGTACCCCGAGTACAGGAGCCGGGTGAAGCTGGTCCTCCTGGTGGTCCCCTCCCGGACGAAGGTGCCCCAGTACAACCGGCTGAAGACCGAGCTGGACCGGATGGTGGGGAGGATCAACAGCCGCTACAGCGACGTCACCGGCGGGCCCATATCCTACATGTTCCGCTCCCTGCCCTTCCCGGAGCTGGCCGCCCTGTACGGCGCCGCCGACGTGGGCCTGGTGACCCCCATCCGAGACGGCATGAACCTGGTGGCCAAGGAGTACGTGGCCTCCCAGACCGATGATCCCGGGATAGTGGTGCTCAGCGAGATGGCCGGCGCTGCCATGGAACTCTCCGAGGCCATAATGGTCAATCCCAACAACACCCCCCAGGTGGCCGGCGCCATCCGGGAGGCCCTGGAGATGGACCCCGACGAGAAGCGCCGCCGCATGGAGGCCATGCAGGAGAGGATCAGGCGCTACGACGTGATCCGCTGGGCCAACGACTTCGTGGAGAGCCTGGAGGACGTCCGGCGCCAGCAGCAGGAGGACGCCTGCATGGAGATGGACGGGGAGGACGTGGACGACCTGGAGGAGGCCTGCAGGGAATCCCGCACCAGGCTGGTCCTCCTGAACTACGACGGCACCCTGGTACCACCGGGCAGGGACCTGGAGCAGGTCCGGCCCGACGGGGACATGCTGGCCCTGCTCCGCGGCCTTCGGGAAGCGACCGGCTGCCGGCTGGTCCTCTACAGCGGCCGCAGCCGGGAGAGCATGGAGGACCTGTTCGGCGAGGAGTTCAGCATGGTGGCCGAGGGCGGATTCTGGGTCCGCGACCCGGGAGACCGCTGGCACATGATAGCCCCCCTCCACGACGCATGGAAGGAGGAGGTCCGTCCGCTGATGCAGTTCTACGTGGACCGGACCCCCGGAGCCTTCATGGAGGAGAAGGACTTCTCGCTGGTCTGGCACTACCGCAGGACCGAGCCGGCCCTGGCCAGGGTCCGGTCCCGGGAGCTCCTTCTGTCGCTCTACGCTCAGACCGCCAGCATGGAGCTGGACGTGGTGGAGGACCGCAGACGGGTGGAGGTCCGCAACGCCGAGTTCAACAAGGGGCGGGCCGTGGCGCACTGGCTGGAGCGGCAGCGCTGGGACCTGATACTTGCCGCAGGCGACGACAGCACCGACGAGAACGTCTACAATGCCCTGCCCGAGAGGGCATACACCATAAGGGTGGGCTCCGGCCCCACCGACGCGCGCTTCAGGATGACGTCCGTGGACGACATGAGGCCGCTGCTGCGCAACGTGCTGGACTGCATGTCCTGAGCCGGCGCTCTCCGCCGGGCCGCATCTCCGCTTGTGGCGGAAGCCCCGAGGACTGCATAATTGCCACTGACCCGATTCCGCACCGGGCCGGCCGGGGGACCATGCCATGTCGAGAAACGGATCCAAATCACGCACCGGGAGGAAAGAGAGGCTGATGCACAGGCTGGAAGACTACCTGGACGTCGTGGGAGACGAGAAGGTCGCGTCTATTCTGAAACAGGCCAGCCGTCTCTACGGCAAGCACTTCGTACACATGAACTCCACCTACCAGGGCGGCGGGGTGGCCGAGATGCTCACCACCCTGGTGCCGCTGACCAACGACTCCAACGTGGACGCGGGATGGAGGATACTGCACGGCAACAGCGACTTCTTCGCCATCACCAAGCAGTTCCACAACGCCATGCAGGGAGGGCCCCTGAAGCTCACCGACGCCAAGAGGGAGATCTACCTGGACACCAACCGGGAGTTCGCCATCTTCACCCATCTCGACCACGACGCGGTGATCATACACGACCCCCAGCCGCTGCCCCTGATCCGCAACTACCAGAAGTCACAGCCGTGGATCTGGCGCTGCCACATAGACATCTCCGAGCCCAACCCCGAGCTGTGGGAGTTCCTGAAGCAGTTCATCATCCGCTACGACGTGGCCATCATCTCCTCCGAGACCTACCGCAAGCCGGACCTGCCGGTGGAGCAGCGGGTGATAGAGCCCGCCATCAACCCCCTCAGCGCCAAGAACGAGGACCTCACCGACGAGCACATTGCCAGCATACTGAACAACTTCGATATACCCACCGACAAGCCCTTCATCACCCAGATCTCCCGCTTCGACCCCTGGAAGGACCCGCTGGGGGTCCTGGAGGTATACAGGCGCGTGCGCAAGAAGGTGGACTGCCGGCTGGTACTCTGCGGATCAATGGCCAGCGACGACCCCGAGGGCTACGACGTCTACGAGAAGGTCCGCCAGGAGGCCGACCCCATGATCCGCAGCGGCGACGTGATACTGATAACCTACCAGAGCAACATCATGGTCAACGCCATACAGCGCGCCGCCGCGGTGATCATACAGAAGTCGCAGCGGGAGGGCTTCGGCCTCACCGTCACCGAGGGCCTGTGGAAGCGGCGGCCGGTGGTGGCCTCCAACGTGGGCGGCATACCGCTGCAGATCGAGGACGGGAAGACCGGCTTCCTGCTGGAGCCCGACGACTACGACGGCTTCGCCGAGCGGGTAATCCAGCTGCTGGAGAGCCCCGGGGACGCCAGGGAGATGGGCAGGCTGGGCCGGGAGCACGTCCGGGAGCGGTTCCTGATCACCCGCCTGCTGTCCGACTACCTGGACCTGGTGGCCGACGTCCTGGGCTGCTAGGAGAGCCCCCGCTCCGGGGCCAGCACGCTGGGGCGGGACACCCCCGCGCGGATCTGGGTCCTGGTGGAGAGCCCCACCACGCTTCCGGTTCGTCTCTGCAGGAACCCCGCAGCCTCTTCGGAGGCGCCGTGGGCCCCGAACCCCTCCGTCAGTATCAGCCCGAAGGGTATGTCCTCGTCGCCGGTGAGGGCCACGCCCAGCTCCCGG
>JAWLEP010000025.1:40206-42689 GCA_041686025.1 Candidatus Fermentibacteraceae bacterium
GCAGCCTCTTCGGAGGCGCCGTGGGCCCCGAACCCCTCCGTCAGTATCAGCCCGAAGGGTATGTCCTCGTCGCCGGTGAGGGCCACGCCCAGCTCCCGGCCGTGGAAGCGCACCCACTCCCCGTTCCGCATGGAGGGGGCGATGACGCCGGCGAAGCCCGCCTCCGCCAGCCGCTCCAGCTCGGCGGCGGTCACGGGCCTCTCGAATGCCGCTATCCGGCCCTCTCCCCCGGCGGGAGGGCCGTCGCCGCGCACCGGCACCAGCTCGCCGCAGGAGTCGGGTCCGAAGCCGATGGCGCAGGTGAGCCTCTCCCCCTGCCAGGAGATGGTGGCCGACCAGCCGGGATCCACCTTCGAGACCGTGCCCGAGACTATGGAGCGCATGCTCACCGGCCGGATGTCGTACTGGATGGTCACCGTGCCGGCCTTTCGGTCCACCTTCTTGACCAGGCCGCTGCTGGGCGCCCGTACGAAGACCCCCTTCGACACGTCCTCGGCTATGGCCTGGCCGGCGGCCACGAAGTCGCCCTCCCGCCTCTTCAGCTTCCCGCGGATGCTCCGGGGCCTGATGCCCAGCGGCCCGGCCACGTCCACCTCGTGGGGCCTGCCGTCGTAGTCCTGTATCTCCCTCAGGATCAGTAGCCCGGCGGGCTCGATCCCGGTGACCCGACCCCTCACCGGTGACTCGGTCACGTACCGTCCCCGGCTGTCGGGGTCGCGGTACTCGAAGACCTTCTGGCCCAGCCGTACCTCGTCTCCCTCCGAGACCAGCAGGCCCTCCTCCAGGGCCCCCTCGGGGAAGGCGCCCTTCCATCCGGCCTCCCTGCGCAGGTCCACGATGTAGAGCCTGGGGGGCGCGAAGCTGTTGCGGCCCACAACGTCGCCGGCCTCTACGGAATCTCCCTCCTCCACCAGCATCTCGCCCTCGTAGGGCAGGCGGGACAGGTGGTGGAACCGGCCCTCCTCCAGGGTGCATCCCACCGGCGGGACCGACTGTTCGAAGGCCTGGCCGGAAAGACCCTCCTCCAGGTCCAGCTCGCAGGCCAGCGGCACCTCCGACGCGCCCCGGCCCCTTCCTCGGCAGTCCAGTATCACCGGCAGGTCGGTGGACAGCTCGGCGCGGGGTCCGCCGCCCACCTCGGCCATGATGCCGGCCCTTATCTCCAGGTCGCCCCCCCGGGGCAGCAGGGCGGTCTGGCCCCACTTCAGGCTGGTGGTCTCCCCGGAGGCCCTGTCGGTGACCGTGAGCGCCGTAAGGCGGTCGGTCATCCAGGCCCCGGTGGGGGCCACCATGTAGCCCACCTGCCGCAGGCTGCCTGCGAAGAGCCGGGCGGCGTCCCCGGGCTCGAGGACGGAGAGGACCCCCAGATGGGGGCTTCGGAACCTCTTCTCCACGGCGAAGGCGGTAACCCCCGCCGGCCGGAAGCCCTCGGCCAGCATCCACAGCTGCCGGAAGGGATCCTCGGCTGCGGTGATCACCCCCCCGGTGCCCACGATCAGGTCCAGCCCCCGGGTGTCCAGCTCCCCCTCCCGGGCGCCGAAGAAGTGGTGCCGGAACCTGTCGGCGTACATCAGGAACTGCTTCAGCCGGTCCAGCATGCCGATCCGGCTCTGGCGGAACCACATCTCCCGGTGCTGCCTCCAGGCGTCGGCGGTACCCTCCACGGCCACCGCCTGCTCCAGCAGCATCTCCTCCGCTCCGGCGGGGACCGAGGTGGGCCGCAGCATCTTGGAGGCCACGTAGTCCCGCACCTCCGTCTCCCCGTACCAGTCGGGCAGGTGGGCCATGATCCCGTCCACCCCCGCCCGGGCCATCACGTTGCAGACGGAGTAGCTCATGCCGGTGTTGGCGGCCACGCTGCGCCGGGTCTGCCCGCCCATGGAGGTGAAGATGTCGGTGGTGGCGCCGCCCATGTCCATCAGGGCCACCGTCTCGTCCCGGGTCTGCTCGTGCAGCTCCAGCATCCTCTGCACGGCGGCGGGGGTGGGGAGTATGTCGGCTGCCACCATTCCCTTCAGGCTGCTGTAGCCCGGCGCCCGCTCCATGACGTTCTCCATGAACAGCCGGTGGATCTCCCGCTTCGCCGGCTCGATGTTGATGCTGAACATGTCCGGCCGGACGTTCTCGGTGATGTGCAGGTCGAAGTCCTCCTCCAGGACCTGCCGTATGAAGGGCCGGGCCTCCACGTTGCCGCAGAAGACCAGGGGAATCCGCCCCCCGCCGAACTTGGGCAGCGGCCGGGCCAGGGAGAGCACCTCGGCCATGTGAACCACGCCCCCGATGGCGCCCCCGTTCACCCCTCCGGCCATGAGCACCATGTCCGGATGGAGCAGGTGGATCAGGCGCATGTTCTCCACCGGCGGCGTTTCGTTGTCGATGGTCACCGTGCGCAGTATCACCCCGCCGGCGCCCTGGGCCGTCATCTCCGCGGTGGCCCCGGTGTCCAGGCGGGTGAGGCCGAAGACCAGTATCTGCAGGCCGCC
>JAWLEP010000026.1:0-7375 GCA_041686025.1 Candidatus Fermentibacteraceae bacterium
CCGTCCCTCACCGAGTCCCGCAGCCCGTCGCTGTCGCTGGCCACCACCGGGGTGCCGCAGGCGTTGGCCTCTATGACGGTGAGCCCCCATCCCTCCTTCTCCGAGGGAAGGACGGCCACCCAGGAGCGGCGCAGCCAGCGGACCTTCTCCCCGTGGCTGACGTATCCGGGGAACTCCACCCTGTCCTCCAGGCCCAGATCCCCGGCAATCCGCCGAAGGCCCTCCAGGTAGTCGCCCGAGCCCACAACGGCCAGCCGGCAGTCCACTCCGCGGTCCAGAAGCAGCCTCAGGGCCCCCAGCACGTGCTGGACCCCCTTGTAGCGCTTCACCCGGCCCACGAAGCACATAAGGCCCGGCTCGGGGTCGGGAGGGCCCGGGCTGTAGGCCTCGGTGTCTATGCCGCAGGGGACCACGTCTATGTCCTCGGCTGGAATGCCCCGCCTCACCAGGTCGCGCCGGGTGCTGTCGGAGATGGCCACGAAGGGCGAGCCGCGGTAGATCCGGGGAATGAACCACTCCATGAGATTCACGTACAGCGCCAGGGGGAGGGCCACCTCCCGGTAGGCGGTGGTCCCGAACAGATGGGGCACCACCACCAGAACGGGGACCTCCGACCAGCCGGGGGAGTAGAAGGGTATCTTGCAGAGGTCCTCAACTATCAGGTCGAAGCCCTCCAGGCCCAGCCGGCGGCAGAAGGGCTTCAGTGTCCAGTTGAAGGTGTTGCGCCGGCCATGGCGCAGTATCTCCACCCCGTCGATGACCTCCCTGTCCGGAAGCCCCTTCACCGCCTGGGAGACCTGCACGATCTCGTGGCCGGCGGCCGCCGCGCGGCGCATTATCTCGTGCAGGTGCACCTCGGCCCCCCCCGCCTCGGGGTTGCGGGGGTCGCGCCAGTTCAGGACCAGCACCCTCATGGCCCGTCTCCGCCGGGGCCGGGCTTGCGGGCGAACACCCCTACCACTACGCCGATGCGGGGGCCCAGGGCCGATCTCTCCAGAGCCCTGCGAAGCCGCCGCCTGATTCTGTGCACCGGGGGCACCAGAACCGGCCGCAGCGGAAGCCGCAGCCCCAGCCGCATCAGCAGCTCCCGGAGAACCCTGTAGGCCAGGGAGGGCGCGAACAGCCGGCCGTAGGAAGCGTAGGGCCTGAGTCCGTGCCTCCTCAGCAGGCGCCGCAGCGAGCCGGGGGTGAACTGGGTCTCCCATCCCGCGAACCAGGCGTTCAGGGCGATGAGCAGCTTCTTCACCAGGGTGTAGACGTGCAGCGTCTGGGGGACGTCCACCAGCAGCGTGCCCCCCTCCCGCAGCACCCGGACGTTCTCGGCAAGCATGGTGTCGGGGTCTGCGAAGTGCTCCATCACCCCCTGGTGGAAGACCAGGTCGAAGCTTCCGTCCCGGAATGGCAGGGCCTCGGCGTCTCCGCACACCAGCACGGCGCCTCCGGCCTCCCGCGCCCGGCGCAGGGCCTCCATGGAGTAGTCCAGGGCCACCGGGTGCGCCCCCCTGCGGGCCAGCGAAACGCTGTCGCGGGCGGTGGCGGCCCCCACCTCCAGGGTCAGCGCCCCCTCCAGGTCCACCACACCGGCGGTCTCCTCCGCTATCCGGTCGTCGTTGTCGTAGATCTCGTCCAGGTCCCGGTCGCGGTTCCAGAACCGGTCCCAGTGCTCCCTGCGGGAACTCCTCATACCACCTCCGGTAAAGGCAGTTGAATTCTTTGAAGCCGGAACATATTTGACCTGACGCACTTGGCAAAATATACTGGCCGGTACGAAACAGAGCAGGCCAATGTTATAAGCATATAGACGCACTAATAGCATTACAGGAGGGCGCATGCTGGTCACTCTGAGACGCTTCGGACCGGTGGACCTGGACTACCTGCAGACCTGGCGGAGGAACATTGACTCCGACAGGTACATGGCCAGCCTGAAACCCCTGCGTTTCGCCGAGAGCGGCTTCGGCGGATGGGGCCGCAGCTACGTCTGGTTCGTGATAGTGGCCGGCGGCACCGACGTGGGAGCGGTATGGATCGACCGCCGCCGCAGGCACCCCGAGCAGGGGGTCCTGGGCGCAGTCATCGGTCACACCGAACGCCTCGGTCGGGGAATCGGCCGCCAGGCGATAATGCAGGCCCTGTTCAGGGCCCGGGGCATACTGGACTTCGACTCGGTGAGGCTCACCGTCCGCCAGTCCAACACCAGGGCCATCCGCTGCTACCGCCGCTGCGGCTTCCGGGTCACCGGCAGGGGCGTCAGGCCCATGGAGGACGGAGACAAGGTCCCATTCTACCGCATGGAGCGCCGCATGCTGGACATCCCCGGCGGCGCCTCCCGGGTGGTGGGCATCGGCTCTCACCCCGTCTTCACCAGCTGCGCCGGCGGCTGCCCCTGCGCCGGCCGCCTCTGCCTCCGATCAGGGTCAGACGTCAACTAGTCAACTATTTTCCCGCCAATGCCTGTCTCCAGTAGTAGAAAAATAGTTGACTAGTTGACGTCTGACCCTGTTCTTGCTCTTGCCGCTAAGTGTACGTTTGTTTAGTATGGGCGCATGGTGAGCACTGTCCTTCCCCTGATGAGCGACAGGTCCTTCCGGCGGGGCGTGGCCTCCCCCGGGCAGCTGGCCGCGGCGGCCGCGGAGGCCGGGTTCGGGGCCGCCGTCCTGGCCGACCGGGGCAATCTCTACGGCTACCCGGCGTTCGCCCGGGAATGCGCGGCCCGGGGGGTGGAGGCCATCCCGGGGGCCCGCCTGGAGGCCGGGGGCGTCCGCGTCCTGGCCCTGGCCCGGGAGGGCGAATGGGCCGGCCTCTGCCGTCTGGTCACCGCCTTCCGCATGGAGGGCCTCGCCGGCCCGGACTGCCTGGAGGGCCGGGAGGGGGTGGTCCTGGTGGCGGGCTCGCCGCCAGAGGCGGCGGCCCTGCGGCGGATGGGCTTTTTCGGCCCGCTCCTGGTGGCCGTGGGACCCTCCCGGCCGGCGGAGGCCCAGCGGGCGGCCCTGGAGGCCGGCTTCGAGCCGGTGGCGGTCTGGCCGGCGATGTTCACCGCTCCCGGGCATCACCGCACTCACCTCCTGGCCCGGGCCGCCGACCTGGGGGTGCCGGTGGACGCCCTGCCCCCCGGGGAGGCTTGGGGGCCGAAGGGCGCCGTGCCCAACTCCGGGGGGTTCGAAGAGGCCTTCCGGGGCTGTGGGCGGGCCCTGGCGACGGGGAGGAGCCTGCCTGCGCTGTGCATGACGGGGGGGCCGCCGCCGGTGGAGCGGGAGCCCGACCCGGAGGCCCACCGAAGACTGCGGGAGCTGGCCATGCACGGGCTGCGGGAGCTGTACGCCGGCAGCTCGATGGCCCGCTCCCGGGCGGAGATGGAGCTGGCCCGGCTGCGGGACGCCGGCCTCAGCGGCTACGTCCTGGCCTTCGCGGAGATAGCCGAGTACTGCCGCAGAAGGGGCATAGCCGCCGCCGCCAGGGGATCGGCGGCGGGGAGCCTGGTCTGCCGTCTGGCGGGAATATCGGTGGTCTGCCCCCTGAGGTATGGCCTGGGATTCTCGCGGTTCTTCAACCGGCTGCGGCCCGACCCCCCGGACATAGACCTGGACGTGGACAGCCTCCGCCGCGACGAGGTGATGGAGTGGTTCCTGGATAGCATGGGGGAGCGGGCGGGCTCGGTGGCGGAGGTGGTCACCCTCAGGAGCCGGGGGGCGTTCCGCGCCGCCGCCGCGGCCCGGGGTCTGGGGGCGGAGGAGACCTCGAGCCTGGCCGGTCTGGTGGGGGTGCCAGACGACCCGGCCTGGAGCCGTCCCGGGCTGCGCCGGGTCCTGGAGGAGTCGAAGCTGCTGAGGGGCCTTCCCTGGCATCCGGCGCCGCATCCCTGCGGGCTGGTCTGCACCCCCGGCCCCCTGGCCGACCTGGTGGCCCTGGAGCCGGCGGAGTCCACGCCGCGGCTGATGCAGGCGGAGATGGACGACGCCGAGGCCATGGGCCTGCTGAAGATGGACGTATTGGGCCAGCGGGGGCTGTCGTCCATCAGCCTGGCGGCCAGGGCCACCGGCAGGTCCCCCGTGCTCCTGCTGCGGCGCCGGGAGCAGCCGGGAGAGGGTGCGCGGGCGCTGCTGCGAACCGGCCGCACCATAGGGGTGGTGCACGTGGAGTCGCCGGCCATGAGGGGCCTGCTGCGGCGCATGGACGCCCACACGGTGGAGGGCGTGGCCCGGGGGCTGGCCCTGGTGCGCCCCGGGGCCGCAGCCGGAGGCGGCAGGCAGCGCTACCTGGACCGTCTGCGGGAGGGGCGGCCGCGGACGCCGGCGCTGCCCCAGCTGGAGGAGGCGCTGCGGGAGAACCTGGGCGTCATGCTCTACCAGGAGGACGTGTCGGTGGCGGCCACGGCCCTGCTGGGCCTCGACGAGGCGGAGGCCGACCTGCTGCGCCGCCGGCTGAAGTCCGGGGAGGCGCGGCGGTCCCGGGTGCTGGCCATGGCCCGGGCGGCGGGAATGGACCCCGAAGGGGCCCGCAGGGCCTGGGACGTGCTCTCCGGCTACGCCGGCTACGGCTTCTGCCGGGCCCACGCCTTCACCTACGCCGCGGTGGCCTGCATAGCCGCCGGGCTGAAGGCCGAGTCGCCGGCGGTGCACTTCGCCGCCGTGCTGGCCGCCGGAGGGGGCTTCTACCGGCCCCGGGTGTACGTGGAGGAGGGCCGGAGGATGGGCGTCTCCTTCCTTCCCCCCGGAGCCGATACCGGGGGCTGGGAGTCCTCGGCCCGGGAGGGGAAGGTCATGCTGGGCTTCCGCCACCTCAGGGGCATGGGCGAGGTTCACTTCCGGCGCCTGGGGGATGCCCGTCCCTGCAGGGGGCCGGAACGCCTGCTGTCGGCGGGGATGCCGCCCTCGGTGGTGGAGTCCATGGCCCTGGCCGGCTGCTTCGGGGAGCTGGGGATGACCCCCGGGGAGGCGCTGTGGAGGATGAGATGCCGGGGGGACAGCCTCTTCGAGGGGGGCCGCGCCCCGGTGGGGGGCGGCTACTCCCCGGCCAGGAGGGTGGGCCTGGAGCTGGGCCTCCTGGGGGTGCCCCTGTCCGCCTCCCCCCTGTCCCTGGTCCGCCGTCCCTCCGGTACGGTTCCCGCCCGCGACGCGGCGGAGTCCCCCCGGCCCGTGCTCTGGGGCAGGGCCGTCACCAGGCGCAGACTTGAAAACGGCAGTGGTTTCCTTATGGTAGAGGACGATACGGGAGTGGCGGACGTTTTCGTGCCCGCCGGCCTCGCCACCCGGCTGGAGCGGATGCTCCGCCTGCCCGACATGACCCTCGTAATCGGCTGCCGGCGCGAGGACGACGGCCGCCTGAGGGCTTCGGGCCTTACCCGGGGCCCGATGCTCCAGTCCCCCCTGGAGCAGTGATGGAGACGGGAAACGGAGGTGGAGATGCGTCCAGAGTCCCTCGGCACCGAACGGCTCCGCTGGCGCTGCCCCGAGTCGGCCTTTGACTTCGAGGACAGCAGCCAGATAGAGACAAACGACAGGATAGTGGGTCAGGACAGGGCGGTGGAGGCCGTCCGCCTGGGCCTGAAGATACCCTCCATCGGCTACAACATGTTCGTCACCGGCGTGTCCGGCACCGGCCGCGAGACCACCATCAAGAGGGTGCTGGACTCCATAGACACCACCACCCGCCAGCTCTCGGACATCTGCTACGTCCACAACCTGGAGGACGCCCAGCACCCGAAGGCCCTGATCTTCCCCGCCGGGGGCGGCCGGAAGTTCGTCGAGGACATGTCGGAGTCGCTGGAGCTGCTGCGCAGCAATCTCCCGGCGGTCCTGGACAGCGAGCGGACGGCCCTGGAGAAGCGGGCCATCATGGAGGAGGCCGAGGCCCGCAAGAATGAGCTGATGGCCGAGGTGGAGCGGAAGGCGTCCGAGGAGGGGTTCGAGGTGGTCAACATACCCGTGGGGCCCCAGCAGTACCGTCCCGACGTCCTCCCGGTGGTGGGCGAGAAGCCGGTGACCTTCGACAAGCTGGAGAAGATGGTGGAAGAGGAGGAGCTCTCCGCCGAGAAGCTGGAGAGCTACCGCAGGCTCCACCAGGAGCTGTTCACCATGCTGGCCGAGGCCTACCGCAAGGCCAAGCGGATAGACATGGACGTCCGCTCCCGGGTGTCCGAGCTGTACCAGAGGCTGCTGGAGCCCACCGTGTCCGGAATACTCTCCCGCCTCAAGGAGGGCCGCTCCGACGAGGTAAAGGAGTACGCGGCGCAGATGGGGGAGACCATACTGGAGAACCTGGAGGCCTTCGTGGCCTCCGACGAGGAGGAGGGCGACCCCTACGGCCTCTTCATGCCCAACCTGCTGGTGGACAACTCCGACAGCGAGGGCAGCCCGGTGATCCTGGAGCAGTTCCCCGACTGGGTGAGCCTGTTCGGCAACATCGACCGGGTGGTGGTCAACAACCGCCCCTACAGCGACCACACCATGATACAGGGCGGGACGGTGCTGCAGGCCAACGGCGGCTACCTGGTGCTGGAGGCCCTGGACCTGGTCCGGCAGCCCGACCTCTGGCAGAACCTGGTCCAGACCCTCCGCAGCCAGACCGCCGTGATCAGGGCCCACGACCCCCTGAGCCTGCACCCGGTGAAGCTGCAGCCAGAGCCGGTATCCATCAACGTGAAGGTCATCCTCCTGGGGCCGTCGTGGCTGTACTCCCTTCTGGCCTCCCACGACCCGGAGTTCAGACTGCTGTTCCGGGTCCGGGCCGACTTCAGCGACCGGATGGACGTAAGCGACGACTTCCTGGCCGACTTCGCACAGGTGATAGCCAACATCATCGGAAGCGAGGAGCTGCCCCACATGGAGCGGGGGGCCATGGCGGCCCTGGCCGAGGAGGCGGTCCGCCTCACTGGCGACCAGAAGAAGATCTCCCTGGAGTTCAACCGGGTGGCCGACTTCGTCCGGCAGGCGGCCTACTGGGCCGGCGAGGAGGGAGCCGAGCTGATACGGGCCGAGGACATCCGCCGCGCCGCCCTGGAGAAGCGCAGGAGGCTCTCGCTTCCCGAGGACCGCGCCATGGAGGCCATCCTCAACCACGACATAATGATCGACACCGAGGGCGAGGCGACCGGCCAGGTGAACGGCCTGGCCGTCTACTCCACGGTGGACTACAGCTTCGGCCTGCCGGTGCGGATCACCGCCCGGGTCTCCGCCGGACGCCAGGGGATCATAGACGTGGAGCGGGAGGCCGAGCTCTCCGGCGCCATACACACCAAGGGCATCCAGATAATCACCGGCCACCTGCGGGGGAGGTTCGCCTCCGACTACCCCCTCTCCCTCTCCGCCAGCATCTGCTTCGAGCAGAGCTACGGAGGCGTAGACGGCGACAGCGCCAGCTCCACCGAGCTCTACGCCCT
>JAWLEP010000026.1:7475-42520 GCA_041686025.1 Candidatus Fermentibacteraceae bacterium
CTCCGACTACCCCCTCTCCCTCTCCGCCAGCATCTGCTTCGAGCAGAGCTACGGAGGCGTAGACGGCGACAGCGCCAGCTCCACCGAGCTCTACGCCCTTCTCAGCGTCCTGGCCGACGTCCCCATCCGGCAGGACCTGGCGGTCACCGGCTCGGTGAACCAGCGCGGAGAGGTGCAGGCCATCGGCGGGGTGAACCACAAGATAGAGAGCTTCTTCCGTCTCTGCCGCGAGAGGGGCCTCACCGGCGACCAGGGGGTCCTGATCCCGGCCGCCAACCGGCACCATCTGCAGCTGAACCATGAGGTGATAGAGGCGGTGGAGAAGGGCGAGTTCCACATCTACCCCGTGGAGACCATCGACCAGGGCATAGAGCTGCTCACCGGCATGGAGGCCGGCACCCGCCAGGCCGACGGCAGCTACCCCGAGGCCAGCATCAACGGCCGGGCCGACCGCAGGCTGCGGGGGCTGGCGGAGACCCTCAGGTCCTTCCGGTTCGGCGACTAGGGGCCATGTCCGCCCCGGACCGCCGCCGGCACAGGGTGTTCACCGCCAGCTGGGGCCAGCTGGAGGCCGGGGGCTCCAACCTGGGAGACACGGCCATACTGGCCGCCCAGCTCCGCGACCTCTCGTCCGCCGGGGCGGAGGTGGGAGTGGCCTCCGCCGACCCCGGCAGAACGGCCGAGCTCTTCGGCGGCATCCGTCCCTTCTCCCTCGCCGGGGGAAGGGCGGCGGCCTTCGCCCGGGGCGCGCTGTGGGCCGACACCGTGGTAGTGGGGGGCGGCGAGCTGGCCCAGGACGTATCCTCACTGCTCTACACCCCCTTCAACCTGCTCCCGCTGATGCTGGCCCGGACCTTCGGAAAGCGGGCCTTTGCCTGGGGCATAGGCATAGGGCAGGGCGAAGAGCTGCGGCCCTGGACCAGGACGTTTCTGCGGCGCTGGCTGGGCACCTGCCGCGGGGTCACCGCCCGCGACGCCCCCACCCGGGAGCTGCTGCTGGAGCTGGGTCTGCACCCCCGCAGGGTGGTGCTGGCGGCGGACTCCGCCTTCTCCCTGGCGGATGATGGCTCTCCTCGGGCCGATGCGGCGGACAGGAACTTCCTGGCGGCCGCTCCCCGCAACGTCCTCAACCGACGGGGAAGGCTGCTGCCCCTGGAGCTGCGCCGGAAGCTGGGCATCCACAGCGAGGCCGACCCCACATCCGTGAGGAAGGCCTGGGCCCGGCTGCTGGACCGCCACCTGGTCCGCCGCAGCGGAAGGGTACTGATGCTGCCCTTCCACACCGGCAGCCTCTCCAACGCCGACGACGACGAGTGCCGGGCGGTGGCGGAGGCCATGGACCATGGCGACAGGGTGGAGATGGTGGACACCACCCGGCTGGGGTCCGTCATGGAGGCCCTGTCCCGCTGCCGGGCCATGGTTACGGTGCCCCTGCACGGCTCCATACTGGCCGTGATCGCCGGAGCGGTGCCCCTGGCCGCCCCCTACGCCACCAAGGGCACCCGCTTCATGCGCCAGGCCGGCCTGGAGGACCTGGTCCTCCCCCAGCCGGGCAGCCCCGGATGGGCCCGCCGCGCCGACGCCCTGCTGGAGTCGGTGTGGGAGGAGGGTTCGGGCGTCCGCGGCCGGATGCTCCGCCGGCGGGAGGAGCTGGTCCGCCGCGGCCGGCTCAACCTCCGGCACTTCCTGCGCACCTGCGGGGGCTGACTTGCTGCTGGGCATACACCTATCCGCCGCCGGGGGCATGGCGGCCACTGCCCGGCGGGCCGCAGAGCTCGACCTGCAGGCGGTGCAGATCTTCACCGCCAACCAGAGGCGGTGGAGGTCGCCCCCCATACCCCCGGAGGAGGCGGAGGCCTTCCGCCGGGAGATGAAGGTGCCGGTCCTGTCCCACGCCTCCTACCTGATCAACCCCGCCGGAAGCCGCGAAGGCGTTACCGCCCGCTCCCGGCTGGCCCTGGCCGGCGAGCTGGAGCGGATGGCGCAGCTGGGAGTAGACTGGGCCGTGCTCCATCCCGGCTCGCACCTGGGCGATGGCCCGGGCCGGGGCATCGACAGGGCGGCATCCATGATCGGAGCCGCCCTGGAGGCCAGCCCCCGCGGGGGGATACTCCTGGAGAATACCGCCGGCATGGGCTCCTCCCTGGGGGCCGACCTCGCCGAGCTGGCGGCGATAGCCCGACTGGTGGCCGCCCCGCAGCGGGTGGGTTTCTGCATCGACACCGCCCACCTGCACGGCGCCGGCTACGACCTGCGGCCGGAGGCCCCCCCGGAGGCAACGGTGGCCCGCATCGCCGAGGAGCTGGCCGGCGGCCGGGTCCGCGCCTTTCACCTCAACGACTCCCTGGCGGGCCGCGGAAGCAGGCGCGACCGCCACCAGAGCGTTGGGAAGGGAGGCATAGGCCTGCAGGCCCTGGGAATGCTGGCGGCCATGGAGGAGTTCGAGGACGTGCCGGCGGTGGTGGAGACCCCGGGCACGGACGCCGACCGCGCCGAAGACGTCCGGCTGATAGAGGGCAGGGTCAGGTCCATACGCGACGCACGCGCATAGACCTGCCCGGCCCCGAAGCTTGTCCCCCGGGCCGGGATCGGCTATTTTCTCCAAGGGTCCCGGCGGCTGACAGGGACCCCTTTTCTACTCTCAAACCACCAGTCGAGGACAGGGCCGGGGCGGCCCTGGCACAACAATCGAAAAACCGGGCTCGGCCCGGTCAGGAGGTGTCAAAGTGGCTGAGGGCTTCAATCCGTACAAGATGGCCCAGGAGCAGTTCGACGCTGTAGCCGAGAAGCTGGGTCTCGACCAGGGGGCCAGGGAGCTCCTGCGCAGGCCCATGAGGGAGTTCCACTTCACCATCCCGGTGAAGATGGACGACGGCAGCGTAAGGGTGTTCCAGGGATTCCGGGTCCAGCACAGCGACGTCCGCGGCCCCGCCAAGGGCGGCATCCGCTTCCACCCCCAGGAGACCGCCGACACCGTTCGCGCGCTGGCCACCTGGATGACCTGGAAGACGGCGGTGGTGGACATCCCCCTCGGCGGCGGCAAGGGCGGCGTCATCTGCGACCCCCACGAGCTGTCCGCCCGGGAGCAGGAGCAGATCTGCCGCGGCTGGATTCGCCAGATCTGGAGGAACATCGGTCCGGTGCAGGACGTGCCCGCCCCCGACGTGATGACCAGCGCCCAGCACATGCTGTGGATGATGGACGAGTACGAGACCCTCTCCGGGGGCAAGTACCCGGGCGTCATCACCGGCAAGCCGGTGGGCATCGGCGGCTCGCTGGGCCGCACCGAGGCCACCGGCTACGGCGCAATCTACACCGTCCGCGAGGCCCTGAAGCGCATGGGGCGCGACATCACCCAGACCACCATGGCCTGCCAGGGCTTCGGCAACGTAAGCCAGTACGCGGCCGATCTCTACACCCAGTACGGGGGCATGGTGGTGTGCGTCTCCTGCTGGGACCAGAAGGACATGAAGGCCTACACCTACCGGAAGATGGACGGCATCGACCTGGAGTTCCTGCTCTCCATCACCGACCGCTTCGGCACGGTGGACGCCGACAAGGCGGTGGAGGCCGGCTACGAGAAGCTCCCCGGCGAGGCCTGGATAGAGACCGAGGCCGACATACTCCTTCCCGGCGCCCTGGAGAACCAGGTGAACGGCGAGACGGCGAAGAAGATCAGCGACAAGGTCATCATCCTGGCGGAGGGAGCCAATGGGCCCACCACCCCCGAGGCCGACGAGATCCTCAGGGAGAAGGGCATCTTCAACATCCCCGACTTCCTCTGCAACGCCGGGGGGGTCACCTGCTCCTACTTCGAGCAGGTACAGAACAACATGAACTACTACTGGGAGAAGGACGAGGTCCTCTCCAAGCTGGACACCAAGATGACCAACGCCTTCCACGCTGTGGCCGACCTGGCCGAGGCCCGCGACGTCTACATGCGCGACGCCGCCTACATGATCGCCATCCAGCGGGTGGCGGAGGCGGCCCGCTACCGCGGCCTGGTCTAGACTCACAGCGCACAGAAGCGAACAGGGGGCGGCGGGGAGACCCGCCGCCCTCCTGCTTCAGACGTAGACCGGCTACTGCACCACCCTGCCTCCAGATATCACCGCCGCGATGGCCCGGGTGTTGGAAATGTCCCGAAGGGGGTCGGCGTCCAGCAGAACCAGGTCGGCCACCTTGCCCTCCTCCACCGTTCCCAGGGAGTCGGAGAGGCCGAAGAATATGGCGGGGGCCAGCGTTGCGCATTCGATTGCCTCCAGGGGGGATAGGCCACCCTCCTCCACCATCAGGGCCAGCTCCTCGTGCAGGCTCCTGCCCGGTTCGAGCAGCGGAAGGGAGAGGTCGCTTCCGGCCATCAGTCCTACCCCACATTCCCTCATCAGCCGCAGGTCCGCCGTACCCCTTTCCATGAGCCCCTGCCAGTCCATCGGTGATTCCAGGGCCTTGATGGCGATCTGCATCTCCCAGAAATCCAGAAGTCCCTCGGAGATGTAGGGTCTCTTCCGGCGTGGCGCCATCCTGAGCTGTTCGATGGCCCGCGATGCGACGCTGTCGGGGGTCAGCCGGTAGGCCTTCCAGGCCACCAGCGTGGGCACAACCCATGTGTCGTTCCTTGCGAAATCATCGAAGAGCTCACGGCGCTCGGGCTCCTCCAGGTCGGCGACGGACAGGAACGGAAGATGCTCGATGCTTCGTTGACCCAGCTCCGAGGCGTCGGCAAGCGATACGACGAGGGGCTCGTGCCCTGCGACCGTCAGGCCCGCCTCCGCTGCTTCCCGGAGAATGGCCTCGTATACGGGTCTCGAGGGAACCGTTCTCAGCTTTACGAAATCGACCGCTTCGTCCCTGAGGTCCCGTACGGTGGAAGCTGCTTCATCCTCATCGGAGACCCCCACACGTGTGGGCAGCAGGACCGGGCCCAGGGAGATGTCGAGCGCCCCGTCCACCTGTCCGATGATATCGATGAACCTGCCCGATTCGATGGCGGGCCCGCTGGTGAGGATGCGGGGGCCGTCCAGCTTGCCCTCCCGGACGGCGGCCCTCCAGCAGCGAACATCGGGCAGGGCGCTTCCCATGTCCCTCACGGTGGTCACTCCATGCCTCAAGAGACCTTCCAGGGCCTCGGCCCCTCCAAAGGAGAGATGGACATGAGAGTCCCAGAGGCCGGGGATCAGGTACCTGCCGCTCCCGTCGATCACGGTAGCCCCTTCGGGTACCCTCGCTCCTCCGGCAGCCACCACATCGGCTATGAGCCCGTCCGTGACGGTGACGGTCATCCCCGGTCTCGGCTCGGAGTATGCTGCGTCTATGATGGTCACATCGGTGATGCACAGGATCTGCTGCGCCTGTGAGGGCGCAGCCGCGAAAACCAGACACAGAGCCGCTGCCAGAATCTTCTCCATGTTACCGACCCCCTTCGAAATACCCCCATGCTATATATGCTGGAAGAGAGGGGGCCGGCAAATCTGTTCTTCCAGGATTGAGATGAGGAAGATCAGCCCCCCATTGTATCCGGCGGTTGTCGCGGGGGCCGGTCTCCGCAAGATTATGCAGACAAGATGGCGGGCATCCATTCGGGAAACGGGAGGAACGCATGAAGCAGAGCATCTCCAGGGAGGACCTGGCCCGGTTCGGGGCGGGGCTCTCCGACGACCCCACCTACGGGCTGTCGCTGAACGCGGTGACGGAGAACGGGGTGCGGGCGGTGGCCATGCGCCGGAGGAGCGTGGCGGCGGCGGACTCCACCTTCAGCCACCGGATCAAGACCCCGGAGGCGGCCAACCAGAAGAAGTCCGGCCGCTGCTGGCTCTTCGCGGCCATGAACACCCTCCGGCTGAGCATCATGGACCGGCTGAACCTCAAGGACTTCCAGCTCTCCGGGGCCTGGCTGATGTTCTGGGACAAGCTGGAGAAGGCCAACTGGTTCCTGGAGAACATAATAGAGACTCGCGAGGAGCCCCTGGACGGCCGGGTGGTAATGTGGCTGATGCAGGACCCGGTGGGCGACGGCGGCCAGTGGGACATGTTCGTCAGCCTGGTGGAGAAGTACGGCCTGGTCCCGGAGGAGGCCATGCCCGAGAGCTACAGCAGCGGCAAGTCCCGGGCCATGAACGCCTTCCTGGTGGAGAAGCTGCGGGAGTACGCCCGCGACCTGCGCTCCATGGCGGAGGGCGGAGCCGGGGCGGACGACCTGCGGGCCGAGAAGGACCGGATGATGGCCACCGTCTACCGCATGCTGTGCGTGCACCTGGGCGAGCCTCCGCAGAGCTTCGTCTGGCAGTGGCGGGACAGGGACGACGAGTTCCACCGCCACGGCGAGATCACCCCCAGGGAGTTCGCGGAGGAGTACGTGGAGTTCGACCTGGACAGCATGGTCTGCCTGATAAACGCCCCCACCGACGACAAGCCCTACGGAAAGCTCTACACCGTGCAGTACCTGGGCAACGTCAAAGGCGGCCGGCAGGTGCGCTACCTGAACGTGCCCATGGACGTGCTGCGGGAGGCGGCCCTGGAGATGCTTCGCGACGAGAGGGCGGTGTGGTTCGGCTGCGATGTGGGGAAGATGGGCGACCGCACCAAGGGCCTGCTGGACATGGCCATGTTCGACCTGGAGCCCGTCTACGGCGAGGCCATGACCATGACCAGGGCCGACCGGCTGGACTACGGCCACAGCCGCATGACCCACGCCATGGTCCTCACCGGAGTGGACATCGACGAAAGCGGCGAGCCGGTGCGCTGGGACATAGAGAACAGCTGGGGCAAGGAGTCGGGCCGCAAGGGCCACCTCACCATGACCGACCGCTGGTTCGAGGAGTACCTCTACGAGGTGACGGTGGACGCCGACTACCTGCCCGACGAGTACCGGGCGGTGCTGGAAACCGAGCCGGTGGTGCTCCCGCCCTGGGACCCCATGGGCTCGCTGGCCCGCTAGGGCGCGGTTACCCGAAGCCCGGCGGTGGATGGATCGACGGAACTGGCTGGGGACGGAGACGTTCTTGAAGCCTGAGAGGGGCTGGCATGCAGAGTGGGCTTGATCCGGTATACCAGAGGAGCTTCTACCTGTTCCGCAGGAAGGTGTTCAAGCTCTTTGGCGGAGCCTTCCACGTGAAGGACGAGCAGGGCAACACGGTGATGTACTCCAGGCAGAAGGCCTTCAAGCTGCGCGAGGACATGACCGTCTGGGCGGACGAGAACCAGTCCCGGGAGCTGCTGAAGATAAAGACTCCCCAGATACTGGACTTCGGAGCCACCTACTTCGTCACCGACAGCACCAGCGGCGAGGAGGTGGGAGGCCTGGCCAGGAAGTGGGGCAAGTCGATGATCCGCGACACCTGGCACCTGCTGGCCCCCGACCAGCAGCAGGTGGGCATCCTGCAGGAGAAGAGCCTGGCCGGCGCGCTGCTGTCGCGCTTCATCAAGGTGGTGCCCCAGAAGTACGTGATCCAGACCATGGAGGGCGCCGGGGTTGTATCCATCAAGCAGCACTTCAACCCCTTCGTGCTGAAGTACACCATGACCATAGACGACCCCATGCCCCCCATAGACAGAAGGCTGCTGATAGCCATGGGCATACTGCTGTGCGCCATAGAGGGCAGGCAGGGCAGGGGAGGCTCCTACGGAGGTTATGGCGGAAACGTATAGCGGCGGACCGAAGCAGGCGGCCGGCG
This sequence comes from Candidatus Fermentibacteraceae bacterium, assembly GCA_041686025.1. GTDB lineage: Bacteria > Fermentibacterota > Fermentibacteria > Fermentibacterales > JCC-6 > JAWLEP01. The sequence goes on from JAWLEP010000026.1 coordinate 15,149, forward strand.
GAGCCGGGGAGGTGCAGAAGGCCTACCCCCGGCTGCGCTACGCGGGGTTGTGGGTCTTCGGGGTCACCCTGGGCCTCTTCGAGGCCGCCATCGTGGTCTACCTGCGCCGCATCGTCTGCCCGGAGGGCTTCTCCTTTCCCCTGTCGGACATGGGGTCGCAGCTGCTGGCGGTGGAGCTGGGCCGGGAGGCGGCCAGCCTGCTGATGCTGGGGGGAGTGGCCCTGGCCGCCGCCCGGAGGAGGCGGGAGGTCCTGCCCATCTTCTTCCTCACCTTCGGCATCTGGGACATCCTCTACTACGTTTTCCTCCAGATCGTGCTGGGATGGCCGGGCGGTCTCGGCACCTGGGACCTGCTCTTCCTGATCCCCGCCCCCTGGAGCTCGCCGGTGTGGGCGCCGGTGCTCATCGCCCTGCTGTTCGTGGCGGTGCCCTCCTGGCTGCTGCTGAGGAGGCGGGGCAGCGCATACCGGCCGCCTGACAGGTGGGCCATGCTGGCCGGGGGCCTCCTGTGCCTGGCCTCCTTCCTCTACAACGCCGGCGGCCTGATGGAGGGTGGCGTGCCCGGCAGCTTCCCCCTGTGGCTCTACATTCCCGGCCTGGGCCTGATGGTCTGGGGTGCTGTGAAGGGGGCTCTGCGGCGATGAGGACGGCAGCGGCCCTGCTCATTCTTGCCGTCTCGGCCGGTCTCTCGGCGGACCCCGCGCCCCTGGACACATTCCGCCTGGAGATCGCCCCCGCGCATCTGGACAGCCTGGTGGAGACCCCCGAGCGCGGCGAGCGCTACCCGGGGGTGGTGGAGTGGTCGGCAGACAGGTGCAGCTGCCAGGTGGGCCTGCGCGGCGGCAGCACCATGTACCTGCCCAAGAAGAACTTCCAGCTGGAGCTCTCCGAGCCCAGCGTGGAGGGCTGGTCGGAGATCCTCCTCAACGCGGAGCTCAGGGACACCACGCTGATGCGCAACTGCCTGGGCCTCATGCTCACCAGGCTGCAGGGCCGGCCGGCCTCCTTCGCCCGCCACGCCTGGCTGAGGATAAACGGGGAGGAGTACGGCCTCTACCTGCAGGTGGAGGACATCGACCAGCACTTCCTGAACCGCTTCTCCCTGGGGTCGGGGCCGATATTCAAGTCCGAGAACCACCCCGCCCGCCTGGCCCTGTTCCCCTGCCACGAGGACCCCCTGGAGTACTGGGAGCCCCGGATGGACTGCGGCCATCAGGGCTGGATGCTGGAGGAGCTGGCGCAGAGGGTGTGCCTGGGGGGAACCATGGACGTGGATACGATGAGCTTCCTGGACTACGCCGCGGCCTCCATCGCCATCCGCGACGGCGACTCCATGACCAAGAACCTCTTCGCCATACGCGCCCCCGACGGACTGTGGCGGTTCGTGCCCTGGGACCGGGACGCCACCTTCGGCAACACCTGGTGGGGGGCGTGGGCCCCCGGACGCGTCCGCGAGGTGTTCTTTCAGCATCTGAGCTACACACCACTGCTTCAGCGGTTCCTGGAGACCGACCAGGGAGCCTGGCTCATGGCCCAGCGCCTGGAGGTTACGGCCGACCTCATGGAGGACGGCCTGACCCCCGCCGCCGACTCGATCTACCAGCGTATCCGGCCCTACGCCCTGGCCGACCCCTGGCTGCAGATATCTCCCGACGCGTACGACTCCCTCTGCGACAGCCTGTTCGGCTTTCTGGAGCGCAGGCCGCAAATCCTGCGGGAGGGAGCGGACGACCTGGTCTTCTCGCCGGTGGAGTCCCTGCAGGTAACTCCCTGCCGACTGGAGGACGGCGACGACTTCTCCGTGCTGATGGAGAGCGTCCATCCCCTGGACTTCGCCCAGCTGCACTTCATGGACCCGGAGGCGGCCTGGGCCGAAACCGGCTTCTCCTCCCAGGGCCCGGGTGATACCCTCTGGGAGGCCGGGGGCCAGCTCCCCGACACCTGCTACGCCTGGGCCATGACCGCCTACACCGCCAGCAGCCTTTCCGGAGACAGCGCATGCCTGGGCACCTATCCCGGCTACGGCTTCGCCAACTACGGCTGGCAGAGGACGGCCCATCCCTCGGTGGTGAGGGCCCTGGGTCCCCTGGAGGCCGACCTCCTCCAGCCGCAGGACCCGGTCCGCTGCGGGCCGGCCCTGTGGTACCTGCCGGTGGTAAACGCCTCCGACGAGGCCCAGGACCTCTCCCGCTGCGGCTTCCTGCTGGAGGAAGCGGCGGCCGGCGTCTACCTCCCCGACTCCTTCCTGCTCCCGGCGGGCGACACCCTCCTGCTGACCAACGACGCCGAGGCCCTGCAGATGGAGGTGCCCTCGACGCCGGTGGCGGGCAACCTCCAGACTGAGTCTCCCTCCGGGTACGGCCTGGAGCTGCTGAATCCGGGCTGGTCCGTGTTGAGGCGCTACCGGGTGGGGGAGGAGGACACGCTTCCGGCGCCCCAGTCGCGGCTGGTGATCACCGAGGTCTGCACCACCCCCGCCGCGGAGAGCGGGGACTGGATCGAGCTGTACAACAGGTCCGCCGACGGGCTGGATCTCTCCGCATACGTGCTTACGGACAACCAGAACAGGAGCTCGGTAATCCCCGGGGGCACAGAGGTTCCGGCATGGGGATTCCTGGTGCTCTGCCGCAGCGGGGAAGACTTCGAAGAGGTTTTCCCGTCGATACCGGGACAGGTCGTCGCCTGCCTGGAGTCGGGTCTCAGAAGGAGCGCGGACTCGGTGACCCTGAGGGACAGGATCGGTCGCGTCGCCGCCTCTCTGACCTGGGACGGGGACGAGGGGTGGCCCTGCGGCAGCAACTCCGTCATGGCCCTGGCCTCCGACACCAGGGAGTACAGGCAGGTGGAGAACTGGACGGCCGCCAGGCTGCCCGGATCGCCGGGAGAGGCCAACCCCTCCTGGTCGCTGGGTCTGGACCTCCCCGTGCTGATGCCCCTGCGCCCCTGCCCCGCCCGGCTGTCCTCGGTGAGCAGGGTTCTGGCGGGCTTCGCGGTGGACCGGCTGCCCGCGCAGCTGCGGGTCTACTCCGTGGACGGCCGGCTGGTGGCGGGTCCGGTGGGCGTGAACGGTTACGAGGGCACTGCCAGCCTGTCCCTCGAGGGCTGGAACAGGCCCGGGGTCTACCTGGTCTCCCTCACCAGCAACGGCAGGACGGTCGTACGCAAGATGGTGGTGATACCGTGAGCGGCCTGTGCCTGATGATCCTGCTGGCCTCCCCGGCCTGGCCGGACTCCCTGGTGACCCTGGAGCTGGAGTTCGACCCGGAGCAGTGGGAGTACGCCTGCGAGAACCCCTTCGAGGACATACAGGTGCCCGCCGTGCTCACCGCCGGCGGGAGGGAGTATGACGCCACCTTCAGGATTCGGGGCGAGTCCAGCCGCAACTACCCCAAGAAGTCCATCAAGGTGAGGATAGCGGACGGCCGGAGGCTGTGGGAGTTCGATGAGCTCAACCTCAACGCCCAGTACCTGGACTACACCCGCATACGGGAGAATCTCTCCTACATACTCCACCGGAGGGCGGGCCTTGAGGTCCCGGACGTGCACATGACCGAGCTGCTCTTCAACGGCGAGACCCAGGGGGCCTACCTGTTCGTGGAGGACGTGGACGGCGACTTCCTGGAGCGCCACCCGTTCGCCGACGACGCCGTAGTCTACAAGTGCCAGGATAGGGGCGCCTGCCTCGACCGGCCCTGGGAGTTGGACCTCTACCTGAAGAAGACCCACGAGGACGAGCCCTTCGACGACCTCGAGCTCCTGACGGGCTGGCTCCCCTACGCTCCCGACAGCGTGTTCCGGCGGGACCTGGCCGACCGGGTGGCCTACGGGGAGCTGCTGGACTTCCTGGCCGCCAACGTCCTGGTTGCCCACGGCAGCTGCTACTACCACAACTACCACATGGTGCTGGACCGGCCCGGTGCGGCGGGCACCTGGCATCCTGTCACCTGGGACATGGACCGCACCTGGGGCCTCAGCTACGGACCCAACACCCCCTACTTCTGGACCGCCAACCCCTTCAACCGGCCCAACCCCCTGGCCTGGCGCAGCTGGGCCGACGACGGCATTCGGGAGCAGCTCACAGGCAGGGTGGAGGAGCTGGCCCCGCTGCTTCTGCAGATGGAGACCGACGGCACGGTGGACTCCCTGGCCGCGCTCACCGAGCCCCTGGTGGAGGCCGATCCCTTCCGGGACTACACCATGGAGGAGTACGGGGAGCAGGTGCAGGTTGTGCTGAGCTGGCCGGAGAACCGGACCGACTTCCTGGAGGAGCAGTTCACGCAGTGGCCCCTTCCCTTCCGGACCTATCCGCCGGAGAGGGAGGAGGGGGTCTGCCACCTCCGGTGGAGCGCCGCCGGCGCAGGCTGCAGCTACCTGGTGGAGGTCTCCGCCGACTCCACCTTCGAGGACCCCTCGCAGATGGTGAGCACCTGGACCACGGCCGACACCTGCCTCACCGCCGGGGAGGCGGAGGCTCCCCGGGGGGCGTTCTGGCGGGTCTCCGCCGACAACGCTCATCAGACGGTGGGCTGCATCAACCGGGTCCGCGCGCTGGACCCCCACTGGCACCCCCCCTCCATGGCCGGGAGCCTGGTGATCAACGAGATCAACTACAGCAGCCCTCCGGACGCCCCCGCCGGGGACTGGCTGGAGCTGGCGAACGCCGGTTCGGATACGGTGTGGACGACCGGCTGGAGCATCCGCAACGGCGCCGCCGACCACCTGCACGTGCTGGACGGCTACCCGCTGGCCCCCGGGGAGATGCTGGTGGTGTACGCGGACTCCTCCGCCTTCTTCTCGCTGCATCCCGGATGCCCCGCCGACGGCGACGCCATGGACTTCGGCCTGGCCGCGGAGGGGGAGAGGGTCCGGCTGTACACGCCCCTCGGGGAGATGCAGGACTTCGTCCGCTACGGGTCGGAGAGCCCGTGGCCGGAGGCTCCGGACGGTCAGGGGCCGACCCTCTCCCTGAGAGACCCCTCCCTGGACAACGCCCTGCCGGAGTCCTGGGAGGCCGGGCCCTTCATGGGCACCCCGGGAGTGCCCAACGACTCGCTGCCGGGATGGTCTTCCAGCCCCGCGATGCGATTGAGCCCCGTAAGGCCCAACCCCGCGGTCTCGCAGGCGGGTGTGACGGTGACCCTGCAGCAGGCCGGAGAGGTCAGGCTCAGCGTCTACGACGTGGCCGGCAGGCTGCGGCTGCAGGGCGGGAGGGAGGAGCTTCCCAGGGGCAGCTCCTCCATGGACATTGACACCCGGGGGCTGGAGCCGGGAGTTTACTACGTGTTGGTGGAGCATCGGGGGATGGCACTCTCTTCGGGAATGGTGGTTGTGTCGGAATGAGATCTGCGGCGGCGGTGATGCTGGCCCTGGCCCTTTCCGGTGCGGCCCGGACTTCGGTGGTCTCACCCGATGACGCCTTCCGGGACAGCCTGTCCGCCCTCTCCCCCGGAGACACCCTCTACCTCCTCTCTGGCACCTACACCGCCGCGGACACCCTTCCCCTGCTGCACGTGCCCCCGGCGCTGGCGGGGGTGACGGTCACCACCTCGCCCGACGACCCCGCCGTACTGGACGGCCAGGGCTTTCATCGGCCGGTTCTGTATCTGGAGGGCAGCGGGGCCCAGACCAGGGTGGAGCTGCTCACCGTTACCGGAGGGGCCGCCCTGAGCGGGCAGTGGTTCGCCGGCGGAGGGGCCTTCCTCTCCGAGGCCGACGCCATCCTCTTCGGCTGCACCTTTCAGGACAACGCCGCGGCGGTGGGAGGGGCGGTGGCGGCCGAGGCCGGTGAGCCTGTGATCCAGCGGTGCGACTTCCTGGGCAACACCTCCTCGTCCACCGGGGGCGCGGTCAACCTCTACGCCTGCGTCGCGGAGGTGCTGGACTGCAGGATGCTGGGCAACAGCTGTGCCGACGACGGCGGCGGCCTCAACGGCTACCAGAGCAGCGTGGTCCTCCGCAACGTCCTCCTGGCCGGCAACCACGCCGGAGACGACGGCGGGGGCCTGACCCTGCTGCAGGGGACCCAGGATCTCTCCTACCTGACGGTGGACTCCAACTCCTGCGTCGATGACGGGGCCGGCATCCTCCTCAGCGCCGTGGACTACGCCAGCCTCAGCTCCTGCATCGTGACCTCCAACCAGGGCAAGCACGGCATAGCCGGAAAGGGATCGCCGGACGTGGACTTCCAGTGCTGCTGCGTCTGGAACAACGAGCTGGGCAACTACGCAGGCTGGGAGGACCCCACCGGCACCCAGGGCAACATCAGCGTGGACCCGCTCTACGCCGACACCCTCTACCGGCTGAGCCAGACGGCGGCCGGCCAGCCGGTGCAGAGCCCGTGCGTGGACGCCGGCCACGAGCCGGCATGGGGGTCGTGGGTGGAAGGCTACTCCACCCGCACCGACAGCATCCCCGACTCCCTTACCTCCGACATGGGCTGGCACCAGCCCAGCTCCCTGCAGAGCGGCCCCGGGGGCGGCGAAGAGCCTCCGGGCGGGATGAGCCTCTTCCCCTCGCCCTTCCGCGACAACCTCTTGATACGGGCCCCCGCCCCCGGAGCCGAGGTCTCGGTACGGGTCTACGACTCCGCGGGCAGGCTGCTCTGGCGGCGGGACGCCTACTCTTCCCGGGACAGCTGGTCGGGAATATGGGCACCGTCGGGCAGGGACGGCCCGGGGGTGGTGCTGGTCCGCCTCCAGTCCGGCGGTGCGGTCTACACCGGAAAGGCGGTGCTGCTGAGATGACGGCCCTGCTTCTCTGCGCCCTGGCGGGCGCGCTGTTCGAGGTATCCCCCGGGGAGAGCGTGCAGGGTGCGCTGGACCAGGCTTCCGCCGGCGACACCGTCCTTCTCCTCCCGGGAATCCACGCCGGCTCCGGCGAGCACCTGGCGGTGATCACCGGCCAGCATGACGGGGTGATGCTGCTGGGCGACCCCCAGTCCCCGTCCTCGGTGGTGCTGGACGGCAGCGGCCTGGACGAGTGCGTCCTGCTGGTGGACGGAGCCGCGGCGGGGGACGTGGGGCAGTCCACAATCGTGCGCGGCCTCACCCTAAGCGGCGGCGATTCCGGCGCCGACCCCTTCGGCGGCGGCATGCGGCTGAACCACGCATCTCCCACCGTGGATCTCTGCATCTTCGAGGAGTGCACGGCAGAGAACGGCGGCGGAGCCTACGTCTGGAAGGGCCAGCCGGTGTTCACCGGCTGCATCTTCGACCAGTGCCATTGCGAGTCCGCCGGCGGCGGACTCTACCTCTACGATTCAGACGCCCAGGTGAGCCACTGCCGCTTCCTGGACTGCCACTCCAACGACGACGGGGCCGGGATCTACCTCTACCACTCCGACGCCCAGATGCACGGCTGCCTCTTCGCAGGCGGGTCGGCGGGAGACGACGCGGCAGCCATCTACGCCTACACCTTCTCCTTCCCGGACGTGGGCTTCTGCACCTTCACCGGGGGCAGCACCGGCTACGGCAACGCCGGCGCCGTCTACTTCCGGGTGGAGTGCGGGGGATTCATCCACGACAACATCGTGGCGGACAACCAGACCACCGGGTTCTACGGTGACGGCGGGGCCTCCCCGGAGTTCAGCCACAACTGCGTCTGGAACAACCAGGGGTCCAACTACGGCAACCTGCCCGACCCCACCGGGGAGGACGGCAACATAGAGGCGGACCCCCTGTTCACCGGCGACTGGCACCTCAGCTGCACCGCGGCCGGCCAGCCCCAGCAGAGCCCGTGCATCGACGCCGGATCCATGGGGGTGGTCGAGGCCGGCCTGGAGCTCTACTGGACCCGCACCGACTCGGTCTTCGACACCGGCACCGCCGACATGGGCTACCACCACGGCCCGCCGCCGGAGTGGATGGGGGCCGAGGGCCCCGCGGCTCCCGCATCCGGTGCGCTCTCGGCGGCACCGTGCCCTACCACCGGCAGCCTGGAGCTGTCCTGCGGCGGGCGGACCATGCAGCGGGTGCGGATACTGGACATGGCCGGCCGCGTGACGTACCGGTCCTCCGGCGGCAGCCAGCTGTCCATTGCCCTGCCGGCTCGTCTCCCCTCCGGCGTCTACCTGGCCACCGCCATGGTGGAGGGCCGCCGACTGGCGGCCCGGGTGGTGCTGGTGCGGCGATGAGCGCACCGGGCCCGGCCCGCCGTCTGCTGCGGGCCGCAGGCTGGCTGCTGCCGGCGGCGCTTCTGGCCGCAGGCTGCGGGGAGAGCCGCCCCAGCTTCCTGCTGGTGGTGGTGGACGCCCTCCGGGCCGACCACCTGGGCTGCTACGGCTACCACCGGGACACCTCCCCGGCCCTGGACAGCCTGGCGGGCGCCGGCGTCATGTGGACCCGGGCCCAGGCCCAGGCGCCCTGGACGCTTCCCGCCGGGGCCTCCATCCTCTCCGGGCTGTCGGTCCGCTCGCACCGGGTCGGGCAGACGGCCTCCCACCTGTACGGCATGTCCCCGGAGATGCCCACCGCGGCCACCCTGCTGTCCGCGGCGGGATACGCCACCGCCGGGCAGGTCAACGGCTACTGGCTGGGGCCGGACTTCGGCTTTCACCGGGGGTTCGGGAGTTTTTCCGCCTACCCCAACGGCCACGGCAGGGCCCGGCTGGCGGTGGACGAGATCATCGACATGATCGGGGAGCTGGACCCGGACAGGCCCTTCTTCGCCTTCCTGCACCTCTACGACCCCCACTCCCCCTACCATCCCCCCTCGGAGTACGGCGGGCTGTGGGCCGAGGACCCCGGCGGCGGGCGGTTCCACTGGGACGTCGACCACCTCGCCGGCGTGGTGCGCGACCCGGAGAACAGGCAGCGCTACGTGAACCTCTACGACGGCGAGATCAGGTGGACGGACGCCCAGCTGGCCAGGCTGTTCGCCTGGCTGCGGGAGACCGGCAGGGCGGAGACCACGGTGGTCATCGTCACCGCCGACCACGGCGAGGAGTTTCTGGACCACGGCTGGGTCGAGCACAGCGTCACCCTGTACCAGGAGGTGCTGCACGTGCCCCTGCTGGCGGCGGGGCCGGGAATGCCCCGGGGCGTTGTGGACTCCACTGTCGTGGGCCAGATAGACCTGCTGCCCACCATGCTGGAGATGGCCTCCGCCGAGATTCCCCGTCACCTGGAGGGCCGGCCCATGCTGCCGACGGGCTCCGGGGCCGGGCGGGTCATGCCCTCCAGCGGCCCCACCCCCGAGCACAGCCCCTCCGGAACCGTCCGTGACCGGAACCGGGTCGCCGTGAGGCAGGGCGACCGGAAGCTGATCTGGGACGCCGACGCGGACAGCGCCGTGATGTACGACCTGGCCGCAGACTCCGGGGAGATGAGCCCCCTTCCCCCCGACAGCGGTCTTCTGCGCGAGGCCATGCGGCACTGGGCCACCCCCCGGGCCTTCGAGCCGGTGGAGGTGGAGGGGCCGGAGGGGGAAGAGGCGGACATGCTCCGGGACCTGGGCTACATCTAGCCTCCGGGCAGGAAGTCCAGGGACAGCGCCCACCTGAAGTCCAGCCGGCCGCCCCCCTCGGGAGGGTCGGAAAGCCATATCGGGAAGTAGGCGGTGACCAGGGGCAGCCCCAGCTCTATGCCCGCGGCCAGGCGGGTCCCGCTGGCCGTCAGCTCCGAGGCCCGGTCCCCCAGCACCGCCGCGGAGGCGTACGCCCGGGGGGAGACCAGGCCCAGCAGCCGGCAGGGGGGAAGGGCCAGCGACTGCCTGGCGGAGAGGGCCCACCTGCCGCGCTCGGAGCTCTTGCCGTAGCCGGCCAGTCCGCAGACTCCCCGCCGGAAGAGGTGGGAGTTGGAGGATAGACCTCCCGCCAGGGCCGGAAGCACGTGGGGGGGCGGGTCGCCCCACGCCCGGCAGACTCCCAGGGCGGTCCGGGTCGTCATCCTCCGCCAGACCCTGGTCTGCAGGCTTCCCCGCAGCTCCAGCCTGCCGTAGGCCCCGTGGTTCCAGCCCGGCGACATCAGCAGCGACCCGCCGGCGAAGCCCTCCAGTCGGTAGGACTCCCAGTCCAGGCCCGCCGACAGCTCCCCCTCCAGGGCCTGGCCCGCCTCGACCCTGTCCGCATCGTAGAGGGAGGTGTCGGAGACGCCGGAGATGCCGGCGGTGAGGTCCAGCCCCAGGGAGGGGTCCGCCGGGGTCCGGCCCCGGAGGTCCAGCGACAGCCCCGACCGCAGCGACTCCAGGCCGTACCTGCTGGCCAGGCTGGTGGTCCAGGCCAGCCTGCTGCGGGGGCCTGTGGCCACCCGGGCCCGCAGCGCGCCCCCGAAGGAGACGCACCCCTCCGCCTCCAGCGGCGCGGTGGCGTACCCCCCGAAGGTCCAGGGGCCGCCGGCCTCCAGCGGCTGCGAGTAGGACAGCAGGGCCAGGCCCAGGCCGCCCCCCACGCAGGAGGGGGTGTATATGGGCAGCACCCAGCTGCGGTAGCGGGAAGGCTCGGGAATGGGCAGCAGCAGGGGGCGGATGGTGCCCGTCGCCGGCAGGGAGTTGTTCCACGGCCGGGCGTCGGGGAGGCGGGTGAAGGGGTCCACCTCGGCCCGGTCCCACCGGCCGGGCAGGACCACCGTGGTGTCCGCCGTCCACAGCCGGAGGGTGTCCAGCAGGCTGTCCGCCCCCGACTGCAGCAGGAGCTCGGCGGCCAGGGGATGGGGCACGCTGCCGGCCAGCCTTACGGCGGTGGAGTCCCCCGCGCGGCGGAGGTCCTCCACCGAGAGGTCCATGGTCCCCGTGCCCCGCAGCCAGTAGTCGAACTCCTCCCGCCAGCTGCGGCCGGTGGTCTCCTCCAGCACCTCCCGGAAGTCCCCGGTGCGGGGGTGGCGGAACCGGAAGCGGCGGAAGTACTCGCGCATGGCGCGGTCGAAGTCCGCCGAGCCCGCGGACAGCTGGACCATCCGCAGGAAGAGGGCGGGCTTGGAGTAGTAGGTGCCGGCGGTGGGGTGGCTGCCGTCGGCGGCGTCGGTGGCCGGGCTGAGCACCGGCGCCGTCTCCCGGCCCGCCTGCCGGGCGTAACCCATGGAGTGCAGGGCGTGGTCGCTGGCGCAGGCCAGCCAGCGGGGGGTGGTGGTGAGGTTGCAGCGCCTTCCGTACCTGCGCTCCATGTAGCGCAGCTCGCTGAAGGTGTTCACCCCCTCGTCCAGCCAGGCCTCAGCCACCTCGTCGTTGGCCAGCACCCCGTAGAACCACTGGTGGCCGATCTCGTGGGAGACCACCACCTCCAGCAGCCGCAGCAGGGGCAGGTCCAGGTCCCCTATCACCACCAGGGTGGGGTACTCCATGCCCCCCATGCCGCCGGGGCTGTCGTCCACCACGGTGAGGTTGCCGTAGGGATAGGGGCCGTACCACTGGCCGTAGTAGAGCAGGGTGGAGTCCGCCACCTCCTCCACCCCCTCCCAGTAGCCCTCGTCGTCGCTGGTGCGGAGGACGCGCACCTGCACCCGGCCTCCCCCCAGGGAGTCGGGGTAGCGGAACGTGTGGCGGGACTCCGTGAAGTCCGGGTCGGCGACCCAGGCGAAGTCGTGCACCGGCTCGGCCACCCAGACCTCCGTCCGCCGGGTGGAGTCGGCGCTGAGGCCGGCCTCCGCAAGCCGGCCCGTGGCGGCCACCACGAACTCCGCCGGCACGTCCAGCTCGGCCCGACAGGAGCCGAAGTCGCTGTAGAACTCCCCCTCCAGACGGTAGCGCGACCGCTGCCAGCCCCGGTGGTCCAGGGCGCACATCTTGGGGTACCACTGGGTCAGCGTGTAGTGGCGGCCGCTGCGGCCCATGCGGCTCCAGAAGCGGGGCACCTTCACCGTGAACCCGGTGCTGAGGGAGATCCTCTCCCCCGGCTGCAGCGGCTCTTCCAGGGGCAGGTATGCCAGCGTCCCGTCCACCCCGGCCACCGCCGGCCCTCCCTCCAGCATGGTGTCGTGCAGCTCTATCCATCCCCGGTCGTCGGGGGAAGATGCGCTGAACCCGAAGCTCCCCCTGGCCTCCAGGTCCCGGGCGAAGGCGGAGGTCCGGCCGCGGTAGGCGTTGGGATAGAGGTGCAGCCAGAGGGTGTCCACGGCGTGGGGCGAGCCGTTGGTGAACTCTATCTCCACGCTGCCTGCCACCGTGGAGGACTCCGGATGGAGGGAGGCCCGCAGCAGGTAGTCGGCCCTGCTCTCGGCCCGGGCGGGCCCGGGCAGCACGGCCAGTACAGCCAGCAGAAGAGCCGTCAAGGTCCGGAAGCGCCTTTCTGTGTGAGCCTGCGCAGCCCTCCGGCCACCTCCGCCGCCCGTCCGGGATGGTCGGGGTGGGCCGTCCTTATCCACAGGTAGCGGATGTAGCGGGGCTGCAGCCTGCCCATGGCCTCCACCAGCATCCGGCAGAACTCCCCCACCGGGAGCTTGCCGTGGCGGGCCCCCAGGACGGGGACCGACACCGCCTCCAGCTCCCTGATCTCCGCCTCCTCCAGGCTGGCCCCCAGGGCGGATGCGATCCACTCCCGCCTCCAGGTGGGGTCTGCGGACAGGTCGTGCACCACGGCCAGTATGGACAGCGGGCTGCCCCCTCGGACCACCACGGAGCCCGGGTCCCGGGGCCGGAAGCCCTCCAGCTCGGAGAGAGCGTCCTCCAGGGAGGCCCCGCCGTCTCCGTAGTCGGCCGGGGCGGGGGAGCTGAGGACCAGGCAGGTGTCCTCCTCCTCCACGGCCGCGGCCACCGGAAAGGGCGGGAGGCCCTCCGGAGCCACGGAAACGTGCACCGAGCCCATCACCAGCCGCAGCTCCCCGGACCGCCGGCTTCCCGCAGTCAACGGACCCCCTCGCCCCCCCGGTCGCCCGAGCACCCCGCTTCCAGCCGCCTCTCCAGCCTGGCCAGCCGCCGGCCGGCCTCCGGGAGCAGGTCGCGGGTCATCCTGTACAGCCGCAGCCTCTGCAGGGTCTCGGTACGGGTCCTTCCGTCGGAGAGCACCTCCCGCAGCCTCCCCGGGGCCTCCCGCTCCCGGCCCAGGGCGGCCAGGGCCCGGGCCTCCAGGCCCGCCCGCCACAGCCTGCCCCGGGGGTAGTCGGCCATGTCCATGGCCTCCAGCCTCTCCAGCACCCCCTCGGGTCCGCCGGGCAGCCCGGCCTCGCAGGCCAGCAGCCTGACGTCATGGGCGCAGACCATGGAGAAGGTTGCCAGCTCCAGCGGCCGGGACGCCGAGTCCAGGGCCTGCAGTCCGGCTGCCGCAGCCTCGGCGGCCTCCGCCCTCCTGCCCGCCGACAGGTCGACCCCGGCCCGGCAGTGGCTCAGCACCAGCGGGTCTATCACGCCCCAGCAGGAGGCCCTGTGCAGCATGCCCGTGGCCCCGGGGGCGTCGCCGCAGGCCTCCAGGAGCAGGGAGTGCACCAGCTGCGCGCAGGCCATGGCCTCCGGGTCGTCGGTCCGGCCGGCCAGCTCCGTCGCCCTCCGCAGCCCCGCCAGCGCCCTTCGGGGCCGCAGGGCCCTCAGGTGCGCCCGGGCCAGCACCAGCAGCCCCCAGATGCTGCCCCACAGCGATAGCGACTCCTCCGCCGACTCCACCGCTGCGGACGCGGCCCGCGCCGCCTCCGCCACCCGTCCGGCGTACAGGAAGACCTCGGCCTGGTCGTAGCGCAGCCACCAGGGCGCCAGGCCCTTCGGGGAGGTTTCCGTGGCCCTTCTCACCGCCCTGCCGGAGTACTCGGCGGCCCCGGCGAAGTCCCGCCTGCTGAGGCGGACCAGCGCCCGCTTGTGCAGCACGGTGAACGGCGCCGGCCCCGAGGGCCCCGAGGGCAGGCCCGCCAGCTCCCTCTCCGCATCCTCCGGCCGGCCCAGCCTGGTTAGGACGTCCGCCCGCTCCAGCCGCACGAAGTCCTCCAGGTCCCCGGCTCCTCCGGTCTCGATGCGGCCCAGCTCCCGCAGGGCCAGGTCGTTCTCGCCCATGATGCGCAGAGTGGAGGCCGCCCGCAGCAGAGCCCGGGCCCGCAGGCGGTCCATCCCGGCCTTCACCGCAGCCTCCGCCGCCTTCAGGGCGAAGCCCCGGCCCCTCCGGTGCATCCCGGAGTCGATGCAGGCCTCCGCCGCCTCCAGGGCGGTCTCCGCCGTGCGGACGGGGTCCCGCCGCTGCGGGGGAAGCCCCTCCAGGAGCCTCACGGCGGCTGCCAGGTGCTCGGCGGCAACGTGCACCAGCCCGCACCGCCGCAGCTCCCCGGCCGCGGCCAGCCGCTCCTCCAGGGCCTCGTCGCGGCTGCCGGCGCTCTCCAGGTGGACGGCGGCCATGGCCCGGTCTCCCGAGGCCCTGTACATGTCCGCAACGGCGGAGTGGAACGTGGACCGCAGCCCCCCCGAGAGGCGGGAGAGAAGCCCCTCCCGCAGGTAGGCGGCGGCCAGCTCGAACCGCATGGGGTCGGGGCAGGCCCGGAGCAGGCCCAGCCTCTCGGCGTCGTCGAAGCAGCTGAGCACCTGGCCCTCCTTCAGGGAGGTCAGGCGGGCAACGGTGTCTACATCGAAGCAGCGGCCCACGGTGGCGGCAAGGGCCAGCAGCCGCAGGTCCTCCCCGGGGAGGCGGTCCAGCCGGCTGCGGACGAAGGACCTTATGCGGGTGCCGGGCCCGGGCCTTCTCCCGTCGGATGCGGAGAGGCTCCGCTCCTCGTCCAGGCGCAGCAGACCGGCGTCGTTGAGACCACGCAGGTGCTCGGTGGCCAGCAGCGGGATTCCGCCGGAGACCTCCATCAGCTCCCCGGACAGCTCGTCGGAGACGGATTCGGCCCCCAGGCGGGCCCTGGCCAGCTCCCGGACCCCCTCTTCGTCCAGGGGGGGCACCTCCATCACCGCGGCCAGGGGATGGTCCGCCAGCTCCGCCGCCGGGGGAGGCTCGGGGGAGCGGATGTCCTCGGTGCGGACGGCGCACCCTACTGAGAGGTCGGTAGCATTGGCGTGGCTCAGCACGTAGGAGAGCAGGGACACGCTGGCGTCGTCCAGCCACTGGGCGCCGTCGGCCACCACCACCGCCGGGGTCCAGGCCCGCAGCACGGCGGAGAGGGCGTCCAGCAGCACGAAGTGCTCCAGAAGGGGAGGAGCGCCTGCGCGCTCGCTGCGGGGGAAGAGGTCGGGCAGAAGCCCGCTCAGGACGTCCGACATGGCCGGGTCCACCTCCGGAAGCCCGTAGTCGCGCACGCCCTCGCGGACGGAGGCCAGCACCGCGGCGTAGGGGACCCGGGACAGCTCGGCCGACCCCGCCAGCCTCAGCACCCGTACGTCGTCGGGCAGCCTTTCCACTGCCGTCTCCAGCAGTGTGGTCTTGCCCGCGCCGGACTCGCCGGTGATGACCACCAGGGCGCACTCCCGGCCCGGGTAGAGGCGGGAGTGCAGCTCGGCCAGCAGCTCCCGGCGTCCGGTGAAGACTCCGCGGTGCCAGAAGAGGTCGTGGCCCTCGCGCCACCGCAGCATCCTCCCGCCCCCGGACTCCTTGGCCGAACGGGCCGCCATGCCGGCCAGGGCCAGGAGGTCGGCCCCCGACTCGGAGTCCCCCGGGAACAGCGACTGGCCGATGCTGGCCCGGATGCCCCAGTTCTCCGTCAGAAGGCCCTCGGTCTCCCTCAGCAGCCTCCTGCCCGGGCCCACCTCGTTGCCCGGCCGCAGCCCCGGGGACAGCACCACGAACTGGTCTCCTCCGTAGCGGAAGACCGCGTCCGCCTCCCGCAGGATTCCCGAAAGCAGACGGGCGGTCTCCATCAGGGCCCTGTCACCGCATTCGGCCCCCTTGCTGCGGTTCAGCTCCGCCAGCCCGGAGAGCTCCACGAAGAGCAGGCCGAACGGCCCCTCGCCGGCGGTTAGCTCCTGCAGGCGGACGGCCAGCGCCCTGCGATTGGGCAGGCCGGTGAGGTGGTCGACCAGCTGCTGCTGGTCGCTGCCCCCGGCTGCGGGTCCGGCCCTGTCCGGCATGCCAGGCCTCCCTTCCTCCATACTCTAGGCAAGGCGGGCGGGCGCGGCTACCCCGCCCGCCCCGTTGACAGGAATGGCGGGTTGGTTTCTCTTTGGTCTGTCCATCGTAGGCAAAAGCCAGCCGGAGGCAGAAATGGATACAGCCGTCAACGTGGAGCCGCAGTCGGAGAAGATGCCCAGGTGGAAGGTGATAATCGACCTCCTGGCCGAGACCAACCAGCTGCTGCTGAAGAGGATAGGTCGGCTTATGATGAACTACCTCTTCCGCCGCAACGTCCCCCAGATGAAGGAGATGATGCAGCAGCTGCTGATCAGGGGCGAGGAGGACTTCGAGACCGGCGCCGCCTACGGCGAGAACCAGCCCATGGAGCGGATAAACTACGCCGCCCTGGAGCGGTTCATAGACGACGTCTTCCAGGTGGCCGCCGAGGAGCTTCAGGACGAGGAGATCAACTCCATGCTCTCCATCTGGATCAAGTCGGAGTCCACCAGGTTCCTCTCCGTCACCGCGGAGAAGCGTGACGTCCGTCTGGGCGAGCTGGCCGAGAGCCTGCAGCGGTTCGCCATGCTCCCCGAGAGCCAGAAGTCGCTGGGCCACGAGGAGTGCATAGGCATCAAGGTGGCCCTGATCCGCCGGCTGCTCACCGAGGACCTGCACTACATCAACACGCTGAAGACCCACGTGTCGGTGGATGACTTCGTAAGCGTCCTCCGCCGCACCATCGGCCCCGTGTCCGGCAACGGCAAGCTGGGGGGGAAGTCGGCCGGCCTCTTCCGGGCCCGGCAGATACTGGAGTCCCGCCGCCGGGACCACGTGGTTCTCCGCAACCTGAGAGTCCCGAAGACCTGGTACATAACCTCCGACGCCATCGTCGACTTCGTGCACCACAACGCCCTCGAGGAGCTGCTGTCCATAAAGTACTCCGACCCCAGCGAGATCCGCCAGGAGCACATATACCTCAGGCAGATATTCAAGAACTCCCTTCTTCCCACCGAGATAATGGCCGGCCTGAGCATGGCCCTGGACGACCTGGGCGACGTTCCCCTTGTGGTCCGCTCCTCCAGCCTGCTGGAGGACAGCACCGGCGCCGCTTTCGCCGGCAAGTACCGCAGCCTCTTCGTGGCCAACCGGGGCAGCAAGGAGGAGCGGCTGGACGCCCTGGCGGACGCGGTCCTGGAGGTCTACGCCAGCGTCTTCGGCCCCGACCCCATAGAGTACCGCCGCGAGCGCGGCCTGCTGGACTTCAACGAGGAGATGGGGATACTGATACAGGAGGTGGTGGGCCACCGCCTGGGGGACTACTACTTCCCCGCCTTCGCCGGCGTTGCCTTCAGCCAGAACGATTTCCGCTGGTCTCCCCGAATCCGCCGCGATGACGGCATCATACGCCTGGTCACCGGCCTGGGCACCAGGGCGGTGGACAGGGTGGGGGACGATTTCCCGGTGCTGGTGAGCCCGGGCAAGCCCGGCCTGCGGCCCAACGTCACGGTGGACGAGACCATCCGCCACGCGCAGAAGAGCCTGGATGTGATAAACCTCAAGACCCGCCGCTTCGAGACCGTCTCCTTCCAGGAGCTCTTCGACCGATTCGGAAGCGACTACCCCACCCTCAGCTACATCATCTCCCTGGAGAAGGACGGCCGGCTGCAGCCCCCCATGGGCACACTGTTCAACGTGGAGCGGGAGCATCCTGTGGTGACCTTCGAGCGGCTCATCAGCAACAGCCCCTTCATACTGCTGATGAAGACGGTCCTGGACACCCTGCAGGAGGAGATCGGCATGCCGGTGGACGTGGAGTTCGCCTACGCCGACGACATACAGGTCCCCTACCTGCTGCAGTGCCGGCCCCAGAGCCACGGGGTCGAAGGCCTGAGGGTGGAGTTCCCCCGGGAGGTTCCGCAGGAGGACGTGCTCTTCACCGCAGACCGGTACGTCACCACCGCGGAGACCAGGGGGATAGAGTACCTGGTGTACGTGGACCCCCTGGAGTACGACCTGCTGGACAGCCGCGAGAAGCTGATCAACGTAGGCAGGCTGATCGGCCGGATCAACGAGAAGCTCCCCCAGAAGCGCTTCGTGCTCATGGGACCCGGAAGATGGGGCAGCCGCGGCGACATCAAGATGGGCGTGCAGGTGGGCTACAGCGACATCAACCGCACCGCCATACTGATAGAGATAGCCCGCTCCAAGAAGGGCTACGTCCCAGACCTCTCCTTCGGCACCCACTTCTTCCAGGACCTGGTGGAGGCCGGCATCCGCTACCTGCCGCTTTACCCCGACAGCGAGGGGGTGGTGTTCAACGAGGAGTTCTTCGACTCCGCCCACAACTGCCTGCCCAAGATGGTCCCCGGCAGTCGCGAGCTGGCCCACGTGGTCAAGGTCATCCGGGTGGAGCGGGAGGTCAGCGACGCTACGGTAACGGTGCTGATGGACGGCGACACCGAACGGGCCATGGCCTACCTGGACAGGGGCTAGCTTGGCCCTGGGCGGAGGCCTCACCGACCCGCGCATAGACGCCCTGGCCGGCCGCCGGGGGGCCGACCCGGTTCCCTTCTGGTCGCTGATGTCCAACAGGGTCCGCCGGGTGCTGCTGGTCTCCAGCCTCTACGACTCCTACGCCCTGGAGGAGGACGGCAGCTTCACCGAGCTGCTGTTCAGCGAGTACCTGGAGCTGAACCTCCGCTACGCCCCCCACATCGTGAGGGTCTCCACCCCCGCCGAGGCCCTGCAGCGGCTGGACTCCGAGGGCTTCGACCTGGTTATCTACATGCTGCAGGTCTCCGACCGCTCCCCGGCGGACTTCGCCGCCGAGATCCGGCGCAGGGGCGGAGAGATGCCCCTGGTGGTGCTGGCCTACAGCACCCGGGAGCTGGAGCTGCTGCGCCGCGCCGGCAGGCTGGAGGGCGTGGACCGGGCCTTCACCTGGCAGGGCGACGCCCGGCTGTTCCTGGCCATAGTGAAGTCGGTGGAGGACCGGCTCAACGCCCAGCCCGACCGGGAGACCGCCGGGGTGAAGGCCATCGTACTGGTGGAGGACTCCATCCGCTTCTGCTCCTCCTACCTGCCCATGCTCTACACCGAGCTGATGCTGCAGACCCAGACCCTGATGACCGACGGCGTCAACCAGATGCAGAAGCTGCTGCGCATGCGCGCCCGCCCCAAGATCCTCCTGGCCACCACTTTCGAGGAGGGGATGGAGCTGTTCGAGGAGTTCCGCACAGACCTGCTGGGCCTGATAGTGGACGCCCGCTTCCCCAGGGGTGGAGAGGTGGAGGCGAAGGCGGGCCTGGAGCTGGCGGAGGTGGTCCGCCGCAGGGCCCCGGACTGCCCGGTGCTGGTGCAGTCCTCCGAGGAGGAGAACCGCCAGCCGGCCGCCAACATCGGCGCGGCCTTCATCAACAAGGAGTCCCCCACGCTGCTGGCGGAGGTCCGGGCCTTCATGCAGGACTACCTGGGCTTCGGAGACTTCGTCTTCCGCGGCCCCGACGGCGAGGAGGAGGCCAGGGCCAGCGACCTCACCGAGATGCTGGCGGCCCTGAAGGGCGTCTCCGACGAGACGCTGGTCTTCCACGCCCGCCGCAACGACTTCTCCAAGTGGCTCATGGCCCGCACCGAGTTCGAGCTGGCCCGGGCGCTGCGGCCGCAGAGGGTGGAGGACTTCGAGAGCCCGGGGCACATGCGCGCCTACCTGCTGGCCGAGGTCCGCCGCTGGCGGCGCCACTACCGGGCCGGAGCGGTGGAGGAGTACTCGCCGGAGACCTTCGGCCACGGCGCGGAGTTCGTCCGCATCGGCCAGGGCTCCCTGGGGGGCAAGGGCCGCGGCCTGGCCTTCTTCCACGCCCTGATGAACCGCTACCGCATAGCCGACCGCTTCGCCCAGGCCCGGATATTCGTCCCCCAGACCGCGGTCCTGGCCACCGACGTTTTCGAGGAGTTCATGAGGGACAGCGACCTCTACGATATGGTCTACACCGAGGAGCGGGAGCTGGGCGAGGACCCGGCCGGCCGCGACCGGAGGATAGAGGAGGCCTTCACGGAGGCGGAGCTTCCCGCCCGCACCCGCGAGGCCCTGGCCTCCTTCCTGGACTCGGTGGACTACCCGCTGGCCGTCCGCTCCTCCAGCCTGCTGGAGGACTCCCCCGCCCAGCCCTTCGCCGGCGTCTACGAGACCCACCTGATCCCCAACGACCACCCCGACGCCGAGGTCCGTCTGGGGCAGCTGTGCACCGCGGTGAAGCGGGTCTGGGCCTCCACCTACAAGTCCGACTCGGTGAGCTACATCGACTCCACCCCCAACCGCCTGGAGGACGAGCGGATGGCGGTGGTGATCCAGCAGCTGGTGGGCCAGCGCCACGGAGACTGGCTCTACCCCACCGTCTCCGGCGTGGCCCGCAGCTACGACCTCTACCCGGTGGAGGGGGCCGACCCGGAGGAGGGGGTGGTCTGCGCCGCCCTGGGCTTCGGCGAGAAGGTGGTCTCGGGAGGCCAGTGCGTCCGCTTCAGCCCCGCGAAGCCCGGCAGGCTCTACGGCCTCTCATCACCGAAGGACTACCTGGACGCCACCCAGAGGGACTTCCTGGCGCTGCGCATGGCCGAGGAGCGCAGCGAGGCCGCCCGCCTGCAGAAGCTGCCCCTCTCCGAGGCGCAGGAGCACGGCACGCTGGACGCGGTGGGCTCCACCTACGCAGCCGCTGACGACCGCCTCTACCCCGGGACGTTTCGGGAGGGCGCCCACCTGGTGACCATGTCCGGCGTCCTGCAGGGTGACCGATTCCCCCTGGCCGGTCTGCTGGAGTTCCTGCTGGAGGTGGGGAAGGCCGGCTTCTCCTGCGACATCGAGGTCGAGTTCGCCGTGAACCTCTTCGCCGACCGCGGCCACCTGGCCGGGGAGCTGGGCTTCCTGCAGATCAGGCCCATGGGCTTTCGCAAGGACCCGGGCAAAGACCTCTCCGACGTCCGCCCCGGAGACACCATCGTCCTCTCCGAGCAGGTCCTGGGCCAGGGCAGCATAGAGGGGGTCACCGACATCATCTACGTCCCCTCGCAGGGCTTCGACCGCGCATCCAGCACCAAGGCCGCCGCCGACGTGGGCCGGCTAAACGCCCGCCTGCGCCGGGAGGGAAGGAAGAGCCTGCTCATCGGCCCCGGCCGCTGGGGAAGCGCCGACCCCTGGCTGGGCATCCCCGTCCACTGGTCGCAGATATCCACCGCCGCCTGCATCGTGGAGACCCACCTGCCGGGCCTGGAGGTGGAGCCCTCCCAGGGCACCCACTTCTTCCAGAACGTCACCTCGCTGGGCATAGGCTACTTCACCATGACCACGGGCGACGGCCACCTGGACCTGGAGTGGCTGCAGGCCCAGCAGCCCCTGCAGACCGAGGGCCACGCCCGGCTGATCCGCACCGACGCCCCCCTGCAGATCCACATCGACCGCCGCAGCGGCCGCGGCGCCATCCAGCCGCCCCGAACAGGGTCAGACGTCAACTAGTCAACTATTTTGCCCCAGCCGGATAGGCCCAGCCCACGAAAATAGTTGACTAGTTGACGTCTGACCCTGATCGAAAGAAGGGGCGGCGGAAGACCCGCCGCCCCTCTTCGCTGCATGGCATGTGGCTGTGGGCTAGACCACGCCCTGCGCCATCATGGCCTCGGCCACCTTCAGGAAGCCCGCGGCGTTGGCGCCCAGCACGTAGTTGCCGGGGTCGCCGTACTTCTCCGCCGTGGCCGCTGCGGTAGCGTGGATGTTGATCATGATCTGGTGCAGCCTCTGATCAACCTCCTCGCGGGACCAGCTGCTGAAGGACGCGTTCTGGGCCATCTCCAAACCGGAGGTGGCCACGCCGCCGGCGTTTGCGGCCTTGCCGGGGGCGTACAGGATCTTCTCCTGCAGGAAGAGCTCCACGCCCTCGGCCACCGTGGGCATGTTGGCGCCCTCGGAGACCACGTAGACGCCGTTGTTGATCAGGTTCTGGGCGTCCTTGGCGTTGATCTCGTTCTGGGTGGCGCTGGGGAAGGCGCAGTCGGCCTTGATGTCCCACTTGGGGTCGTAGTCGGTGGGCTTGTCGAAGGCGTTCCACTCGGTGTACTCGGCGCCGGGATACTTCTCGACGTACTCCTTGATCCGTCCGCGCCGGACGTTCTTGAGGTCCATGACGAAGGCCAGCTTCTTCTTGTCGATGCCCTCGGGGTCGTGGATGAAGCCCGAGGAGTCCGAGAGGGTGATGACCTTGGCGCCCAGATCGTTGAGCTTCTCGGTGGTGAACTGGGCCACGTTGCCCGACCCGCTCACCAGGCAGGTCTTGCCCTCCAGGCTCTCTCCGCGGGTCTTCAGCATCTCCTCTGCCATGTAGACCGAGCCGTAGCCGGTGGCCTCGGGGCGGATCAGGCTGCCGCCGTAGGAGAGGCCCTTGCCGGTGAGGACGCCGGACCACTCGTTGGCCAGCTTCTTGTACATGCCGAACAGGTAGCCGATCTCCCGGCCGCCCACGCCGATGTCGCCGGCGGGTACGTCGGTGCTGGGCCCGATGTGGCGCCACAGCTCGCGCATGAAGGCCTGGCAGAAGCGCATGACCTCCAGGTCCGACTTGCCCTTGGGGTCGAAGTCCGACCCGCCCTTGCCGCCGCCCATGGGCAGTCCGGTGAGGCCGTTCTTGAAGACCTGCTCGAAGGCCAGGAACTTCAGTATGCCCAGGTTCACCGAGGGGTGGAACCGAAGGCCGCCCTTGTAGGGCCCGATGGCCCCGTTGAACTCGATTCGGAAGCCGCGGTTGACCATCACCTCGCCGTCGTCCGTGGTCCAGGGAACACGGAACATGATCACCCGCTCCGGCTCCACCAGCCTCTCCACGATCTTCTCGCTGCGGTACTCGGGATGCTTGTCCAGAACGACCTCGAGGGACTCGAGGACCTCCTTGACAGCCTGGTGGTACTCCGGCTGACCGGGATCGCGCTTCAGTACGCCCTGGTAGATCTCTTCGAGCATTTGCCCGCGGCCTCCTCTCGTATGGTGTGCCACCGATTGTCTACGGCCTTCCGGCCGATGGCTTAGCCTATGCCCTGCACGGCCGTCCCGTCAAGACTTGTCGGATCGGCGGAGTAGGAAAATGCTTGACCTTCTCCGCGGCCTCCTGTATGGTGGCAACTCAAGACCGACAAAACCCCTGGCACAACCCAACTACGAGGAGAGGCACCCGGGCTTTGACCACCCTCCCCGCGGCCGTTCGATGAGACCCGACAGCGCCGCCTCGGCCCCCCTGAGGCTGGAGGGAGAGCACACCCGCCGTCTGAAGTCCCTGATGCCCTTCCGGGTGGGCAGCGTACTGCTCTTCTCCAGCGTCTACGACTACTTCGTCCTGGAGGCCGACGGCCGTCTCAACGACCTCCTGGGCGCCGCCTACAGCCGCCGCAACTACGGCTACATCCCCGAGCTGGACCACGCCGGCGGGCTGGAGGAGGCGAAGGCCCTCTTCGAGGAGCGGGGCCACGACCTGGTGATATGCATGCCCGGCCCCCGCGACGAAGACGCCCTGGAGCTGGCCACGGCCGTCAAAGAGGCCTCCCCGCAGACGCCGGTGGTGGCCCTGGTCCACGACCTGCCCGGCAGGCATTCCACACCCTGGTCGGGGCCGGACTCTCCCTTCGACCGGGTCTTCGTCTGGCTGGGCGACGGCGAGACCCTGCTGGGCATAATCCAGCTGGCCGAGGACGCCCGCAACGCCGCCCACGACACCGAGAAGCTGGGGCTGCACGACCTGCTGCTGGTGGAGGGGGACGCCTTCTTCTACTCCCGCTACCTCCACCGGGGCATGGAGGTGATCCGCGAGCAGATGGGGGCCATCCTCCAGCGGGAGGAGTCCCTGGCCCGCCGCCGGCTGAAGGCCCGGCTGCGGCCCAAGGTGCTCATGGCCTGCAGCGCAGAGGAGGCCGGGGAGATACTGCAGGCCCACGGCAGCCACCTGCTGGGCCTGATCACCTCGCTGGGCTTTCCCCGGGGCGGCCGCAACGATCCCAACGCCGGAGCCGACATCGTACGCCTGGCCCGACAGATGAGCCCGGGCCTCCCGGTGCTGGTTCAGTCCGCCCGGCCCGACGCGGCCAAGATCGCCGAGGAGCTGGACGCCGGCTTCATCTCCAAGCACTCCAACACGCTGATGGCCGACCTGGCAGGACAGCTGCGGGAGCGGTTCGGCTTCGGAGGCTTCCGGTTCGCCCGACAGGACGGCAGCACCGTACGCACGGTGGAGAACGTCCCCGCCGCCATGCTGGCCGCCGAGAAGCTCCCGGCGGACGTGGTGGCCCGGGCCCTGCGCAGCCGCAGCCTCACCAGGTGGCTGCGGGTGCACACCGAGCTGGAGCTGGCCGCCCGGCTGGAGGGGGTCGTCGAGGAGCACGGGGAGGAGGACGACACCTCCCTCCGGCGCCGGGCCTTCGCGGAGATGCAGGTCTGGCGCGAGGAGTCCCACCGCGGCATGGTGGTCCCCTACTCCCGCAGCTTCTACGAGTCCTGGGCCCGCTTCAGCCGCATAGGCTCGGGCTCGGCGGGGGGCAAGGGCAGGGGGCTGGCCTTCATCGACCGGGTGCTGGCCAACAACCTCGACCCCGGCCGCTGGCGCCGGGTGAGCGTGACCATCCCCCGCACCCTGGTTCTCACCACCGACGTCTTCGACGAGTTCGTCCGCAGAAACGACCTCCTGGACTACGCCCTCGGCGACAGGATGGACCTGCAGATAATCGGCCGCTTCCTCCGCGCCGACCTCCCGCCCACCATGCTGGGCGACCTCCGCGACTTCCTCCGCGAGGTGCGCACCCCCCTGGCCGTCCGCTCCTCCAGCCTGCTGGAGGACGCCCTCTACGAGCCCTTCGCCGGGGTCTACTCCACCAAGATGCTGCCCAACGACGACCCCAGCTTCGACACCCGCTTCAACCACCTGGACAACGCCATAAAGCTGGTGATGGCCTCCACCTTCCTCCGCGACGCCCGCTCCTACATCGAGGCCACCAGCCACCGGGTGGAGGAGGAGAAGATGGCGGTGCTGATACAGGAGGTGGTGGGCGGCCGCCACGGAGACCTCTTCTATCCCCACTTCTCCGGTGTGGGCCGGTCCTACAACTTCTACCCGGTGGGCTCGGCGGGCCCCGAGGACGGCGTGGTGAACGTGGCGCTGGGCCTGGGCAAGACCATCGTGGACGGGGGGATGTCCCTGCGCTTCACCCCCCGCTACCCCCGGGTCCTTCCCCAGCTGGGCACCGTGGAGGACGCCCTGGACAACACCCAGCGCAGCTTCTGGGCCGTGGGCCTGAAGGGCAGCTCCTACGGCCCGCCGGAGCAGGAGGACCAGTTCATGGCCTCCGCCGACCTGCAGCGCGCCGAAAGAGACGGCACCCTCACCTACCTGGCCTCCACCTACGACGCGGGAAACGACCGCCTCCGCGACGGCATACAGTCCGCCGGCGCCCGGGCGGTGACCTTCGCCCACATCCTCAAGGCCAAGGTCTTCCCCCTGGCCGACATTGCCCAGACCCTGCTGGACATGGGCCAGGAGGCCATGGGCTGCCCGGTGGAGATAGAGTTCGCCGTGGTGCTGGGGGAGGACCGGCCCCTGCCGGCGGACTTCTCGCTTCTGCAGATCAGGCCCATGGTGGCCCAGCGGGGTGCGGCCGAGGTGGACCTGGAGGAGATGGACCTCCACCGGGCCCTGGTCCGCAGCGGCCAGGTGCTGGGCAACGGCGTCCGCGACGACATCCGCGACATCGTCTACACCAAACCCGAGGCCTTCGACGCCGCCCACACCCCGAAGATGGCGGCGCAGATCGAGCGGCTCAACGGCAGGCTTTCCGCCGAGGACCGGCCCTACCTCCTGGCGGGCTTCGGCCGCTGGGGGTCCTCCGACCACTGGCTGGGGGTCCCCGTCCGCTGGGGCCAGATAAGCGGGGTAGGGGCCATCGTGGAGGCCACCAGGCAGGGCATGAACGTCGATGCCTCCCAGGGCAGCCACTTCTTCCAGAACATGACCTCCCTGGGGGTATCCTACTTCACCGTCTCCCATACCGATCCGGCCTCCGACATCGACTGGGAGTGGCTGGATTCCCTACCGGCTGTGGAGGAAACCGATTACCTTCGGCACGTGCGCCTGGAGTCCCCCCTCACCGTGGCTGTAGACGGAAGGAAGGGGGCCGGGGCCGTACTCAAGCCGAACTCTGCACAATAGCGCGGGCCATGCCCGATGTTGCCAGGAGAGGAGCCACCGTATGCACACCATCACAGGCAAGGAGCAGCTGGGGCCCGACATCCACCGCTACGTCGTGGATGCCCCGCGCATAGCCCGAATGCGCAAGCCCGGGCAGTTCGTGATCATCCGCATATGCGAGGAGGGGGAGCGGATCCCCCTCACCATAGCCGACGCCGACCCCGACGAGGGAACCATCACCCTGGTGGTGCAGGCGGTGGGGAAGACCACCCGCCAGATGGCCATGATGGAGGCCGGCGACCACATACGCGACGTAACCGGCCCCCTGGGCAAGCCCACCCACATCGACCGCTTCGGCACCGTCCTCTGCGTGGGCGGCGGCATAGGCAACGCCCCCCTCTACCCCATAACCAAGGCCCTCCAGGAGGCGGGCAACCACATCATCTCCATACTGGGCGCGCGCACGAAGGACCTCTTCATACTGGAAAGGGAGATGGCCTCGGTGAGCGACCGGGTGGTGATCACCACCGACGACGGCAGCTACGGCATGAAGGGCCTGGTCACCGACGCCATCGAGAAGGTGGTGAAGGAGGACGGCGTGGACGCCGACCTCTGCGTGGCCATAGGCCCGCCTATAATGATGAAGTTCGTCTGCCTGCTCACCCGTGAGCTGGGCATACCCACCATCGTCAGCCTCAACCCCATAATGGTGGACGGCACCGGGATGTGCGGCGGCTGCCGGGTCTCGGTGGACGGGAAGATAAAGTTCGCCTGCGTGGACGGCCCGGAGTTCGACGGCCACCAGGTGGACTTCGACGAGCTGATGGCCCGCCTGCGCACCTACAGCCCCCACGAGCGGAAGGCCATGGAGAGACACGAAGAGGCCTGCAGGGCCCTGGCCGGAGAGGAGGAGTAGCCCATGCCCATCAACGCCAAGGAACGGCTCAGCATACCCCCTCACCCCATGCCCGAGCAGGACCCCGGGGAGCGCACCCGCAACGTCCTGGAGGTCCCCCTGGGCTACGACGCCGAGACCGCCCGCGCCGAGGCGAAGCGCTGCCTGCAGTGCAAGACCCCCTTCTGCATGGAGGGCTGCCCGGTGGGGATAGACATACCCGCCTTCCTCCAGGCCATAGAGGACGGCGACTTCCGGGAGGGCATCCGCATAATCAAGGAGAAGAACCTCCTTCCCGCCGTCTGCGGCCGGGTCTGCCCCCAGGAGACCCAGTGCCAGCTGGAGTGCACCGTGGGCAAGGTCCGCAAGGACCCCACCAAGGC
>JAWLEP010000027.1:0-42218 GCA_041686025.1 Candidatus Fermentibacteraceae bacterium
TGCCCATGGAATCGGCCAGGGTGCCGCCCTTCTCCACCTCCTGGGTGACGTCGTGTATGATGTTGGAAAAGGTCTTGTTCGTCTGCTGCCGCCCCAGGATCTGCAGGCAGTTGACCAGGGGAAGGCCGGCGTTGATCATGGTGGCGAACTGCCTGGTGAACCTGGCCAGGTCGGTGTCCTTGATGCCGGCGCCGAACTTGCCCAGGGCGCTGAGGTCGAAGCCCTTGCCCTTCAGCTTCTCTATGGTTACGCCGCGGCGCTCCAGCAGCTCCCGGGCCTCGCGCTTGTTCTTGGCCGTGATCCTGCCCGAGAGCGTACGGTTCTGAACATTAGTGCCCGTCCACGCGAATTCCGGCATATCAACCCCCCGTTACAGTACGTCCCGACCCGTGACCATCATCTGCTCCAGCTCCACAGGATCCGGAGCCCGATCCAGGGCTACCTCTTTGGTAATCTCTCGTTTGGCGTATAGATTGTAAAGAGCCTGGTTCATGGTCTGCATTCCGAACTTGTGCCCCGACTGCATCATGCCGTAGATCTGGTGGAGCTTGTCCTCGCGGATGGCGGCCCGAATGGCCGGCGTGCATACCAGCGTCTCGGCGGAAAGGACCCTGCCCGTCCCCCTGGCCCTGGGGACCAGCGTCTGCGTCAGCACACCGATGAGAACGAAGGACAGCTGGCTTCGAACCTGGTCCTGCTGCTCTGCAGGGAAGGTGTCTATGATACGGTTTATTGATTCATAAGTTGAATTAGTATGGAGGGTGGCCAAGGTAAGGTGACCCGTCTCGGCAATGTTCAGTGCCGTCATCATTGTCTCCTGGTCGCGCATCTCGCCTATGAGCACCACGTCCGGGTCCTGGCGGAGGACGTACCGCAGAGCCTTGGCGAAGCCGCCGGTGTCCTCACCCAGCTCGCGCTGGTTTACTATCCCCTTGTCGTGGTGGTGTACGTACTCGATGGGGTCCTCGATGGTGACTATGTGCACCCTGCGGGTGGCGTTGACCTTCCGGATGATGGAGGCCAGCGTGGTGGACTTGCCGCAGCCGGTGGGGCCGGTGACCAGTATCAGCCCCTGCCTCTTGGACGCCATCTTCTTCACCACCGGCGGAAGCCCCAGCTCGTCGA
Organism: Candidatus Fermentibacteraceae bacterium; assembly: GCA_041686025.1. Taxonomy (GTDB): domain Bacteria; phylum Fermentibacterota; class Fermentibacteria; order Fermentibacterales; family JCC-6; genus JAWLEP01. The sequence continues at coordinate 1,126 of JAWLEP010000027.1, forward strand.
AGCCCAGTATCTCGTAGGGGATGGTCCTGATGGCGGCGGCCACGCAGCCCCGCTGCATGAAGACGTTGCCGCGGAAACGGGACAGACCCTTGATGCCGAAGGCGAAATCCAGCTCCTTGTCCTGCTCGAACCGCTTCTTCTGCTCGTCCTTGAGGATGCTGTAGACCAGGTCCTGGGTCTCCTGCGGAGTGAGGGGATCGTACTCCATCCTCTGAAGCTCGCCGTCTATTCTGATGGTGGGCGGCGCTCCCACTGTGAGGTGGAGGTCGGTTGCCCTTCGCTCCATCATCTCCCTCAGCAGCGTCTTTATGTTCATATCGTCCCCGTCCTAACCGGCCTGGGTCCCTTTTCCACTGCCTTTCTTCCTCTTCTTCTTCTGGATGGCGCGGTACTTCCTGGCGGCCAGCCTGACCTCTTCCTCGTCCTCGGCGGTGACCCTGGTAACCTCCTCCAGGGTGGTGATGCCGTTCTTCAGCTTCTCCACCGCGTCCATCCGCAGGGTGCGCATTCCGCGCTCCACCGCCATCTCACGGAGCCTTCCCGCGGGTGCCCTGTCTATTATCGCCTGTTTTATGTCCCGGTCAATCGAGAGGACCTCGTAGAGGCCTATCCTTCCCTTGTATCCGGTTCCCGCGCACCTCTTGCACCCCACCCCCCTGTAGGTGGTGCACCTGCGCAGCTCACGGGGGTCGATGCCGGCGGCCTCCAGCTCGGGGTCCTCGTACTGGTGCTCCTCCCGGCAGTACTTGCACACCCGGCGGACCAGCCTCTGGGCCATGATGGTCCGGATGGAGGAGGCCACCAGGAAGGGCTTTATTCCTATGTCCACCAGCCTGTTGATGGTGCTGGGGGCGTCGTTTGTGTGTATGGTGGAAAAGACCAGGTGGCCGGTGAGCGACGCCTTCACGGCGATGCTGGCCGTCTCCAGGTCCCTTATCTCCCCCACCATGATGATGTTGGGGTCCTGCCGGAGTATGGCCCGCAGGGCCTTGGCGAAGTCGTAGCCCTTGGCGGTGTCCATCTGGGTCTGGGTGATGCCGTCTATGTTGTACTCCACGGGGTCCTCGGCGGTGTGGATGTTCACCCGCGGGGTGTTCAGGCCGCTGAGGGCGGAGTACAGCGTGGTGGTCTTGCCGCTTCCGGTAGGCCCGGTGACCAGCACGATTCCGTACGGCGACCTCACGCCCTTCATGAACTCCGCCAGCGCGTCCTCGGGGAAGCCCAGCTGCCGCAGGTCGAACTCCAGGTTGCCCCTGTCCAGTATCCGCAGGACTATCTTCTCGCCGTTCACCGTGGGAACGGCGTTCACCCTGAAGTCTATTGTCCGGTTCTGTATGTTGGCCTTGATGCGGCCGTCCTGGGTCTTCCTCCGCTCGGCTATGTTCATCTTGGAAAGTATCTTCAGGCGGCTGAGTATGGGCCCCTGGACCTGCTTGGGCAGCCTGGCCACCTCCTGGCATGTGCCGTCGCGCCGGTACCGGATGCGGACGTACTTCTCGTAGGGCTCCACGTGGATGTCGCTCACCTCGGTGACCACCGCCCGGCCGATCATATCCCGGACGAACTTCACCACCGGCTCGTTCTCGTCCACGGTGGTGTACTCGTCCTCGTCCAGGTCCTCGTCCTCTTCGTCGGCGATCTCGAGGCTGTCCACCTCCTCCAGCTCGTCCTCCTCCTCGTCGTATTCGTCCAGCTGCTCCTCCACGGTGACCAGGTCGTCCACCTTGCCGTAGAGCTCGTCCAGGCTCCTGCGTATGGCCGAGGGGGCGGAGGCGAAGGGAATCACCTCCTTGCCTATGGAGAACTTCAGCTCGTCGAGGGCGTAGAGGTTGCCGGGGTTGGCCATGGCCACGTGGAAGCCATGGGGCGTGTCCTCAACCGGGATGATTATGAAGCGCCGGGCCATGTCCTCGGGGAGCTTCTGGGCCATCTCGGGGGGAATGTCCACCTCGTTGAGGTAGATGGGCTCCACGCTGTAGATGGAGGCCATGAACTCGGTGACCAGCTCCTCGGGCACCTTGCCGGTGGCCACCAGTATCTCCGCCAGCTCGGTCTCCCCGGGGCCGTACTCCTCGGTGATCTCCGTGATGTCGTCCTGGGTGACGATGCCGGCCTCTATCAGCATCATCGCCAGCCTGTTCAGCAAGGTCTCAGCCTCTCCACTATATGTTGGCCACCGTCTCGCGGACCACTTCCTCGAAGGTGGTGACACCCTCCTCCAGCTTCCGCAGGGCGCTCTCGCGGAGGTTGACCATGCCCTTCCTCATGGCGGCCTCTTCGATCTGAATGCTGTTGGCGTCGGTCTCTATGAGGCCCCTGATCTCCTCGTCGATGGGCATGACCTCGAAGATGCCTATCCTCCCCTTGTATCCGGTGTTGTTGCAGGCGGAGCACCCGGTGCCCTCGTAGAAGGTAACCCCCTCCAGCCTCTCGGGAGGGACGCCCGCCTCCTCCATGGCCTCTTCGGAGATCTCCACCGGGGTCTTGCACTCGGGGCAGATCTTCCGGATCAGCCTCTGGGAGGCCACGCAGGCCAGGGAGGTGCTGAGCATGTAGGGCTCGGTGCCGATGTCAACCAGCCTGTTGATGGTGCTGGGGGCGTCGTTGGTGTGGGTGGTGGAGAGGACGAGGTGGCCGGTTAGGGCGGCGCGGATGGCGATCTCGCTGGTCTCCTGGTCGCGGATCTCTCCCACCATGATTATGTCCGGGTCCTGCCTGAGGTAGGCGCGCAGGGCGTTGGCGAACGTGAGCCCCACCTCGGGGTTCATCTGGACCTGGTTTACTCCCTTGAGGTTGTACTCCACCGGGTTCTCGGCGGTCATGATGTTCACGCCGATGTCGTTGAGCTCTGTAAGGGCGGAGTAGAGGGTGGTGGTCTTTCCCGAGCCGCTGGGTCCGGTGACCAGGACGATTCCGAACGGGCGGTGGATGCCCCTGCGGAACACCCGCAGGCTCTGGTCCTCGAAGCCCAGGCCATCGAGGTCCAGTATCACCTGCGACCGGTCCAGCAGGCGGATCTCCACCTTCTCTCCGAAGACCGTGGGCAGCGTGGAGAGACGGAGGTCCACGAACCTGTCCCCCACCCGGACCTTCTGGCGGCCGTCCATGGGCAGGTGCTTCTCGGCGATGTTCATCTTTCCCAGGATCTTCAGGCGGCTGACTATGGCCTGGCGGTACTTCCTGCTGGGCCTCATCACCTCGTGGAGGACACCATCGATGCGGAAGCGTATGCGGACGTACTTCTCGAAGGGCTCGAAGTGGATGTCGCTGGCCCGTTTGCGGACCGCGTCGGCGATGACGCTGTTCACCAGCTTCACCACCGGCGAGTCGGCCACGTCTATGTCCAGCTCCTCCTCGTCCTCATCCTCCTCGTCCTCCTCCACTATCATGGACTCGAAGACCTCGTCGCCCACCAGAAGGTCCTCCTCCGCCTCCTGCTGCAGGGGGAGACTGTCGTCGGTCTCGTCCAGGGCCGTGTCCTCGTCGTGACGGTCCATGATCTTGTCGGACTTGTCCACCGAAACGATGGCCTCCCCCTCGGGGAAGTACTTGCGGAGGGCGCGGAGCACCATGCTGGAGGCGCAGATGTGGCTCTCTATCTCCATACCCAGGGTGAACCGCAGGTCGTCTATGGCGTAGAGGTTGTCCGGGTCGGTCATGGCCACCACCAGGGTCTTCCCCACCCGCTGTATGGGGACCACCTCGTAGCGGCGGGCTATGTCTGCGGGAATCAGGTCGATCACGTCGTCGGGTATGTCCACCTCGTCGAGGTTGACGCTCTCTATGCGGTGCTGCCGGGCCAGGTAGCTGTTCAGCTCCTCCTCGGAGATGGCCTGCATCTTGACCAGGTTGTAGCCCAGACGGCCGCCGTCGTCCCTCTGCTGCTTCAGTGCCTGCTCCAGCTGCTCGCGGGTTATCAGACCCGAGTTCAGTAGCATCTGCCCGAGCTTCATATGTCCGGACGTACCTCTCGGCTGGGGTTTGCGCCATGGGCAAAGCGCTGTGATCCGCTCTATAGATGGTTAAGATTGACCAAAAGGCGAGTCGCTGTCAATAAGGCGAAATGGCCGCCTGCGGGGCTTGACGGGCCTAGAAGTTGATGTTCACCCAGACGTTCATGCCCACGTCCCTCTGGTCGTAGAGGGAGTTCACCTTATCCTTCTTCCAGCCATATATACCGGTAAGGCCTGCGGTTACAGAGCCGAAATCGTAGTTCAGAGCCGGTTCCATGCGCCATTCCAGCTTGTCGGACTGCACCTGATCGCCTTCGGGCAGCCCCAGGATCTCGCTCCTGGAGGTGGACCGGCTGAAGGACAGGCTGGTGGTCAGGTCGCTTTGGAAGCTCACCCGAAGACGGTCCAGCAGCGGAAGGGGGATGGCCAGCCCCCCCGGAGCGCTGAAAGCGTACTGCAGCTTCACCTGGGCGCTGTTGCTGGCGCTGCGGGTCCTGGCTCCGGCCCCGGTGTAGTTTCTGCTGAGGGACACCGAGTTGTTGTCCGTAAGCGTCAGCTGGACATCGTTCTGCAGGGTGGCGCTGAAGCTCAGCAGCGGAGACCAGCTGGTGGTCTCGGTCCTGGAGGTGGGCACGAACTCACCCTGCTCGAACCGTCCCGACCGGTTGGTCTTGAACTGGTAGCTGGTGTTTACGCTGCCGCTCTGGAAGAGGTTCTCCAGGGGCCCCAGGCGCTCCACTCCGGAGAGGGAGACTTTCACCGACGGCCAGGTTGTGCTCTCCTGGCGGTTCCAGTACCCCGAGTAGTAGCTGCGGCTGTCGGTGTTGCTGTACTCCAGCCGCACGGACATGGCCGATACCGGCCTGATACCGCCGGAGACGGAGACGTTGTCGCTCTTGCTCCTCTGGTAGGCCTCCCTCTCCTCCAGCTCTGTCTGCAGGCCGAACTGGTACTCCGCGCCGGGAAGGCTGTCCATGTCCCGGTAGTCGCTTCCCAGGGTACGGCTGATGGTGACCTGGGGGTCGTTGAACTTGCCGGAGAGCTCCTCCAGCTTGATCAGCAGCCAGCGGGGGCTTCCCGGCTCGGCTTCCTCATCCCGGCGCTCGTCGCGCAGCCTGGCCAGCGACCGTATGGTGTGCACCAGCCCCACGCGGAGGTTCAGGCGCCTGGTGGTGGAGAGCGAGAAGTCGTACAGGCCCAGGCTGTCATCCCCGGAGGCGGTGTGCGGCGAGGGCCGTGCGCTTCCGTACTGGGCGTCGTAGCTCACCCGCGGCCGCAGGAAGTCCAGGAGGTTGATCTCCTGGGAGACGCTGGCGGACTGACTGCGTTCCACCTCCCGGCCCACGTTGAAGGGCATGTCCCCCCTCCAGGGGTAGAGCAGGTCCCTGTCCACGTTCAGCGAGTAGTTGGTGGTCTGGCCCTCCCAGAGCCTGAAGCCCACCGAGCCGGTGGCTCGGAGGTCGCGCTTGAAGTTGTACCGCGTCTGCACGGTGTCGCCGGAGATGGACTCCCACCGCACCCCCCAGCCGTTGGTCCTCTCCACCGACCAGCCCACGCTGGTGGGCCGCAGGCGCAGGTCCCCCATCACCGGCAGGCGCAGCAGCCTCATCCTTCCCGGGTTGACGCTGTAGGTGACCTTGTAGCGGCTGGAGGTGGAGGAGTCGGTGTAGGAGGGGGAGATCTTCCGGCTCCTTCCGTAGTTGTGCTGCAGGCTGAAGGCGTCCACCAGATACCTCATCAGGACCCGGTCCGACCTGCCGCTGCGGCGGAGGCTGATGCTGGTGTTCAGGCCGTTCTGGTCGGTCCTGTTCTCCCAGGACTCCTCCGGGTTGAGCCTGATGTCGGAGTTGGGCTGGAAGACGGGTTCGGTGATCTTCCTGCTCAGGGCGATGTTGAAGGGCATGGAGAGCGACCAGAGCGGCGGGGCGAACCGGTCCAGGTTCAGCGTGGCGCTTCCGGAGAGGTCGGTGGAGGCGTAGCCCTGTCCGCTGGTCTGGCCCAGGCCGTGGAAGTGGGCCCCCATCTTCCGGTAGTCCCCGTCCAGCAGCAGGAGGTCGGCGAACTCCAGCTGGCTGCTGACGCGGTGGGCGAAGCCGGTCTCGCTGTAGGGCCGCCGGAGGGTGATGTCGTTCAGCCACACCTCGGTGGTCAGGGCCTGGGAGGTGTTGTTGCGGACGCCGGCGGACAGCTCCAGGACACTGGCGAAGTTGGGCTTGCCCCGGACGGCGAGGTCGCCCTCCCGCAGGTAGTCGGCCTCCTCCATCCCATCCAGCGTCTCCTTGAGGTCGGTGAGGTCGTCGATGTCCACCTCCACCTCCTGCCAGCCCTGCTGCAGCCCCACGTTCACCTCGTAGTAGTTGAGGCTGTCTGTGCCCATGCGGAGGAAGAACTCCCCGGAGCCGCCGGACTCGCCGTGCAACAGGAAGCGGTAGCCGCTGTAGCCGGTGTAGTCCTCGTCGCTGTAGTAGACCTGGGTGGCCCTGCCCTCGTGGCCCGGCTGGATGGATACGGCCTCCAGCTTCAGCGCCTGCTCCAGCTTCTCGTTGCCCTGCTCGTCCTCCCCCGGATCTATCCCCGGCGGCGGGTCGGCTATGTACTCGGGGTTCTCCTTGTTGTTCACGGTGGACACCAGCAGCTGCTCGAAGGGCAGCACCTGGGGAGCTGGGCGCTCCTGCGCGAAGACGCCCCTCTGCTCCCAGCGGTTGCCCACGATGCTCATCTCGTACAGCTCCAGGGTATCGGGGGCGGTGAAGCCCTCCACCCAGATCCTGGCGAAGGAGATGTTCTCCCAGGTGGGCGTGCCGCTGACCTGCTCGGGCACGGAAATAAGGGTGCTGTCGCCCAGGGGTATCTCCACCAGCCTCCACCCGTTCTCGGGGTTCTCGGATACGATGTACTCCGGGTCGTCGTACGGTATCCTGATTCGGAAGAAGAGATTGGAGGTGTCCAGGCTGCCGTTGCGGTTGAGGTCCTCGCTGTCCAGGCGGTTGTTGCGCTCGGTGTTGTTGATGTCCTCGTAGGGGTAGTTGGCGCTTCCGTAGTCGTCCTGGTTGGGGTCGGGGTTCTCGTCCTCGTCGTAGCCCGGCTCCTCTGAGCTCATCAGGTTGTCCAGGCCCGTGTCCTTCTCCACCGTGTAGTTGCCGTTGCCCTCGGTGTCCTCGGTGTCCAGCTCTCCGTTGGCCCTGCGGACCAGCTCTCCCCCCACCCGCTCCAGCCACACCGCGTCCTCGCTGATGCTCTGGCCGAGGTCCAGGTAGATGTCGGGGCTGCCGGCCTCGTCCGGCGGGCGGATGTAGAGGCGGATCCTGGTCTTCTCGGTCATGTCGATACCGTACTTGTCGATGCAGCGCATCACACCGCCCCAGGAGGCGGTGGGGTTGGACTCGTCGGGGGTGAAGACGATGTCCAGCACCGAGGAGGCCCGGTCGTTGGCGTCCTCCTCGGATAGGTTGGGGACGATGTCCCCCCTCTCCCAGGCAAAGCCCACGTCGGCGCGGTTGTACCACTTAATCTCTCCGGGAGGGAATATCATTCCGCTGCTGTCCCGGGGCCTGCTGGCCAGGGACCAGGCCATCCTGCTCTGGCCCACCGGAACGCTGGACTCGGTGCCCTCCATGTCGTCGATGTAAGCCTTGCCGTCCACGTTGGGGTTGGGGAAGCTGGCCGCCACCTCCCCGGAGAGGACCATTCGGCTCTCCGCCTCGGTGTTCACCAGGGGAACGGCATTGGCCACGTCGGTGAGCAGCTCGGGGCGGGCCTCGAAGTGGGCGTCCACGTCGGCCACGAAGGTCCGGCTGGACTCCTCCCCCACCCGGGGCCTGTCCTCGGGGGTGCTCACGTTCTCGAACATCATGGTGGCCCCCACCCAGGAGTGGCGGCCCAGACCGTACACCGCCCGGGTGCCGAAGAGCAGCTTCTGCTGGGCGGCCAGGAAGGGCAGGTACTCGTAGCGGACCCGCAGCTCGTAGGCCGGGTCCTGGGCCTTCTCCGCCGCCTCCCCCATCAGCGACAGCATGCCGATCTCGTAGATGATGGTGTAGTCCACGTCCTTCTGCAGGACGATGGTCTCGCCGGCGGCAGACACCAGCTTCACATCCTCGCTGCCGGGGACGATCCCCAGCTGCCCCAGGGAGTAGGTGGTGGAGGCCGCCCGATACTCCACCGATATGAAGTACTTGCTGTCGGTGGTCTGGGGGTCATTCTTCTCGTAGACCTCCGGGTTGCGGTGCTCCAGCACCGGGCTGTCGAATGGCCGGGGGTCGGGGAAGACCAGGAACCCGTTGTCCCAGTCCACCGCCTCATCCTCGTCGGCCACGCTGCCGTCGCCGTTGGTGTCCAGGCCCAGCAGCTCTATGAAAGGGGTGTCCCCCTGGGTGGGGACCGGGTCCTCCCCCGACCGCTTCCTGTATATTGCGCATTCGAAGCTCTCCTGGACTATGTTGTTCGCGCCCAGGAAGTACCGGTTCCGCAGCTCGTAGAACCAGGTGGGATCGCTGACCGTCCGCTGGGAGTTCTTGATAAGCTTCAGGTCGTATGGCCCTCCCACCGGCGCCGAGCCCACGGTGTCGCCGGCGGCAGTCACGTACCAGACGGCCAGCCTGTAGTACTCGGGTATCGGCTCGTTGAAGCGGATGTAGGAGGAGCCCTCCAGGACGAAGTCCTCCTCCTGGCCAATGAGCAGCTCGTCCCATGCGCATTCGTAGTCGAAGGTGGTGTCCTCCAGGAAGGCGGTGCCCTCCACCGCTCCGGTCTCGTCGTTGTTGGTTCCGTCGAGGTCGTCCTGGAAGACCCGGATGCTGACGATCTCCGGCTGCGGCGCCGTGTCCGGCTCGGTTACGAAGAAGTAGTTCTCCGCCGGCTGGATGTCCATGATGGTGTCGGTGTACATGGTGGCCTGGCCCACGAACTCGGCGGACTCGGTGGAGCTGGCCTCCTTGCTGCCGATGGTGGTGATCTCCACCGGTCCCACCTGGGCCTCCACCTTGGCCCCGAACAGGCCCTGGTGGGGTATGCTGTAGGAGAGGAACTCCGGGCCGGTGATGGAGAGGCTCACGTCGCCGAGCTCCACGCTCTGCACCACCTCGTCCTCGTAGCCGTTGTAGGAGATCATCAGGGTGTTCTCCGGCTGCAGGTCGCGCTCGCTGTCGTGGTCCACGCTGACGTTTATCTTCTCGCCTATGGTGCCGTCCAGCTTGATCTGCAGCTCCTGCTCCATCTTCAGGTCGGGGAACAGGGACTGGCTCTCGCCCTCCTGCGTGGGCCGGTTGGGCTGGTAGTGGGTGATGCCCGAGAGGGTGATCTTCTGATGGCCGCTTATGTTCAGCTGCCCCCCCTCGCCTATGGCCCGCTCCACCGCGTCGGGCATGTCCAGGGGGAGGTAGATGGTGGGCAGCAGGGAGCCCTCCTCCCTGGCCCGCCGGATGTAGCTTTCGGCGTTCGTCCTGCGCCAGACCGACCTGACGCTCCAGCCTATCTGCCTTGCGGTCAGCGCCGAGCGCTCCCCCGCCATGGCGGGGGAGACGGGCAGGCCAAGGTAGTAGAGCCTCCAGGTCAGCAGACCCTCCCGGACGGAGCTTCGCAGACGCACGGTTCTGCCAGGTTCGGGATAGAGGGCTGGAACCTCATCGTCCAGTACGCGGTAGGGATAGTCCGGGAGCAGCATGGGAGGATCCACGCCGTATTCGGCCAGCGAAACGGCGGAGAGCAGAAGCACTATCGGCAGGCATAGAGTCTTTGTCTTCACGTAACTTCTATATCCTCCCGGCGCGCGGCAGTTCCCCTGCGACATGATGCGGGGCAGTGGTTATGTATTGCCCAGCCTCCGCGGCGGCGGAGGCCCGTCGAAAAGCTGGCCATCGGAACGGAGTCACTATCATTGTTCCAAAGCGGTGCGTCTGCAACGTCTCGGGGCGAAGCCGGAACCGCGAAAGGGGACTCGGGCGGCAATGGTGAAGAGACTGCACCTGTACGTGGCCCGGGAGTTCGTGGCCCCCTTCCTGCTCTCCGTCAGCGTCTTCACCTTCGTGATGCTGCTGGACAAGCTGCTGGATCTGCTGGACATGATCGTCAGCAAGGGGGTGCCCCTGCGTACGGTGGCGGAGGTCTTCCTGCTCCTGCTGCCCTCCATGATCGCCGTGGTGATACCCATGGGGGTCCTGGCCGGGGTTCTGATGGCCGTGGGCCGCCTGTCGGGCGACCTGGAGATCACGGCGATGAAGGCCTCCGGGGTCTCCATATTCACACCCATGGCCCCCCTGCTGGCTATCGCCGTGCTCCTGGCCGGAGTCCTGGTGCTCTTCAACAACAGCATTCTCCCCGACGCCAACCACCTGGCCAAGAATCTCCTTCTGGACATCGGCACCATGCGGCCCACCGCCAGGATAGTGCCCGGGATGTTCGTGGACGACGTGGAGGGCTACAGGATCCTGGTGGAGTCCAAGGACGACATCACGGGCAGGCTGCACAACGTTGTGGTCCACGAGAACGTGCCGGGGAGGGTCCGCCGCACCATCACCGCCAGGACCGGCAGGATGGAGCCGGTGTCCGCCAACAGGATGAGGCTGGTCCTCTTCGACGGCCAGATGCACGAGATGGCACCCAAGGAGGGCTACCGGAAGCTGGACTTCTCCACCTACAGCGTGCTGGTGACCCGCGCAAGCGAGCTGGTGCGCCGGGACCGGGAGAACCGCGGCGACAGGGAGCTGTCCAGCGCCGAGATGAGGGCCCTGGTGGACTCCATGCAGCTGCAGGGCGCCCTGCTGAGGGACTCCCTCTCCGTACTGGCCCGAAGGCCCCTGGTGGCCCTGGTGGGGGGAGAGCCCATCCGCTACGGGGACGAGGCGGTGGCCAGGACCTTCCCCCCCGCCGACTCCCTGGAGCCCAGGGCGAGGTACAACCTGGCCAGGAACTACGTCTCCCGGGTCACTGCGGACCTGCGGGTGCTGCGGGACCGGTCGGAGTCGGCCTTCCGCAACGCCAGCAAGTATCGGGTGGAGATACACAAAAAGTACTCCATCCCCTTTGCCTGCATAGTCTTCGTGTTTCTGGGAGTACCCCTTGCCCTCTCCATCCGGCAGGGAAGCGCCGGAGTGGCCCTGGGCGTCAGCCTGCTGTTCATCGTGGTCTACTACCTCTTCCTGATAGGCGGTGAGCAGCTTGCCGACAGGCAGCTGGTCTCCCCCTTCATGGCCATGTGGGCGCCGAACATCGTCCTGGGGGCGCTGGGCGCGTACCTTACCGCCCGCAGCCTCCACGAGGGCAACCCCGTTCCCATTCCCAACCCGAAGGAGATCTGGAGGCGGATCCGTGGCGGGAGCTCGAAGAGCTGATGCTGGTGCGAAGGCTCGACCTCTACGTCGGGATACGCTTTCTGAAGATGATCACCATGGCGATAGTGGCCTTCGTGGTGATCTTCGTCAGCGTGGACGCCTTCGAGCATTTCAGCCGCTGGGTGGACAAGGACGTGGGGATGGTCACCTTCGCGAAGTACTACTGGTACGGCCTTCCCTACATCATCGTCCTGGTGATGCCGGTGGCGCTTCTGCTCTGCTCTCTCTTCCTGGTCTCCTCCCTGGCGCGGCGCAACGAGCTGGTGGCCATGCGGGCGGCAGGGATAAGCATCCCCCGGATCTTCCTCCCCATGATAGCCATCGGCTTCCTGGCCTCGGTGTTCGTGATGGTGGTGGGGGACCTCGTGGTGGCCGACGCCACCTACCGGCAGACTGTGGTAAAGCGGGTGGAGATAGACGGCAAGGAGCCGGTGAACTACCGCATGCGCCACAACTTCGCCCACCGCACGGTGGGAGGGGCCATTCTGGAGATAGGATACTTCAACGGCCGGGCCGAGGAGATGACCAACGTATCGGTGGAATGGTACGACGACAGCTCCCGGGTAACCCGCCGGCTGGAGGCCCACCGGATGTGGTGGGCCGACAGCGTGTGGATGGCTACCCGGGTCCGGGACCGCCGCTTCGGCCCTGGGGGAGCGGTGGTGTTCGGGACCGCGGACACCGCGGCCGTGCCGGCCATCACGGATACGCCCCAGGACTTCGGCACCCGGCAGAAGACCCCCGAGGAGATGAACTTCTTCCAGCTGCTGGACTACATCGGGAGGGTCAGGCGGGCCGGAGGAGACCCCAGGGGCGACCTGGTGGAGCTCTACCTGAAGATCTTCTTTCCCCTGGCCAACCTGATCATGGTCCTGGTGGGCGCCCCCCTGGCGGCCCGCAACCCCAGAAGCGGCAAGTCCACCAGCGTGGGAATCGCCATATTCCTGGCCTTTCTCTTCTTCTCCATGGTGCGCTTCGGCCAGACACTGGGCCACAAAGGTGCCCTGCCCCCGCTGCCGGCAGCCGCCCTGGCGGATGTAGTCTACATCCTGCTGGGGACCTTTCTGCTCTACAGGACCGCCCGGAGGTAGCCCGGGGCACTTGCCCGCCCCGCCTCCGCTGAGATATGCTTACCGCACCGACTGGTTCGGAGGAGCTGGCTCAGTAAACGCTTTTCACGGGAGGCCGAAATGGCTGAGAGAGTGCACAACTTCTACGCGGGACCCGCCACGCTGCCCTGGGACGTGGTGAAGAAGACGGCCGAGGGCGTTCTGGAGTTCGGGGACCTCGGGCTGTCCGTCATGGAGATCTCACACCGCTCCAAGCCCTTCGACAGGATGTTCAAGAGGGCCCAGAGCAACATGCTGAAGGTGATGGGCCTCTCGGAGGAGGAGTACACGGTCTTCTTCCTTGGTGGAGGGGCCAGTACGCAGTTCTGCATGATCCCCTTCAACTTCCTGCCCGAGGACGGTCAGGCGGACTACGTGAACACCGGCCGCTGGTCGCAGAAGGCCGTCAAGGAGGCCGAGCTCTTCGGCAAGGTCAACATCGCCGCCGACAGCGAGCCCGACAACTTCACCTGGGTGCCCCGGGAGTTCAAGCTCAACCCGGCGGCCGCCTACGTACACACCACCAGCAACAACACAGTGGCCGGCACCCAGATGTTCGAGTTCCCCGACACCGGCAACGTGCCCATGGTCAGCGACATGTCGTCCGACTTCCTCTCCCGGAGGCTGGACTTCGACAAGTTCGACCTGATGTACGCCGGCGCCCAGAAGAACATCGGGCCCGCAGGCGTCACCGCCGTGGTGATCCGTCGCTCCTGGATCGACGACGCCAAGGAGGGCGTGCCCACCATGCTCTCCTACAGGACACACCTCAAGAAGGACTCGCTGTTCAACACCCCTCCCTCCCTCCCCGTCTACGTTGTGGGCCTGGTTATGGAGTGGATACTGGAGAACGGCGGCCTGGAGGAGGTGGAGAAGCGCAACGACCGCAAGGCGGCCATGATCTACGACACCATCGACGACAGCGACGGCTTCTACCGGGGAGTGGTCCGCGAGGACAGCCGCTCCAAGATGAACATCACCTTCCGGCTTCCCAGCGAGGAGCTGGAGGCGAAGTTCGTGGACGAGGGCGCCCGCAGGGGACTCCTGGGCCTGAAGGGCCACCGCTCGGTGGGCGGCTGCCGCGCCAGCATCTACAACGCCATGACCGAGGAGGGCGTGGGCGACCTGGTGGAGTTCATGAAGGAGTTCCGCCGCAGCAACTAGCCCCGCTGTCAGGAATGGGGGGCGCCTGCAGGCGCCCCCTCTTCTTTGTGACGTCAGGGAAAGCTGATGCTGTCCACCATGTCGTCGAAAGCGGCGCGGGCCCGGTCCCGCCTCTCCCAGGGGCAGCCCCCCTGGAGGACTACCAGCATGTCGCCTGCGGACACGAAGCTCTCCTGCAGGTACCAGACGCTTCCGTCGTCCCTGGTGGCCCGGAAGCGCACCGTCAGCGCTTTCTCTCCGGCGTCCGGCGCGGTCCTCTCCGTCTCCGCCATGCCGCCTCCCCAGTGGCCCGACATGTCTCGGATGTATTCGCGCAGCAGCCGGGAGACTGCTGCGTCGAAGCCTGACGGGGAAAGGGGCAGCAGCCTTACCTGTATGCCCATCCCGTCTCCCCCGGTGATGTCGGCCCTTATGAGGCCGTCGCCGGCGGTGCGGTCGGAGAGGCTCCATCCCCCGGGTACCTCGAGGCTGTAGCCGGCCGGGTCGTCGAAGGTCTTCGGGCCATCGCCTTCCCCTCCGCCGCAGGCCGACGCAAGGACTGCCATGATCAGTGGTCCGATGCGGATGCGGTGGCACTTCATCCTCGACCGAGCCCTTCGGTCTGGCGGCATTGTCCTTCGGGGTCCGGGGAGCGGTCGTCCAGCGGCAGGACAAAGGGATGGTCCTGGTGCCAGCGAAGCTCCACCGGCACCCCGTACACCTCCTCCACTACCTGCGGGGTGATGCCCTCCCTGTCCACATCGGCATGTATTGCGCCGTCCCGCAGGAACAGGAAGCGGTCCGCGTAGCGGAAGGCGGTGTTCAGGTCGTGCATGGTGACGATCGCCGACATCCGGTGGCCCTTCACAATGGTCTGCAGCAGCCTGAGTATCTCCAGCTGGTTGTAGAGGTCCAGGGAGGCGGTGGGCTCGTCGGCCAGCATCAGAACGGGCTGCTGCACTATGGCCCTTGCCAGGCATACCTTCTGGTGCTCCCCGCCGCTCATCTCATCGGTGTGCCGGAGGGCGAGGTCCGATAGCCCCAGGAGCCGGAGGGCGGCCTCCGCCAGGCGGATGTCCCTGTCGGTGACCCGCCAGGACATGTGGGGCCTGCGGCCCAGCAGCACCGCATCGAAGGCGGTCACCCTTCCCGGCTCGCTTCGCTGGGGAACGTAGGCTATCCTCCGGGCCAGGCCCCTGCGGGTGTAGTCGCCGGTCTCCCTCCCCTCCAGAAGCACTGTGCCGCTGTCGGGTCTCAGTATGCCGTTGAGGCAGCGCAGCAGGGTGGTCTTGCCCGATCCGTTGGGCCCCATGACCGCCGTGATCCGGTGGGTTTCGAGACGGAAGGAGAGGTCCCGGAGCACCGGCATACGGCCGTAGGAGAAGGTGAGCCCGCTGGCCTCCAGGATCATCGCCTGTACCCCCTCAGCAGAAGGGCGATGAAGGCGGGTGCGCCTATGAAGGCCGTGACCACAGCCACCGGTAGCACCTGCGGCGCCAGGACCAGACGGGCTGCGGTGTCCGCCGCCAGCAGAAGGCCCGAGCCGGCGATCAGCGAGCCCGGTATCAGGAACCTGTGGTCGTCGCCCACTATCCTGCGGACCATGTGGGGGCAGACCAGCCCCACGAAGCCTATGACGCCCACGAAGGAGATGATGGTGGCCGTCACCAGGGAGGCGATGAGCATCCCCGCCAGCCGCAGCCTCTGCACCGCCACTCCCAGGCCCCGGGCCGTCTCGTCGCCGGCGTCGATGGCGTTGTAGTCCAGCCTGTTGGCCAGGAAGTATCCCGAGGCCGCCGCGGCGACCGCCGCCATGACGGACAGCTCCCGCCAGCTGGCCCTTCCCAGGTCCCCGAAGGTCCAGAAGACCATGGCCGCCAGCTGAACGTCGTCGGCGAAGTACTGCAGCACCATGGTGCCGGCGGTGAACAGCGACCCCATGGCCACTCCGGTGAGCACCATCACCTCCGGCGATGCCCTGCGGATGCGGGATACCGCCAGTATCACGCCGGTGGCCAGCAGGCTGGCGGCGAAGGCTGTTACGGTTGTGAGGTAGGGGTCCGCTACGGATACGGCATCGGCCGCGGCGCTCTGCATGGCGCCGGTGCCCAGGAACATCACCGAGAAGGCCGCTCCGAAGGCGGCTGCGTTGGATATGCCCAGGGTGAAGGGCGAGCCCAGGGGATTGCGGAGTATCGACTGCATGGCCACCCCGGCCACCGACAGCCCTGCCCCCGCGGCTACGGCGGCCAGTGCCTGGGGGAGCCTGATCTGGACGACGATGGTGTGCCAGCGGCCGCCGCCCCCGCCGGTCAGGACGCGGACCACCTCCCGCAGCGGCACCGTGACCGCCCCCACGGAGACGGAGACCAGCAGCAGGACAAGAAGCAGCACCCCGCCCAGTACCAGCGCTACCGTCTTGGCCGTGGTGTAGCGGGTGTACTCCTCGGGGACCTTCCCGTCCTCCAGGTGCATCCGTCAGCTCTCCCTGCGGGTCATATGTCCAGTCTGCGGAAGACGCGGTCCTCGAAGGCGGCCGAGAGATCGCCGAAGACCGGCTCGCCCACCAGGAACGCGTATATGGAGTCCGCCATGGCCTCCGGGTCCACGTCGGCGAACCGGTCGGGGTAGAGCACGGTGCCCACGTAGTAGGCGTCGGCCAGTATGGAGCCGAAGTTCTTGGTGTACCAGTTGTAGGGCAGCAGGCCGTAGACCCGCCCCTCCCGCAGGGCGGAGAGGTCCGAGTAGGCCGGGTCGTTGCGAAGCTGCCACAGGGCGCTGGCCTGGGGGTCGGACTGCAGTGTCGAGGCATCCACGAACAGCACCTCCGGGTCCCAGGCCACTATCTGCTCCTTGGCCACGTCCGCGTGCTCCTGGCCCTCCCCTCCCACCGCCGAGGCCAGATTGCGGGCGCCCGTCAGGGCCAGCGGAGGATAGGAGGGCTCCGTGGACTGCAGGCCATGCGGGCCGCGGTAGGCTATCCCCCCCACGTAGCAGGATACCTTAGCGGAGTCGGGGACGTCGGTTGTTCTGGCCTCCAGGTCCGCCATGACCTCCTCCAGGAAGGCGACCACCTCCTCGGCCCGCTCCCCGCGCTCCAGCACCGCCCCCATGGTCCTCAGGGAGTGGTAGAGGGCGGGTTTGCGGCTACCGGTGAGGTTTCCGTAGTCCAGGACCACCACCGGTATGCCCGTCTTGCGCTGCAGCTCCTGGGGGTCCATTCCCATGTTGGCGTAGGTCTTGAATATCACCTGCGGCGCGGGGTCCAGGGCCACGATCAGCTCGGGGTTGTCGTGGCCGCGGAACTCTCCGAAAACCGGCAGCTCCGCCAGCTCCGGGCTGGCCATGGCGTAGGGCCTGGCGTCGAACCGCTGCCTCCGCCCCTCCATGTCGTCCACCGCCACGGCCCGGTCCTGGGCCTGCAGGTAGCACAGCAGCCTCAGGCAGCCCGGGCCGGAGCATATGACGCGCCGGGGATTGCGCCGAACGACCACCTCGCGGCCCATGGCGTCGATGACGGTGACCGTCTCCATGGAGTCCGCTTCCGTCCCCGACTCCCGCCCGTCTTCCGTACACCCGCCTCCGCAGGCGGAGAGCATGGCAAGCCATCCAATGGCGACTAGCTTGAATATGCGATAACTCACCTTTGCCCCTCTTGTTGTCGTTGCGTCTCGAGCACTTTGTCAGCTTCTGTTCCGGCCCCCCGATAAGTCATGGACGCCGGGCGGGGCGGAGGAAGGACTCATCCTTCCCGCCTCTCCAGCATGGCCATAAAGGCGGACTCGTCCACCACCCTGACCCCCAGCCCCTCGGCCTTTCGCAGCTTCGCGCCCGCTCCCTGGCCGGCCACCACCAGGTCGGTGCTGCCGGACACGCTGCCGGTGACCCTGGCCCCCGCTTCCTCGGCCATCTCCCTGGCCCTGTCACGGGACATGGTCAGCGAACCGGTGAAGACGATGGTCAGGCCCTCCAGACTCCCGTCTGTCGAGCCCTGATAGCCGGGGTCGAATCCCTTCTGCAGAAGCCCGTCCACCATGCCGGCGGTGACGGGATCCTCGAAGAAGCTGGCCAGGGAGTCGGCCAGCACCGGCCCAATGCCGTCTGTCTCCATCAGCCTCTCCCTGGAGGCCTCCCGCAGGCTGTCCAGGCTTCCCAGGCTCTGTGCCAGCAGCTTTCCCACGGTCCTGCCCACGCCGGGAATCCCCAGGCCGGTGAGAAAGCGGGGAAGGTCTGCCGACCTGCTGCGGTCCAGCTCCTCCAGGAGGTTCTGCGAGGAGACCTCGCCCATCCGCTCCAGCGACTGCAGCTGCTCTGCTGTGAGGTCGTAGAGGCCGGGTATGTCCTTCACCATCCCCGATTCCACCAGGGCGGCGGCCAGCTTCTCGCCCAGGCCCTCTATGTCCAGGGCGTCCCTGGCGGCCCAGTGGATGATGCCCTTGGTAAGCTGGGCCGGGCACGAGGGGTTCAGGCACCGGTGCGCGGCCTCCCCCTCCGGCCGGACCACCGGGCCTCCGCAGACGGGGCACTTGGAGGGAAACTGCTTCAGCGAGGGCCTTCCGGGCCGGTCCCGGTCCAGGCTGCCCACCACCTCCGGTATCACGTCGCCGGCCCTGCGCACCGTCACCAGGTCCCCCTCGCGGACGTCCTTGCGCTCCATCTCGTCCTGGTTGTGCAGAGTGGCCCGGGAGACGGTGACCCCGCCCACCCGGACCGGCTCCAGGAAGGCCACCGGCGTGACCCGGCCGGTCCGGCCCACGTTGAAGCCGATGCTCCGCAGCCTGGTGGCCACCTCCTCGGCGTGGAACTTCCAGGCCACCGCCCAGCGGGGACTGCGGGAGAGCTCGCCCATGCGTTCCTGCTGGCCGAAGTCGTCCAGCTTCGCCACCATGCCGTCGATCTCGAAGGGCAGGTCCCCCCGGGCCGTCTCCAGCTCCCCGTACGCCTCGGCAACCTCCGCGGACCCGGTCCGCACCGAGTTGCAGCCGCTCACCGGCAGTCCCAGCTCCTCGAACAGCGCCAGGAGTCCGCTCTGCGTGGAAACGCCTTCCGGGGGCCTGCCGGAGGCGTAGGCCACGAAGCTCAGGGGCCTCTCGGCCGTTATCCTGCTGTCCAGCTGCCTCAGGGATCCCGAGGCTGCGTTGCGGGGGTTGGCGAAGGGCTCCAGCCCCTCCTCCCGCCGCCGCCGGTTCATGGCCAGGAAGTCCTCCCTGCGGAAGATCACCTCCCCGCGCACCTCCAGGTGCACCCCGGGCCTGGACAGCCGCAGCGGCACCGAGCGGATGGTCCTGACGTTCTCGCTGACGTCCTCTCCGGTGAGGCCGTCGCCCCGGGTTGCCCCTCTCACCAGAACGGAGTCCCTGTACAGGAGGCTCACGGCCACTCCGTCCATCTTGGGCTCCACCGAGTAGCGCGGGGGGGCCTCCAGGCCCAGCTCGCGCACGATTCTCTCCTCGAAGGCCGAGAAGCCCTCCGGGTCGAAGACGTTGTCCAGGCTCAGCATCGGCGGGTCGTGGCGGACGCTTCCGAAGCCCTCCACCGGGCCGGCGCCCACCCTGGCCGTGGGGGAGTCGGGAGTGGCCAGCTCGGGATGCTCCTCCTCCAGCCAGACCAGCCTGCGGAGCAGGGCGTCGTACTCCTCGTCGGTTATCTCCGTGCGGTCCTGGGTGTAGTACAGGCGATCGTGGTGGCGGATTCGCCGTCTCAGCTCCTCGGCCTCGCGCCGAAGGGAGTCGTCAGCCACCGGCGCCGCCGATTCGCAACGACAGGCTGATCCGGCACCCTCCGTCTTCCGCCACCGGCTTCACCGGCATCAGCGCCGAGCCCTGGAAGATCTTCTCGTAGCCCCGCTCGGAACGGCTCACCGACCACAGCGGCGCGAACCAGAAATCCGCAGGCTCACCGAGGTGAACCTCCACCGATACGTCTCTCCACAAATCCCCCACCACGGCGGCCTCGGCCCCGAGGCGGCCGGATTCCCCCAGCCGTCTGCGCCTGCCGCCGTCCAGCCTCAGGAAGCGGTCGGAAGCGGTGGCAGTGAGCATGTTCAGGCACAGCTCCACGCCGAACAGCCCGCCGGGCTCGCCGCCTTCCAGGACGCTCTCCAGCTCTACGGAACCGGATTCGGGGTCCATGCTCAGCCTCTTGCGCACCAGCCTCCCACCCCGCTTCAGAGCGGCCTCTACGACCGTCCCGGAGTCCCCGGCGGACCATGACCAGTCGGCGGAGGAGTCCTGGAAGCTGGCTATGGATGCGTCCCCTGCCGCCCAGAGGTCCACGTCCGCCTCCGGAGGCAGCAGCAGGTCGGTGAACAGGCACCTGCGCCAGCCGTCCTCGGTTATCAGCCCGGTCAGCCCCTGCTCCAGGGCCTCCATGTCCGAATGGATGGTCCTGGCCTCGCCGCCGTCATCGCCCCCCGGCTCCCTGACCAGGTCGTGGTAGGCCTCGATTCGCCGCGACAGCACGTGGCCCAATGGCCTGGGCACCTCCCCCCCCATCCAGGCCAGGGACGTGCAGGTAAGGCCCCTCTCCGGACGGAGGACGGCCACCAGCGAACCGCCGCCCAGAATCAGCTCCCGGCGGCCGTCGAGGTCGAAGTCCACCTCATCCGGCCCCCCCCGGGGGAGGACCCTCCGGGCCGCCCGCAGCAGCTCGGTCCACACCGCCTCCCGCAGGTGGGGCAGGTAGATGCCTCCGAACACGCCGTGCCAGTAGGGGCAGTTGCACTGGCTGCGCCACAGGCTGGCCAGGGCATCTTCGTCCCCCGATTCCCTCACCGCCGGCTCCAGGTGCAGCATGAGCTTGTGCATCTCCCCGGACTCCGGGTAGCGGGAGAGGAAGCTCCGCCAGAAGCCCTCGCGCAGATGGTCCTCCAGACCCTCTCCCAGGGACTCCGAGAGCTCCCGCTGCCTGCGGCGCTCGTATACCGGCAGTGTCCACTCTCCCATTTCCCTGTAGCTGGCGGTGGGAACGTAGACCGGCCCCCGGGGCCGGACCAGCTCCGCCGCCTCCGACGGGGAGACGGTCCGGACCCACGGCGTCTGCTCCAGCATGGTGAGGAAACGGTCCAGCCAGCCCTTCTCGAAGCAGAGCCTGTGGGTCCCGGGCCAGACGCCGAACTTCTCCCCGTCGTCTCCGTAGAAGGCCAGCTCTACTCCCTGCTCCCTCATGCACGACAGCTCTTCGCGCACCTCGTCTAAGGAGTGGAAGGGGATGAGGTAGCGCAGCCTCCTGCTGCTGGGCATAAGCGTCAGGGGTCTGCCGCCGTCCTCTGTGAGCGCCGGCCGCCAGGCCTCCCCGGGCTCGGTCCCCGCCAGCTGCAGGTGCCGGTCGTCCACCACTGCCCATTCCACGCCGCAGCGGTGCAGAAGGCCCGGCAGCGCGGGCTCCCACACCCTCTCGGTGAGCCACAGGCCCCGCGGCCTGCCGCCTCCCAGGGCCTCCAGCCTGTGGCTGAAGGCCAGTATCTGGGCCGCGGCGTCATCTGCGCGGAGGACGGGCAGAATCGGCTCGTAGTAGCCGCTGGTGAGCATCTCCGATCCGGTGGCCTGCAGGTACTGAGAGAGCATGTCCAGATACTCCCCGTGGTGGCTCTCTATCCACTCCAGCAGGCATCCGGAGATGTGGAGGCCAGAGACCGTTCCGTGACGGCCGAGGGCCTGCAGCAGAGGCAGGTAGCAGCGGGAGTAGGCGTCCTCCATCACGTGGTCGAAGTTCCCCACGGGCTGGTGCAGATGAAGGCAGAGGCTGAAAGCCATCTCCGGGCCCTGGGTCACTCGGGCCTGCCCCTGCGGTAGACGACGTCCGCCGGGACCCTGAAGTCGGAATTGACCTCCAGGGAGAGAACCTCCCGGCTGGTGTCCGGCAGGACCGCTACGTACTGGTCGCCGCCCTGGCGGCGGCTCAGGCCCAGGCCGGCCGAGGATCCGTCGGTGAAGCCCACCCTGACGCTGTCCAGCGCCAGGGGAAAGTCCAGTCCGGGCTGCCACTGGGAGACCTGCAGGTAGAGGACTCCGGCCGAATCGCTCCAGGTTACCATCAGCTGTGGCACTCCCGGGTAGGTGAGCCATTTCCAGAAGAGGTCCTCCTGTTCGGAGTTCTCCGATATCCTGAAGGCCGAGTGCAGCCGGAGGAAGGAGTTTCCCGAATGGCGCAGGCTGCTCATGGACCGCTGCAGGCCCAGCTCGAACCGCGGGAACCTCTCGGCGAACATGTCCAGGACCAGCGGCGCCTTGCCCAGGAGCACCGGATCGGCCAGGGGACTGTCTCCGAGCCGGGGGTCGGAGACGGCGTACTCGGTGCCTCCCTCCGTCTCCGTGGCGTACAGGTAGTAGCGGAGGAATGCCTGGCGCATCATGCCGGACCCCGGGGCGTCGGCGGGGAAGTTGTCCTCGTAGTACCTCAGCACGCTCCACCCGCACAGCGCCCGTTCCAGGGCCGGGGCCAGATGCGTGGACCGGCTGAGGATGGCGGCGGTGGCGGCTCCCACCAGGTCCGCGCCCAGCGGCCTGCGTCCGGAGCTGAGGGAATCGGGCCACGTCGGATACTCACCCAGCGACACCAGAAGCCCGGGGGAGACGAATAGGCATCCGGGGCCCGCCCTCAGCACCCTGCCGTCCACCCCCCTGATGAGGATGTAGTCGAGACGCGCCCCCTCGAAGCCCATGTACCTCCAGCAGAACCTGTTGAGGTTTTCCGCCCAGTCCACGGCGGTCCTTGTCTGCAGCGCCGGCGCGGCTTGCGCGGCGGAATCGGCGTCGCCCAGGCTGTCGGATTCGGGAAGTATGGCGCTGGACCCCGGTCTCAGTTCCTCCTGCCGGAAGTACCCCACGGCCCATGCCACCGGCCCCCTGATGCCTCCCTCGGGGGCCGTGAAGCGGGCTGTCTGCAGAGTGTCCGTGGAGCGGCTCCAGACCTCCTCCAGGGGAGCGTAGATGCTGTAACCCGCAGGAGCCTCCACCGTAAGGTCGTAGTCGGCCGGCGTCTCCGACCATGGATGCAGCCACGCTCCGCAGCAGAACGACAGGTTGAGCTTCACCTGTCCCTTCAGGGGGTAGCCTGAGTCGTCCTCCCGGAGGAAGAACCCCTCCAGGCTGGTGGAGTAGACTCCCTGGAAGACCCTCTCGCTGTCGGCCACGCACACCATGCTCCCCCCGGACTGGTTCACCTCACCCCTGATGGGAGTCAGGGCGCTTACGGAGCCCCCGGCCCTCTCGGGGGGGTTCAGGGCCAGCTGGCTGTCCGCCGGAGTGGGAGAGAAGTCTATGGTCAGGGTGTCCAGGAGGTCCAGGCGGTGGACCGTGGGAAGCACGCTGAGATGCAGGGAGTGGCGTATGTAGGGCGGAGGCGTGACATCGCCCTCTCCGGCCTCTCTGAAAATCTCGCGGCGCGTGCGGTCGGCCAGGTACACGCCCCGCTCACCGCTCCAGGGCTCCCGGGAGGCCGACCTGAGGGCGTCGGCCAGGTACCGCAGCAGTATGCCCCTGCTGTCGCCCGCCATGGTCGCCCTGAGAGCAAGAAGCTGCTTGGAGCCGCAGGCCCAGACCCGCTCCAGGGACGCGGAGTCCCCCGTGAAGTAGGAGACCAGGGGCACGCCCTCCTCTCCCGCCGGGTCTGCGATCACGTCCACCGAGTCGAGCCCGGCCGCCTGCAGGTACTCCGTCCGGGTGTAGGCGTCCGTGCCGGCCTCCGGAATGGCAACTGCCCTGACGCGGGCTCTCTCGTTGGGGGTGAGGCTTACAATTGCCCTGGGACGGTCCTCGGGGCCCGTTATGGTGTCTATCGCCATGGACTCGGAGGGAGGAAGCGTCAGGCTGACCGTGCCGCCCTTTCCCGCCGGCAGGACCAGCTCCAGGCCTCCCTCCATCGGCCGGGGGGCCGGGGAAGAACCGCACGCCGAGAGCAGACAGAGGCCCGCAAGACCGCCCGCAGCAGCGATTTTCGGCAGATTGCCCATGTGCCTCCCGTCCACTGGCTGCAGACGCAGCCCAAGCAGGAACCCGACGATTTGCTATTGTACGCCAGAGCGGCTTTCGGGGCAAGTCCGCGGGGGCGGGTGCGGCGTTGACGCCGAAGGGCCGACCTAGCACATTCGGCCGCAACGGAGGTAAGCATGTACCAGGCTGCGCTGGCGTACCAGACAGTTACCGGGCGGATCCTCTCCCAGGCCGCCGCCCCCTACATAGTAGCGGCGTTCTTCGCCGTGGCGACCGTGCCTGTGTTCATATTTCTCCACGTCCTCGGCACCCGGCTGTTCGTGCGTTCGCAGCGGTCGGGCAACGCCGGATCCCTGGCCTTCTTCCTGGGGATGCTGGCACCGGGCGCCGCCGGAGCCGTCCTCTCCTGCCTGATACCCAATCCCGAGCTCCAGCTGGTTCTGGGCCTCGCCTCCGGTGTTTTTCTCTGGACGGCGCTGGGAGACGTGACCGAGAAGCTGGGCTGGATCTCGACCTTCTCCCGCCGCGCCCTGATCCTGTTCTTTCCGCTGGTGGCAGTCTGGTTCGTGCTGGCCTTCGCCATCCCCGGCATACCCATCGGACTGATAGGGGCGCTGGGCTATCCCCTCTTCGTGTGGGGCCTGCACCTTACCCGCATCCGGGTGATATCCTACTGGGGCCCTATGTCCATCGCGGGTATCATCGTGGCGCTGGTGTTCGCCATGATAGCCGGGGCCGCCCTTGCCCTGGGCATCATGGGCCAGTCCATCTTCTCGGGAATAATAGGAGGCGTCTTCTTCGCCATATCGGCCTGGTCCACACTGGAGATCATCTGGGAGCGGGGCATGGCCGAGAAGCCGTGGCGCCGCTAGCCCGCCCTCCCCCCACCCCATTCAAGTGCCAGGCACTTGAATTGAACGGTGCTGCGGTAGGGAATAGCGCCTAGTAGATCAGGTACCAGAGGCCGGCCCGGAAGCTCAGGGGAGCCTCGCGGTACTCGGTGTAGTAGAGCTCGGAGGCCTCCGCGTCCCGGTTCACGCCGTTGTACTGCTGCACGTTCCAGCCGTCTATATTGGTGTAGAGGCGTCCGATGGCGCCGGCCTCCAGGCCCAGGTGGCCGGTGAGGAGAAACTCCAGGCCTGCGCTGGCCATTCCCCCGAAGCTGAACCCGCTGGCGTTTGAGGCCAGGGTGTCCACGGCCGTCTCCTGGATCAGGAAGCTCATCCCAGCGCCGCCGTGCAGGCTGAGAGCCAGCCCCGGAGGGCTGACGGGTATCCTCGTCCCCACCATCCCCTC
This sequence comes from Candidatus Fermentibacteraceae bacterium, assembly GCA_041686025.1. GTDB lineage: Bacteria > Fermentibacterota > Fermentibacteria > Fermentibacterales > JCC-6 > JAWLEP01. Next base: position 25,887 of record JAWLEP010000027.1, read on the forward strand.
CACACCTACCGAGGAGAGGCGGTCGGCGGTACCCGCGTTCAGCGCGCCGCCGAAGGAGAGCCCCCATTTCGCGGTCCTTCCCTCTATGCGAACGCTGTTGACCAGCAGCGTGCCGTCATCGCTGTCCAGAGAGTCGCCGGGCTCCACGGATGCCGGGCACGCCTGGTAGGAGATGGATACCGCTGCGGGCTGCCCCGACTCCACCGCCGTCACCGGCCCGCCCTCCACCAGACGCCCGGCCAGCAGCCGGGCCCTGGCTGTGGAGTTTCCCACAGACGTTATCTGCACCAGCCCCCTGCTGCCCAGGAGCTCGTACTCCTCCCGGGTGGCCGGCACTCCCTGCGAGCTGCCTATCACCGACATGACCATGCCCTTCTCCAGGCCTGCCGAGGATCCGGCGGGGATCTCCTGGTCGGCTCCGCTTCCCGCCGTGAACCGTATCTCCACGGGAAACAGCTCCAGCAGCGACCTGGACACCAGCTCCCCGGCGGCCCGCAGGGCCAGCCGCTGGACATCGGCGGAGTAAGGGGCCTCGCGCTCGTCGAACGCCCTCTCGCTCACGGTTCCGATCAGGGATCCGGCCGAGGAGTAGAACCTGCCCGAGACCTCCACCGAGACCTCCCTCACAGTGATCAGCGAGTCGTTGCGCCTTGTGGTGTACTCGTCCGTAGCGGGAGGTCTCACGTCTATGGCCACTATTACATCGAGATTCTCCTCGGAGCTGATCTCGTCCAGCCTGTAGGCGATGTTCTCCGGGGTCAGGCCGTCGCCGGCCAGCTCGGCGACCGATACCACCTCGAACCTGCCGCTACGTACGTACCCGGTCTCAACCTGCTCGATGACCGCGGCCGAATCTACCTCCCCGTACACGTCGAGCGTAACTACCCCTATCCTGGGGAGGGCGGCGGCGGATACGGCGGCGAGAGCAAGCAGCAGGGCTATGGGCAAGTTCCTCATCCTGTCCCCTTCTTCAGTCTGGTGGGTTCGGACCTCTACAGGAATATACTAATACGAGGGGCCGGCATCGGATACCCTCCGCTCCCCGTCGGCGGCCCGGGGTCAGGGCAGCCCGATCAGCTCCAGAATCCGCTGAAGGGTCAGTGTGATGGTGGTGTCGGCGTACAGGCCCTGAAGCGAGTCACGCCAGCCGGCCGCCAGGCTGTCCAGCAGCTGCTCACGGTCCGACAAAGCCCTTCCCGCCGAATCGAAGGTCAGATGCAGCATGACCGTGGAGTCCCCCGGGGCCGCGCTGCCGGCGATCATCCCGTCGTGGGAGGTGGTGCTTCGAATCCGGACCGTGGAGTCCGCAGCATCCTCGTCCTTCTCCGCAAGCGACAGCCCCATGGCGTCCGCCACAATCTCCAGGCTGTCCTCCCCGGGCTGCCGGGCCGCCTCCCGATCCGCCCATACGCTCTCGGGGGGAGAGAACATGGGGGCAGATTCCTCCTCCCCGGCGCCGACGGTGTCATCCCCGCCGCTTCCCGCACCGACAACGCTCTCATCGATTTCCTCCGGAGCGGGGGCCTCTCCCGCGCCCGTCTGCCCGGCCAGGTCGGCATCCTCCCTGCCGGCCCTGGACAGGCCCTCTGTAGCGTCTGCGAGAGTGTCATCCATGGCCGAGGCCTCGGGTTCCTGCTGTACAGCCTCCTCTGCGGGCTCTGCGGACATGATCGCAGAGGTGTCCGCCTGCTGCTGATCGTCCTCCGCGCTCTCCTCCATCTCCTCGCCCGCGGCACCCGCAGGGACCTGCCCGGCCGCCCCGGACTCGTCCCGGGTGGTGGCCATGGTCTCCTCGGCCCTCCTGGCCGCGGAGACTGAAGGCGATTCCACGGTCCCGAGTAGGCTTCCCGCACCGGGAACGAAGAGCCTCAGGCCCACCAGGGCCGCGATCAGCGCGGCGGCTACCGGGAGACCGAACCTGAGGAGACGGCTTCCCGAAGACGCCCCGTCCCGCTGAAGGACCTTCTTCCTCATGCTGCGGAAACCGCTCTCCGGCGGGGCCTCGTAATCGTCCCTCCAGGATTCCTCCATGCGCTTCTGGGACTCGACGATGCTCCTGCAGCGGGGACAGGCCTCCAGATGCCCCTGCACCTCCCGGCGCCGGTCCGCGGGGAGCTCGCCGTCCATGAGGGCCATCAGCTCCCGGAAGGAGGGGCAGCCCGAACGTCCTTTGCCCATCATCGGCTATCCCCCTTCCCTGGCGGATTCGGGGCCCAGAAGGCCGGATACGGATTCCCTCACGGCCTCCCTGGCCCGGGAGAGCCTCGACATTACCGTGCCCATGGCTATGTCCAGGGTCTCGGAGATCTCGCTGTAGCTGAGTCCCTGGTCCACCCGAAGCACGAAGACAGCGCGCAGGGGCGGGGAGAGCCTGCCCACTGCCCCCTTCACCGCTTCGGCCAGCTCCTCGGCGGCGGCGCGCTCCAGTGCCTGGTCCTCCACCACCTGGCTGCCGTCGCCGTCGTACTCCTCCACGAACGTCACCTCTCCCCGGCGCTTCCGCTTCTCGGTCTTGTTTATCGCCAGGTTGACCACTATGCGGTACATCCACGTAAAGAAGCGGTATTGGGGGTCGAACCGTTCCATGGCGTCCATGGCCCTGATGAAGGCATCCTGGGTTATGTCCCAGGCGTCGTCGTCGCTGCGCGACATCCTTCTGGCCAGTCTGAACACCCTGTTCTGGTACATCTTCACTATCTCCCCGAAGGCTTCCCTGTCGCCCTTTCTGGCCCGCTCGATCAGCTCCCGCTCCTCGGGAGTGTCGGCAGCGGCGCTCACCAGTAGTACAGCCAGAAGCAAGCCCTATTCCCTCCGGTTCAGAAACGGAAGTAGATCATGCCGCCGATGACGCGGCTCTCGGGTCCGCCGGTCTCCCTCTCGAAGTCCCTGTTCTCCCGCGAGAACCCGTACAGGTGGGCGTCAACGTAGGCGTCCAGCATGCCGTACAGCCATGCCGCCGATGTGTACCAGATCAGATCCAGCCTGCGGGCGCTGTGGCGCTCGTAGCTGTCCTCGTAGAAGGGGTCTCCGGTTCTGCGGAAGTCGTCCCTGGCCTCCTCGGCCATGGCGTGCTCCGCTACAAGCCAGGCCAGCAGCCCCAGCTCCACCGAACCCAGCGCCAGTCCCTTCAGCGGCTCCCTGTTGTAGAACTGGCCCCATCCTGGAAGAACGGCGGATCGGAGGAGGGCCCCGGTGGGGTTCGGCTGCCACTGGCCTCCGAAGGTGTATGCGGCATCCAGGGTATCGGGAGAGGTCCGGACCGAGTCCCGCGGCTGCGGGGCACCGCGGCCGCTGTCCTCGGTCCCTTCGGGGCCGCCTTCGGCCGTCAGCAGTGCCAGAACAACCAGCAGAAGAGGCAATGCCTTCCCCTAAGTGACCAGTCCCCTGCGCGACTCCATCACGAACTCGGCCAGGTGACGGGCGTCGGGCCCCCAGCCGTCCTCTGCCAGCAGGGAGCCGGCCTTTTCGCTTATGACGCCGTCCTCCCGGAAGAGCTGATGGAAAGCCCTGCGCAGGTTCTCCAGCCTCTCCCTGTCGAAGCCCCTTCTCCGCAGGCCGATGGTGTTCAGGGAGGCCAGCCGCAGCGGGCAGCCGCCGGCCAGCATGAAGGGGGGAACGTCCTTGACCACCCGGAAGCCGCCCCCGACCATGACGTGCGAGCCGATGCGGACGAACTGATGGACGGGCACCACGCCCCCGATGGTGGTGTGGTCGCCTATCTCCACGTGTCCGGCCAGCTGGACGCAGTTGGCCAGTATTACGCCGTCTCCTATCCTGCAGTCGTGGGCCACGTGGGCGTAGGCCATGATGAGGCAGCTCTCGCCGATCTCCGTCCTGCCGCTGGCAGCGGTTCCCCGGTTGATGTTGGCGAACTCCCGGATGACGGTTCCGGCGCCCACCTGCAGATGGGTTCTCTCGCCCGCGTACTTCAGGTCCTGGGGGTCGGTGCCCACCACTGCCGAGGGTCCTATGGAGACCCCCTCTCCCAGGACCGTGGGGCCGTCCACGTAGGCATGGGCCCCGATGCTGCAGCCCGGGGAGAGCGTGACTTCCGCGGTGACCACCGCGAAGGGCCCGATCTCCACGTCCTCGGGAACCTCGGTCTCGACCAGGGCGGCGGGATGGACAGTCATTTCTCCACCAGTATAGCCATCAGCTCCGCCTGCGCGGCGACGTTCCCGTCCACCTTTGCCGTGCCCCTCATGCGGCAGGTGGTCCCCCGCATCCTGAGCATCTCCAGCTCGAATACCACCTGGTCGCCCGGCATCACCGGGTTGCGGAACCGGGCCTTGTCTATGCCGGCGAAGTAGACGAGCCACCTCTCCGGCTGGTCCACTGAGTTGAAGAGCATCAGGCCTCCCACCTGGCCCATGGCCTCCAGCACCAGGACTCCGGGCATGATGGGATTGGCGGGGAAGTGGCCCTGGAAGAAGGGCTCGTTTATGGTGACGTTCTTGATACCCACGATCCTCTTGCCCGGCTCTATCTCCAGTATCCTGTCCACCAGAAGGAAGGGGTAGCGGTGGGGCATGATGCTCATGATGTCCCGCACGTCCCATGTCTTCGAGGCCGTGAGCTCCTTGCCGGCACGCTGGTCCTTGCTGCGGTACCGCCGGGCTATCTCGTTGATGAACTGAACGTTGGATGCGTGTCCGGACTTCGCCGAGATCACGTGTCCCTGGATCCTCCGGCCCAGCAGCGACAGGTCTCCCAGCAGGTCCAGTATCTTGTGCCGGACGAACTCGTCCCTGAAACGAAGCGGTTCGGGGTTCATGATCCCCTCGTCACCGATCACGATGGCGTTGTCCAGCGTCCCGCCCTTGATGAGTCCCTTGTCCTGCAGGCTCTTTACGTCGCGGTAGAAGCAGAAGGTCCTGGCCGGAGCGATCTCCCTCTTGAACACCTCGGGGGTGATGTCGAAGCTGGCGTACTGCGCCCCCAGAACCTCGTGGTCGTAGTCAATGGTGAAGCTGACCCTGAAGCCGTCGTAGGGCACCACGGTTATCTGGGCGCCGAAGGCCTCCACGCTCACCGGCTCCACTATCTTCAGTATCTTCCGTGGCTTGTCCAGCTCCCTGATCCCGGCACCCTCCAGGACCTCCACGTAGGGTCTTACAGAGCCGTCCTCCGGCTCGGGGGGCTCGTCGGAGTCCAGCTCGATTATGGCGTTGTCCACCTCCAGGCCGTAGAGTGCCGAGAGCACGTGCTCCACGGTATGGACCTCGAAGTAGTTCTCCCCCAGGGTCGTCCGCCGCGACTGCTCCTCCACCTTCCGGACGTTCATACCGGTGACGTTGATGGACGGCCGGCTCTCCACGTCCGTGCGTACGAATGTTATTCCGGAGTCGGCCGGAGCCGGCTTGAACGTTATCGTAGTGTCGTTGCCCTTGTGAAGACCCACCCCGCTGTAGGATACCGTGTTTTCCAGGGTTGTCTGATTGGTAGATATCATGCTGCCTGCCCTCCAGAGTCCGGTCGTCGAATAGGGAAGGACGCAGGGGAGCCTATCGCTCCGCCTCTCCGCTGCCCGGTTCCCCATCCCCGGACAGCCTTCTGTAGAGCTCGGGCAGCCGCCTGAGGATGGCATCCTGCCTCAGGGCCATCCTGTGGGGCCTTGCCGGATATCCCGATACAGTGGCACCGGGCTCCACGTCCTTGGTCACACCGGCCTGGGCGCCGATCCTGGCGCCGTCGCCTATGGAGATATGCCCGTTGATACCCGCCTGGCCGCCGAAGACCACGCCATCCCCGATTACTGTGCTTCCGGCGATTCCGGTCTGGGCTGCTGCGAGGCATCCCCGCCCGAGACGTACATTATGGGCCACATGGACCAGGTTGTCTAGCTTGGTGTGAGCGCCTATGACCGTCTCTCCAACCACTGCCCGGTCCACGGTGCATCCGGCCCCTATCTCCACGTCGTCGCCCACCCTTACGATCCCGTTCTGGGGAACCTTCAGGTGCCTCCCGTCCGGTCTGGGGACAAAGCCAAAGCCGTCGGATCCCAGTACCGCGCCGGAGTGCACGATCACCCGCTCACCCAGGACGCAGTCCGCACCGACGCACACTCCGGAGTAGAGGAGGCAGTCCTCCCCCACCCGGCATCCCGGACCCAGGTGGCAGCCCGATCCGATGGAGCAGCCGGCGCCCACCACGGCATCCCGGTCCACAACCGCGCAGGGGCCCACTCGAACGCCGTCGCCCAGGCGTGCCGACTCATGGACTACCGCGGTGGGATGAATGCCGGAGAAACCCGAGCTGCGATCCGGGGCGAAGACCTCAAGGGTAACTCTGAAGGCTGCATAGGCGTCCTCCACCACTATCTGGGCCTGCGCCGAAGTCTCCACCTGCTGCGAGACTATGACAGCCAGTGCCCCGGTAGTGGCGAGGTACTTCCTGTACTTCCTGTTCCCGTAGTAGCAGACCTGGTCGGGGCCCGCCTCCTTGAGGGTGGAGACCCCGCTGACCTTCAGCTGTGGATCGCCCCCTACCAGCTTGCCCCGAAGATGCTCGGCGAGACCGCCGAGGCTAATCACTGCCGCCGCCGGCCGCCAGCCTCTCGATCACCTCGTCGGTTATGTCAATGGAGGGGTCGGCGAAGACCACAAGCCCCTCCGAGGCATCGATGACCAGGTCGTAGTCCTCCTCGTTGCTCATCTCCTGTACGGTCTCGTTGATGCTGGCCACAATGGGGGACACCAGCTCCTCGTTGCGGCTCTCAACGGTCCCGCCGGGACCGAACACGTCCGAAAGGTAGCCCTCCAGCTCGGCCCTCTTGTCATCGAGAAGCCGCTCCTTCTCCCGTCTGGTCTCGGGGCTCATCATCAGCGTCCTGGACAGCTCCCGCTCCAGCTGGTCGATCTCGTCCTGCAGCGAGTCGGCGTGGGCCCTGTACTCCTCGATCTCCGTCTCCAGGAGCTCCCGGGCATCGGACACCTCGCCCAGCGACTCGAATATCCGGTCCGAGTCGATCACGGCCACCGACTGCGCCAGCGCACAGGCTGCCAGAACGGCCGCCGCGGCAATGCCGTATCTCATCTCAATCTCCTTCGGTGGCTAGAACTCGGTTCCTATCTGGAAATGCGGCCTCCATCCCCTGTCTGGACCATCGAAGCCGTAGGCGTAGTCCAGGCCCAGTACTCCCAGCATCGGCACCTCCACCCGGATTCCCATGCCTGCTCCCCTGTTGAGATTCCAGAACTCGGTGTCCGACCAGGAGTTCCAGGCATCTCCGGCGTCTGCGAAGACCGAAAGCTGCAGCTGGTCTATCACCCTGAAGCGGTACTCGGCGGAGAGGATCATCATGGTCCTCCCCCCCACGGTCTCGAATCCCGACACGGCCCCGATGGAGTTGTCGTCGTAGCCGCGCAGGCCGTAGAAGCCGGTTCCGCCCAGCTCGAACAGCTCGTAGGCGGGGGGCTCCCTGCCGGCCAGCGAGGCGATGGTTCCCGCCCTCAGCCGGAGGGTGAGGAAGAACTTCCAGAAGGCCGGCATGTGCCATGCGCTGTCCAGCAGGTACTTGGCGAAGCCGATGTTGCCCCCCAGCACGCCTCCGGCGTACTCGGCCGAGATGGAGTTTCGCGACCCCTCTCCGGGAAAGACCTTGCGGTCGCGGCTGTCCCGGAGGACGGTGAAACGCAGCGAGCTGGTCCAGCGCGGCCACTGCAGGTCCCTGAGGTCGTAGTAGAAGCTGGTGGAGTCGTCGGTGATGTTGTAGACGTTCACCTTCTCCAGCGTGTACCGGGTGGAAACCGACAGGAAGTCCACCCAGGGCACGGGCCTGCCCACTGTTACTGCCCCGCCGGTGCGCTTCCTGTCGTACTGCGTATAATCGCTGGTGGTGTGGAAGAGCTCTCCGCCCAGGCTCAGTGGAGTGTCCCGGAACCACGGCTCGGTGAAACCGAGCTGTATGTCGTTGCGCCTCTTCGAGAAGGTGTAGTTGATGTTGATGCTCTGCCCCCGGCCGAACAGGTTGCTCTCCCCCAGCTCCAGATAACCGTTCAGGCCCTCCTGGCCGCTGTAGCCGGCGCCTATCCCGGCCCTGCCCGTGGTCTTTTCCTCCACCTCTACGATCAGGTCTATGTCGGAGGAGCCCTCTATCATGTTGAAATCGGGGATAACGTTGTTGAAGTAGTTGAGGTAGTAGACGTTGCGAATGCTGCGCATCAGGCTGGTCCTGGTGAAGAGGTCGCCGGGGTAGATCTTCAGCTCGCGGCGGATCACGTTGTCGTGGGTACGGGTGTTGCCCACTATGTCCACCCGCCGGATATGCGCCCGCTCCCCTTCGTCTACGCGGAACTCCAGCGCCAGCGTGGAATCGTTCTCGGGGGTCACGGAGGGGCTGGCCTGGGCGTAGAAGTATCCCCGGTCCTGAAGGACCTGGTAGATGTTCTCCAGCGACCGCTGCAGCTCCTCGGAGTCGAACTCCTCCCCGGTCTCTATCTCCAGGGCCTTCTGCAGAAGGCTGTCGGGCACGTTCTGGTTGCCGCCGAAGCTCAGCCGGCCGAAACGGTACTTCCTGCCCTCGCTGACGCTGATGTCCAGCCTCAGGTGGCGGCCGTCCTCCATAACCGTCCGCGCGATCCCGGTGACTCGGGCGTAGGGGTATCCGTGGTTGCCGTAGAAGTCCTCTATCTTCGTCCGGTCCTCGCGAAGAGTGGACTCCCGAAGCCTGCCGGAGCGCCAGAAGGTGTCCTCGTGGGTGTCCATCTCGCCGCGCAGCTTGTCGTCGCTGAAGGCCTCGTTGCCGGTGAAGACGATCTCGCCCACCCTGACGTCGGGGCCCTGGCGGCACTCGAACACCAGCTCGCTGCGGCCATCGAGGTCCGGGGGCTCCCAGCGGGCGTCCACCTCGGCGAAATGCCTGTGCTCCTCCTCGTACATCCCCAGGATTATCTGCCTGGCCCTCTCCACGTCCATGCCGGAGACGGTCTGGCCGGGAAGAAGGGTCAGCGAGTCCCGGACGTCACCCACGTCCAGCTCGCCGGGGTTCTCGAACCTGTAGTCGCTGAGTATGTGGTTCTCCGAGACGCTGATGGTGAGGTCCACCTGGTCCTCCAGGGTGTCCGCCAGCACCTCTATCCGGCTGAAGTAGCCCAGGCCGAACAGGTTGCGTATGCCCTGGCTCACCGACATGGGGCGCAGCTCGTACCCGGGCAGGCTGCCGAAGCTCCGGATGATCAGGGAGTCGCTGACGAACCCGTTGCCCTCCACAGCGACATCTCCCACCGGAAGGGACAGTGCGGACGCGGCCAGAATCGTTGCTGCCAGGAGTCCGAGCCTCACTTCGTCTTGCTTCCAGACGTTGTGGCCACCTCGTGGTGACGGTCGGCATCGCTGTCAGCCTTGACGAAGACCAGCTCGTCGCCGCGGCGGACGGCCCTTATGTCGTCCCCCGGGCCAAACCTCCCGCGCAGCAGGGCGTCGGTGAGGGGGTCCTCCACCAGCCGCTGAATGGCCCGACGCAGGTGCCGGGCGCCGCTGCGGGGGTCGTAGCCGCTCTCGGAGATGAGGGTGTGGGCCTCTTCGGTTATCTCCAGGGAGAGCCCCATCTCGTCCAGGCGGCCGCGCACGTCGCGGAGCTGTATGTCCACTATCTTCTCGATGTCACTGGGCTTGAGGGTGTTGAATACCACGGTCTCGTCCAGGCGGTTGATGAACTCAAGGTTGAAGAAGCGCTTCATCCCCTCCATGGCGATCTCCCTGGCCCTGTCGTCGTCGCTGGCGCCGTTGCCGCCTGCGAAGCCCAGCTTTCCGGAATGCAGCTCCTTGGAGGCGATGTTGCTGGTCATGATCAGTATGGTGTTGGTGAAGTCCACCGACCTGCCGTAGGAGTCGGTCATCCGGCCGTAGTCCATCACCTGCAGAAGCATGTTGAACAGGTCGGCGTGTGCCTTCTCCACCTCGTCCAGCAGCACGACGGAGTAGGGCCTGCGGCGCACCTTCTCGGTGAGCTGGCCGCCGTCGTCGTAGCCCACGTATCCTGGAGGGGCTCCCACCAGGCGCGACCCGGCGAAGCTCTCCTGGAACTCGGACATGTCCATCCGTATCAGGGCCGACTGCTCCCCGAAGACCTGCTCGGCCAGCACCCTGGCCGTCTCGGTCTTTCCCACCCCGGAGGGACCCAGGAAGAGGAAGGCGCCGGCGGGACGGGCCTGGTTGCGCAGCCCCACGCGGCTGCGCCGGATGGCGTTGGCGATCACCGCAATGGCCTGGTCCTGGCCCACTATGTGCCGCCTCAGACGCTCCTCGAGGTCCACCAGCTGCTGAAGCTCGTTGTCCCCCACCCTGTTGACCGGGATTCCGGTCATCTCGGAGACCACCTCGGCCACCAGGTCGGCGGTGACCGCCTCCACCTCCACGGCGGCATGCCATGCGGCCCGGCGCCGGGAGAGGTCGCTGCGCAGCTCGTCTATGCGCTCGCGGAGCCTGACGGCCCTGTCGAAGTCGCGCTGCTCGGAGCTCTCCCTCTTGGTCTCCTCCAGCTCCTCTATCCTGTCTTCCAGCTCCAGTATCTCCGAGGGGATCTCGGATGCGGTGAGCCTGGTCCTGGCCCCGGCCTCGTCCAGCACGTCGATGGCCTTGTCCGGCAGGAAGCGTCCGCTTATGAAGCGGTCGGCCAGCCTGGCGCAGGCCTCCACGGCCTCGTCGGTGTACTCGGTGCCGTGATGCTCCTGGTACTGGTGCCGCAGGCCCTCCAGTATCTCTATGGTCTGCTCCACGCTGGGCGGGTCCACGGCCACCGGCTGGAAGCGCCGCTCCAGGGCGCCGTCCTTCTCGATGCGGCGGCGGTACTCGTCCAGTGTGGTTGCGCCTATGCACTGTATCTGCCCCCTGGCCAGCGCCGGCTTCAGCAGGTTCGCCGCGTCTATGGCGCCCTCGGCGGCCCCGGCCCCCACCACGGAGTGGACCTCGTCTATGAAGAGGACCACGTCGCCCTCCTCCACGATCTCGTTTATCAGGGCCTTCAGGCGCTCCTCGAACTGCCCGCGGTACTTGGTGCCCGCTATCACCCCTGCCATGTCCAGGGCCAGCAGCCGCTTGTCGTGCAGGGCCTCGGGAACGTGGTCCTCCACCACCAGCTGGGCCAGGCCCTCTACGATTGCGGTCTTGCCCACGCCGGGCTCGCCTATGAGGACGGGATTGGACTTCTTGCGCCGGCAGAGGACCTGTATGAGCCTGTCGATCTCCCGCTTGCGCCCGATGACAGGGTCCAGCTTCCCGCGGCGGGCCATGTCGGTGAGGTCGTGGCAGAAGAACTCCAGGGCGGAGGATGTCTCCTCCTCCTTTGCCTTCTCGGCGGCGGTGGGCAGCTCCTTCACCCGGGCCACCGTCTTCTCCAGGGTAACCGACATCTCCCGCAGCAGGGTGGAAGCCATGCAGGAGCCCACAGCCAGAAGGCCCAGCAGCAGATGCTCGGTACCTATCTTGCGCTGCTTCAGCATGCCCGCCTGCCGGCTGGCCTCGTGCAGCACCAGCCTTGCCTTGGTGGTCCAGCCCACCTCGTGCCGGGGGACCGTGACGCCCGGGGGCTTTCGCATGAAGCCCTCCAGGCGGAAGCGAAGCTCGGCGGGCTTCACGTTCAGGCTCTGCAGAACGGTTACGGCCTTCGCTCCCTTTACCGAGAGGATGCCGTAGAGGATGTGCTCGGAGCCCACCTTCGTCTGCCCCGCCTTGCTGGCCTCTGCCCTGGCAATGTTTAGAGAGCTTCTGGCCCTGTCGCTGAACTGGTCGGGCAATCCGGCCTCCCCTGCTCCGTTTCAACTGTGGCGGCTGGGCCGCCCTCGTACAACCACCATCTACCGCCTGGAGGCGGTTCGGTTCCATCACGGCATCAAAGCCGCGCCATGGCAATGATAACGGTAATATCCCCGCACTGCAATTGCGCGGGTGGCAGTCAGCCCTCCTCCACCACCAGGCCGTCACGTAGGAAGGTCCGTCTGTGGGCCCTGGAGGCCAGCTCTCTGCTGTGGGTGGCCAGTATGAAGGCCTGGCCCCTCATGTCCGCCAGGTCCAGTATCATCTTTTCCACGCGGCCGCTGGCCGCCGCGTCCAGGTTCCCCGTGGGCTCGTCGGCAAGAACCACGTCCGGCTCCCTTATCAGGGCCCTGGCCAGGGCCGTTCGCTGCCTCTCGCCCCCCGAGACCTGCGAGGGAAAGTGGCCGGCCCGGTGGTCCATCTCCACCTGCCGGAGGAGCTCTCCGGCCCTGTCCGTGGCGGTACGCCTGCTCTCGCCCGCCAGCAGGAGGGGCATGGCCACGTTCTCTGTAATGGTGAACTCCTCCAGGAGATGGTGGAACTGGAAGACGAAGCCCAGGGACCTGTTCCTCAGGCGGGCCCTGGCCCTCTCGCTGCCCTTCCAGGCATCGACGCCGCCGATGCGCACGCTTCCTTCGTCCGGCCTGTCAAGTATGCCCAGTATGTGAAGCAGCGTGCTCTTGCCGCTTCCACTGGGCCCGGATACCGAGACCACCTCTCCCTGACGGACCCCTATGGAGGCCCCCCTCAGTATCTCCAGCGTGGTGTCGCCCTGCCCGTAGGTTTTCCGTATATCAATGCCCTCCAGTACCATCCCGCTTCCTCTATTCATACCGCACCGCCTCCGAGGGTGAGATGGAGAGGGCCGAAAGCGCCGGGATCACCGAAGCCAGCATGCTCGCCGCCAGGGTGGCCGCCGCCAGGGCCAGCGCCAGCAGGGGCTGGAACCTTCCGGAAAGGACCTCTATCCAGTACACGCTTCCCTCCAGTCTGATAGGAAGCCAGTTGTTTACTGTATATATGACAGCAAACGCAAACCCGGTACCGGCCAGAGCGCCGCACAGGCCGATGAACCCGCCCTGCGACAGCGACGTCCGCAGCAGAAACGCCGGGCTGGCGCCCATGGCCCGCAGCACACCCAGGTCCCTCCTGTGCTCCAGAGACACCATCGCAAGGGCACTTGAGAGGTTGAGAAGAGCCACTACCGATATCAGCGCCAGCACCACGGTCATGGCCAGCCTCTCCAGCCCCAGGGCGGCGAACAGGTTGGAGTGCTGCTGCAGAAAGGCCTCCGCCTCCATGTACGTGGGGTGCCGGGCCTCCACGTAGGCCGACCTCAGGGCGGTGGAGAGGCCGGCTGCCGCCTCCACCGGGTCCGTGCCTGCCCCGGTGCCCACGCCGATGCTCGAGTACTCGGCTCCAGCGCCGAAGAGGCCCCTGCCCGCAGCCATGTCGGCCACCACGACCCCGGCGTTGTAGTCCTCTATTCCCAGGTCGGCCACCGCGGCCACCTCCGCGTGCACGATGGTGTCGAGAACCGCCGTGCCCATGCCGGAGACCTCGGCGGTCTCGGTGGAGGCCAGCCGCACCTCGTCTCCCTCCTCCACCTGCAGGCGTCCGGCCAGATCGCGTCCCAGAAGGACCCCCTCCCGGCTCCTGCCCTCCATCATGTCCGGCAGGCGGGTAATGCCCTCCTCGCCCATCCAGCTCACCGCCCACAGCTCCGCCCCGGCTACGCTGCCGCCGGCTCCCGCCAGTATCACCGTTCCGGTGGAACGGGGCGACACGCCGTCCAGGCCCGCGGTCCGGGCCGCCAGGGAGTCCACCAGGGCCAGGTCGCCCTCATCCAGGGCATATCCTCCGGGCGCCCTGACCACCACCGGGGGGTTCACCCTGTTCAGCGAACGCATAATGGAGCCTGTGAAGCCGCTCATGAAGGCGTTGAGTATCAGCAGAGCCGCCACCCCTATGGCCAGACCCAACACGCTCAGTGCCGAGACGGTGCGTATGAAGCCGGAGTGGGAGGGGCTGAACAGCTGCCGCATCCCCACCCTCAGCGCCAGCGGAGCCGGCAAGGCCTACCCCTCGCCCAGGCCGCGCAGGTGCGGAAAGAGTATGGTGTCCCTTATGGACCGGGCGTCCGTGAGGAGCATCACCAGGCGGTCGATTCCCACTCCCAGGCCGCCGGTGGGGGGCATGCCCACCTCCAGGGCGAACAGGAAGTCCTCGTCCACCCTTCCATCCCGCAGGCCGCTCTCCGCCGCCTGCTGCTCCAGCCGCCTGCGCTGGGCCACCGGGTCGTTCTGCTCGCTGAAGCTGTTGCCCAGCTCCAGGCCGGCGGCGAACAGCTCGAAGCGCTCGGTGATTCCCTGTGCTCCGGCCTTGGCCTTGGCCAGCGGCGACAGCTCCTCGGGGTAGTCGACCACGAAGGTGGGCTCGATTATGGAGTCGGCCACGTAGTGGTCGAAGAGCTTGTCCAGCAGGCCGGGCCTGTCCGTCGTACCCCCCGCGATCTCCAGGTCGTCTGCCAGCTTCCGCAGCTCCGAGGCATCCCGGGAGAGGAGGTCCTCCCCGCTGGCCTTCCGCAGGCTCTCGCAGAATCCCATCCTCCTGAAGGGAGGCGAGATGCTCAGCTGGGTCCCCCGGTAGGATATGGTCTCTCCCAGGCCGCACTCCTCGGCGGACGCGGCCACCATCTCCTCGAAGCGCCGCATCATCACCTCGTAGTCGGCCCAGGCCTCGTACAGCTCCAGCTGGGTGAACTCCGGGCTGTGGGTCCGGTCCACGCCCTCGTTGCGGAAGTCCTTGCCGATCTCGTAGACCCGGTCTATTCCCCCGGCCACCAGTCTCTTCAGGTACAGCTCGGTGGCGATGCGCAGGTAGAACTCCCGGTCCAGGTAGTTGTAGCGGGTTATGAAGGGCTCCGCGGCGGCCCCTCCGTAGAGGGACTGCAGTATGGGCGTCTCCACCTCCAGGAAACCGCTTTCGTCCAGGTAGCTCCGTATGGCGGCGATTATCCCCGTGCGGCTGAGGAAGCGCCGCAGCGACTCCGGGTTCACCTGCAGGTCCACGCACCGGTGGCGGTAGAGGTAGTCCCGGTCGCTCACCACGTCGTGGCGGACCCCCTCCTCGTCGGTCTTCACAACGGGCAGGGGCCGAAGGCTCTTGCACAGCATGCGCAGCGAGGACGCCTTCACGGAGAGCTCGCCCATGCGGGTGGTGAACACCGGCCCGGCCGCCTCCACGATGTCGCCCAGGTCCAGCAGGCCCACCAGGCTCCAGGTCTCGTCGTCCAGGTCGTTCTTGCGGATGAAGAGCTGTATGGCCGCCCCCTGGCCCTCCAGGTCGGCGAAAATGGTCTTGCCGTGACGGCGCACGGCCCTGATCCTCCCGGCCACGGTAACCGGCTCATCGGTCTCTCCGGCCTCCCGCACCTCGGGCACCGGCGCGGGGCTGGGCGGACGGGCCGGATAGGGCTCCACCCCCAGCTTCCGCAGCTGCTGCAGCTTCTGGATCCTGTTCTCCACCTGCTCTTCTCTGTCGCTCATGCCTGCGCTCCCCGCTCTATCTCCCTCAGCCCACCATTCTCAGGTAGGCCTCTATCAGCTCCTGTATGTCACCGGCCAGCACCGCGTCCACGTTGGAGGTCTCGGTGTTCGTCCTGTGGTCCTTCACCATCTGGTAGGGGTGGAGAACGTAGGACCGTATCTGGTTGCCCCAGGAGACGTCCTTCTTGCCCTCCTCCAGCTTCTCCCGCTCCTTTCGGCGCTTCTCCTCCTCGCGCTCGTAGAGCCGGGCCTTGAGGATCTTCATGGCCATCTCCCGGTTGCGGTGCTGCGACCGCTGGTTCTGGCAGGTCACCACTATCCCCGTGGGCTCGTGGGTTATCCGCACCGCCGAGGAGGTCTTGTTCACGTGCTGCCCGCCTGCGCCGCTGGCCCGGTAGGTGTCCATCCGGATGTCCTCGTCGCGGACCTCCACCTCGATGGACTCGTCCAGCTCGGGCAGGGCGAAAACGGACGCGAAGCTGGTGTGCCGCCGGTGGTTCTGGTCGAAGGGAGACTTGCGCACCAGCCTGTGGATACCGTTCTCGGCGCTGAGGTAGCCATAGGCGAAGGGGCCCTTCACCGACAGGACGGCCTCCCGGATGCCGGCCTCGTCGCCCTCCTGGCAGCTGAGCACCTCCAGGTCGAAGCCCTGCTTCTCGGCCCAGTAGGTGTACATCTTCAGGAGCATCTCGGCCCAGTCCTGGCTGTCTATGCCCCCGGCCCCGGACCTGATGGTCAGTATGGCGTCGTTCTCGTCGTGGGGCCCGGAGAGCATCTGGCGGAACTCCAGCCGGTCCAGCCGGTCCGAGACCTGCATCAGCGCCTGACGGGCGTCTTCGGCCAGCTCCTGGTCCGATTCCTCGCTCATCAGCTCCAGGGCGGCCTCCACGTCGCCCAGCCTGGCTTCCAGCTCGACCACCGGCCTGGTCCACGCCTGAAGCTTCTTCATCTCCCGCACGGTCTTCATGGCCGACTCATGGTCGTTCCAGAACGAGGGGTCGCCCATCTCCCCCTCCAGGGCGGCAACTCT
>JAWLEP010000028.1:0-17398 GCA_041686025.1 Candidatus Fermentibacteraceae bacterium
GAGGACCCTCTCGTCTGCGGCGGTGTCCCAGAACCAGTCCAGCACCTACGCCCGTCGGTCACCCAGGGCCATGGGGGTTCCCTCCTACGCCGTGGTGGAAGACGTGAAGATTACCGACTGCGCGGATTCGTTCTAGGAATGTCTCGGGGCGGGACTGCCTTCCAAGGCTGCCCCGCCCCGGAAGCGGATGGCGCTAACGCCTGAGGCAGCTGCTGACCAGCTCCCTGGTGTCTGTGGCGATTCCCCGAAGGCCCCGAAGCCTGGCGTGCTTCCATAGCATCCTGGGTATCCGTGTCAGAGGTTTGCGCATGAGGTAGGACCTGCCTATCTGACCCTGGGCCCAATCTTTGAGCCTTCTGAGCTCAGCGTCCGGCATGTCTGTGAGGTTAACCAGAAGTCTGTCCGCCGCATCCATCTTCTCCACGAAGGCCTCCACGTCCGGTATCAGACCCTTTTCCCTGGCCTCCTCGAAAATCTCCGTGCCGGGATAGGGGGTCACGTAGAGCATGGGCGCCGTCATGTCGGCCCGCCGGCAGAAGTCCACCGTCTCCGCCACGGTCTCCCTGGTCTCACCGAACATTCCTATCAGGAACGACCCCTCGGCGTGGATTCCCGCCTCCCGGGTGATCCTGATCCCCCGGAGACAATCATCGCTTGTGACTCCCCGCCGCATGCGGCGCAGCATACGGTCACTTCCGGATTCGATGCCGTAGGAGATCCAGTCGCAGCCCGCCCGCCGCATCTCCCGGAGCATCTCCGGATCCACCAGGTTCACCCGACCGATGCAACTCCAGCCGATACCCGGAAGCCTCTGGCGGAAGAGCCTGCAGACCTCCAGTACGAACTCCCGGTCGCTGGTGAAGAGGTCGTCGGGAAACCCCGTGTACTCGATGCCGTAGCGGTCCACAAGCTCCTCCACCTCTGTGACGATGGACGCAGGCGACCGGCGTCTTACCCGTCTGCCGTAAAGATGGTAGCAGTAGACGCAGTTGTAGGGGCATCCGCGGCTGGCAACCACCTCCATGTGGGGGCGGGTCTTCTGGCGGTGGTCCATGCTTCGTATGTAGCGGTCCACGGGGAATAGTGGCCATGCCGGGGACGCAATGGCGTCCAGGTCGCCTATATGCTTCCTGGGTGGAGAGTAGGCAACGTCTCCCTCATCGTCGAGGAAGGCCAGACCCGGCACCTCCCGCCAACTGCCTTCCCGCGCCAGCTCGCCGGCCACTTCGGCGGCGGTGACCTCGCCCTCCCCCAGTATCACGACGTCCATACCGCAACGCCTCAGGTACAGTCCGGGCAAGGTGGTGGCCCCGCTGTTGCCTGCTGCGAACAGGGCATTGGGCAGTTGCGGCCGAAGGCGGTTTCCCAGCTCACGGACGATCCGGTAGCGGGTGACCATGCCCCCGAATCCCACCAGATCGGGCTCGCTCTCTATAACATCCCTCTCGGCCTCTTCAACCGTCAGGTCATCGCCCTCCATGTCCACCACGGTGACCCGTGCTCCGGCTTCCAGAAGCGCAGACGCCACGTAGGCCAATCCCAAGGGGAAGTACTTGGAGCGCTTTCCGCTTCCGTAGTTGGGATATACGAGGGTGACCCGAATGCTCTCCACCTCTCAGCCCTGGACGATGTCCTCGCCCTTGCCGCCGAAGCCTCTTACTACCCGTCCGGCCTTGCGCAGGGCGCTTCCGGGGTGCCTGGCCAGCTCCGACGCCCACTTCCGGATGTTCTCGAAGCTGCTGACCTTCCGCCAGCTTCGGTAGCGCTCGATCCGGTGCTTCCAGTCGATGACGTCCTGAAGGGAGACGAACGGCAGCCGCATGTTCATGACCTCGCAGGCCCTGTTCCTGGCCGGGTCCAGGAGCTCGGGGTTGGTATCGCTGGAAAGGTAGCCGTTCTCCACCGCCCAGTCGTGTATGTAGCGCCCGGGAATTGCTGTGGAGAAGTACACGATGATGTCGTCGGGCTTCAGCCGCTTCAGATGCTCGTAGGTGGCCCGCAGGTCCTCCTCGGTCTCCATGGGGAAGCCTATCATCAGGTTGGCGGTGGCTTCCACGCCGAACTCGTGGCACCAGTCGAACGCCCGTTCGGCCTGCTCCGGCGTGGTACCCTTCCGGTAGAAGTCCAGAATCTTCTGGCTCCCGCTTTCCACACCGAAGGAAATGCAGCGGCAGCCGCTCTCGGCCATCATACGCACCTTGTCGCGGGTTACCGTGTCCACCCTGCTGTTGCAGTGCCAGCAGAGTTCCAGTCCCGCCTCCAGCAGACGGTTGTGGAACTCCTCGAACCAGGCCGTGGGATGCATGGTGATGGTGTCGTCCTTGAAGAAGACCGGCATGCGGCTCAACCCCCGCAGCTCCGCCAGACCCACGATTTCCTCCACCACGTTTTCGGCGCTGCGGTACCTTATCCCTCCCCCGTAGATCAGATCTGTGCTGGGCTTGCAGTAGATGCACTTGAACGGGCATCCCCTGGTAGTGACCACGCCGTACTCAGACATGCCGTTTCTCAAGTAGGAGTCGTAGTCCACCACGTCCCTGGCGGGAAAAGGCAGGGCATCCAGGTCCTGCGGCACCGCCCTGCGGGGGTTCTCCACCAGCTCTCCGTCGCGCCTGAACACCAGGTTGCGGATATCGGTGGGGTCATCGCCGGCCTCCAGCCTGTCGGCCAGTTCCACTATGGACTCCTCAGCCTCTCCCACCAGGGCGTAGTGATAGGGAGTCTGCTCCATCACCTTGCCCGGGAATATGCTGGGGTAGGCGCCTCCGGCCACGAAGACGGCATCGGGGAGGACCTCCTGCAAGTGCCGGGTGACGGTGTCGGCCCGACTCATCTTGGCGGCGGCGGAGATGGCCACTCCCACCATCCCCACTCCCCGGGCCTTCTCGTCGAGGTCGTCTAGGCTGCTGCAGAAGGAATAGTCCAGGTAGACCGGTTCGTGGCCCGCCTCACGCAGGGCTGCGTGCAGCTGCAGAAGCCCTATGGGCTCTGCCAGGCCGTTGTACTCGATCCAGTCCCACCTGGGATAGACTAGTGCCACCCTCAAGTCCTACAGACCTCCAAGCCGAATTCCTTCCACTTTCGATCAGGCTAAGATACCCTTTCGCGCTGTTATGAAACAGGAGTCCCGCCGGTTTCGTTCCGCAGCCGCGGCAGTTGCCGGGTCTCCTCCAGCGCCGCCACCCTTTGGTGGTTCCAATCTGCGTCGATGGCGCGCTCCTCCAAAGTCCTCTCGCTTCTGGGCACTCCTCCCAGACGCACCATGGTATTCGTCTCCCGGTGACGTATCACCAGGTTCATCCAGTCGTACTGCCGGGGCTTCCGTCTGGCCCCTGCCTCTATCCTTTCGAAAAGACTCCTGTTGAATATCCTGCCGCCCACTTCGGGTTCGAACGGCTCCAGCTCGATCCTGTAGCGCATGCCTGGAAGTATCGTATTCCAGCCCAGGAATATCCGGCATTCGGTCAGTCGCCAGAGCCTCTCCGGTACTGTACTGACCAGGACCGGTACCCCGAAGGTCTTCAGCCACTCTCCCCGCACACCGCCCCAGCAGGTGGGTGCGAAATGTACCACCCCGCCGCTCTTAAGCACTTCGGGCATCCATGAAGGGCTCTCGTCGGGGAAGTGCAGCTCGTTCCATCTGCGCGACACCCCCAGCCTCCGCTCCCTGATTGCGGGAGACGCTTCCATGTATCGGGAGGTGAGTACGTGAACCTCGAGCCCTGCCATGGCAAGCAGGATGTGAAGTGTGCGTTCGTCTCCGTAGTGAGGGACCAGCAGCAGAACGCCCTGGCCGGATACGGCCTCGCGACGCAGCTGCTGCAGACCGCTCCACTCTACGCAATCGGAGAGCCTGTCTGGTGAGAGAGTGGCGGTGTGATAGAGACCGAGGATTCGTCTCTGATGGTTGCGCCAGTAGTCGGCCAGCAAGTTCTTCCTCCACGCCTCTTCCCGCCGGGGAAAGACGCGGCGAAGATGACCCATGTAGGTAGAGGTGCCCCCGGGGCCGAAGTGCTTCTCGGCCCTCCTGACCCAGGAGAGGGGCAGGGAAAGACGATCATAGCCCCTGCCGCTGCGGGCCAGCTTAGTGATGGCATTTGTGAGACCGTAGTAAAGAGCTCTCAGAACATCCTCCAGAGCAATTTCATGGACCTGCCGCAGACGGTAATATAAGGGGTTTGCGTTACTCGTCCGCATGCTGCGGGTTTCATTGACCGCCAGTCGGACCTGCCGCATCCTCTAGCTGGTGAGTTCGCTTGCGAACCTGGGGGAGGAGCTCGATGCCTGCATATTCCGCAAGCTCGATCCATCGGGATTCGAGATGGGCGATCCCGTAACCGTAGTGGTGGGAGGGGGGCCCGCAGGCGCAACCTGTGCCTGGCGTCTCGCCAGTGAGGGCGGTGCCGTAGAGGTCCTGGACCGCAGCGCCTTCCCGCGCCCCAAGGTCTGCGCCGGAGCACTGGGCAACCGCGGCGCAGAGCTGCTCATTCGTGCCGGCATCATCGCCACCCATGAGCTGGAAAGCCAGACGCTGGCCCTGCACCGAACCATGTCCTGCTGGTTCCGCTACCGTCACCTTCGCACTCACGACTTTCAGGGCCCCCCCATACGCCTGGTGGATCGTTCCAGCTTTGACGCCCTGCTTCTCTCCAGGGCGCGGGAGGCAGGCGCTTGCGTCCTCGAGGGAGAGCAGGCGGAGGAAGTGACAGAGCGGAAGGTTCGGACCTCAGGAGGCAGGGAGCTGTCATGGGACTTTCTGGTGGGGGCCGATGGTGCCGGCAGTCTGGTGGGTGGACACCTTGCGGGAAAAAGGCGCCGCAGAAGGTGCGGAGTTGGCATTCAGGCCCGGCTGTTCCGGCAGGGCGACAATCCCCACGGGCTTCATGTCCATTTTGGCCTGGTGCCCTGGGGCTACGGCTGGGTCTTCCCGGGAAGGGACCACATCCTGGTGGGCATTGGTGGGGCGGGAAGGGGATTCCGGCCACGAGGTCTCGGAAGACGCCTGTCGAGGCTTCTGAAGCATGCCGGGGCGACCGAAAACGAAACCCTCCAGGGGGCGCCGCTGCCCTCTGGGTACCCCAACAGAAGACTGGGCAGGGGGAGTGTGTATCTGGCTGGCGATGCCGCCGGCTTGGTGGACAGGATTTCCGGCGAGGGCATAGCGCACGCCGTGGAGAGCGGCCTGCTGGTGGCCGAGGCGATTCTGCGCGGCTGGAGCCGGCGCGAGCTGGCGGTCCGCGCCCGGCAGGGATGTGTCGGTCTGGTCTCGCAGTCACGCATCTTCGCCGGGCTGCTTTACCACCGCAGCCTCCAGCCCAGAGCCATGCGCCGGTTGCGCGACGATCCGAAGTTCTTCCAGGGCTACTGGAACCTGGTGGCCGGCCGCACCAATTACTGGCGCATGATGCTGCGCTTCCTCTCCCCCCGAATGTAAGTGCCATGTAAGTGCCAGGCACTTACATTTCATACCTGGCAGCCGTTCAATTCAAGTGCCTGGCACTTGAATTGGCACTTGAATGGCACTTGAATGGGGAGGAGGGTCAGATCCGCTGCCCCGCGCCCCAGTCCTGGCCGACGGCGTACTCCATGCAGCGGCGGAAGACGGGAAGGCTGAGCTCGGGGCAGGTGATCCCCGCCGGGTCCAGGACCGATCTGGCCCGGGTATCTTCGAACGTCCTGCCGTCGCAGAAGTAGGGGTAGTAGAGCTCCATGTAGCCGTTCACCATGGTCTGGAGGCCGCCTTCGGACCGGCGGTAATCGTCCGATACCTCCAGCCCGTAGATTCCGAAGCAGGTCTCGATGTAGCCGATCAGCGCCGACACGGAAGACGGCCTGCGGCTCACGATGTGGTAGATTCCCTCGCCGTCGGCTTCCGCCAGAGCCATCACCGATCCCACCAGGTAGTCTACCGGAATAACGTTCAGCTCTCCCCCTCCCGGGAGGCTGACGGGCATTCTCGTCCTGCCGTCCGCTTCGGCGCTCACTCCCAGGCGTCTGGCGCGGTCGCCGCCCCTTTCTCGAATGTCCCGGAGCATGGTGTCCCTGATGAAGAGCAGGGTCCGCACCGCGTAGTAGAGAGCGTTGAAGCTGAGGCTGGCCCCCGTCCCGGAGTCGCCGTAGACCACGGAGGGCCTGAGGATCATCAGCCGTGTACTTGTTTCCCGGCAGAGCTCGGTTATCCTTCTCTCTGCCAGATGCTTCGACCTCTCGTACTGGTTGTTGAACTCCCGCGCGGGGCGAAGCTCCTCGGCGTAGGTTCCGGGCCTCGACCCCACCGAGTACGCGGTGCTCATGTGCCAGAACCTGCGGCAGTCGCCCACCGAATGGAAGACGTTCTCCAGTCCCCGGACGTTCACCCTGTGGACCCGGTCGCGCCTGCGGGCGGCGAAGGAGGTGTCGGCCGCACAGTGCATCACCGTGCCCACCTCGTTCCGGATGCGCCGGGCCGCGGGCCGGGCAAGCCCCAGTCCCGGCCGATCCACGAAGCCCTCCACGGCTTCCAGGGGACTGTCGGGGGGGAGTCCGAAGAATTCCAGGAGCGCCGCGGCCCTGTCCCGGGGGGACCGGCCGCCACCGGGGCGGACGGGGGCGATGACCCGGACTCCCCTTCGAAGCAGCTCGGCGGTGATGAAGCCGCCGATGAAGCCGGTTGCGCCGGTAACCAGGACAGGCCCTTCGTCGATCAAGTCAGCTGGGCCCCATGGTAGAGGAAGGACTCCTTGCGGGAGAAGCCCTGGTTGAAGACCCACCGGATCCAGAGGACCCTGCCGTCACGGGCCGAGAAGCCCTCTATCATGGAGGCCGCCTCCGCCATGGCCCCCCGCATGCGCTCGGCCTGCGCGGGATCGGTGTGGTCCAGGTACATGTCCCACTCCAGGACCCCCATGGCCCCTTCGTCCAAGGGGGTCAGGAAGCCGAACGCCCCCCGTACGCCGCAGGACGTGCAGATATCCGCGAAGGCGTTGTGGATCTCCTCGATCTGCCCGATGTCGTCCAGGGGGACGTAGATGATGAAGGCCACCACGTGACCGTCCCGGCCCATGCGGGAGCTGACGATGCGGAATAGGTTGAGCCACAGCATGTCCGTCATCTCGGGCCTATCGTAGAGCCTCCGGTAGGCTTCCCGCAGCTCCGGCTCCGCCGCCGAGGCCAGCTTCTCCGCTGAAGGGTCCAGGGCGGCCTCCACCAGCGGCAGCATGCCGGGGTCGGTCAGTATCTCGTAGGGGCGCCTTCCGCCCTCCAGGCCGCGGAGGATCTCCAGGAAGCCGTCCTCCTGCAGCGAGGGCATCCCCAGGATCAGCGCGGTCATCAGTTCCTGCTCCAGCACCGCCGGCGCCATCTCCCGGGCGGCCTCCAGGTGGTAGCGGTCTCCCATCACCAGAACCAGATGCTCCATGCCCAGGTCCTCGCCGAAGACGCTCCTCATCCTGTCGGCAAGCCCGGAGGTGGGAGCTATGAAGGTGCTAAGGTACTCTCCCCCCAGGACGCCGATGCCGGCTCCTATCCTGCGGGTGCCCAGCTCCCTGGCATACTCCATGGCGGACCGCATGTCGCCGAAGGGAACGGCGATGGCGGCCTCGTCCTCGGGGACGGGGTGGAGGCGGACCACCGCCTCTGTGCACACGCCGGGCTGCCCGAGCTCCTCCCGGCTGAAGGCGTAGAGGTTGGGCCCGTCCCGCTGCGACAGCGCGAAGACCTCGCCGGAACGGGATACGAACCGGGCGTCCACCACGTTGTCCGCTGCGGTTCCCAGGGAGCTGGAGAATAGGGAGAATATCCCCGAGCACGTTATGTTGGCGCAGTACAGGGCCGACGGTTCGGCGGCGTTGACCCGGAAGCCCCTGGCCGCAGCCTCACGCTGCAGCTCCATGGCGCTGATGCCGGCGCCCACCCGGACGGCCCGGTTGGGGATGTCGAACTCCATTCCCCTCATGCGTGCGGTGTCGATCACCACGCCGGGGCTGAGCACGAACCCCATCACCGACCCGCCGTTGCCCCGCACGGCGTAGTCGACTCCCTTTCTGTCGCATGCTCTCACGGCAGCTGCGGTCTGGGCGGTGTCGGCCGGGAGCACCACGCATCGCGGCAGCGTATGGGCGGACACGGGCGAGGGGTCGTTGGCGTAGGCGGTGAGGATGGCGGGGTCGGAGCTGACCCACCTGCGGCCCACAACCTCCCCCAGCTCGGCGGCCAGAGGGTCTTGGGGCGTCTGCTCCGGCCTTTCCCCGGCCGCAAGCCTATCCTCAACGTGCTCGCGGAGCTTCCGAATGACCCCCAGCGGCCGCAGGCCGGTGACGAAGTTGCACTGGAGGTCGCAGATGCCGCAGTCCGTGCACTCCCGGACCACGTCCACCAGCCCCGGGGTCAGCGGCAGGCCCCTGTCCAGGGCGGCCGAGGCTATGTCCATCAGGCCCTGCGGGTAGTAGGAGACGAAGTGGTTCTTTCGGCCCGAGGGGCATACGCCCGTGCCCAGGGAGTCGATCTTGCACATGGCGTAGTGACGGCACTGAGCCGCGGTCCGGGCCGCCTTCACGATATCCATGGGGGCTCTCCATTCAGGGGCTGGAAGGGTCTGCTCAGAGGGGCAGGTCCTCTCCGATAAGGTTGGCCGAGATCCTGGCGGACTCGTAGATGGTGGGAAGCCCCGAGCCCGGATGGGTTCCGCCGCCTACGATGTAGCAGCGGCCCACGTCCTCGAACCTGTTGTGGGGCCTGAAATAGAGCATCTGCATGATGTTGTGCCCCAGGTTGAAGGTGGCCCCGTGCAGTATCGAGTACCCGTCCCGCCAGTCCAGGGGGGTGAGGACCTTCTCGTAGAGTATGTGGTCCTCCAGGCCCTTCATGGAGGTGCGATCGGTGATCCTGTCCATCACCCTGGCCCGGAAGCTTCGCACCAGGTCGGGCGTCCATTCGATGGGCGCGCGGGTATTGGGCACCGGGACCAGGACGTAGAGGGCGGTATGGCCCTCCGGGGCCAGTGTGCCGTCGGTGACGGTGGCGTTGCGGACGTAGACGGAGACGTCCTCGGAGAGGACCTCCTCTCCCATGATCTCGTTGATGTTTCGCTGGTAGTCGTTGGCCAGGATTATCTGGTGGTGCGGCTCGTCGTAGGTGGTATCCAGCCCCAGATAGAGCATGAAGGTGGAGCAGGAGTAGTGGGCCCTCTGGAGCCTGTCCGGGCCCCACTTGCGGACCAGGCCGGGCTCGAAGAGCTCGGTGGCCGCGTATCCGAAGTCGGCGTTGACCACCACCGCGTCGAACTCCTCCTTCGTTCCGTCGGCCAGCTCCACGCCGGAAGCCATCTTGCGGCCATCGGTGACGATGCGCCTGACGGGCGTGGACAGCAGCATCTCCCCGCCCTCCTCCTCGATGACCCTGGCCATGGCCTGTGAGATGTTGGAGAGGCCGCCCTCCACGTGCTCTATGCCGAAGAAGTGCTCGACGTAGGGGATCATGGCGTACAGGCCGGGGCAGCTCCAGGGCGACATGCCCAGGTACTTGGCCTGGAAGGTGAAGGATATCCGCAGGTCGGGGTCGTCGAAGTAGTCTCCCAGAACGCTGTACAGCGACCGGCCGGCGGAAAGGTGGGGCAGGGCCCTCAACAGCTGCGGCGAGGTCATGGAGAGCAGGTTGCCGTAGGGTACCTTCAGGCAGGGGTACATGTAGCGGTAGCGGACGCTCTCCCTCTCCAGGAAGCGGTCGAAGCCCTCCTCCTGGCCGGGGAACTTCTCGGCTATCCGCTGGCGGGTGACGTCGTTGTCCCGGGAGGGGTCGAAGCTTACCTCGCGGAAGTTCAGCCGGTACATGGGGTCCATGTGCACGATGCGGCAGTAGTCTTCCAGGTCTCTTCCCGCCGCCTCGAACATCTCGCGCAGCACGAAGGTCATCATCAGGAATGTGGGGCCGGTGTCGAAGGTGTAGTCGCCGGCGGTTATGGCCGCGCTCCTGCCACCCACCCGGTCGGCCTTCTCGAAGACCTTTACGCTGTAGCCCCTGTGGGCCAGCAGCATGGCTGCCGTAAGCCCGCCGGGACCTGCACCCACAACGGCTATCCTCCTGGTCATTCGAACCTCCCGGTCCTGCGCCCTAGAAGAGGCGCGCAAGCATCTTAATCAGTTTGCGTCCCACATGGTAGGGCGGATAGAGCATGGGCATCTCCAGCCGGGGGCTCTTTCGAACGACCGCCCTCTCCCAGGAGAAGTTGCGGAACCCCTCGATTCCCCTGTACCGCCCGAAGCCGCTGCCGCCCACCCCTCCGAAGCCGATGGAGGAGGAGACTATCCTGTGCAGCGTTCCGTTGATGGTGATCGACCCGGCTCTGACCCTGGATGTGAGAAGCTCCTCCATGCCCCGGGCGTCCCTTGAGAATCCGTAGGCGGCCAGGGGCGAGTCGTCTCCCCGTCCCACGCTCAGCATCTCGCCCTCGGGGGAGTCGGTGGGGACCACGGGCAGGATGGGGCCGAAGATCTCCTCGCTCAGCAGCCTGGATCCGCGGTCCACGTCGGCCAGAACCGTGGGGGCGACGTACAGATCCTCCCGGCTGGCGCCCCCGCCGGTCACCGCCCGGCCCTCGGCAAGCATCGGGGCCAGGCGGTCGAACGCCGTCCGGTCGATGATGCGGCCGTAGTCGGGAGAGGCGGAGGGGTCTTCTCCGTAGAAATCTTCCACCGCCGCCGCCATCTCCTCCAGGAACTCCTCTTCTACCGCTGCATGGACGAAGACGTGGTTGGGCGCCAGGCAGGTCTGGCCGGCCCCGAAGAACCTGCCCCAGGCGATCCGTCTGGCGGCCGTGCGCAGATGTGCGTCCCGGGCCACGAAGCAGGGATTGGCTCCGCCCAGCTCCAGGACCACGGGAACCGGCCGGGAGGCCGCATCGGCCATCACCTTCCGGCCCGTGGCGCGGGAGCCGGTGAAGCAGACGATGTCGGCCGCGTTGCGGACCAGCCGGCTGGCCGTGTCTCCGCCGCCGGCTGCAACGGCGGCCAGTTCCGGCTCGAAGTACTCGGCCACGATCTCGGTCAGGGCGGCGGCCGTCTCCGGAGCCCGCTCGGACGGCTTCAGGATCACCGTGTTTCCGGCCGCCAGGGCACTGACCATGGGAGAGAGGAGGAGCCCCGCGGGGTAGTTCCAGGGGCCTATTATCACCGCGGTTCCGTAGGGCCGGCGGCCGGCACGCACAGATCCCGGGAGCATGGTGGGGGAGGGCCTCAGGGTGTACCCGGCTGCCCAGTCGTGGATGTTGTCGAGCACGTGGGAGATGTCCGCCAGGGCAAGGCCGGGCTCCGCGCTCCAGGATTCCAGCCAGCACCTGCCCAGGTCGCGGGCTATGGCAGCTGCGATATCCTCGCCCCGGGACCGAAGCATGCTTCGCATGGTCTCCAGGGCCCGTACCCGGGCGTCAACGGGGATGGTGGCCTGTGAGCGCATATGGCTCCGCTGCGCCCGGGCCAGATCTGCGGGGTCGGGATGCCCTGCGATGACGCTCCCTTCGATGGGGACGGGCTACTTCAGCTCTATCTCCAGATGCAGCGTGTCGGCGCTCAGCACCACCAGGGCGTCCTCGAAGTCCGGAGGCCCCGTCCTGCCCCTGACGTTGTTGGAGAACCCGTAGCTCTCCGATGGAACGCCGAAGAGGCCCCTGTCGAACACGCTGTCGGCGTCCTCGTCGTGAAAGGCGGCGAGGGCGTAGCTTCCCGGCCCGAGCCCGGCGATGGCCATGAGAACCGTATCCGCCGATACCGGGGAGGATACCCGCTTTGCCGAGAACTCCACCTCTTCGGGCCAGAAGTCCTCGGAGTCGAAAACGGCGATGCGGGCCATGCCGTCCAGGGAAGAGAACCCGGTGAGCATGACCAGAACGACCGGCCCGGAATCGGCCTCCTCCGCCGGACCTGAGGCCGCCGACAGCAGTGCCAGCAGCACGGGAATGCACGAAGGCATCTTACCTCCCTGACTCGATATTGCCCTTGACAGCCATATCATAACGGTACGGGGCGTTCGTCGGTACTCCGTCCCGCCGCACACCGGCCCGAAGCTCACAACCGTCCGCCGCCGTTCCCGGCGGGCGCTTTACATTGACCAAAGCGAACCCGGCCGGGTATCATCAGTCTGGCTTCAGGGAGCGCAGATCCTGTTCCCACGACTGTCCAGGGCGAAACGGAAGGGCGGCAATGACTGAGTCCGGCGCCGAGAAGGCCGTTGTCATCGGTTCGGGGCTGGGAGGGATATCGGCCTCGATCTCGCTGGCCCAGGAGGGCTGGGACGTAAGCGTATACGAGAGGAACCCCAAGATCGGGGGCAAGCTCAACTTCCTCCAGGCCGAGGGTTACTCCTTCGACCTGGGCCCCTCCATCCTCACCCTTCCGCATCTCTTCGAGGACCTGTTCAGCCGGTCGGGGAGGAAGATGAGGGACTACATCCCGATCCGCCGGGTGAGGCCGCACTGGCGCAACTTCTTCGACGACGGCAAGGTGATAGACCTATACCCCGAGCAGGACCTCATGGCCCGGCAGGCGCGGGAAGCGGGCGAGGACCCTTCGGCGGTGGAGGAGTTCCTCTCCTACTCCGCCGGGCTCTACGACCTCGTGGACAGGGGCTACTTCCGCGAGGGCCTGGACACGGCGAAGGAGTTCGGGGAGTTCTACGGTCTGGCCGCCTTCCCGAAGTTCGACATCTTCCGGACCATGCACCAGGGGGTGAAGCGCTACCTGAAGAGCCCGTACATGCGCGACATCTTCGACTTCTTCATCAAGTACGTGGGCTCGTCGGCCCTGAGGGCGCCGGCCTTTATGAACTGCCTTCCCACCATACAGTTCCGTCACGACCTCTGGTACGTGGACGGCGGCATGTACAACATCGCCCGGGGGCTGGGCCGCCTCATGGACGAGCTGGGAGTCGAGGTTCACGTCGATTCCGAGGTGGCCGCCATCCTCCCCGACGGGAACCGGGTGGGGGGAGTGCGCCTGGCCGACGGCTCGAAGGTGGAAGCCGACATAGTGGTCTCCAACATGGAGGTGATTCCCGCCTACCGCGACCTCCTGGGGGAGGACGAGTCCTTCATGAAGGGTCTGAGGAAGTTCGAGCCCGCCTGCTCCGGTCTGGTGCTGGACCTGGGCCTGGACACCGAGTACCCGCAGCTGGCTCACCACAACTTCTTCTTCTCGGGGAACCAGAAGGATCACTTCAAGAGCGTGTTTCGCAAGAAGGTCCTTCCCGAAGACCCCACCATCTACCTGGTGGCCGCCTCCAAGACCGACCCCACGGTGGCCCCGGAGGGATGCGACTGCCTGAAGATACTGCCCCACATCCCCTACATAGACGACGAGAACCCCATTTCCCGCGGGGAGTACATGGAGTTCAAGGAGCGCATCCTCGACAAGCTGGAGCGAATGGGCCTCTCGGGGCTGCGGGAGCGCACGGTGTTCGAGCACGTCTGGACCCCCCACGACATCCGCGAGAACTACCGGTCCAATCGGGGCTCGATCTACGGGGTGGTGTCCGACCGGTTCCGAAACTTCGCCTTCAAGGCCCCCAAGCACAGCACGAGGTACGAAAACCTCTGGTTCGTGGGCGGCAGCGTGAATCCCGGAGGGGGCATGCCCATGGTGGTGCTCAGCGGCATAAACGCCGCCCGGGAGATCTCGTCCCGGGGCAGCGGTGAGTGATACTCGGCGCCCTGGTCCTGCTGCTTCTGCTTGCCGGCTGGCTGGTCCTGTGGAGGGTCCCGCTCTGCAGGGCTGAGCCCGGCGATGGGCTCGGGTCCCGCACCCTGTCCGTCATCGTGCCGGCGAGGAACGAGGAGGGAGCCGTGGGCCGGCTGGTGGGGTCGCTTCTCGGCCAGGACCCCCCGCCGGACGAGGTTCTGGTTGTGGATGACGACTCCGGCGACGCCACTGCCGAGGAGGCCGCGGCCGCCGGGGCTCGCGTTGTGAGCTCACGCCCTCTGCCGGAGGGATGGAGGGGCAAGACCTGGGCCTGCCACCAGGGCGCGCGGGAGGCGGCCGGAGACCTCCTGCTCTTCGCCGATGCCGACGTCTGGTTCGAGCCCGGCGGGCTGAGAAGGCTTGCAGGCACCTGGTCCCGCACCGGCGGCGCCCTCTCGGTGGTCCCCTTCCATCGGACGAAGCGTGCGTACGAGAGCCTGTCGGCCTTCTTCAACCTGGCCATGGTCATGGGCATCGGGGCCTTCACCTTCCGGGGTGACAGGCTGGAGCCGGCGGGGCTGTTCGGCCAGCTGCTGCTGCTGCGGGCCGATGACTACCACCGCAGCGGAGGCCACCGGGCCGTGCGGGGGAGGATACTGGAGAACCTCTTCCTGTCCCGCCGGCTGCGGAGTGCGGGCACGCCCCTTCGCTGCCGCGGGGGGCGGGGGACGGCCTCCATGCGCATGTACCCCGGCGGCACCGGGGAGCTGGCGGAGGGCTGGAGCAAGGCCTTCGTCTCCGGCGCCGGAGGAGTTCCCCCCCGGCTCATGGTGCCCATAGTGGCCTGGATGACGGGTCTGGTTCTCTGCCTGCCGCTGACGGTCCTGGCGCTGGCGGGTCATCCTGCCGCGCCGGTCTGGTGGCTGGCGGCATATCCGCTGTGCTGCCTGCAGCTCTTCCTGATGCTCCGCAGGATAGGGTCCTTCCACCCCCTGACCTGGCTGGCCTATCCGGTTCCACTGGCCTTCTTCTTCGGGCTGATGACGGTCTCTGCGCTGAAGCGGGCCCGGGGCGGCGGGGTAAGCTGGAAGGGCAGGCGTATCGAGGGAGGGAGCGACGGCGTTGACGGCTGATCTGTCCGTGCCCGTGCTGATCGCTGCCAACATCCTGGCCTGGCTGGCCATACACCTGGGTCTGGCCTGGCTGGGCACCAGGCTTTCCGCGGGCCTTTTCGATCCGGCCTCCTGGCCGTATCGCAGCCGCACATGGGAGCGGGGGGGAAGGCTCTACCAGCGGGTCTTCGCCGTGCGGAGCTGGAAGGGCCTTCTGCCCGACGGCGCCGCCCTCTTCGCCGGGGGCTTCCCCAAGGCCAGCCTGCGGGAGCTGTCCGGGGAGTATCTGAGACGTTTCATCGTGGAGACCTGCAGGGGGGAGGCCGTGCACTGGGCCGTGCTGCTCTGCTCGCCGCTGTTCTTCCTGTGGAACCCCCGGTGGGCGGGCCTGGTGATGGTTGCCTACGGCCTGGCCGCCAACCTGCCCTGCATCATCGTGCAGCGCTACAACCGCGCCCGCCTGCGGCGCCTCCTTCGCGCCATGTAAGTGCCAGGCACTTACATTTCATACCTGGCAGCCGTTCAATTCAAGTGCCTGGCACTTGAATGAATGGCACTTGAATCGGCAATGGCGCCGAGCAGGGACTGGGCCACCTGGTCGGGGGCCAGACCCTGCAGCCGGAACAGCTCCTCGGGGGACCCGGAGAAGCCGTACTCCACCACGCCGAAGCGCATCAGGGGAGGGGCGCCGCCCTCCTCGGACAGTGCCAGGGCCACCTTGGCCCCCAGGCCGGTGTCTGCGTCGTGGTCCTCGTAGCTGGCTATCAGGGGGAACTCCCGCAGCTCGGCCAGGAGATCGGGGCTCAGGCAGAGGGGGCAGTGGACGCAGTACACTGCGGCGCTGACCCCCTTCTCCGCCAGCAGCTCCCGGACCCTGATGGCGCGATGGCAGGTGTTGCCCATGGCGATGATGGCCAGGTCATCGCCCTCCCGCAGGAGGTCGTGCTGGCCGTAGACGAAGCGGTAGTCCCCGCCGTAGAAGGGGTTTCCCGCCTCGTCGGTGATCACCGGTGTCTTGGATCGGCCCATGGCCACGAAGAAGTTGCCCGGATGGGTGGCCACGTAGCGGATGGCCCGGTCGGTCTGGTTGGGGTCGGCGGGGATTATGGTGGCATAGTGGTGCAGGCTGCCCATCAGGGAGATGTACTTGATGCAGTGGTGGGTCTTGCCGTCCTGTCCCACGTCCAGGCCGCAGTGGGTGGCCACCACCTTGAGGTTGGTCATGTTGATGTCGTTGAGGCGGTGCTGGTTGAAGGTCTCGTCGGCGGCGAAGACGCCGAAGTCGGCCCAGAACACCACCCGGTCGGCTATGGAGGCACCGCCGGCGGCGCTGGCGGTGTGGTGCTCCATTATGCCCGACTGGAAGAAGTGGTCGGGATACTGCCTGCCGAACTCCGCCGTCCGGACCGAACCGGCCAGGTCACAGTCGAAGACCAGGGGCAGGTTGTCGCGGTTGGCCTCGGCCAGGTCCAGCAGGGCCCGGCCCCAGGCGCTCCTGTTGTCGCCCACATGGTCGGGTCCGTAGGTGCGGGGCTTTCCGGGGCGGGACATGATGCTGTAGGGCAGGGGCATGTGGAACGGGCTCTTCCTGGGGCTGTAGGCCTTTCGAAGCCCGGCCAGCCGATCCAGGTCGTTTTCCAGTCCCAGTTCATCCAGGGCCTGCGCCGCCTGTTCCGGCTTCAGGGCCTGCCCATGCCAGGTCTCGTCGTCCTCCATGGAAGAGACGCCCTTGCCCATGACGGTCTCCGCCAGCACCACGCGGGGCCTGGTCTGCCCCGGCCGCGGCCGCAGGGCCCTGTAGAGGGCCTTCAGATCGTGGCCGTCGACCGTGACCACGTCCCACCCCGCCGCCCGGTACTCGTCGGCCATGTTCACCGGCATCACCTTGTCTATTCGCCCGGATATCTGCAGGTGGTTGAGATCCACGACCAACGTGAGCCTCCCCAGATCGTAGGCGGCGGCGAATCGCCGGGCCTCGCAGATCTGCCCCTTGTCCTGCTCACCGTCGCCGGTGATGACCCATACGTGGTTGTCGTGACCGCTTATGCGGTCTGCCAGGGCCATCCCGCAGGCCGAGGACACTCCCTGGCCCAGGTTGCCGGTGGTGAGCTCCACGCCGGGCACCGACCGCTCGATGTGCCCTTCGAACGGGCTTCCTCCCAGGCGGAAGGAAACCACCGCCTTCTCGAGGTCGAACCAGCCCAGCCTTCCCAGCACGGAGTAGACCCCGGGGCTGGTGTGGCCATGGCTGACCACGATCCTGTCCCTGCCCTGCATGAGGGGTTTGGCGGGGTCCACGTCCGCCTGGCTCCAGAGAAGGGCGTAGATCTCCAGCGACGACATGGAGCCTCCGGGATGGCCGCTTCCTGCCAGTGTGGTCATGCGGATGATGTCGCCACGGGCCTGCCGGCAGAGCTCGGCCAGATCATCCTCCAGGCCTTCCGGCATCTCCTGGGGCCCGAACAGCGTCCGGTGGGGCATCAGGCTTTCCCGTCCCGGAGCCTGTCCACCAGCTTTCCGTTGACCTTCTCGAACACCTCGGACGCCCCCTGCCTAACCTGCTGAAGCAGCTCGTGGGCCTCCAGCAGCATCCGGTCGCAGTAGTCGTCGTCCTCCACCTGCTCGAGGTTGATGACTACGTTG
>JAWLEP010000028.1:17498-38495 GCA_041686025.1 Candidatus Fermentibacteraceae bacterium
GCCCCCTGCCTAACCTGCTGAAGCAGCTCGTGGGCCTCCAGCAGCATCCGGTCGCAGTAGTCGTCGTCCTCCACCTGCTCGAGGTTGATGACTACGTTGTAGTAGGCGCCCACTGCCGCCGCCTCCGCGGCGGAGGCCGCAACTCCGGCGTCCGAGACGGAGGCCTGAAGCCCCTTCTCCTCCAGCTCGAGGGCCATGTCGACGATGGGGGGTATGGCGCGCAGAACGCTCATGGGCACCTCTGCGGCACCCTTGATCGCCTCCTGCTCGCCCTCGCCCGCCTTCATCGCCGCCACCATGCGGTTGAAGGCCCGGGTGTCGTCATCGATGGCCTTTACCAGCTGCTTCTTGACCCTCTGTGCCGCCGGGGCGATCCGGCGCATGTCCTCCCAGTGCTCCCGGTGACGGCGGTTCTTCACCGTGAGGTTGGCGACCATGGAGTCCAGGGCCGCCGCCAGGGACCCCATGAGGGCCGCCGCAGAGCCGCCGCCGGGGGCCGGCGAGTCGGTGGAGAGCTCGTCGGCGAAGTCGCGGAGGGTCATTCCGGTAAGGTCCACCGACCGGTCGGCCACCATGTACTCTATGATCTTCTCCCCGGGCCTGAAGGGGGCCACGTCGCTGAGGCCCATGGAGCGGACGGCGACCTCTATCAGCTCCCGCTCCGGAAGACCGGTGGTCTTGGCCTGCCGGCCCTTGCCCGCAAGGCCCTCGTGCTGCTTCTCCAGGAAGTACCTGCCGGCGTCCAGCATGGCCTCCAGGGGGACCAGGCCCACTATCTCCGAGCCGGTGACCCTCGCCCCCAGCTTCTCGGCCTCCTCCCGGGCCACCTCGTAGCCAACGTGCAGCGGGGTCACCGATATGTCCGTGAGGTTCATGGTGACCTGGGCGGTGTCGTACTCCTCTATGTACCAGCCGGTGGCCTTGCACTCCTGCAGGCGGCCCGGCTGGCGCACCCGCTTGCCGCTTTCGTCCCGGATGAACTTCCAGCGGTCGTTGCGGGCGAACCTGCCCCGGTCGCGGATGGTCAGGCCGATGTCCCGGGCCACCCCCGCGTCCTTGGTGTTCAGGTTCACATTGTAGGCGATCAGGAAGTTCCGGGCACCCGTGGTGGTCACCCCGGTCTTCGCCACGTAGTCGTTGTACTCGTTGGGCCCGTAGTCAGGCTTCCACTCCTCCTTGCCGAGCTTGTCGGGCAGGGCCTCGTACTCCCCCTCCCGGATGTCGGGGAGCTTGACCCGCTCCGGCCGGCTGGCCGACTTCTCGTAGAGGTAGGTGGGTATGCCCAGCTCCTCTCCCACCCTCTTGCCCAGACGCTTCGAGAGCTCCACGCAGTCGTCCATGGTGACGCCGGAGACCGGCACGAAGGGACAGACGTCGGTGGCCCCCTGCCGGGGGTGCGCTCCGGTCTGCTCCCGCATGTCGATGAGCTCGGCGGCCTTCTTTATGAGCCCGAAGGCGGACTCCAGCACCGCCTCCGGCTCGCCGGCGAAGGTGATCACGGTCCTGTTGGTGGCGGCTCCGGGGTCCACGTCCAGCATCGTGGTGCCGTCCACGTCGGCGGCCGCTTTCACCACCTGGTCGATCACGGCGCGGTCTCTGCCCTCGGAGATGTTGGGCACGCATTCCACTATCCTGGCGGACATGTTGATACCCTCCTATAGTTGAAGCCCGGCGGGGTTTGCTCGGATTCAGCCGGGAAGCTAGATAACCGCAGAAGCCAAGTCAACAACCGACCGCGAAAGAGGGAATACCATGGGGCATGTCAGGGGCTTGGTGGAAGGCTTCTACGGCCGTCCCTACACCCCCCGGCAGCGCAGGAGCCTGCTGGCCCAGCTGTCGCGGCTGGAGCGGCCCATGTACCTCTACGCTCCCAAGAACGACCCCTGGCACAGGTCCGGGTGGCGAAAGCCCTATCCGGGGGCCGCCTGGCGGGCGCTGGCCGACCTGATGGAGGCCGGACGCCGGACCGGCGTGGAGGTGGTCTTCGGAGTAAGCCCGCTGGGGGCAGAGCCCGATGATACAGAGTCCCTCGGGCGGAAGCTCTCCCGGGCCGTCGACGCCGGAGCGTCGGGGGTGGCCGTGCTCTTCGACGACCAGGTTGAGGCCGCCGACGCGGCTCTGGCTGATCTTCACCTGGAGGTGGCTGCCGAGGCGGCCGGCGGCCTGGACGTGCCGGTGACGGTCTGCCCGGCCGTGTACTGCACCGAGCTGGTCCGGACCATGGGCGGCGGGGACTACCTGCGCCGCATGGCCGAAGGGCTTCCCCGGGGATGGGAGATGCTCTGGACCGGCTCGGAGGTGGTCTCCCCCGGCCTGGGGGCCGCCGACCTGGCGGTGCCCGGCCTGGCAGGGAGCCCGCTGGTCTGGGACAACCTGCTGGCCGACGACTACTGCCTGCGGCGCATATACCTGGCTCCCCTCTCCGGCAGGGTCCCCCCCGGCTGCGGATACCTGCTGAACCCCTCCTCGGTCTTTCCCGTGGCCCTCCACGGCGCCCGGGAGCTGGCCCGGGCCTGCGGTGCGGACCCCGCCTGGCCTTCCGAGCTGGGTCGGGAGGAGGAGGGATGGAGGATCATGGCGCTGTTCCATCACACGCCCTGGGAGCTGCCGCCGCAGGGGCGGAGAATGGTGGAGGACCTGGAGCGGCGCCTGCGTGCGGGCGGCGGTGTGCCCGAGTGGCTCGAGCCCGCGCTGGAGGCGGTCCGGCGGCTGACGGAGGAGCTGCCCGAGCTCAGCGGGGGCTTCGACCTGCTGCCCCACGCGCTTGACCTGCGGAGGATGCTTTCCATAGCTTTGCGGTCGCTGTCGGAGGGAGACGCCGGCATGCTGCGATACCTGCTGGAGGAGAGGCTGCCGTACGAGCACCCGCTGGCCCGGGCACTGGCCCGGACCGCCGGCGCAGAGGGGAGAGGGGACTAGCTTGGAGGTAAGGCTGGCGGGGTTCAACACCGATGCGGAGAACCGCTCGTCCACCCCGGAGACCCTCTCCGCCGCCTACGCCAGGATCAGCCGGGACCCCAGGCCCATCGGCCTGCTCCGCAGAGAGGCCGCCGCGGAGGTGGAGAGGGCCAGGGAGTCCAACCGGCGAATAGTCTTCGGCTACGGCCACGGTTCGGTGGCCGAGCACGCCTTCTTCAACTTCGACCTCCTGGACCTCAGCAGGCTGGCCGCCGAGGCGGTGCAGTCTTTCCGACTGGCCAGCTTTACCGAGAAGTCCCAGCGCTACATCAGGCTTGACAGGGACTGGGTGGTGCCCGAAGAGGTTCCCTCTGGCCTGGGGGACGAATGGGCCGCATCCCTGGAGGACCTGTTCGGCCTCTACGGCAGGGCCTGCCGGGCCCTGGAGGAGGCCGGCCTTCCCGACGGCCGGGCCCGGGAGGACGCCCGCTACCTGCTGCCCCTGGCCACATCGTGCCAGATGGGCATGTCGCTGAACGCCAGGGAGCTGGAACACATGATCCGCAGGCTCTCCGCCCATCCCCTGGCGGAGGTCCGCCGGCTGTCCACCCTTCTGCTGGATGCAGCCGAGGGGGTGGCTCCCTCCCTGCTGCGGCATCTGGAACCGGCGGAGATGGACCGGCTGGCCTGGGAGCACCCCGAGCCGGGGGACCTGGAGCTGTCCGGTGACGTGGCCCTGGTCCGGGGGGATGACGACGGCGTGGTGGGAGCCAGGCTCCTGCAGAGGGAGGAGGGTGGAGGCCTGGCGGCTGCCCGGCGCGGCTGGTCCGGCCTGGAAAGCGCCGGCAGGCGGCGGCTGTTCGACGGCGTTCTGGGTTCGCTGGGGTCCTACGACGCCCTTCCCAGGGAATGGGAGCTGGCCTGCTTCACCTTCGAGGCGGTGGTCTCGGCCAGCGCCTACGCCCAGCTGAAGAGGCACAGGATGAGCACCCAGCTGGTCTCGTCCTATTCGCCTGCGCTGGGGCTGCGGGTGCCCCCCAGCTTCGCAGAGAACGGTCTGGAGGGGCTCCTGGAGGAAGCCGAAGCCGTTGGCAGGTCCTGGAGGGAGCGACTGGAGGGCCGGGCTGCGGAGTACATGCTGACCAACGCCCACCGGAGGACCGTGGTCGTGCGGATGAACGCCAGGGAGATGTACCACTTCGCCAGGCTCAGGCTGGACAGCCACGCCCAGTGGGACATACGGAAGCTGGCCGGGACGATGGTGGACCTGGCCTCCGCAGCCGCGCCCCTCACCATGGCCGCAGCCGGCGCCAGGGGGCCGGTAGAGGCCTAGCCCCCGGTGATCACCTCCAGGACCCTGGGCTCCCCGGCGTTGTCGCCGAAGGTGGGGGTAAGCCGGAGAAGGGTCCGGCCGGGGCTGGCTTCCACATCCGAGCCGTAGCGCCACGTGATCCTGCCGCCGTAATCGCCCTCCACCAGCCCGTGAAGGTCCCCGGACACGCTGGCATCCCTCCAGGTTGCTCCGCCGTCGAGGCTGAAATGGGCGTCCAGGCTCAACGGCCTGCCCTCCGGGTCGGCGAGCTCGAAGGTGACCTCCAGCACCCGGGCGTCCCTGTCCTGGGAGACCACGGAGGCCTGCATGAAGGATGGAAGGCTCCGGTTCTCCACGATGATGGGACCCCGAACGTCGGACCGGACGGTGTCGCGGTCCGCAACCAGGAGCCTGAGCTCCAGCTCGCGGGACTCCACGCCGGGGAAGTCGGCTGAGCTGTTCCACCGGAGGACCGACGAGTAGGACCGGGGTGTGAAGGGGCCGCTTCTCACAACTCCCTCCGCCCGCACCCAGCCGCCGCCGGCGGTGGTCCTGTGCTCCAGGCCCACCCACAGGCTGTCGCCCTCCATGTCATCCAGCACAAACCTGATGGGAACCACTCCCTGAAAGACCTTCCAGGAACCGGGAGAGCGCACCTCCACGGAGGGCAGATGGTTGTTGTCGACATGGAAAGGCGGGGAGGGAACGGCAACCTCCCTCTCCGACGCTTCCGGGACCACGCGGAACCGGACCTGGGGGTGATCGGCGGCGGGTATGTCCACGTCGGAGTGCCAGACGATCTCGTACTCGTAGGTGGAGGGCGAGCCCTCCTCGGGCTCGGTTACCGTGGCCGGCCTCCAGGTCTCGCCGCCGTCCAGGGAGTACTCGTAGCTCATCTCCAGGGGGTCCCCCTCCGAATTGGTGAGCCTGACCCCCAGTGAGACGCCCTCGCGGACCTCCGTCTCCGGGGCCAGTATCTGGCCCGAGGGGGGCCTGCCAACCGAGTCGGAAAGGCCGGCGATGGTCTGCCAGGGGCCAGGGTCGAGGTCGGCGGCCCGCATCCTCAGGTGCACCCTCTCCGGATCGACATCCTCCACATCCGCCGGAATGGGCCAGAAGACCGGTTCTCCGTACATCCAGGGCTCGATCTCCACGGTGGGGCCGGTGAGGCCGGCGCTGCGCCAGGTGCGGCCGCCGTCTGTGGAGTACTGAGCCTGCAGCTGTATGGTGTCGCCCTCCGGGTCCTCCACGGCGTAGCTGATCCGGAAGCGGTCTCCCTCCAGCCTCGGCGTGTTGAGGTAGATGGTGGGAGGGCTGTTGTTGTCCAGGTGGAAGACGGGCGTGGTACCGGCTACCCCGGGCCCCCGGGGCGAGAAGGGCGTTATCCTGATCATGCATTCGGGAAAGTCGCCGTCGGGAAGGTCCTCCTCCGACCTCCACCGGATTCCCGAGGGACCGGTGCTGTAGCTGGAGGTGGGGTTCCACCTGTATCCTGCGTCCGTGGAGTAGGCCACTGCCATGCCCGTGCCTTCCCCCCGCTCTGTCCGATAGGGGACCTCTACCATTCCCGACTGCTCACCGGTAACCTCGCCCACCTCGGCCACGGGGAGAAATGACATGCCGTAGCTCCCGGTGTTGTATGGGTCGGAGAGGGTCTGCGGCCAGGGACCCAGCGACCCCGACGAAGAGGACAAGGAGTAGAGGGCCAGCCTGCCGCCAATCCCGATGGCCGCCAGCTCGTGGCCGCCGTCGCCGGTGACGTCTCCCGCGGCGGGGGTATGCACGATCCGCTGGCCGTGCTGCAGCGGGAACCCGTCGATTCCGGCACCTTGGGCGTCCCAGGCGTGGATGGTCCCGTCGTCGCATCCCACTATGACGCCCATGCAGCTTCCGGTGCGGGAGATGATGGGCTGCGTGGGCGCAGCCCCCGGCCTGTTGGGCCATCGCCACGTGCCGGCCAGACTCCCGTCGCCGTCTACCAGATAGACCACGCTGTCGCCGGTGCTGACCGCCACCTGGGGACGTGCTATCTCCGGGTCCACAACCCCCAGGGCCGCCGCACCCCTGACCGGCCTGTCATCCAGCATGAAGGGCCAGTCCTCCAGGGGACCGCCCCGCGAGTCGACTGCGTATAGTTTCCTGTTCTGGGTTGCGAACACGACATCCGTGAGACCGTCGGAGTCGATGTCCGCGGTAACCGGCATCGTGCCGGCGGGGTATCCCACCTGAATGGGCCAACCCGGCAGAGTGTGTCCCTCCGGGCTTACGGCCGTTACCCTGGTATTGGCCAGCGCCAGCACCAGGGCCCGTCCCCGCTCCCCGGAGAGCGTCATCTGAACCGGCTGCCAGAGAAGCTCCTCGGGAAGCTCCAGCGGCCACCCCGGCAGGCAGCGGCCGCTGCGGTCGAGGAGATGTGCCCTGGCGTCGCTGGTGCCCACCGCCAGCTCCCTCTCCCCGTCGGCGTCCAGGTCGCAGGCCGTTACGCCTGTAACCGGACGGGCCCCCAGGTCCACGGGCCACCCGGGCTGCTCGACTCCACGGAGGTCCACCAGGTGCAGCAGTCCCCCGTCATCGGCCCAGGCCACCAGCGGTCCGTCCACGCTCTCCCCGGCCAGGGCAGGCCTCTGGACCACTCCACTTCCGTCGCCCAGGGGAAAGCCGGGCAGGGCTTCGCCTGCGGGACCCCACCCCCCCAGCCCCCGGTCACCCAGAGGGACGAGGATAGCCATTCCTCCGTGGGAGAGGGGCACCAGCAGGGGACCGCACCGGGGCGTGGCTCCGGTCTCGATCTCCCAGACAGGCGTCGACGCCGTGATGGCCAGGCAGGCAAGCGCAACCGTTGCCGTCATTCCACGATCCCCCGGGAACCTGGTTGGAATGGGAACCTTTATGATAACTGAGGCATACTATGGAGAGAGTAATTGGCAAGTCAACTGCGGACAAAACGGTCCGAAGTGGTTTGTGTCACTTGGCAGCGGGTTCGAATGGGGTTATAGAAATCGTCTGAGACGATGCCTCTAGCTGCCGGTCCGTCAGCTCCACGAGAGTGCGCGAGCGGCTTGCACGGTTGACCATATGGATACGGCAGAGAATATTTCAACTGACGCAAGACGCACATGAGATGGGTTTTCTCACTTAGGTCTCGGAGGACGACTATGCGGCACTGCTCGTTGTTGGTCTTGGCGGCCGTGGGAGCCGCATACGCCGGTTCGCTGCCCTTCACCAGAAGCGGCGTCTTCGACTCCCCGGATGCGTACATCCTGGGTCATACCGAGGTGGAGGTGGAGCTGGGTGCTTCCGCCTACACCGTCGAGGACTCCACCGGCAGCACCGACAGCGAGTTCATGCTCACCGGCCACCTGGACATCGGCGCCTTCGACTACGGACAGGTGGGAATCAGCTACCTGGGCGAGGGAGGTATTGCGGGCAACGTAAAGGTCCGGATCCTGCAGGAGGGGATAGACGTCCCCGCCTTCGCCATAGGAGTGGACAACATCTCCACCGAGGAGTACATAGAGTGCTTCAAGGTGGACGGGGAGTACTACGGCTACGACCATGCCCAGAACTGGTCCGCCTACGGCGTGGCCTCGAAGGACCTCCGGTACCTCCTGGGGCTGGAGGCCACCGTGAGCCTGGGCATAGGAATAGGCCGGTTCGTGGGCGTAATTGAGAACGGGGCCCTGGGGGTGGGAAGCCAGGTGGCCCACGGCCTCTTCGGCTCTGTGGTGTACAGGCCCAGCGACGTCATTGCGGTGGGCATGGAGCAGGACGGCCGGGACCTGAACCTCGGGTTCAGCTACGACATCAGCAGGTACTTCACGCTCCAGTTCGCCTGGGCGGAGTTCGAGCAGGTCGTCTTCCCGCCTGAGAACCAGAATCAGCAGGACATCATGCAGAACGCCAAGTACTCCTTCGGCATCAGATCCCAGTTCGGGCCCCTCCTGGGTGCGCGGAGGATGGAGCTGGAGCGGGAGCGCCAGAGGATCGAGCGAGCCCGGGACAGGCTCGAGGAGCTGGAGGCGCGCAGGCGGTCCGCAGAGGCCGAGCTGCAGAGGCTCCGCGATCTTCTCGAGGAACGCAACTAGCCGGAAGGCCGCATGACCAGGATTCTACTCACAGCAACCCTGCTGGCGATAGCTGTGCCGGCGCTGGCCCAGGAGGAAGGGAGCCAGGAGGACATCTCCGTGCTCCTCCAGAGGGCCAGGGCCGAGCGCAGCAGCCTCGAGGAGCAGATCGCCCGCGAGGAGGAGCGACTCACGCGGATAGAGGCCGAGCTGGTCCAGCTCCGCAGGCAGAGGGCGATAATGTCCAGTGCCCAGAGTGCCTTCGAGCTGGGTGAGGATCTGTACAACTCCGGTTCCATCGTCTGGGCCCGGGACGCCTTCGGGTCCGTGGTGGACAACTTTCCCGAATCGTCCTACTTCCCCAGCGCCCTGTTCCGTCTGGAGCTGATAGCTTTCCAGCTGCAGGATTTCGAGGGCACGCTGGAGTACGCCGACCGGCTCCGGCAGGCGGCGCCCGAGTTCCAGCACATGGACCTGGCGCAGATCGTGGGTGGACTGGCCTATCACAACCTGGGTGAGTTCGGAAGCGCCAGGCAGCGGCTCTCGCAGGTGCCTCCCACCTCGGAGTACGCGCCTCTGGCCGACTACCTTCGGGCGGTGGGATACGTGGAGGAGGGCGACATAGCCTCGGCCAAGTCGCTGTTCAACGAGATCATCGACAACGCCGGCAGGTCCCGAAGCGAGGTGGCCCTGGCGGACCGTTCCCGCATAGCCCTGGCCCAGATAATGGTGGAGGAGGAGGGTCAGTACGAGGAGGCCCTGTCCCTCTACGACCGGGTGTCTCCCTTCAGCTCCTACTACGACGTCTCCATGCTGGGCAAGGTGTGGACGCTGATGCGGCTGGAACGCTACCAGGATGCCTACAACCTCTGCGAGAGGGTCATCGAGGAGGTGCCGGGCTCCGACCTTCGCTCCGAGTTCGAGCTGGCCATGGCCAACTGCGCTCTGGGAGCGGAGGACCTGCAGATAGCCATAGCCAGGTACGAGGCTCTTCTGCGCCAGAACCTGGACGCTGAGGACTACGACCTTCTCCTGGGCGATGACGAGTCGGTCTCCGAGGCGCAGTACGAGGCGGAGCGGGAGCGCCTGGAGAGGATTCGGGTGGGGCTTTCGGAGCTGAAGGAGGAGGCCTACGCCCAGGGCGACCTGGAACTGGTGGAGATGATCGAGGAGGAGGAGAACGCGCTGAGGCAGCTGTTCGTGGAGATCGGTGGACTGCAGACCGAGCTCTCCTTTCCGACGATGGAGGACGAAGAGAGCCTTCAGCGCCAGATCCGCAGGCTGATCTCCCGCAGCAAGGAGTCCACCCAGGCTCTGGCCGTCTCCGCCGAGGAGGTGCGCGAGCTGGCCCGGAACAGGGGCACCGAGCAGGACCGACGGGAGCTCGGCCAGCTGGAGACGGAGATAGAGAGGATAAGGCTGGCCCTGCAGGACCTCTCCTCGAAGTTCCAGGCAGGCATGGCCCAGGACCACGACTGGGTCCAGGAGACCAACTACGGAATAGCCATCGCCCGCTTC
Organism: Candidatus Fermentibacteraceae bacterium; assembly: GCA_041686025.1. Lineage (GTDB taxonomy): Bacteria > Fermentibacterota > Fermentibacteria > Fermentibacterales > JCC-6 > JAWLEP01. Next base: position 27,291 of record JAWLEP010000028.1, read on the forward strand.
ATGGAGCGGGAGCTGAAGCGGGACTCCCTCTCGTACATAAGCAACGTATACGACCGCAGGATAGAGGAGGCCTACGAGGAAGGGGACAGCAGCCTTGCCCAGAGCCTGATCGAAGAGCGGGCGGCGAAGGCCCAGGGCCTGAGCCGGCGCATCAACCAGGCGGCCCACGAGTCCGCCGGCTACTTCGAGGAGTACCTGGCGAGCTTCCCCGACTCCCGCTTCGTTCCTGACGTTCTGGTGCGGCTTGCCCAGCTCTACTACGACATCGACAAGAGCGATTATCTGGACAGGATGGCGGAGTCGGAGACCTTCCTCCCCGAGGACTACTCCCGCTCAATAGAGCTCTACGACCGCGTTCTAACGAACTACCCGGACAGCGAGGTGGAGGACGTGGCCCTCTACTCCATGGGATACTGCCTGACGCAGATGGGCAATCCCACCGAGGGGGTCAGCAAGTACCGGACCCTACTGGAAAGGCATTCGGGCAGCGACCTGGCCGCGGAGACCTGCATGCGGGTTGGTCACTACTACTTCGAGAGCTTCGAGTACGACAGCGCCTACGCCTACTTCTCCCGGATCCTCGACTACCCCGACGCGGACCCGGACGTCTACCAGCGCAGCGTCTACGAGCTGGGCTGGACCGAGTACATGCGCAGCAACTACCTCCACTCCGCCGCCATCTTCGGCTACCTGATCGAGGACAGCCAGCTGATGGACTCCCTGGGCATACCCAGGAGGGGCGGAGCCATGGTGGACGAGGCCATGGAGTACCTGGCGCACGACTTCATGGAGCAGAAGGAAGGCCCGCCGGTGCCCCTGGCCACTGACTTCCTGGACCGGTTGGGGAACGAAGAGGTAAGCTACACGGTATTGCACCACATGGCCCGCTTCTACGGCGAGCAGGGATACTGGTCGGACGCCATAAGCGCCTACGAAGCGCTGCTGGACCGGCACCCCACCCACGAGCAGGCTCCCTTCTTCCAGGCCGAGATCGCTTCCGCTTACGAGGGGCTGGGGGACCACGAGGCAGCCACGGAGGCCCGCGAGGAGCTGGTGGAGAGCTACGGTGTCGAAAGCGACTGGGCGGAGGCAGTGGGCCCGGAGACCGCCCGGGCCGCGGTGGACTCGCTGCGGGGCACCTCCCTGGAGCAGGCCATTGGCTACTACTATACGAAGGCCCAGGATTCCGCCGACGAAGCCCCCCAGCAGAGCCGGAGCCACTACAACCAGCTTATACCCAGGATCGAGTCCTATCTGGAGGAGTTCGGAGGTACCAGGCAGGCCTACGACTTCAAGTTCCTTTTGGCAGGCGCTTACTACGCCCTGGAGCAGTACGTGAGCGCGGGCGACACCTACATGGAGGTGGGGGCCGACAGCATCTCGGCCCAGAGACGCCAGGACGCCGCCAGCAACGCCTGGAGCGCCTACATGATAGCCTACGGTGAGCAGTCCGGGATCGACAGCGCCCAGCTGCGGCAGAAGCAGGTGGAGGCGGCCAACTTCTACGTGGACAACTTCCCCGACGGGGAGAACGCCGCCCGGTTCCTGTTCGGCGTGGCCGGAAACCTCTACAACGCCGGCGAATACACCGGTGCCCGCCAGATGTACAGCAGGATCTACAACGAGTACCCCAACTCGGAGTACATAGCCAGGTCCGCGAGGTTCATAGCCGCTACCTACGAGGCGGAGGAGATGTATGCCGAGGCCGAGGACTGGTACGGAAGGGCGTCCCAGGCGGTGGCCAGAACCGGGGAGGACCTGGGGGAGGACTTCGACCAGCTGGCGGCGGCCGCGGCGTACAGGGACGCCGAGAGCCTTGCCGGGTCGGAGGACACCCAGTCCATAGTGAACGCGGCCCGGCGATTCGAGGAGTCCGCCCGGTCGCATCCCGGCTCGGACATAGCCCCCAGTGCCCTCTACGATGCCGGTGAGACCTATGCCAGGGCCGGCGCCATCGAGGACGCCATAAGGGTCTTCACCGAGCTGGCCGACCAGTACCCCCAGAGCGAGCTGGCCCCCAAGGGAATGCTCAGGGCCGCCTTCCTCGCCCGGGAGGCCGGCCGCAACGAGCTGGCCGGAGACACCTACCTGGAGACGTACAGCAGGTTTCCCTCCGCCGAGAACGTGGGCACCGCCCTGTACAGCGCCGCCATCTCCTACGAGGAAGCCGAGCGCATGGAGCTGGCGGCGAACGTCTACGACATGATGATCGACCAGGAGGCCGGCACGGCGGAATCCATGGTGCACGTCTACGGCAAGTACGGAAGGTACCTGCACGAGCGCGGCCAGATCTCCCGGGCCAGGGAGATGTACCAGAGCTGCATCGACACCTACGACCAGCACCGGGCCGGCGACGTCTACTATCCGGCGCAGTCCGCCTTCTATCTGGGCGAGATCGCCTACGAGGACTACGCCGCCCAGGAGACGAACTCCGAGACCGCCCAGATGAAGACCCAGCTCATGCAGCAGGTGGAGCAGTGGTACAGCAAGGCCATCAGCTACCGGACCGACTACTACTTTATGGCCGCCTGCGCCAGGGCGGGGGAGCTCTACGAGGACTACGCCAACGCCATCGCCTTCATGGACCCGCCCCCGGAGATCGCAGACGACCCGGAGGCGGTGGACGTTTTCTACAACCAGCTCTACACCGAGTTCTACGAGCCCAAGATGCAGCAGGCCCAGACCGTCTACAGTACCGCGGTGGAAAGGGCCGTGAACCAGGACATCGAGAACGAGTGGGTGGACCGGGCGGTGGAGAACCTGGAGCTTCTCGCCCCGGGCGCGCTGGAGGAGCTGGGCTACGTTACCGAGGAGCAGGCCGCGGCGGACACCACCGAAGCCGGCGGGCCCGAGGGCCCGGACACCGAAGATACCGACGGGGAGGCCGAGGAGGGTTTCCAGCAGCAGGAAGACGATCAGACCGGGGAGGAAGAGACGGAGGCCGACTACGAAGAGGACGCCGGGACCGGGTCGGAGGACGTGGGGGAGACACCCGCCCCCGAGGAGCCCGAAGAGGACGAAGACGGCGGAGGAGGTTGCTTCCTGTGGCCCTTCTAGACCGGCGCTCACGCTGCTGCAGGCTTTGCGTCCTGACTACTGTCTCCGTTCTGCTGATGGCCGTTGCCGGCCAGGCATTCGCCCAGCCCGAAGAGGGGGGGGGAGCCGGCGCCTACACCGACGAGGAGGGCCGGCTCATCCTGGAGGAGATAACCATCAAGGGCGAGCTGCGTACCCCGCAGGCCATATTCATGATGCTCAAGACCACTCCCAACCTCAGCAACGTTCTGCTGGAGCGCAGCTTCATTGAAGACGTTGTCAGTCCAATCTACCCGGGGGCATTTGCCGGGGAGCCCTCCTTTGGAACCGCCCAGAATGTGCATATACTTCCCTGGTGGGCCAGATACGGATCGGTGGCGGCCTTTGCCGGGCTGTCCGCCTACAGGTACGGAACCGATGACAGCGAGCAGGGCCTGATCTTCGGCATTATCGCGGGCCTCGATCTCGCCGGAAATCTGATCCTTGATCTCGGAGGGCGCTGAATCGGCGCCGTGAGAGGAGATTGTTGATGCGTCGCACTCTACTCCCAGTACTCTTGTTGCTTGGTATCTTCGCTTTCACGGGAGCTGCCTTCGCGCAGCCGGAGGAGGGTGCCGAACCCGACACCACAGCCACCGACAGCGTCGCGGTAGAGGACACCACAGAGGTGGCCGAGGAGCCCGAGCCGGAACCCGAGCAGGAGGACACCACGGCGGTGGAGGCGGACACCACCGTTGCCGCCGAAGAGCTGGAAGGGGGCGGCGGTCTCTTCTCCAGCATCGCCGAGTTCTTCCGCAAGGGCGGACCCGCCATGTGGGTCATCCTGGTTATCCTGGCTGCGGGCCTGGCCATCTTCGTGGAGAGGTTCATCTTCCTGTTCATCATCGCCAACATCAAGCCCGAGGAGTTCATGGCCCGCATCTCCGAGCTGATCCGGAAGGGCAGCATCGAGGGTGCCATCGCCGAGGCCTCCGAGAGGGACGCCCCCCTGGCCAGGATCATCGAGGCGGCCCTCCGCAACTACCGGGGCACCGAGCGCGACATCCAGAACGCCGTGGACGAGATGGCCCTGGCGGAGCTTCCCAGGCTGAACGCCAGGACCTCTTACCTGGCCATGTTCGCCAACATCTCCACCATGGTTGGTCTGCTGGGTACGATATTCGGACTCATCCAGGCGTTCTCCGCCGTGGCCGCCGCCGACCCGGAGACCAAGAGCACGCTGCTGGCCAACGGAATCTCCCAGGCCATGAACACCACCGCCTTCGGTCTCATCGGCGCCATACCGCAGCTTCTGGCACATTCCTTCCTCACCGCCAAGACAGACCGGCTGGTGGATGACATCGACAGGTACTCGGTCATGGTCATCAACATGCTCGGCCAGGCCAGGAAGGAGGGCTGATGGCGCAGGGCGCCACCAAGCGCAGCCACAGGAAGAAGCACCAGGCGGAGCTCGACCTGCTGCCGGTGATGAACCTCTTCTGCGTGATCATCCCGTTCCTGCTGCTCAGCGCTTCCTTTCTGGAGATCACCACCATCACCATGTCGCAGACCCAGGGCATCAATCCCAGCGCCGGCGGGGCGGTCACCGACCTGGCCAAATCCGAGGAGGAGAGGGTCCAGGCAAAGGTGGTGATGACCGACCAGGAGCTCTTCGTGGGCACCGCCTTCGGTCTGACCTCCGTGGGAAGGTCTTTCCAGGTAAGGGACAACGGCGAGACCTACGCCACCTTTGACTTCGACCAGCTGGAGCAGATGGCGGGCGAGATGAGAGACACCCTGATGAACCACTACGACATCGAGTTCCGCAAGATCGTCGTCCTGACCACGGAGACCATGCGCTACGAGAACGTGATCAGGGCCATCGACGCGGTGGGCAAGGTGGGATTCACCGAGCCCGGTCTGCAGGTGGCACCCTCCGGCAGCGTGGAGGGCGAGGCCGAGAGGGGGCTGCAGTGAGCGCTCCCTCCAAGCGGCACGTGCCCCTGCTGTTGGGCTACAACAAGACGAAGGCCTTCAGCCGCAAGGGTGACAAAAAGGCCGGGCTCAACCTGACCTCGATGATAGACATGTTCACAATACTGGTGGTGTTTCTGCTGAAGAGCTACAGCGCCGAGGGCCAGCTGGTCACCGTAAGCGAGGCTCTGACCCTGCCCAGGGCCACCTCCGAGCAGAGAATTGAGATGAAGCTGGAGATCGAGATCAACCGGGAAGCTGTGGTAGTCGACGGAGACCCCGTGGTGCAGGTGGACCAGCAGCTGCTCTCCACAGGGGGCCCCATACCCTCCCTGGTGACCAGGCTCGACGATCACATGGAATACACGAGGCAGATGAAGGGTACCATCACCGAGGACGAGCAGAAGATCAACATCCAGGGTGATGTCGCCATACCGGCGGTCCTCGTCCAGCGGGTGATGGCCAGCTGCTCCGAGGCCGGCTTCAGCCTGCAGAACCTGGAGGTAATCAAGGAAGAGGGTGGGCGCCCATGAGCCCGGCGGCGGAGAAGAAGGTTCTGGCAGTAGCCGTAATGCGTGACGGCAGGGTGATCAACAAGCTGATACCGGGGAAGGAACCGGTGAGGCTGGGGACTGGCTACAACAACCAGATCGTGGCCGAGGAGGCCGACGTTCCCGACTCCATGATCATCCTCTCCCCGGGGGACGATTCCGACACCTGGGTTCTCAGGCTCCAGGATGCCATGCACGCCAGGATAGAGTCCGCCGACGGCTCCAAGCTGAACTTCGCCGATCTCAAGGACCTGGGGATCTTCCCCCAGGACGAGGACGGCAACTACCTCCTCAATGTGAAGTACGAGGACCAGGGCCAGATAACGGTGGACCCCTACACCATTCACTTCGGTTTCATACAGCCCCCCAAGCGGGAGGAGAAACCGAAGCCAAAGGCCAAGGCAAGGAAAACGGAGGAGAAGCCCGTCCCGGTGAAGAAGCCGGAGGCCGCGGAGAACCTGGCTCTGAAGGTGGTTGTGGAGCGCCCCGGGGAGAAGAAGCGGGAGATATTCCCCAACGCCGGGATAATGACCATCGGCACCGCCGACTACAACACGGTGAGCATCGGGAGCGCGGACCTTCCGCGGATACACACCCTTCTTGAGCCCAAGGACGGCAAGTACCTGCTCCGCCTGCCGGAGGGCCTGGGCGGCGGCGTCGAGGTGAAGGGCACCATCGTGCCTTTCAGCACGCTGATAGACCGCAACCTCCTGAAGCAGGAGAAGCCCGGAGAGCCCTACGAGTGGGAGATGGACCGGAACGTCTCCGGCATGTTCAAGGCCGGGGACACCGAGATCTTCTTCTCCTTCGCCCGGCCTCCCAAAGAGACAATGCCCAAGCCGAAACCGGAGCCCAAGAAGATCCCCAAGAAGGAGTACAAGCCCTCCCGCTACGACTGGAAGGCGTTTGCCGTCCGTCCGCACGACGGGATCGTATTCAAGGGCCAGAAGGGCGAGATCAGCCGAATGGAGGTCATACTGGGCATAGGCCTGGCAGTGGCCCTCCTGGTGGGCGCCGTTCTGGACAGGCTGGTGGTGGTCACCGAGGTCAGCAAGTCGGAGATGCTGCGCCGGGCTCCCACCGCCAGGGTGGCCAGCCTCGCCGAGACCCCCGAGCAGCAGACGGCCGGCATCGGTGAAGAGGTGATCGGCGACATGCCCACCGGCGAGGAGGTGGAAGTGGCCTCCGGAGGAGGCGGCGGGCCCGCCGGCGGCGGGGCAGAGGGCCCTGCAGGTGCCTCGGCGGGATCCGACGCCGCCGACCAGGTGATGAGCAGCATCGGATTCGCCGCCTACGGTACGGGAGCCTCGGGCGGGGGTGCCGGCATAGTCACAGACCTCCAGTCGGCGGCCTCCTCGGGTCTCGGGCTGGCCTCCGGTGAGGCCGGACAGGCCATGATCGCAGGGGCGGAGGGAGGCGGCTCCGGCGGCATAAGCTCGGTTGTCGGGGCGGGAGGCGGCGTGGCCTCCTCGGCCGAGACCGTATCCCAGAGCGAGGTGGAGGAGGTGCACCGCGCGGCGCAGGTATCCTTCTCCGCGTCGGGCTCCGGAGAGGCCCTGGACCTGGGCTACCGCGACCTCACCGATATCCACAGACGGGTCAACGTAATAAAGATGAGGGTTCAGACGGCCTACGAGAGCCTGTTGCGCAGCAACCCATCCGCCGGCGGGCGCATCACCCTGGGCTTCAGCATCACCCCGGGCGGCTCGGTAACCGCAGTGTCCGTCAACGCTCCCGGAGGGCTGTCCAGCCTCAGGCCCACCATAGAGGCGGCCATTTCCAGCGTGAACTTCGGCCCGGCCCCGGAGCAGACAGAGAACCTGCCCATGCAGGTCTCCTTCAATCTGGTCCCGCCGGAGTAGCCGAGACCAGCATCGCGTATTCGAAGGGCCCCTCCGGGGGCCCTTCTCTTTTCCGGCCCCGTATGAGAAGAGGGCCCCGGATCTCCGGGGCCCTCGCTCTCTGCGGCGCGACCTGGGGGTCTAGTACATGCCTCCCATGCCGCCGGCGCCGGCGCCCGCGCCCTCGTTCTCCTCGGGCTCGGGTATCTCGGCCACCATCGCCTCGGTGGTTATCAGCAGTCCGGCTATGCTGGCTGCGTTCTGCAGCGCCGTCCTGGTGACCTTTGCCGGGTCGACTATGCCGGCCTCGAACATGTCGGTGTACTTGAGGCTCTGCACGTCGAAGCCCTCGGTCTCGGACTGGGAGCGGACCTTCTCCACCACGATGGCACCCTCCACGCCGGCGTTGAACACCAGCTGGCGGAGGGGCTCGGAGATGGCCCGGCGGATGATGTCGGCACCGGTGGCCTCGTCACCCTCCAGCTGCAGATTGTCCAGGGCCTTCCCGCACCGGAGCAGGGATACCCCGCCTCCGGGGACGATGCCCTCCTCGACGGCGGCTCTGGTGGCGTGAAGGGCGTCCTCCACGCGGGCCTTCTTCTCCTTCATCTCCGTCTCGGTGGCGGCGCCCACGTTGATCCTGGCGACGCCTCCGGTGAGCTTGGCCAGCCTCTCCTGCAGCTTCTCGCGGTCGTAGTCGGAGGTGGTGTCCTCGATCTGCTTGCGGATCTGGCCGATGCGGCCCTTGATGTCCTCGGAGGTGCCGTTGCCGTCGATGATGGTGGTGGCGTCCTTGTCAATGCGGATACGGCCGCAGGTGCCAAGGTCGGCAATGGTCACGTTCTCCAGCTTGATGCCCAGGTCCTCGGTGATGGCCTTTCCGCCGGTGAGGACGGCGATGTCCTCCAGCATGGCCTTGCGGCGGTCGCCGTAGCCCGGCGCCTTCACCGCGGCCACGTCCAGCATGCCGCGCATCTTGTTTACCACCAGCGTGGCCAGGGCCTCGCCCTCCACGTCCTCGGCGATGATCAGGAGCGGCTTGCTCTGCTGGGCCACCTTCTCCAGCACCGGAAGAAGATCCTTGATGTTGGAGATCTTCTTCTCGTGGATCAGCACGAAGGGCTTGTCCAGCACGGCCTCCATGTTCTCCTTGTCGGTGGCGAAGTAGGGGGAGAGGTAGCCGCGGTCGAACTGCATGCCCTCCACGAAGTCGAGGCTGGTGGTCATGGACTTGGCCTCCTCCACGGAGATGGTGCCGTCCTTGCCCACCTTGTCCATGGCCTCGGCGATGATCTTGCCGATCTCGGCGTCGTTGTTGGCGGATATGGCCGCCACCTGTCTGATGCTCTCCTTGGCCTTGCTGACGTCCTTGGAGAGGTTCTTCAGCTCTCCGACCACCGCCTCGACGGCCTTGTCCACGCCCCGCTTGAGGTCCATGGGATTGGCCCCTGCGGTTACGTTGCGGAGGCCCTCGCTGTAGATGATCTCGGCCAGCAGCGTGGCGGTGGTGGTTCCGTCACCGGCCACGTCGCTGGTCTTGCTGGCCACCTCCCGGATCAGCTGCGCGCCGATGTTCTCGAACTTGTCCTCCAGCTCGATCTCCTTGGCCACGGTGACGCCGTCCTTGGTGATGGTGGGGCTGCCCCACTTCTTCTCCAGGACGACGTTCCTGCCCCGGGGGCCAAGGGTCACCTTGACCGCGCGGGAGAGCTTCTCGACGCCCTTGAGAATGGACTGCCTGGCGTCCTGGTTGAACTTCAGCTCCTTAGCTGCCATAGGTATGCTCCCTCACTTTCAGTCTATTCGGTTGCTGCGCTTACTCTATCACCGCGAGGATGTCGTCCTCGCGGACGATGACGAACTCCTCGCCGCCGATCTTGACATCGGTGCCGGAGTACTTGCCGATGAGAACTCTGTCACCCTCCTTGACGGCGGGCTTGAGGAAGCCGTCCCCGCTCTCGTTGCGCTTGCCTTCGCCCACGGCCCGGACGATGCCCTCCAGCGGCTTCTCCTTGGCCGTGTCGGGGATGACGATTCCGCCGCGGACCTCGTCCTCAGGCTCCTCGCGCTTGACAAGTATCCTGTCGAAGAGCGGGCGCACCTTGTTCTCCGCCATGCGTGGCTCCTTTCAGTACTGTTCTTCCGAACCGATCCTGCCGGGTATGGATGGACACCGGCGCCTTCATCTCAACTCCACAGTGTAACGAAGCATGATGTATGCCAGCCGTATGGCGAATAGAACTGTGTATCGCATATCCAAGCAGCACAATACATTAACAACAGTCTACCCACGCCTGGCACCGGGTATTCGCGGCGTCCTGCAGAACCCTGAGTCATATTGGCACAACGTCGCGGCCGGGGTGGCACGGACGAGGTGGCAGGGCTTATCATTGCAGCATCGAAGACGGCCGCCGGGCCAGCGGGCCCGGCGATTTGGCCAAGGCGGAAACGGGATCGGGGAAGAAGATGTCAGAGGGTGTACGGGTGGTTGTTGATGGGGACGGCACATCGCTGGGCGAGCTTGCAGACGTCATGGAGGGAGCGGCCGTGGAGCTGGCACCCTCGGCAGTGGAGGCGCTGCGGGACGGCCGAAGCGTCATAGAGAACCACCTGGGGGAGAGCCGGCCCATCTACGGCGTGAACACCGGATTCGGACGCCTGGCCAACACCGTGGTGGACGCAGGCAGCCTGGGCAGGCTGCAGCGGAACCTGCTGCGCAGCCATGCCTGCGGAACCGGCCCCCTGTTCGGACAGCGGCTGGTGCGGGGGATGCTATTCCTGCGAATAGCCTCCCTGTGCCGCGGACGCTCCGGCGTCCGGCCGGAGACGGTGGAGCAGATGCTGGCCTTCCTCAACGGGCCGGTGTTTCCCGCCGTACCCACCAAGGGCTCCCTGGGGGCGTCCGGTGACCTGGCGCCCCTTGCCCATCTCTGCCTTCCCCTGCTGGGAGAGGGCCACTGCGTCTACGAAGAGGAGCTTGTCTCCGGCGCCACGGCTCTGGAGGTGCTGGGCCGGAAACCCATTGCGCTGGGGGCCAAGGAGGGACTGGCCCTGATAAACGGGACCCAGGTCCTCACCGCCACCGCCGCGGACGCCCTGCTGAGGGCCCGCCGGCTGGCGGACGCGGCGGACGTGGCCCTCTCGATGTCTCTGGAGGTGCTCATGGGCACGACGGCGGCCTTCGACCCCGAGCTGCTGGGGCTCCGTCCGCATCCGGGGGCCCTGGCGGTGGGACGAAACGTCCGGGCCATGATGGAGGCCAGCGAGATACTGGAGTCGCACCGCAACTGCAGTCGCGTGCAGGACGCCTACTCCCTGCGCTGCGCGCCCCAGGTGCACGGCGCCAGCAGGGACGCCATGGACTACGTGGAGTCCGTGCTGGCGGCGGAGCTGCGGTCGGTCACCGACAACCCCCTGCTGATGGAGGACGGCCGCGCCGTCAGCGGCGGCAACTTCCACGGCCAGCCGGTTGCCCTGGCCGCCGACCACCTGGGTCTGGCCGCCTCCGAGCTGGGCAGCATCTCCGAGCGGCGCATCGAGCGGCTGCTCAACCCCGACCTCAGCGGACTGCCCGCCTTCCTGGCCCCCGACCCCGGCGTGAACTCGGGGCTGATGATCGCCCAGTACACCGCGGCATCCCTGGCCAGCGAGAACAAGGTCCTCAGCCACCCATCCAGCTCCGACAGCATTCCGGTGAGCGCCTCCCAGGAGGACCATGTCTCCATGGGGGCGGCGGCGGCCCGTCACGCCCTGGAGATCACCGAGAACGTGCGGAGGATCGTGGCCACCGAGCTGCTCTGCGCGGCCCAGGCCTACGAGTTCGT
>JAWLEP010000029.1:0-2675 GCA_041686025.1 Candidatus Fermentibacteraceae bacterium
AAGATAGGTGGTGCGTTTCGAGAGGTCAACGGAATAGGGTGGTTTAGGGGGGCGGTTCTGGGGTTTTCGGGGGGCTGGAGGCGTGTCTGGAAGGGGGATGCGAGAGGTGGCCGGGGTTTCTGCGGGACCGGGGCTCTCGCATCGGTATCCGCTAGAAGACATGGGCGCTCCTGGAGGTGGGCACGAAAGCTCTGCCGAGGGTGGAGATTGCATGGTCGGCGCGGTGGCCTTCGGGGCCGAGGCGGATGAGCATGATCTGGTCTTCCTTGTGGTTGATGATGTCGGCCAGCTCGGTCTTCATCCTCGCCTTCTCCATGGGGGTGAGGTGGCAGAGGAATACCGAGAGCTGCAGGTGGTCGCCCCAGTTTCTCATGGCCTTGTAGACCTTCTGGACCCTTCTGTTGCTTGAAATGTCGTAGGTTACGACGTATACCGCTCTCATACCTACCTTGTTGTGAACGGACGGTACTCGTCCAGCTCGCCGGTTACCAGCCGGGCGATGAGCCTCGATTCGATCTCCAGTACCCTCCTGTAGCTTACCCGGTATCCGAACACCGGATGGGTGACCATCTGCTCCATTCTTCGCTCGTAGGAGCGTATGACGGCTCTGCGGGCGCGCTTCTTCATGCCGACGGAGCCTGCACCGCAGATGAAGTCGGAGGAGCGGACCATGCCGCTGTTGGCCGCGAAGAGAACGGCGGAGTCGGCAATGAGGGGGCGGAATATCTCCATCAGGTCGAGGGCAAGGCCAGGCCGGCCGGGCCTGGGCTTGTGGTAGAAGCCCAGGCTGGGGTCGAAGCCTACCGCGTTGAGGGCCACCGTACAGTCCTTCACCAGCATGCCGTAGGCGTAGGAGAGCATGGCGTTGACCTCGTCCTTCGGGGGGCGCCGGGAGCGCTTCAGAAAGCGTATCTCCGGGTCGCACTTGAGCATCTTGGGGAACTCCCCGAAGTAGATGGAGGCTGCTGCCCCCTCGATGCCGAGGAGACTCTCCGCGGATTCCGCCGTCAGGGCGTCGGCCTTCAGTGACTTGAGCCTGGCGAGGGCGCCCGTTCTGGTCTGCTCGGCGTTGCGCATCAGGAAGGTCCTGGCGTTGTGTACCTTGGCGCTTACGATGGTCCTTGCGATCCTCAGGCTGGCGGAGTCATCGGAGGCCGTCGCGTACTGCGCCATGCGGATTCGGGGGGATCTGGTGGACAGGCCGCCGGCGGCCCCCAGGAAGTATCCGCCCCTGGAGAAGTAGAGGATGGGTACGTCTGCGTTGAGGCAGGAGTGCAGCGCCTGGGTGGACATCTGTATGCCGCTGCCCATAAGGCATACCTGCGATGTCTGGTTGAGGCGAATGGAGCCGAGCTCCTCCTTGGCCTTTGTCACCTTGAGCAGCTTGCCCCTGCGGGAGATGTAGGAGCCCTGCTCCTGCACGTAGAGGGGCAGGGAGTCGTCTCTGGCCGCGATTATCCTGCGCTGATGCGTCGGGGGCGCGGCGGCCTCATCGTAGGCCTGAAGGGCCCAGTACTCGTCGGGCAGGCACACCGGGGCCAGGGAGCAGCCGCTGCACTTTCGGCTCGACTGCAGGGGCGGGGGAGGCGAATCGAGTTCCGAAGCCTTCAGGGCGGCGCTGACGAGGTCTCTGGTTGTCTTCATCAGCTCCGGGGTTATCGGCACCGGGACCCGCTTGCGGGAGCCGGCGTAGCAGATCTGGCCTGTGTCGGTGCAGTACCCGTTGTCCCTGAGAATCAGGGCGTAGGCGCAGACCTGGACTTTGTGGTCCTTCCAGGGCCCATTCGGCGGCAGCCTGCCGTGCTTTATCTCCACGGGGGAGGCGTTGCCCTCCGCGGTCTCCAGCATGTCCATCTTGCCGGAGAGGTGCTCGGCAGGGCTGGAGAGGCTTACCGAGCGCCTCCTGGAGAGATCGCCCAGCCAGCTCTCCGACTCGGTGTCGGAGTCGGAGCGGCGGTGGTCGTACTTCCCCTCGACGGTGTGGACGTTGTGCCGGAACTCACCGTCCACCCACTCCAGATAGAAGAGCCTGGGACAGTACGCGTACTGCACCAGCATCCTGACTGGAAGCAGCTGGGGCTCCGGCACGGCGTCCACCGTCAGTCCTCTGCGGCGGGGGTAAACTGCCCCAGGCCGAAGTGGCAGTAGCTGCCCAGGGCAACGGGGCCTCGGAGGCGCTTGGGAAAGACCAGCTCGCATCCGTAGCCGTGCAGGGGCATCTCCCCCTTGCGGCTGCGGGTGAACTCCAGCCACCGGAACCTGTGGCCCGGGCCGGGTGTGGCCTTGCGCCACCTGACCTCCGCCGGCTCGGGGAGGTCATGGTAGGAGCACTCCCTCTCTACCTCGCCCCGCAGCCACTCCAGGAAGGTGCCTCGGCCCTTTCGGTAGTGCCTCTTCGTCACGAAGGGGGTGTGGCTTACGAACCTGGTGGAGCCGGGTGTTTCCGGCTCGTCGGTAAGGGAGAGGAGCGTGGTTCTGATGTCGGGCTTTCCGCCGGACTGCCACATGGATCCCAGGCTGTCCAGCGCGGCCACCTCGTCCTTGTCGAATCCCTCGGAGCAGTAGACGATCAAGTGGTCGATACGGCCGTCACCGTCCTCGTCCCGGGGCATGACGAACGCGTGCCTGTGGCCCTTCAGCGGTGACCCGTCCGGCCGCTTTCCGCTGAACAGGGG
>JAWLEP010000029.1:2775-38233 GCA_041686025.1 Candidatus Fermentibacteraceae bacterium
TCCAGACGCTCCGTGGGCCAGTCCGGGTACTTACGGAAGGCTGCGTCAAGAAGCGCCCTGGCCAGCCGGAAGGGGGATGGGGGCCACTCCGGGACTCCCTCGTTTACGTTTCGGCCCCAGGGGGTGGCATGGTACCGCCCCGCCGGAAACCGTATCTCCATTACAACCATGGCCGCACCCGGTTCAGCTCTTCTTGAGGACGACGTCGACGCCCAGCTCGGTAACGGGAGGGCTGGCGAACATGTCCGCGCAGGCATCGATCTGCTCGCGAAGCTCGACCAGCAGGCCGTCCTCCGAGGGGATCGAGACGCCCTCCGGAGCGGTTGCGCGAATGCCGTCCTCCGTTGCCAGGTCGCAGGCGGTTCTGAGACGAAGGCCCGTTCTCAGAAAACGGCGGATCTTGAAGAGGGCGAGGTTCACCAGGAGGTCGGTGGCGGTATCGCCCAGGTCGTAGCTGCGCAGCCGGGCGAGGTCGATGTTGAAGTAGGCCCTGATGTCGCCGGCGGTGTACTCCGTCCTCGTATAGGGCACGTTGCTGTAGACGTCACGCTGCTCGGCTTCCGTCCGCAGCCGGCCCTGGGGGTCGAGGGGGTTGTTCTTGACGCCGCCGGAGACCGCCTCGTTGACGTCGCTGGCCTCTATGAAAGCGGATACGGCCCTGGGGATCCTCATCCTAGCGTCTTTCTTTCCCTCCTTCTTGACGTTGGAGAGGAAGATACCGTGCAGTAAGGAATTCACGTCGTATTTGAAGAGCGTCTTCGCCAAACGGGTCCAGTCGATAAGCCCTGCGCTTCGATAGCCAGCGTCCTCTAAAAACCTGTTAAGGAAGTCCTCTTGCGAGATGATGTAGGGCGAGTTGAGGCGGTGCGCCTCCAGCAGGGTGGTTGTCTTCACCTGGGCGTCGCCCTCGAGGTTCGCGCGTACGTATGACAGGCCCTCCAGCTCGGGGATGATCTCCCCGTCGGGGGTCATCACCGCCGCCTCCAGCCTGTTGGCCATCGACTGCGAGGATTCCACCAGCAGCTTGCGGGTGCCGTCGGCCAGCTCGTAGGTGGCCGCGCCGAGCTCGGCGAAGCCGGTGGGCTGGAAGCGGTCTCCCTGGACGGGGCGGAGCTTCGCCTCGGCCAGCATCCTCGGAGCGTCGTTGAGCTTCTCGATCATTCCTGAACCTCCTTCTCCTTGAGAACAAGTGACTTGAGCGTGTTCGTGTCCCAGACGGGGAAGAGCAGTGCGGCTGCGAGCCTCACCGGGTCGCAGTCGCATTCCCAGGCAAGCGAAAGGACCGGCAGCTCCGCCACGTGCCTGAGCCTGGCGGCGGCAAGGTCGCACGCCTCGGATACCCTGCCAGCAGCTGCCAGCCTTAGCACCCTTCCTTCCGCGCCTACCGGTGAGTCGTGGATCCTGGGGGTCATCATCAGCTTAAGCAGCGCCCAGCTGCGGGAGATCGGCCTGGGCTCATCCTCCCCGGGCGGGCTGGTCCTCATGCCGGAGTCCCATCTGACAAGCGTGAATCCGAAGAGCAGCTCCTCGATTGCGGTCTCGTCCACCAGGCCGTAGATGAAGGGCGAGACCTGACGCGATGAGACCTTGAGCATTGCGTCGAGAGGCAGGTTTCTCGCATCCAGCCTGCCCATCTCGAGAATTCGCCGGGAGAGCACGGAGATCATCCTTTCGGGCAGACTGGAACCTGTCCAGCACTGCTGCGAGTCCCCCCACTCCCAAGGGCGCCTTGGATCCACTCCCGATGTGTTGCTGCGGATCGGGCCGACTCCTCCCGTACCCCGGATCGAGGAGAGGGAGGCGGCCAGAGTCGCCTCCGGGCAGGCGGGGAGGCACTGCCGTACCCATTCCGGTGAAAGCCCCGCAAGGGGGCGGGAGAGGAATCCTTCCGCGCCGTGGTTCATTCTGGCCAGCCTCATCTCAAAGCGGCCCAGGGCGCGGACGAGTCTCGTGAAGGCGAGGGCAGATGGTCTCCGGCTGGTCTGGAACAGCTCCTCCTCTATCCTTCGCCTTGCCGTGGAGAGCGCTGCCGGGACATGGTCGCCGTAGCGACGGATGAAGCCGTCCATTCTCTGCAGTATGGGATCCAGCTCATCCAGAAGCGCAAGCTCAGGACGGTAAGCTACGTCTACCTCCCCGGCCGGCAGGGCCACGTAGCTCTTTCCCCTGCGTACGACGAATGCGTAGCGGGTGAAGCTGGAGAGGCCGCGGTCGACGCCCAGCTGGCCCAGCGCCCGGCAGAAGTCGATGCCGTTTCTGGCCTGCCTTCTGCCCAGGCTGCTGCGGCCCTCGGCGAACAGAAAGGCCACCTCACCCAGGGTAGCGGGATTCGACCAGGTGGGCAGCCAGGTCTCGGACTGTCCGTCATCCTGCTGGCTGTCGGAGGAGAAGCCCACGGGGCTGAAGTCGACGGTGAAGGGAAGGGAGGCTTCCTTCCAGCCGTCTGAGGTGCTGCGCTTCGTGGCCGAGGCGGCCAGCAGCAGCGCTCCCTCGAACACGAAGAGGTACTCCCAGGGATTGATCTTGAACTTCTTCGTCTCCACGTCTTCGCCCATGTTGTAGCCGCCTGCCCTGCCCGGGTCGAACTGGCCTATGGCCCAGGAGTCCAGGCCGTCGACGGGTGTGTTGACCAGGGTTGCCCTGAGCAGCCTCTGGGATCCTTCGTCCTCCCCGAGCAGCAGCTGGCTGGCAATGGCCATGTAGTTCCTGCTGAAGTCCAGGTTGCCGTCGTTGCCTCCCGTGCCCAGCAGTCGGAAGTAGGAGGGGGACTCGCTCGAGGTGATGGCAATGGCGGCGTCGAACCAGCGCAGGGACTCCTCCGGGAGCCTTGCCCGACACGCGCCGAGGTTCTCCTTCAGCAGGTTGCGTCGATTCGTGGAGAGGGTTGTCACCCCCTTCTTGACCTTGCTCTTGAGCCCTTTCCAGAAGGGGGCATGGGATTCGTCCTCCTCCTCGATCCGGCCCGAGAGCAGCTCCATGACGTCCACCGAGGGAGCGTCGAGCTCCGGGTTCCCCGAGATGATTCCCTCGATGTCGTCCAGGTGGTTGTGGGCCTTTCCGATCTCGGACTTCGAACCCTCCGCGGCCAGTATGCGGAGCCGGTCCATGAAGTCCCCAAGGCTGCCCAGACCCATATCCAGCTCCGGCCATGTACGGACGCGCCGGATAACTTCCCGGTAGTCCCGGAAGCGGGGATCGTCGGATGCCATGATCCTGTCCATTCCCTCGCGGTTGTCGTTGGGCCAGAAACCGCTGCCTCCGTTCCAGGGGGATACTATCGGTGTAGGTGCGTAGCGGTTCAGGATGAAGTCGATGAGGCCGTCAAGGCTCATCTCCGTCTCCAGGACGAATGCCCCATCCTTCCAGAATCCGGCGGCGGCATGATCGGCCTGCTCGGCGGTGATCCTGAAGACGGCGAGGGCCTTGAGATAGCTTGCCAGGGGCTGGGTGGCACATCCCTCAAGCCTTATCCTGCTCACGATCCACCTCCTTTCCCGCAGCGCTTGCCCGTTCATCGGCCACCTTTATCAGGGCTTCCAGGTATGCCAGTCTGAACGGTCCGAGGCTGTCTCTGAGGGAGATCATCCGCGAGAGCCAGCTGGCGCCCCGGTAGCCGCGGCCCAGTTCCATCAGCGACAGGTCGAGCAATGTGCGGGGCATCGTTACACCGCCTCCCAGATCCGTCTGCGGAAGCACATCCCCATCGTAGATGCCCCGGGCAAAGCGCGTCTCGGGATCGTCCGGGGGACGCTCGGTTGGAAGCGAGCGAATCGACAGCCTGACCTTCCCGTGGTGCGCGGCGGCAAGATACGCTTCCAGATCACTCATTCCACAGGCCAGAGCGGCCAGGCCGGATGCCAGCTCATGGCGGAAGCCCCTCCTGTCGTAGCGTGAGAGGGAAGGCCCCTTCGCCATTGATTCTCCGGGATTCCGCCCCAGTGCCTTCTGGAAGACTTCATGCGCCTTTCCGGCGTCGTGCCAGCGGGCCGCGGCGAGGAGGGCGCTGCGATGCTCCTCATCGATGAAGGGAAGCTGTTCAATAACGGACTCCAGCTCGCTGACCACCTGGTCGCTGTGCTCGGATACGGTCTGGAAGGGCGCCCTCGCATACGAGTCCGAGTCGTTGGAGTCCGAGACCTGTCCGGATGGGGGGAGGGGCGGTGCGGCCCTCCGGCCCTTGCCGGTCCATCCAAGATCGCTGTCGTAGCCGCCGGAGCTGCAGGGCAGAAGAACCGTCATTCCCGGCCTGAGCCGATGGGGACTGGCCCGTGTCCATGCCCCTTCCAGATAATCCCAGACCCAGCCCTGCCTCCTGCCCAGGAACTTCGAGAGATCGCCCACCGGTACCGAACACAGCTCTTCTGCGGAGGGGCGTTCCTCGCTCTCATCGGGCGGCTGTTCAATATCCCTCCAGAAGACCTGAAGATCGGTATCCTCTGTGTCCCTTATGAAACGGGATATGTCCAGGTCTGCCCCGGCCAGGTCGGGCGTTGTGTCGAACAGCTCCAGGATGTCGCGCCTTCGGGGAATGTCGCCGGTCTTCGGCTTCCGCTCCACAGGCGGCAGGGACCGCGGCGACGCGTTGGAGATGGCGCGCAGCTTTTCTACAGAAGCTTCGATTTCTGCGGGCTCATAGGGCGCGAGACTCTTCGGCCTGGAGAGGTCCGGGGGAATCCAGAGAATGTGGGCTGCATTCGACTCTCCGTATCGATTGCACCTGCCGAAACGCTGAACCATGGATGGCCAGGGCGCGGTATCCGTAACCAGAAGCCTTGAGGTGATGTCCACTCCGGCCTCGACAACCTGTGTGGAGACACAGATGCTTCCGGCGGGGCCGGGTTCGGACATGGCCCTGTCCATGGCGGCCGCCCTGTCCGGTGGACGGAACCTGGAGTGGAGAAGCACAGCTTCGGCATCCGGCTTGAGCTTCATGAGCGATTTGTAGATCCTGACCGCCCTCCGGACGGTGTTGACCACGCAGAGCGTTCGTGTTCCCGGTGTATGCCGGCTGAGAATCAGCTCGGCTTCAAGCCTCCCCTTTCCGTCAGGCATGAAGCCAGCCTCCTCAAGGGGCTTGTTTGCCTCTGCGCGCGGGCGTATCGCGGGCGATGACCAGTCGGCCTCGGAAGGAGCAAGCAGATCGCTTTCCGGGGAGTGATCTATCGTTTTCAGCCACTCAGGCCGTACCGTGGCGCTCATCCAGAGGGTATGGGCGGGCCCGAAAACACCCATCTCGCTGCGAAAGGCCTGCAGCTGGGCGGAAGTGTCGAGGCCTGCGCCCATGAGCTGGACCTCGTCCATGACCCAGAGCGTGTCGTTGTTGAGAAGGCCGAAGTGCAGGGGCCATCGGTAGCGGCTCATGGAGTATCCGCGGTTGAGCCCGCGGGAGAGGAGCATGTCCTGGGTGCCGACGATCATCGCCTCACCCTCGGGGGCCAGGTCCCATCGCGAGTCGACCTCGCCACCCATGAGCAGGCATACGGCAATACCCTTCCCGCCCGGCTGCTTCGCCAGCAGGCCGAGACGATCCAGCCAGCGCTCCATGGCCTGGCAGGTCTGCTCGGCCAGCACGCGCATTGGCAGACAGTACACAAGTCTCCTGGGAGTGGCGTCTCTGATGGGGTCAGCGGCGTATTTCCGGCGCCACAGCCATCCGAGGACGGCTGCCGCCGTCTTGCCCATGCCGGTGGGAACGGAGATCGTCTCGGGCAGAGGGCTGGACCCGGCCAGCCTTCCCTGCCAGGGGAAGGGTCTGAAGCCTGTTGCTCTTTCGAAGAAGGTTGCGAAGTCCATTTCCGTCATTCTGTCCTCCATTCGGAATGGATGTCGCCACGAGGGGAAACGCAGAAGGCGCGGCCCGGCAGGCGGGAATACCCGGGCCCATTTGCCGGAAGGCTGTTCTGAAGATGTACGGTGTGTGCGTTAGGCGGAATCGAGACCATTCTACCTCTCATCATTGCGCATTTATTCACTATTAGATACATGATCGGTCGATTCACCGTCAACGCTGGCCCTCTTTGCCTTGCCGAGGCCGCCCATCGCTCGAGAGGGCCCCAGTCGGATGAGAGACTCAATCCGCAGAAACGGAGAAGAGTCGAGCAAGACGGGTGCCATCGCAATTATATGCTATCCTGACATTATATTGATGCTCCTGGCGTGTGTTCTACAGCAGGGGGCGCATTATTTGAAGGTACGGCGCAGTTCCTGATGGGGCGGCCGGAGGGCAGGGGAGGGGACGGGGCGCCGTCCGGCGCCCCGTCCCCTGTCTCGGTCAGCGGTTCGGCGGCGCCAGGGGGGCCAGATCCTCCGTGATTCCGCCGGCGATGGAGACGAACCAGCCCGGGCGGTCCAGGTACTCGGCCGCCACCTCCAGCACGTCCTCGGGAGTCAGCTCCACCACCTGCCGCAGCCTTCGAATGTCGTGGTCGGGCGCGAACCCCTGCACCGCCGTGCCGGTGAGGTAGCGGGCGATGCTGCCGTAGCTGGAGGCGGAGACGGCGTGCCTTCCCACCTCGCAGGACTGGGCCAGGCGCAGCTCCACGTCGTCCACGGGCTCGGAGGATATGCGCTCGAACTCCGCCAGGACCGACTGCAGCGCCTGGGGAGCGTAGTCCGCCCGGGTGGAGAGGTAGGCGCCGAACCTCCCCGCCTCCTCCAGGGATGACAGGTAGGAGCCCACCACGTAGGCCAGGCCCTGCTCGTCGCGGACCGAGTGGCCCAGCCGCGAGCCTATTCCGGCTCCCAGAATCCGGTTCATGACGCCGAAGGCAACGTAGTCCTCCGAGAGGTATCCGGGGCCGGGAGCCCCCACCATCACGCCCGCCTGCATCCTTCCCGGCATGGTCTCCACCAGCGTGTCGCCGGCGGCCTCGGGGAAGGGGGGGTACTCGGCCGGCAGCAGCGTTGACTTGGGGTTGTCCCAGTCCGCGAACAAAGCCTCCGCCATGGCCATGACCTCCCCGGTCTCCACGTCGCCCACCACGGTGATCACCGCCGCCTCCGGACGGCAGAAGCGCCCGAAGAACTTGAACACCTCCCGGCGGGTGATCCCGTCGAGGGACTCCAGCGTGGTGACGTGCGCCGCCTCCGGCCGCAGGCTGAGCAGACGGTCGAGGTTGTCCCCGGCCACTCCGAAGACGCTCTCGGCATTGGACTCCACGGAGGCCCGGGCCTCCTCCAGCACCCGCTGCAGATCCTCCTCGCGCAGGGCGGGTCTTCGGAGCAGGTCGGCCACCGTGCGCATGCCCACGTCCAGGTCCTCGGCGAGCATGGTTATGGACCCGGAGGCGCCGCGGCTGCCGGCCCCGAAGCTCAGGGAGGCTCCCAGCCGCTCCAGGCGGCGGTGGAACTCCCCGTAGCCCAGCTCGTCCGTTCCCCGCATCATGGTCTCGGCGGTTACGTCGGCCAGGCCCGCCAGCAGGGGGTCCTCCCGGTAGCGGCCCATGGGCACGCTGAACCGCACCGAGGCGATGGGGAAGGTGTGGTCCTCCAGGACGAAGACCCGCAGGCCGTTCTCCAGCACCAGCGAGTCCACGCCGGTGGAGATGGAACGGGAAGGGGGCCTGAGCATGTTCTCCGGTATCTCCAGGCCCTCGTAGCTGATGGCCTGCGGCTCCTGGACGTCGGTGGGAAGCCGGTCCGGCTCCCCGGCGGCTCCTGCCCGGCCGCCCTCCGGCTCAAGGACGGCCACCGTGGACCTGTCCGGGTTCAGGAACTGGGCCGCTATGCGCTGGATGTCCTCGGCGGTTACCGTGTCCATGGCCTCCACCTGACGCTGCGTCAGGCGGTGGTCTCCGAAGGCTGCCATGTCCATGGCCATGCCCAGGGCCATGTGTATGGGGCTGGCCTCGGAGATGATCTCGCCCGCCTGCGTTCGGCGGCGGAGGACATCCAGCTCCTCCTCCGGCAGGGGGTCGGCGGCCAGGCGGCTCAGCTCGGCCTCCACCGAGTCGATGGCGGCGGGGACGTTGCCTTCGGGAGGAAGGGTCAGCCCGATGACGAAGAGTCCCGGGTCGATCCCTCCCTCGTTGTAGGCGTAGGCGGAGGTGACCACTCCCGTGCCCACCAGGCTCTGCTCCAGCCAGCTGGACCTGCCGGAGGACAGGTAGGATGAGATCATGCTCAGGGCCGGGGTCGCCGGATGGTCCCCGGCCGGGGTGTGGAAGGCCAGCAGCGCCCGGGGGAGGTTGGAGGGATGGGAGATCTCCACCCGTCTGCGCCCGGTCTGCTGCGGCTCGGTAGCCGAGGGCTCCGGCCCCGGCCCCCTCTCCGGCAGGGCTCCGAAGTACTCCTCCACCATGGCCATGACGCTGTCGGTCCGGAAGTCGCCCACCAGCGTCAGCACCGCGTTGGACGGGCAGTAGTAGCTCTCGTAGTAGGCCCGGGCCCGGTGGTGGTCGTAGTCGAGGATGTTCTCGTCGTAGCCGATGATGGGGTTGCCGTAGGGATGGCGCCTGAAGGCCTCCTCCCTCATGGCCTCGTAGAGGGCGCCCGAGGGGCTGTCGGTGGTTCTCATCCTGCGCTCCTCGTGGACAACTCCCCGCTCGGCCGCCACCTCCGCGGAGTCGATGGTGCAGCCGGTCATCCGGTCGGACTCGATGCGCAGGGCGTCCTCCAGCCTTCGGGCCGGGAGCATCATGAAGTAGACGGTGAGGTCAGAGCCTGTGAAGGCGTTGGCCCATCCCCCGTCGCGCTGGATGATCTGCCAGAACCTGGACTTGGGCATGGAGGGCGTGCCCTTGAACATCAGGTGCTCGCAGAAGTGGCTCATTCCCAGTATGCTGTCGGGCTCGTTGCGTCCGCCCACCCGGTAGGCGATGGCCGATACCGCCACGGGGGCGTAGTGCATCTCCCTGGTTATCACCGTCAGGCCGTTGTCCAGACGGTGGACCTCCGCCTCTTCGGCAATCGCCGGCACGGCGGCAAGAAGCGCGGTGAGCAGCAGCAGGATTCGCATGAAGATCCTCTCAGATATGGCATGTGATGCTCTCCGGGCGGCGGAAGAGCCTGTCCGCCCGTGTTCATGCAAGTCTTCTTTGGCATATATTACTTCTTTCCCGCAGAGGTTTCCAGGGAAGGGGAGGTCCGGCAGTGGCAGAGGGTACGAAGCTGGTGTTCGTCACCGGAGGAGTGGTCTCCTCCCTGGGCAAGGGTATCACCTCCGCCTCCATAGCCCTGCTGCTGAAGCAGAGGGGCTACCGGGTAACCATACAGAAGCTGGACCCCTACCTGAACGTGGACCCCGGCACCATGTCCCCCTTCCAGCACGGCGAGGTGTACGTAACCGACGACGGGGCGGAGACCGACCTCGACCTGGGCCACTACGAGCGGTTCGCCGGCATCACCCTCAGCGCGGCGAGCAACTTCACCACCGGCCGCATCTACTCCAACGTCCTGGCCAGGGAGCGCCGCGGCGACTACCTGGGCAAGACGGTGCAGGTGATCCCCCACATAACCGACGAGATCAAGCGGGCGGTGCTCTCGGTGACCGGCCCGGAGGTGGACATCGCCATCATCGAGGTGGGGGGTACCGCCGGCGACATAGAGTCCCTGCCCTTCCTGGAGTCCCTGAGGCAGCTCAGCCAGGAGATGGGGAGGGGGAACGCGGCCTTCGTCCACCTCACCCTGATCCCCTACCTCTCCGCCTCCGGGGAGCTGAAGACCAAGCCCTCCCAGAGGTCGGCCGGAGTGCTGCGGGGGATAGGAATAATTCCCGACATACTGGTCTGCCGCACCGAGCGGCCCCTGGAGAAGGAGCACTTCGACAAGCTGGCCCTCTTCTGCAACGTGGCCCGCAACGCGGTGATCGAGGAGCGGGACGTGGCCAACTCCATCTACGAGGTCCCGGTGGAGCTGGCCAAGCAGCAGATGGACACCCTGCTGCTGGACATGCTGGGCCTCCCGCCCCGGGAGCTGGACCTGCAGGACTGGAAGGAGATGCTCCACCGGGCCGTCTTCCCCAGCCATGGAAGCGTCAGGATAGCCGTGGTGGGCAAGTACATGAGCCTCCGCGACGCCTACAAGAGCATTTTCGAGGCCCTGCGCCACGGGGCCATAGCCAACGACGTGGACCTCTCCATAAGGGCGGTGGAGGCGGAGGAGCTCTCCGAGGGCGACCCCGAGGAGGTCCTGGGCGACGCCGACGGCATACTGGTGCCCGGGGGTTTCGGCTACCGGGGCATAGAGGGCAAGATCGACGCGGTCCGGTACGCCCGGGAGAGGGGCATCCCGTTCTTCGGCATATGCCTGGGCCTGCAGTGCGCCGTCCTGGAGACCGCCCGCAATCTCGCCGGCCTGGAGGACGCCGACAGCACGGAGTTCCGCCAGGACTGCGCCTCCCCGGTGATCAGCCTGATGGAGGAGCAGAAGAAGGTCTCCGACATGGGCGGAACCATGCGCCTGGGGGCCTACGAGTGCTTGCTGGTCGAGGGCAGCAGGGCCCGGGAGAGCTACGGGACCGGCCGGATCAGCGAGCGCCACCGCCACCGGTTCGAGTTCAACAACGATTTCCGGGAAGCGCTGGCGGAGGCCGGCCTCTCCTACAGCGGCCTCTCGCCGGACGGGGGGCTGGTGGAGATAGTGGAGCGCCCGGACCATCCCTGGTTCCTGGCCTGCCAGTTCCATCCCGAGTTCAGGTCCCGCCCCCTGGAGCCGCATCCGCTCTTCGTGTCCTTCATCACCCATGCCATGGAGAGGCGCCAGTGCGAAGGTTAGGCGAGAACTGCGGCCTGTGCGGCGTAACCGGTGTCCGCGGGGATGCCCAGGCCCTGGTGGCGGAGGGGCTGCACGCCCTGCAGCACCGGGGGCAGGAGTCCGCCGGGATACTGGCGGTGACCGGCAGGGGACTGAGCCTCTACAAGCGGCAGGGGCTGGTCTCCGACGCCCTGGCCGAGCTGCCCGACTGGTGGGGGTCGGAGAACATCCGGGCGGCCATGGGCCACGTCCGCTACGGCACCTTCGGCGGCGAGGGGGTCCTCAACTCCCAGCCCATACTGGTGGACATGACCGGCCGGCAGGTGGGCATCGCCCACAACGGGACCATAAGCAACGCCGCCAGGATCAAGCGCCGCCTGCAGCGTCGGGGCAGCATCTTCCAGACCCAGACCGACAGCGAGGTGGTGCTGCACCTGATGTCCAGGCTCCTGGAGGAGACCGACTTCAACCTCAGACACGCCCTGGAGCTCTCCCTGGAGAAGCTGGAGGGCGCCTTCTGCCTGCTGCTGATGACGCCGGAGGGCATGTACGCCATCCGCGACCCGCTGGGCTTCCGCCCCCTCTGCCTGGGACGCATCCCCGAGGAGGGCTGGGTGGTGGCCAGCGAGTCCATCGCCTTCCCCGGGATCGGGGCAGAGTACGTGCGGGAGGTGGAGGCCGGGGAGATACTCTTCCTGCCCTACGACGGCAGCGAGCCCCGCAGCGGGAGGTTCGGCTCGTCGCACGGCCTCTTCGCCGACGGAAGCCCCCGCCTGGCCCAGTGCATCTTCGAGCACGTCTACTTCGCCCGGCCGGGAAGCTGCGTGTTCGGAGACAGTGTCTACGAGGTGCGGGTGGAGATGGGGGCCCAGCTGGCCAGGGAGCATCCGGCCGACTGCGACATTGTGATGCCGGTGCCGGACAGCGGCATGTTCGCCGCCCTGGGCTTCGCCCGGGAGCTGGGGATCCCCTTCGGCATGGGCTTCACCCGAAACCACTACGTGGGCAGGACCTTCATCAATCCCGGCCAGGCCCGCCGGGCGGCCATGGTGATGCGCAAGCTGCAGCCGATACCCGAGGCCATCCGGGGCAAGAGGCTGTGCGTGGTGGAGGACAGCATCGTCCGGGGGACCACCAGCACCGCCAGGATACGGGCCCTGCGGGAGTCCGGCGCCCGGGAGGTGCACATGCGGGTGAGCTGCCCACCGCACAGGCACGGCTGCTACTTCGGCATCGACTTCCCCGAGCAGGAGACCCTGGTGGCCCACGGCCGCACCACCGGCGACATAGCCGAGATACTGGGCCTGGACAGCCTGGGCTACCTGTCGCGGGAGGGGATGCTCGGCTGCGTCACCGCCCACAGCCCCGACGACTACTGCACGGCATGCTTCGACGGCGACTACCCGGTGGAGCCGCCGCCGGCCGGGGACATACACAGCTGCTGACACCGGAGGTTTGCGCATGATCGAAGGCGGAGTCGCCATACTCGACTTCGGGTCCCAGTACAGCCAGCTCATCGTCCGCAGGCTGCGGGAGATGGACGTCTACTCCGAGCTTCTGCCGGGCAACTGTTCCCTGGAGGAGGTCCTGGCTCTGGCCCCCGCCGCCGTGATCCTGTCCGGCGGGCCCTCCAGCGTCTACGAGGAGGGCGCTCCCCGGGCCGACGAAAGGCTGTTCGAGACCGACCTGCCCATGCTGGGCATCTGCTACGGCATGCAGCTTCTGGCCCTGGCCGACGGGGGCAGCGTGGAGGGCGGGCACACCGGGGAGTACGGCCGCGCCATGGTCGAGCCCCGGGAGGGCTCGGCGCTGCTGGCGGGAATCGAGGCCGGGCGGCAGGCATGGATGAGCCACGGGGACAGGGTGACGGAGGTCCCGCCCGGCTACGGTGTGGCCGCATCCACGCAGAGCCTGCCGGTGGCGGCAATGGAGAACGCCTCCCGCCGCCGCTTCGGCGTCCAGTTCCACCCGGAGGTGAACCACACCGTCTTCGGAGAGGCCCTGCTGCGTCGCTTCCTCTTCGATGTGGCCGGGGCGAAGGCGGACTGGACGATGGAGGCCTACAGGAAGATGGCGGTGGAGCGGATCAGGGAGCAGCTGGCGGACGGCGGCAACGTGATCCTGGGCCTGTCCGGAGGCGTGGACTCCGCGGTGGTGGCCGCCCTTCTGCACCAGGCCGTTCCCCGCCGCTTCCATCCCATATTCGTGGACACCGGCCTGCTGCGGCAGGGGGAGAGGGAGTCGGTGGAGGAGACCTTCCACGGGCACTTCGGCATGCGCCTGCACACCGTGGACGCCTCCCGGCACTTCCTGCGGGAGCTGGCGGGAGTGGAGGACCCCGAGCAGAAGCGAAAGATCATAGGCCGGGTGTTCATCGAGGTGTTCGAGAGGGCCGCCTCGGGCATAGAGAACGTTACCCACCTGGCGCAGGGCACCCTCTACCCGGACGTGATCGAGAGCGTGTCCTTCCGCGGGCCATCGGAGACCATAAAGAGCCACCACAACGTGGGCGGCCTTCCGGAGCGGATGAACCTGGAGCTGATCGAGCCGCTGCGGGAGCTGTTCAAGGACGAGGTGCGGGCCCTGGGGCGCGAGCTGGGGCTTCCCCACCACATAATAGGCCGCCATCCCTTCCCGGGCCCCGGCCTGGCGGTGCGGATACTGGGGCCGGTGAACCGGACAGACCTCGAGCTGCTGCGGAGCGCCGACCGCATCTACATCGACTACCTGCGGGACAACGGCCTCTACGACGAGATCTGGCAGGCCTTCGCCGTCCTGCTGCCGGTGAGGACCGTGGGCGTCATGGGCGACAGGCGCACCTACGACCGGGTGGTGGCCCTGCGGGCGGTTACCTCCCGCGACGGCATGACGGCCGACTGGTACCGCATGGACCCCGGCCACCTGGCCCGGATCTCCTCCTCCATTGTGAACAGGGTGGCGGGCATAAGCCGGGTGGTGTACGACATCTCCTCCAAGCCCCCCGGAACCATCGAGTGGGAGTAACCGGCCCTAGAGCAGCTCCACCAGCAGCGCCCTCAGCTCCTCGAGAGCAAGAGATTTCTGCCTGACGGCGTCGACGGGCTTCTCGCGTCCTACTTCGAAATCCGAGATGTAACCGGCCAGAAGCGCGATGGGCAGATTCGGATCCAGCTCCCTGAGCCGTCGGGCCAGCTCCAGCCCGGTCATCCCGGGCATCAGCCGGTCCAGTATCGCCGCGTCGTACACCCCGGCCTCGAAGGAGGCCAGTGCCTCCTCGGGGGAGGAGAAGGCGCTCACCCGATGGCCGTCGAGCTCCAGCAGCGACTTGAGCACCTCCAGGCATCCCGGCTCGTCGTCCACCGCCATTATGCGGGCGGACTGGGGTACTCCCGGCTCCTCGCGCCGGGGCGCGGTGGCTCCCTCATGCGCGGCCAGCGGCAGACTGACCTCCACGGTGGTTCCCGCTCCGGGGGCGGACTCTATGGAGAGCCCCCCGCCGTGCTCCTCGACGATGGACCTGACCATGGCCAGGCCCATGCCGGTTCCCTTTCCACCCTTGGTGGTGAAGAAGGGCTGCGTGCACTCCTCGCGGACCTTCGGGGTCATGCCGGCGCCGTCGTCCGAGACCCGGAGCAGCAGCCGCCCGTCCCTCTTACGGGTGACCACCCGGATACTGCCGCTGCCCTCTATGGCGTCGATGGCATTCACCAGGAGGTTCAGCAGCATCTCCCTCAGCTCGGAGGGGGATCCCCTCAGGTACGCGCCCTCGACCAGATCGGTCTTCAGGTCTATCTCGCGCTCCTCCTCCATCCGGGCGCTGGCCAGCCTGGGCTCCAGAAGCCGGGCAACGAATCTCACCAGCACGGCGGTGTCCACGAGATCGCCGCACTCGCTGGACTCCCGCGAATGGAACGCCCGCATCCTGGCCACCAGCTCGGCGCCGTCCCGGCCCACCTTCCGCATGCTCTCCAGCCTCTCCCGGAGTCTGGACCCGGGCTCGAGGTCCTCCTCCTCCAGGATGAGGTCCACATTCCCGGTTATCACCGAGAGGATGTTGTTCAGGTCGTGGGCCAGGCCGCTGACCATGGTCCCCAGCAGGCGCAGGCTCTCCTGGCGGGCGAGGAGGGATCTGGCCTTGCCCAGCTCTGCAAGGGCACGGGTCAGCCTGCGGTTCTTCCCATCCAGCTCCCGCGTGCGCAGGCGCACCTGCCACCTGGTAACCAGGTACAGCGCCAGGGTCAGGGCCACCAGCGCCGCAGCGGCCCCCAGGGCCCAGGGAATGTATTCGGGAACTCCCTCCTCCCCCCGGCCGTCGAACCACTTTTCGAGGGCGTTGAAGTACTCTGAGTCCCTGTCGGCCATCATGGCGACCAGCTGGCTGTCCACAGCGTCCAGCAGCTCCCTCTCTCCGGGGGGCGCGGCGAAGTGGAGCCTGGTGGGATGGAAGACCACGGGAGTCTCCACCAGGCCGAAGGTGTCGGCGTGCTCGACTGCGAAGTATCTGTTGCAGAGCGCGATGTCCGCGTCGCCAGAACGCACGGTACCGAAAACGTGGTAGAAGGTCGAGCAGGGGACCAGTGTGAAGTCCATTCCCTCCTCGCGGAGCATCGTCTGCAGCAGATCGTGCTGGATGGACATCTGGAGGACGGCCACGCGCCGGCCCTCCATGTCGGAGGTGGAGCGCACCTCCACTCCCGGCGAGGCGTATGCCATGAACCAGTCGGAAAGTGCCGGCATCTGGCAGAAGCTGAACCTCTCGGCCCTGCCCGGGGAGTAGGCCACATCCACCATGAGGTCCAACTCCCCCGACTCCAGCCTGTGCAGGCACTGGCTCCAGGTGCCGGGAACGTACACGATGTCCCATCCCGACCGGCGTCCTATCTCCTCGGTGATGTCGGCGAAGAAGCCGCTGACCGCGCCGTCCTCGTCTACGCGGATCTTTGGCGGGTTGTTGTAGACACCCACCCGTACGTCCCTGGCGGAGGCGGGAGAGGCCAGCAGAACGGCAAAGGCGGCGAGACAATGGCGATAATTCAGGCTCACAACATTTTCCCCCTGTGCTCGGGGCCGCATTCTCAGTCTAGACGGACGAAGGTCCCTGGTCAAGCTTCCGGGCGGGCGGTCTTTGAGATTGCCGGCCGGCGCAATTATATTTGCTTCAGGGAGGGAGAGATATGCCTTACGGCCTGCCCGGCTTCCTGAGGAGGATGGCCGCAAGCGGCATCGGCGAAGGCGTCAATCAGGATGTCCGTCGCCGAATGGCGCTGGTGAACGCCTTCTGCATCATCATCTTTCTCTTTTCGGCGATCATGGCGGTGCTCAACGTCTTCGCGGGGGAAACGCGCTACATCCTGCTGGTGGGAGGGCTGGCGGCAATGGCCGCCGCGTCCATCTACCTGAACCACATTACCCGGAACGTGGTTCTGGCCACTCTGCTCATACTGCTGGCGGTAAACGCAGCAGCGGTCTATCTCGTGGCAACCGGAGGCCATGGAGGAAGCGGGCATCTATGGCTTTTCTTCATACCCACGCTGATTTTGTTCTCCTTCGGCCTGCGGGTGGGCCTGATCTCCATGGGGGCTCTCATCGCGGTCTGCGCCCTGATTCTCTTCTATCCCGGAGATGCCCTTGCTGTCCACGATTACGCCCTCGGGTTCGGAATACGCTACCTGATCGCCCTGACGGGAGCGACACTGTTCTCGGGGGTGGCCGAGTACTCACGGAAGATCACCTACGAAAGGCTGGAGCGGAGGAACGGGCAGCTGGAGAAGGCCCTTGGGGAGATCCGGGAGCTCAGCGGCCTGATACCCATATGCGCATCCTGCAAGAAGGTCAGGGATGACGAGGGTTACTGGAGCGAGGTCGAGGTCTACATGAGAAGGCACTCCGATATGGACTTCAGCCACAGCCTCTGCCCCGACTGCGCGGCCAGGCTCTATCCGGAGCACGCCGGCGGGGGCGAAGACGAAGAAAGCGGGGACTGACCATGTTCAGCTTCAGGGTGGAGTGCAGCATCAAGTGCCCGCGGTGCGACAGGCCCGTCTTCCTCAACGGCCCGGTGACCGCCACCCGATGCAGGTCGTGCCGAAGCGAGATAGAGATCCCCCGGGAGTACTGGGAGGGGATCCTGGAGGACGGCATACCCGAGATGAGGGACAGCGAGAAGGGCACCGGAACCGGGTCCACCATATTCGGCACCTTCAACACCAGCCTTACCCTGGCGCGGTTCGACCCCTACTGCGACAGCTGCAAGACCGACTTCACCGCCCCCTGGAGCCTCACCCCCGGGACGGACTACAAGTGCGGCGAGTGCGGCGAGGTCTACCCTGTGGACCCGCCCCCCGGCTGGATGTCGGAGAAGCTGGCGACGGTGGCCATGCTGGTCAACGCCGAGCTGGACGCGGACGGGGATGGGGACGCGGAGGAAACCGTGTCCGAGCCGGTTGCCCTGGCCTGCCCGCAGTGCGGGGGCTGGCTGCAGGCCGACGGCAGCGACCGTCTGGTGAGCTGCCAGTACTGCGACGTGCAGGTCTACCTGCCCGACGACCTCTGGTTCAGGCTCCACCCGGTCCGCAGGAAGCGCCGCTGGTTCGTGGTCTGCCGCTAGGCTGATTCCCTAACGGTTCACCAGTATGCGCCCCGTCCAGTCCGGACGGGAAACCTCTCCGCTCCTCAGCAGCTCCCGCCAGGCCTCGTCGGTGAGCCTGTCGTCCATGGGCCAGGTGAGCTCCCAGTAGCTGAGGACAGGGCCCACCACCGCCTCCAGGTGCCCGTCGGGGCGGGCCCGGATCAGCAGCATCCTGTCCAGGTTGCCCGATCCCACCTCCAGGACGCTGCCCAGGTTCTGGTCGGTGTGGACGTCGGCGATCATGCTGGTCTCGGTGCCCTCCCGGGTCTCCATGCCCGGTGCGATCACGGTCTCCAGCCTCTCTGCGAAGGACTGGAGGAAGAGGTTGTCGGACTCCTCCAGCGGCTGGCCGATGAGCTCCCGCTCGGCTATGGACTGCAGCTGACGCATCATGGCATCGGCGCTCTCCAGCTGCCTGGACATCTCCTGGTCCATCATGCCGTAGTCCTCCAGACCCCTGCGGGCCATCTGCAGGGCGGCCCTGATCTCCGCGTAGACCCCGGGGACCGGCTCCACGAAGCCGGCGGAAGGCTCGGGGCCGGGGGGCGCCGCTCCGCAGGTGGGGGTGTAGGTCTGCTTGATGTAGAGGATGGTGTCGTGTCGGAGCATGGCCCAGGAGGCCAGGAAGTTGGACATCACGTGCGTCTGCCAGGCGGGGGTGCGCATCCACGCGGCGTAGCCCTCTCCCCGGGGGCGGACGTAGAGCTTCAGGGCGTGCAGCCAGGTGTTGTACAGCGTCCTGTGCCACTGATCCAGCGACATCGAATCGATGGATGCCCGAAGGGCCTCCATGCTGTCGGCGTAGTGGGCGAACCCGTAGACGCCGTGGGCCCTCTGCATCTGGGCGGCCCTGGCCACCCCGAAGGCGTTGGCCACGTCCAGGCCCGAGGGCATGAGACGCTGCTCGCCCTCTGAGTTCTCGCCTACGGCGGGGAATACGACCGCAGCCAGTATCCTGCTGTCGAAGGCGTACCTCTGGCCCATGAAGCGGAACCCCGCCGTCCTGCCCAGCACCTCCACCATCTGCCCGGGGCTGTATCCTCCCGCCGAATCGGGCATTATCACGGCCTCGCCGGTGCCGCCGTATATCCGCGGCCCTCCGAAGCGCTCCAGCACCTCGGTTCGGAAGGCTTCGTAGAAGGCGTCTTCACGAAGCTCGTCGCCGCCGGCCTCCTGGCCCGCCACCGCCCGGGCCGCCTGCAGGTACTCGGGGACCGAAAGGTCGTCGGAGAAGCCGGCGAAGAAGGCGGTGACCTCGTATATGCGCCGCCACTTCAGCAGGAGCGTCTCGCCGCCGGCCTCCATGGCGGCCAGCATGGAGGAGATCCTCACCCCGGCGGCGGTCTGGGCCATGGCCACCTCCCGCGGCACCAGGTAGTCGGCCGCGGGACCGTGGGGCTGGCCGCCGTTGAGCAGGAAGGTCATTCTGCCCAGCCACATCATCCCCATGAAGTAGCGCCTCAGGCTGTCGCTGGCCGTGTAGTGGCCCCGGGGCACGTACTGCGAGTAGTCCTCGCGGTACTCGAACAGGGCGCTCTCCGAGAAGCCCTCGTGGGCCCGTATCATCTCCACCTCGTCGGAGACCGGTCCGGCAACCAGGGGATCGGCCTCGAAGCCCGGGTCCAGAAGCGAAAGCGCCACGCCGAAGTAGGCGGCGGTCAGGCGGTCCTCCCGCTCCAGGCTCCTCTCGTAGAGGGCGCGGCAGATCTCGACAAGATCGGGAAGGATGTACCTCTGCTCCACCTGCTGCAGCAGCTGGTCGAAGAACACGTGCAGCATGTGCAGCGGTATGCCGGCGGAGACGTACACCGGCTGCCCCGACCCCTCCAGCATGGAGAAGGCGTCCACCGGATCGTCGGTGGGGCGGGGCGAAGGGTATACGGCGAACCCGTTGGCAAGCAGGCGGGGGTCCGGCTCCTCGGCGCCCACCAGGTGCAGGGCCTCGGGGAGGTTGATCACCTCCTCGGGGTGGACGGGGAGCGTGTAGGAGGGCATGGCCACGTCGTGCGACCATTCCACCGGCCTGTAGAACCGCTCTGCGAAGCCCGAGTCCGAAGCCTCCGGCTCGGGAAGCGGATACGTGCCGCCGGCCCCTCCGCCGGAGCCCGTTGCGCAGGCCATGGAAAAGAGCAGCAGCGATGGAAGCACGATACCGGCAGTTCTGACAATCATTCTAACGCCTTTCATCCGTTTCGCCCCGTCTGTGCTCCGCCGGTGCTACCCGGCGGTGAAGGTAGATATTCCGCAGCCCTCAGTAATCGGCGGGGTCGGGCTTTTGCCTGAGCTTCTTCTTCCGGGACCGCTTCTTCTTCTCCCGCAGCCGCCTCTCCTTCGCCGCCTGCGACGGCCGGGTCCTCTTTCTCCTCTTCGGCCTTCTGGCCGCCCGCCGCAGCAGCTTCACCAGCCTGGACATGGCCAGCCTGCGGTTGCGGGACTGGCTGCGATGGGTCCGGCACTCGACCATCAGCCTGCCGTCGGCGCCGATCCTGCCCCCGGCGATCTCCTCCAGCCTCCTGCGCATGTATTCGGGGAAGCCTGCCCTTTCCAGGTCCAGGAAGAGCTGAACGGCGGTGTCCGAGGTGTTCACCTTCTGGCCTCCGGGCCCCCCGGACCTGGTGAAGCGGACCTCCACCTCGCCGTCGTCCAGCACGATGCCGTCGGCGATTCTGATGCGGGCCATCTCCACCTCCGCTTAATACGGGCTTAACAGGTCACAAGGATGATCTCTCTTCCTACATTACCATATCCTACAGGGAAAGGCGGCCCATGAGTAAGACCCGCGTCCTGTTCCTCTGCACCGGGAACTCCGCCCGCAGCCAGATGGCCGAGGCCTTTCTGCGGAAGCACGGAGGCCGGAGGTACGAGGTTTTCAGCGCCGGATTCCAGCCCCGGGAGATGGACCCCCTGGTATCCAGGGTGATGGCGGAGAAGGGCTGCGACCTCTCCGACCAGTACGCCAAGTCGGTGACCAAGTACATGGGAAAGGTGCACTTCGGCTATCTCATAACCCTCTGCCGGAAGGCCAACGATCTTTGTCCCAGCACTTTCCCCGACATCAGCAATCGTCTTCACTGGGAGTTCCCCGACCCCACGGAGGCCCGGGGGACCGAGGAGGAAAGGCTGCAGGTGTTCCGGGAGGTCCGCGACGCCGTGGAGGAGAAGATCCTCCACTGGCTGGAGGAAGACCCAGCCAACCGCTGACACCGGCGCCTCCTCCGGCGATATTGACCGGGGAGGTGGGATATGAAGGTCACCGTTCTCGGGGCCGGACGGGTGGGAGGGGAGATAGCCGCCGACCTGCTCAGATCCGGCCACAGCGTAACCTGCGCCGACATCTCCGGCCTCAGGCTGTCCACACTGGCAGACGGTGTGGAGGGGTCCCGGGCCGACCTGTCCGAGCCGCCGGCCGTCAGGAAAGTGACCGAGGGCCGCGACCTGGCGGTCTGCGCCGTACCCGGCCACATGGGGTTCCGGACCCTCAGATGCCTGCTGGAGACCGGCATCGACGTGGTGGACATCTCATTCGCCCCGGAGAACCCGCTGGGGCTGGACAACCTGGCCCGCAGAAGCGGCAGCCGGTGCCTGGTGGACATGGGCGTGGCCCCCGGCTGCAGCAACCTCTTCCTGGGCCACCTGCTGGGCAGGTACGAGTCCCTGCGGTCCTTCAGGTGCCTGGTGGGAGGTCTGCCCCAGGAGCGGGTGAAGCCCTGGGAGTACAGGGCCCCGTTCTCTCCGGTGGACGTGATCGAGGAGTACACCAGGCTGGCCAGGATAGTCCGGGGGGGCCAGATAGTCAGCCTGCCCGCCCTCAGCGATCCGGAGCCGGTGGACATCCCGGGAGTGGGCCGTCTGGAGGCCTTCCTCACCGACGGCCTCAGAAGCCTGCTGCGTTTCGCCCCCCGGGTGCCCAGGATGGAGGAGAAGACCCTCCGCTACCCCGGCCACCGGGACCTGGTGGCGTGTCTCAGGGATTCGGGCTTCTTCGACACGAAGCCGCTTCCGGCGCCCGGTGGAGGCAGCATCGTGCCCCTGGAGGCCACTACCGCCATACTGCTGCAGGAATGGGACATGGAGCCGGAGGACCGGGACCTGACGGCCATGGTGCTGGAGGCGGAGACCCGGGAGGGCGAGCGCTTCAGATGGACCATGGTGGACCGCTACGACCCGGAGACCGGGACAACCTCCATGGCCAGGACCACCGGCTACACCTGCACCGCCGGGGTGGGGCTGATCTCCCGCGGGCTCTGGAGCCGGCCAGGGGTGTCCGCTCCGGAGGACGTGGGCGGAGACCCCGAATGCTTCCGGGCGGTTGTGGAGCACCTGGAGAGCCGCGGGGTGGTGTTCGGGGAGGGCTGAGCCGGGGTCAGCGGCGCCGCAGCGCCAGGACCGCGCCGGGGACCGCCATGATCCCGGCAACGGCCAGCAGGGAGAGGGCGGCCCCCAGCAGGGGGAAGAGCACCAGGGGGAGCAGCACTCCGCCGGCGGCGCTTCCCGAAAGGTCGGCCATCTCCAGCAGCCCCACGTTTCTCCGTCCCCCTCCCGCCGCCTCCGCCGCCAGAGGGAACTGCGCCCCCGCTGCCGCTCCCAGGACCAGCAGCCCCGCCAGGGCGATTGCGGCCAGGGGCGCGGTGGTGAGGACCCCCCAGTCGTAGAGGGCGCAAACGGCCGCCAGCATCAGCACCGCGCCCAGGGCAACCGCGTGCACCCTGCCCAGCCCCGACATCCTGCCCCTCTCCCCCAGCCAGGCGCCAGCCGCCAGCCCCCCCATGGCGCAGGCGGAGACCAGGCCCACCAGCGAGTAGGAGTACCCCAGGGTGGACTGGATGATCAGTATCACCGCCGTCTCCGCCGATATCTCGCCCAGCCCGATGGAGGATAGGGAGAGGCACAGGGAGCGCCTGCCGCGGTGGATCATGGCTATTCCCAGCAGGAGGCCGCACACCCCCAGCAGCGCCCAGGGAGCGGGCCCCAGGCCGGACCTCCCTCCGGTGCGGACCCTCCACAGCTCCCCCGCCGTCTCCACCGCCGAGGGTCTCAGGTCCCGGTTGGGCCTGGCGCTCACTCCGGAAAGCTGGTCGGCGAAGGCCGACAGCCGCCATTCGGAGAGCTCGAACTCCAGCGTTCCCGGGGTCAGCCAGACGGTCTCCGCGCCCGACTCCTCCAGAAGGCGTGCCAGCCGGTCTCCGCCCACCCGCAGGGAGTCCCGGCGGGAGAAGAGGAACAGCGCTCCGCCCAGGGGGATCACCCGGGCGGCGGAGAACCGCTGCCTGCCGGCGGCCATGACGGCCTCCACCAGCACGGCGTCCCGGGGCAGCATGCGGTTGCGGCCCACGTGGAAGCCGAAGCTCAGAACGCCCCCTTCGGAGAGCCTGCGGGAGGCAAGCTCCATGAGCTCTGCGGTGTAGAAGCGGTTGGCGGCCAGGGAGAGGGGCAGGCCGCCGTCGATGATCACCAGGTCGGCGTCATCCTCCATTCCCGACAGCCAGGCCCTTCCGTCCCCCTCCACCAGCGTGACCTCCCCGGGAAGACGGTCCTCGCCCACCAGGGCCCGGCCCGTGAGGGCCACCATCACCACCTCCTCCACTCCCGGCCAGTCCGCCAGCAGGGAGGCGGTCGCCGTGCTGTAGCCGATGTACACCACCCTGCGGGGGCCGGCCAGGAGGAGGGGCACCACCGCAGCGGTCTCGGATGTCTCGGGTGTGCCGGCGGAGCCCACCAGGACGCCGCCCAGGTAGACGGCGGGCTGTCCCCCCCGCGGGACCACGGAGACCTCCCCGTAGGCGGAGGGGAAGCTCCGCGCGTCTTCCCCGGGCAGGCTGGACTCCATGACCTCCTGCAGCCTGTCGGGAAGCCCGGAGAGGCCGATGCCCAGGGCGGCGGCGGCCAGGAGAGAGGCGGCCGGGACGGAGGCCGCGAGAAGACCGGCCCCGGCCAGTCCCAGCCCCGCCACCAGCATCCACGGCGTAAGCAGGTGAGGCGAGAGGAGCAGAAACGCAAGGCCGCCGGCCACCGCCCCCAGGGCCTCCAGCATGTAGGCCCGGGCGGCCCGGAGCAG
This sequence comes from Candidatus Fermentibacteraceae bacterium, assembly GCA_041686025.1. Taxonomy (GTDB): domain Bacteria; phylum Fermentibacterota; class Fermentibacteria; order Fermentibacterales; family JCC-6; genus JAWLEP01. Next base: position 26,130 of record JAWLEP010000029.1, read on the forward strand.
CTCGAAGGGCTGGACGAAGACCAGGCCCGCCAGCATGCCGGAAGGCAGGACGCACAGGGAGGGCGGAAGGGACCCCGCCCGCAGCAGCACGACGGCCAGGGCGGCTGCCGGAACCAGGAGCCCCGCTCCCAGCCCCCAGCCGAGGCGGGGGCTTCGCAGCCGCGACCCCAATGCCGCGCCCAGCCCCGACCCCAGGAGCCACCCCGCCAGCAGCAGGCCGGTCTGGAGCTCCGCCAGCCGCTGGCCGTAGAGGCCCTCCCGCAGCAGCACCGACTGGCTGAAGACCGAGATCAGGCCTCCGGCGAGGGCGGCCATTCGGGGATGGATTCGCCGGCCTCCCGTGCCGCTAGCCTCCCTCTTCACGGGACCCCGAGTCCCTCCGGGCCCGCGGGCCGGCGGTCTCCAGCCACCCGCACCTGATGCCCTCTTTCCTGTCGCGGTCGGTGTAGGGCTTGATGTCCAGCAGGGGCGTTCCGTCGGCCATGTCCACCCCCCGCACGTGGAGGAACCTCCCGTCCCTGCCCAGCAGCGTGACCACGGTCAGGGCCAGGGGATTCACCCGGTAGGGGCTGCGGGTGGCGAACAGCCCCCGCGGCGGGGGTATGGAGTGCCTGGTGGGACAGCAGGTGAGCTCGCAGCCCTCGGACCTGTGAAACAGCCAGATGACGAAGAGGTGCGAGAAGCCCTCCACGTCCTGCAGGGCCTTCTCGTATCGGCTGCAGATCTCAAGGCGGCCCTCCGCCTCCTCCGGCTCCTCCACGTCCCGGGGTCCGGAGAAGGGCGTGTGGGCCACGCCTATGGGGACCAGCCGGGGAGAGTCTCCGCCCCGCTTCGCCGTCATTGCGCGCCGGGGGAGAAGACCTGGGCGCCGAAGCGGAACAGAAGCGCCCGGTCCGGGTCGTAGCCGTCCGGCGGAAGGCCGGCCTTCATGGCCAGGTTGCGGACGTACTCCCTGCGGTCCCAGCCCTGCTCCACCGGGACCTGGGGCAGCAGGACCCCGGACCTGCCGCCCTGGATCAGGTACAGGCCGTCCTCTCCCACCTCCACCTGCGAGGTGTCCTCCACCAGCCGCAGCGGAGACAGCACCGATATCTCCAGCCGGATCTCCTCCAGCTCGTCCCGGGAGATGGGGGGGAAGCGGGGATCCTCATCGGCCGCCTGCCGCGCCATCCGGGCCACCGCCTCTCCCAGGGGCTGGACCGGGCGTATGGAGCCGATGCAGCCCCGGAGCTCGCCCCCCCGGCGGTAGGTAACGAAGGCTCCCCGGGGAAGCTGCAGCTCGGGGTCGGCCGGCTCGTACTCGCCGGGGGGTTCGTCCGCCGCCGCCCTCTCCAGCTCTGCGCGGGCCATCTCGCACAGCCTCTGCCGGGTCTGCGCGGAGATCTCATCGCCGGAGTCACCCGGCGGCACGGTGGTGACAATGGCGGCATAGCCCACGGTGCGGCCCGGATCGCCGCCGCGGTCGGCGCTGTTGGACAGCTCCAGCAGCCGGCTGCTCCATCCGCGGTGCAGCCGGTTGTAGTAGAGGGCGGCGGTCATGGGAAGCCTGCCGCAGGCCAGCGTGGAGACCCCCGGACGGGATGCCCCCGCCGTGAACGACGCGAACTCCTCCGGGTCCCCCTCCAGGTAGCTCTCCACGGTCCCCGAGTCCACCGTCTCGGCCACCTCCGCGGTCGGGTAGTGAGAGAGGTCCGAGCTGGCCAGCACCAGAACCCGTCTGTCGGCTCCCTCGGCGTACATCAGCTCCGCCAGGAAGGCCAGGTCGTCGGTGGGGCAGCCGCCTATGAGGACGGGCACCACCGAGAAGTCCCCGGGCAGGACCCTCTTCAGGAAGGGAAGCTGCACCTCTATGGAGTGCTCCCGGACGTGGGGGTCCCGCCCCAGCTCCGCGGCCGGATGAGCCTCGGCCAGGCGCCGGGCGGCGGCCCGGGCCACCGGGACGCTCCCCAGAGGCGTGGCGCAGGAGTCTGCGTCCAGCACCGAGATGCCCCTCAGCGGGTAGCTGTGGGCGGGGGCCAGGATGTAGACCAGGTCGAGGCTGTCGCCGGAGAGCGCCGCGTAGACCTCGGCTGCGGCGGGAGCGGAGAAGCGGTACCCGGCGTGGGGGACCACGGCCGAGATTATCCGTCCCTCCCCGACCTCGGCATCGGTCATGGCCAGGTACCCGTCCACCGCCACGGCCAGCTCGTCTGCGCCCCCGGGGTAGAACTGCCCGGCAAAGGCGGCGGGCCTGGTCCAGGCAGGCGGGGAGGGGGACGACACCTGGTCGGGGTCTGGGTCGCTGTCCCCTCCGGCGCAGCAGGCCAGCAGGATCAGTCCCAGGGCCGCGGTGCGCATCATCCCGCCAGCTTCCTGTAGTGGCGGGCCCTCCTTCTGGAGAGGCGGCCCTCCCGGCCCGGGTCTTCGCCCCCCGTCCGCAGGGGCCACAGGGCCCCCAGTCCCGCCAGCCCGGCCAGGCCGGCGGCGGCCCTTCTCAGGAATCTCCTTCTGTCCATTCGGCCTGAACTCTTCGGTCTCATTGCCAAACCCCCGGTATCTCACGGCCGCACTCGGCGCATCTTCGGTCTTCGATTCCGTTCTCGACGATGCGGAAGCGGTCCCTCCGCACCACCGCCCGTCCGCATTCGGGGCAGAAGGTGTCGTCCCCCCGGCTGGTGACCACGTTGCCCACGTATACGTACCGCAGGCCGGCACCGGACGCGATCTCACCCGCCCGCTCCAGCGTCTGCAGCGGCGTGGGCGGCCGGTCGGTCATCCTGTAGGTGGGGAAGAACCTGCTGAAGTGCAGGGGCACGTCGGGCCCCAGGTTGTCCGCGATCCAGGAGCAGAGCTCCTCCAGGTCCTCCTCGGAGTCGTTCAGCCCCGGCACCACCAGGTTGGTTACCTCCAGCCAGACGCCCATCTCCCGCAGGACCTCCAGCGTGTTCAGCACCGGCCCCACGGTTCCGTGGCACACCGTGCGGTAGTAGTCGTCGCGGATGCTCTTGAGGTCAACGTTGACCGCGTCGATAAGGGGGGCCAGCTCCCGCAGCGGCCCCTCGTTTATGTAGCCGGCGGTGACCATGATGTTTCCCATCCCCGCCTCCCGGGCCAGCCGGGCGGTGTCCTCCACGTACTCGTAGAAGACGATGGGCTCGGTGTAGGTATAGGCCACGGATGAGCAGCCGGTCTCCTCGGCCCGGGAGACCACCTCTCCGGGCTCCATGCGGTAGGGGGGCACGTCCTCCGGAGCGGCCTGGGATATCTCCCAGTTCTGGCAGAACTCGCAGCCCAGGTTGCAGCCGGCGGTGGCTATGGAGAAGGTCTTCGTCCCGGGCAGGTAGTGGTAAACGGGCTTCTTCTCCACCGGATCCACGTGGGCGGCCACCGGCCGGCCGTAGACCAGGCTCACCAGCTCGCCGTCCAGGTTCATCCTTACCCGGCAGGTGCCCCGCTGGCCCTCCTCCAGCCGGCAGGTGTGGGGACAGAGGAGGCACTGAACGCTTCCCGACATGCTACCGCCGCTCCTCCCCTGTGGAGTCCTCCTCCAGCTCGATCGACCACTTCGCAGGATGCCGGGTGAGAAAGCCCCGGCGGATAAGCTCCCGGAACCGCTCCATGTCCACGAAGGAGGGCGGCCTCACCGCCACCGTCCGGGCCGAGTCGGCCCTGGAGACTATCTCCCAGAGGATACCCGTCCGGCCGGTGCCCGTTCCCCCTTCGCCGGGGTCCCGGGCAGCGGCGGCCACGGTGAGCGCCAGGGCCATTGGCAACAGCGTACGTTTCATGTAGTGCATAATAAGAAGAGGGTTTCCGCAATCCAAGGCCCGGAGGTTATCGAGATGGCAAGGTCTTCCTCCATAGAGGCTTACGTCACGCTGAGGTTCTACGCCGAGCTGGGCGACTTCCTGCCTGAGGAGAAGCGGGGAAGGGCCTTTCGCCGACCGCTGCCCGCCGGAGCAACGGTGAAGCACGTCATCGAGTCCGCCGGCGTGCCCCACACCGAGGTGGAGCTGGTGCTCCGCAACGGCGAGTCGGTGGGGTTCGGGGACCGTCCCCGGCCCGGCGACCGGCTGAGCGTCTACCCCGTCTTCGAGAGCCTGGACGTCTCGCCCCTGGTGCGTGTGAGGGAGGAGCCCCTGAGGAAGACGCGCTTCGTCCTGGACGTTCACCTGGGCAAGCTGGCGCTGATACTCCGGCTTCTGGGCTTCGACGCCCTGTTCCCCGGCGACTGCGACGACGGGGAGCTGGCCCGCATCTCCGCCGAGACCGGCAGGATACTGCTCACCAGGGACATCGGCCTGCTGAAGCGCAGCGCGGTTACCCACGGCTGCTACATCCGCTCCGACGACCCCACCGAGCAGGCGGGGGAGGTGCTGGACCGGCTGGACCTCCGCGGCCGCGTGGAGCCCTTTCGCCGCTGCGCCCGCTGCGGCGGAGAGCTGCAGGAGGTGGACAAGGAGGAGATACTCCATCGGCTGGAGCCCCTGACGAAGAGGTACTACCACCAGTTTCGGACGTGTCCCGACTGCGGCAGGATCTACTGGAAGGGCAGCCACTACCCGGCCCTGAAGAAGCTCCTGGAAGACCTGGGTGTAGGCAACGACGACGGCGACTGACCCCGGATCAGATCTCCCGGCAGCTCACGAAGAGCATTCGGGGAATCCTCCCGGAAGCGGACAGCCGCACTCCCTCCATATCCAGCAGCGTGCGCTTCATGTCGACACCTCCCCGGTACCCCCCCAGGCCTCCGTCGGCTCGTACGGTGCGATGGCAGGGTATCACCAGCGGGAAGGGGTTGGCGGCCAGGGCCCGGCCCACCGCCCGCGCGGCCCCGGTATGCCCGGCGGCTTCGGCCAGCCCGCCGTAGCTGATCACGCGGCCGCGGGGTACGCGGCACTCCGCCTCCAGCACCCTTCTCTGGAACCGGCTGCAGGAGCCCAGGTCCAGCAGGCCGGTGGCCGGCTCGACGGCACAGCCCTCCAGCATCCTGCGGATGCTCCCGCAGAGCTCGTCCACCGCCGGGCAGCTTCGCATCCGGGGCGGATAGGGGCTGCCGGGCAGGGCTATGCGCAGTACTACCGGCCTGCCCCGGCGGACCCGCCAGACGACTGCCAGCCGGCCGAACTGCGAATCGACTTCCGCGGAGTACCTCGTCTGCATGTGTCGCCGTTCCAGGATTGCACTCTCTTCTGAACTCCGGTGGCCGGAAAGCGGGACAGCCGTCAGGCGCGGCCCTCCAGCTCCTCCTCCACCTGTTTCATCACCCTGTCGAAGTTGAGCTCCGCCGGGCTGCCGGAGGCCGCCAGCAGGGCCTTGGTCAGATCCTCGGTGGTTGATTCCAGCGCCTCCATGAAGCGCCACCGGGCGAACTGCCTGCGGGGGTCCTCGGCGTCTGTACCGTAGAGCAGGTCGATCAGCTCCTCGATCATCTGATCCATCTCGTAGAGCTTCAGGTGCAGCAGCTCGTGGACCACCAGCTCCTCGATGAACGAGTCGTCCACCTCGTGATGCACCATAAGCACCGCCATGCGGTTGGAGGTGTCGATCTTGATGTCCCCCCTCTTCCGCCAGTCCTGCTGCACTACCGTGTGCCGGATGTCCCAGTCCTGCAGGCGGAGTATCCCCGACCACCTCTGGATCAGGGCTTCCGGCTTGATTCCTTCGGGCTTCATGGCTTCCCTTTCCGTGCGGGCCGGGTCCCGGGTCCGACTCCGTGACGGCCTCTGCCCCGAGGCCGCTCTCTCCACGGATGTCGACGGGGCCAGCGTCCGTTCGCCCCGGGGCAGCATCTCCGATATCGCATACGCCGTGACAAAGACCAGGGGCAGGTGGATGAAGTAGGCCGGCAGGGCGTGGCGGCCCAGGTAACGCAGCGGCCGGGACCTGCGCCTGCCGGCCCCGGTCATGTCCGGCCGGCCGCCGCGGACCATGATCCTGCCGGCGAACATGCCCAGGAACACAACGCCTATCCATGGAAGAACCGGGTAGATGTCGATGGTGTACACCGGGTGGTGCAGGCCCAGCCATACCAGCCAGGGGAAGTCGAAGCTCATGCTCTGCAGCTGGATTCCCGCCGCCAGGAGCAGGACGCCCAGCAGGAGGTTGAGCCAGGTGAAGCGGATGAAGGGGAAGGCCAGGACGATGGCCAGGCCTATGAAGTGAAGAATGCCGAAAAAGACGAAGCCCTCCGGCTTGAACACCAGTGAGCCCAAAGTGATGATCAGGCCGTAGCCGAAGATCCGACCGCCCCTCGACAGGTACTTGCCGGCGGAGGCCGAGGGGGAATGGCTCAGGACCAGGCTCACCCCCACCAGGGAGATGAACAGCCCGCCGGTGGCCTTCTGGAAGAGGTTCCAGAAGCCGTCGAACGGAGCGGGTGCGTCCACGCCGAAGTAGGCCAGGCTCCACTGCAGATGGAACGCCACCATCATGAGCACCGCGACACCGCGCAGAAGGTCTATCTGCGGTACGCGGCGCCCTCTGCGTTCATCGTTCATGCAGCTTCCCGTCCAGGCTCGGGGTGATGACTTCCGCAATCAATATCGTTATCCAAGACCAGGCAGCAAATGGAATTCCGGCGGATCCTCACGGTTCCGGCGATGAGCAGGGAGGAAACAAAGATGAGATCGCAGCCCACAAGACGAGGCACCGCAGCAGGGGCGGCCATCACCGCCGCGCTGCTGCTGGCGGCTCTGGCCGGAAGGGGGGCCGCATCGGTGGCGGACAGGATTCCCTACCCCGGCCTGGATGGGATCAGCCTGCCGGAGGGCTTCGGAATCGAGGTCTACGCCCCGGACGTGCCCGGAGCCAGGTCGCTGTGCCTGGGGAGCGAGGGTACGGTGTTCGTAGGAAGCAGGGGAACCGGCGCTGTCTACGCCCTCTCCGACACCGACGGAGAGCCGGGAGCCGAGGAGGTCCATGTTCTGGCGGAGGGCCTGAACATGCCCAACGGTGTGGCCTTCCGTGACGGGGACCTCTACGTGGCCGAGATACACAGGGTGATACGATTCGATGACATCGAGGCCAGCCTGGCCGACCCTCCCGACCCGGTGGTGGTCCGCGACGACTTCCCCCGGGACAGGGCCCACGGGTGGAAGTTCATCGCCTTCGGGCCCGACGGCATGCTCTACGTTCCCGTGGGAGCGCCCTGCAACGTCTGCGACCCCGAGGACTGGCGCTACGGGACCATACTGAGGATGATGCCCGACGGATCCGGCCTCGAGCTCTACGCAGACGGGATACGCAATACGGTGGGATTCGACTGGCACCCGGAGACGGGGAGGCTCTGGTTCACCGACAACGGCCGCGACGGCATGGGTGACAACGTACCTCCGGACGAGCTGAACAGGGTCACGGAGAGGGGACAGCACTTCGGATTTCCCTACCTGCACGGCCGCGACGTACGTGACCCGGAGTTCGGCGACCACGCCGGTCCCAGGGACATCCGTCTGCCGGAGATGGAGCTGGGCCCGCACGTGGCGGCCCTGGGCATGCGTTTCTATACGGGGGAGATGTTCCCCGAGGAGTACGGGGGCCAGATCTTCATTGCCGAGCATGGCTCCTGGAACCGCAGCACGCCCCTGGGCTACCGCGTCATGCTGGTGCGGCTGGAGGACGGTGAGGCGGTGAGCTACGAGGTTTTCGCCGAGGGATGGCTTACGGATGGGGGAGCCTTCGGCCGGCCGGTGGACGTGCAGGTGATGCCCGACGGGGCGCTGCTGGTCTCCGATGACCGGGCGGGCAGGGTCTACCGCATCCACTACGGGGGCTGACCCCGCCCGCGCCGTAAGACGCTGTAGTGCGGGTCAGTACTCCTCCACCATCTCCTCGGCGGTCTCCACCATCACCACTCCGGTCATGGTGGTGTAGAGACGGCAGAAGTAGGGGTAGACACCGGTCTCTTCGAAGGTGTGGCTGAAGCGCTCGCCCCGGAAGATCCTGTCGCTGGTGAACTCGCCGTTCTCGTCACCGGGAAGGCCGTCGGTGATCTCATGCCCGAAGCTGTCCCTGTTGATCCAGGTGACCGTGGCCCCCTCGATGACCCGAAGGGTCTCGGGAACGAAAGCGCCCTCCTCGATGGAGATGATGTTGTCGTCGACCTCCTCCATCTCCTCTCCGGAGGGGTTGTGGCCGCTGGCGTATGCCACCGCGCTGAGTCCCAGCAGCAGAGCTGCTCCGCAGACCAGCGTAAATGCCTTGCGTCCTCTTCCTGAGAACATCTTTCCACCTTTCCGTGTTCGTTTTCTCATCTCGCTCCATGCCCGCGTCGCGCCTGCCGGTCAGCCTCCGGTCTCCATCTCCTCCACCACAGACCGGTAGATCTCGTGGACCACCTGGCGGTCGAACTCCCGGAAGCCTTCCAGAATCGACACGTCCTCTTCGTCGGTGAGGTACCTGCGGGCCGCCGGAAAGAAGTCGTCATCCTCCTTGCGGATGTGCTCGGGGTACATGCCCACCAGCTCCCGAATGCATTCGGCGATGTCGTCCAGCGCCGACTCCTCGCCCCTTCCGATTCGATCCGGGACAGACGCTCCTCCATCCGGGCCATCATCCTCTCGATAAGGCGGTGCTCGATCATCAGCAGGCTGCGTGCCTGCATCCCGCCTACCTCCCCTCAGTCCTTCTCGTAATTGATTACGTCCACCGGGCAGGCCTCGGCGGCTTCCAAGATGCAGTCCCCGTTGGCGTCGAGGTCGGCTCCGCCCTTCACCTCGGCCTTCTCCTCACCCATCTCGAAGACGTCCGGGCACTGGGTCTCGCACAGTCCGCACAGGGTGCATCCGTCCTCTACCCACACCTTCTTGACAGCCATTCCATGCCTCCTTCCGTCTGCAGGTCAAATTGTCGCTCGTGCGTCTCAAACCAGGCACATAGATCCTTACTCGTTGCAAGGTGGGCCCGGCCACGCCCTTGGGGCGGGCCGGGCCCCGACCAACCCGCGGGGAGGGACCGCGGGTCAGCCTCCTATCGCTATCACCGCCGCCGGCTCCAGTACCCGGAAGGTGAAGGCCTCCGTCAGGTAAAGGGTAACCGATTCGCCGGAGTGTCCCTCGTAGCCGATGGAGAAGTCGTGGCCCAGGGTGAGCTCCATGTCTCCGCCCCGGATGGAGACCATGAGCGCTCCCTCCAGCTGGGGGCTGTAGTAGAGCGGACCCTCCAGCTGCTCGCGGATCTTCTTCAGAAGCGGATATCCCCGACTGATGGAGTTGATCTCCAGCCAGGTGTCGCGGCCCACCATCAGCGCGTACGGCCCCTCGATCGAGGCGTCTATGAAGGCCGCCTTCCCGTCCGCCACGGTGCGGCGCATCCCGTCGGCATCCTCGGGAGCCGGCAGCGTGGTGTCGGCCGCATCGAAGAGGCCCTCTATCCCGGCCCTCTCCAGTCCGCTGTAGATTGCCCTGTCCTCGAAGGCAGCCGCTTCTGCCGCGGCTTCCTCCAGAGGCTCCAGGTCGGCGTCCTCCGCTCCCCGGACCACGTTGTCCAGCTCCCATACGTTCAGCTGGAAGGGAACCCGCGTCTCCACCAGCGGCATCACCTTTCGCAGCCCGTAGCCGATACCGCCGTCGGTGTCCTCCGCCACCTCCAGGCGGCCCAGGTTCACCGCAGCATGCTCCCTACCCAGCGGTCCGGCCACGTCCACGAACCACCTCGCGGAGAGGTGGTTCTTCAGCACGAGTCTCGCCTGCTCGTCTATCTCCTCCCAGGCCTCGTCCGTTATCGGGGCCAGTCCTCTCTTCAGAATGTCCATGTCCGCCTCTCCGGTATCTATCTCAGGCCGCCTATTCCCAGGCTGCCGTCATCGTTCTCTCCGCCACCTTCTTCCTCGTCCTCGTCCTCCAGCTCGGTAATCGGCCGGTCGGTGAAGAGGTAGGTCCTCAGGTTCTCGTCCCAGGCTGGCATCCTCCTGCGCAGCCACTCGATGGCCATGCAGGCGTGCTCCACCTCCTCGTCGCGGTTGTGCGCCAGCACGTCCCGCAGGCCGTCGTCGGAGGCCGTGGCCACCCGCTGGTGGTACCAGTCGATGGCCTCCACCTCCTCCTTCAGGCTCACCAGGGCCCTGATGATGTCCCTGTCGCTCTGCTCAAGCTCCTCCACCGGCTCGTGGTACTGCGCCATATCTCAGCCCTTCCGCTGTTCGTGTTTCGCCTCTCGCTGCACGGGAAGCCCGCCTCTCAGGGCGCGTACCGTCCGGAGAGGTCCGCCCGCCCCAGGACATGGCCGTTCATGGCCTTCTCCAGGTCGGCCTTCCGGGCGGAGGAGGGCAGGTCCATCTCCGTGTCCAGCGCGTAGAGCCTGAACCTGTAGGTGTGCTCCCTGTCGGGGGGGTTGGGTCCTCCGTAACCCGTCTCGCCGTAGTCGGTGGTGCCCTCCGTTCCGCCCTTGGGGACGGCTCCCTCCGGAACCTCCGCGGCGTCCGGGTCGATGTTCCAGACCACCCAGTGGTCCCAGACCTTGCCGGCGGGCTCCATGGCGTCCGGGTCGTCCACCACCAGGGCCAGAGACTCGGTTCCCTCCGGAACATCGGCTATCTCCAGCGGGGGGCTTGCGTTGGCCTCCGTGTATCCGTGCTTCCTCGGTATGGTGCCGCCGTCTTCGAATGCCGGGCTGGAAAGTCTCAACATCTACCTCCTCTGTCTTCTCGGGAATGGCGTCTCGCCGCGCGTGTCATCACCCAATGTCCTCCCATATCCTTATGGCTTCGCTGGGACACCGGCCGGCCGCCCTCCGGCAGTCCTCCTTATAGCGCCCCGGTACGGTTGCGACCTTCACATGGGCCTTCTTGGTCCCGCGCCTGAACTCGAACACCGCCGGACATATCCGTACGCAGAGGCCGGTGGTGTCGCATCTCGTGGGGTCGACGCCGGCTCTCATACGCTTCCTTCCCGTTGGCCTGCGATCCTCTGCGTCTAGCATTATCCCGGCTTGAGGCGTTCGGGTGAATCGGAGAAACCCCCATTGCGGTCACGGGAGAGCCACCAGCGCGGGACGGGGCGGGAGGCGGAAGCCGCACCGATGCGTTATTCTAGGGCTGTTGGCTGGTGGTCCGACCGGCCCGGTGAGGCCGGACATCCCGGGAGGCGGGTTTGATCTACGCTATGGCCGTTCTGGCTTCTCTTTCCGTTCCGGAGGGTACCGTAATCTCCGGTGAGGATACCGTTTCGGTGGATTCGATGATGGAGGCCCTGGAAGGGGCCGACGTTGTCTTCGTGGGGGAGAAGCACGACGACCCCCTGGCGCACAGATGGGAGCTGTACATCTGGCAGCGGCTGGCCTCGGACCGCAGGGCCCTGGCCCTGGAGATGTTCGAGACGGACGTGCAGGAGCTGCTGGAGCTCTATCTGGAAGGGGTGCTGGACGAGGAGGACCTGCTCTCAAAGGGCAGGCCGTGGGGAAACTACGAGACCGATTACGCGCCCATGGTGCGCTACGCCAGGGAGAACGGCTACAGGGTGATAGCCGCCAACGTACCCAGGCGCTACGCCTCCCGGGTGGCCCGGGGGGGATGGGGCGCCATCGCCGGAGAGCCCTTCTTCGACGAGCTGGACGTGGACTCTTCCAGCGACGGCTACAGGGAGCGTTTCCTGGCCACCATGGAGGAGATCGGCGACCAGATGCACGCCATGCCCTTCGATTCCATGGACATCTACAGGGCGCAGCTTCTGAAGGACGCGGTCATGGCGCGGTCGATCCGCGGCAGTAGGTGCGTGTTCGTGTGCGGCGCCTTCCACTGCGACTACCGCTCGGGAGTACCCGACCAGCTGCCGGCGGAAACCGATTATCTCACGGTGAGGGTGATGGCTGAGGGGGAGGACCCCGACCCGGAGCTGGCGGACTACGTGCTCCTCAGACCCGGCAGCGGGCGGGAGTAGGGAAAGCGCCCCCGGGCATTGCCCGGGGACGCTTCCGCGGGATTCGGCCTAGCCCTGGTACCGGGCGTCGCCGAAGGCCAGTATGGGGTAGAAGACTACCGGCAGCAGGATCATGCCGATGGCGAAGCCCGAGCTCTTGCCGAACTGCTCGGCTATGGCCAGCGCTATGATGATGGCGATGATGATGTTCACGAAGGGTATGAACATCAGTATGATCCACCATTCCGGCTTCTGGGCTATCTGAAGCATCAC
>JAWLEP010000030.1:0-24733 GCA_041686025.1 Candidatus Fermentibacteraceae bacterium
AGGTCGCTGAGGGTGACGCTCCAGTCGTAGCCCTCCTCGCCGACGGTGACCTCCCACTTTGTGTAGGTGTCCTCGTCCTCGTCGATCACCTGCATGTCGTAGGTGCCGGGGTCGACCATGACGGTTACACTCTGGTCGCCTCCCAGCATGTACTCGGCCCCCAGGCGCTCCTCGCCCCACTCCGGCTCGGATGAGGGGTCGATTCGCACGCCGTAGATGTCCCAGCCGCCCAGGTCGTTGGTGAAGGTGACGGGAGCGGAGCCCTGGCCCACGGTGTAGTCCTCGGGGACGGGCATGAGGCCCACCTCGCCGCTGCCGGTGCCGTCCATGTCGGCCAGCGTGACCTCCCACTCGTAGCCGCTGTTGCCGACCTCGATCTCCCACCTGGTGTAGGTGTCGCCGTCCTCGTCCTCCAACTTCATGTCGTAGGTGCCGGCGTCGACCCAGACGGTGATCTCGTCGCCGGGCTGGAGTATGTCCGAGCCCAGCCTGTCATCGCCCCAGGGGGCGCTGGAGGGGTCCACGTACACGAAGTAGATGTCCCAGCTGCCCAGGCCGTTGACAATGGTGACGGGCGCGCTGCCCTCACCGGTCTCGTAGGACTGGCCCTCGCCGGTGGCTCCCGTTCCGAGGCCGCCGAAGTCGCCCGCCAGTATGTCGTCAACTGTTATGCCGCTTCCCTCCAGGCCCTCTTCAATGCCCTCGCGGAGCAGGCCCTCCAGGTCGGCGCGCCAGGCCTCGCCCTCCTTGAGGAAGGTCAGCGTCTCCGTGCCGGTGTCGAGGGTGGCCACGTCTCCCTCGATGGTTACGCTCTCGATGTTCCTGTCGAACTCGGCGAATCCCTCGCCCACCAGGAACTCGTCCAGCATGTCTCCGCCGCCCTCGTAGACGCCGATCTCCATGTCGGTCATGGCGGCCGCCAGCTGGTCCATGAAGTCCTGGGTGTTCTCGCTGAGCAGGTCGAACGCGGCATGTCCGTCCTGCTCCTCCAGGGCGTCTACCAGCTGATTGTAGGAGTCCTCCACCGCCTTCTGATCCGCCGGCTTCCCGCAGGAAACCACCAGCATCAGGGCAGACAGGACAACCAGTGCTCTGCCGATGCGCATTCCCTCTCCTCCCATCGGATGGCTAGCCATATTACGACCCCTCTGTGAGGCGTTCGAACGTAGATACGCCCGCTCCGTCGCCGCTGTCAACGCCGGGAGGTAGCAATCGGTGACCATGATGGTTATGATCCCGCTGACACAGGCCATCGCAGGAGGGAGGCAAGGCTTGCGGCTCGATCTCAGGGAGCATCTCAGGGGCGGAGAGCTGGATGCCGTCACCCGGATACCGCCCCGCAAGTGCATGGACGAGGACCTGCCGGCCCTGCTGCACGAGATGGGATCGCAGGGGATGCCCCTTTCCGCCCTCATGGTGGACATAGACAACTTCAAGAAGTTCAACGACAACTGGGGCCACGAGGTGGGCGACATGGTGCTCCTGCACGTGGCCCAGCAGATCCGGAGGGTGGTCTCCTTCCGGGGAGAGGCCTACCGATACGGGGGCGAGGAGATCACCGTGCTTCTGCCCAACACCTCTCCGGAAGAGGCGATATGTACCGCGGAGAGGATATGCCGCGACATACGGATGAGCCGGGTGGAGGTGCCCAGGGACATCCTTCCGAACATGCAGGGAAGTGAGGGGGAATCTTCGGAGAGGGCCTCCGCGGCGGCAACGGACGCCTCCGGCGACGAAGCCGACGGGACGGAACGGGCCGAAAAGGCCGGTTCGTCCACCATCTCCCTGGGGGTGACCATATCCCTGGGGGTCAGCGGATATCCCATGGTGGGCGGGGACGAGCTGCTGGTAACCGCCGACCACGCTCTGCTGCAGGCCAAGCGCAACGGCAAGGACCAGGCCTGGCTCTACAGCCGGGAGAAGGGCGAGGACTGGCGGCCCAACGTCTACGACATAGACGTGAAGTTCCCCGGTAACACCGCCATCAGGGAGGGCAGCTTCATCCTCCTGACCAAGTGGTTCAGCCACCGCAACGATCCCCGCGACCTGGAGGCCAGGGCGATCTCGGACCCCGGACAGAAGGCCCGGGAGATGGTGGAAGACGCTCCCACGCCGCCGGGGGGCCTGGTGACCTCGGAGATCCGGGGAAAGGTGAAGGAAGTGGAGAGAAGGCAGAAGGTCACCTACTTCACCCTGGAGGTCGAGGAGGAGGTGCTGGAGCTGGTTCTGGCCGGCCTGGGAATCGAGCTGAGCAGCTGATGACCGTCCTGGCCTGCCGCTGGCTGTGGACGGGCAGCGAAGAGGCTCCCCTGGAGAACGTCCGGCTGCAGCTGCGCGACGGCAGGATCTCCGAGATCTCCCCCGGCTCCGGGGGAGAGCACTTTGTTATGCCGGCGTTCGTGGACGCCCACTGTCACTTCACGCAGATGGCGCGCTTCGCCGCGGCCCTGGACCTTTCCGGTGCCGGCTGCGCGGCCGACGTGCTGGCCGCCGTTGCCCGAAGCGCATCCGGGGGCGAGGGCATCATCCACGGAGAGCGCTTCGACGAGAGCGGCTGGAGCGACCCCCGCCTGCCCACCCCCGACCAGCTGGACGCCGCCGCAGGGGGGAGGCCGGTCTTCCTCAGAAGGGTCTGCTGCCACATGGCCGTGATGAGCAACGCCATGATGGACCTCTACGAAGAAGGCGCGCCGGGGATCGACAGGGACACGGGGGTTGCCGTGGAGGGGCCTGTGCTGGAGTTCGACAGGCGGTTTGCGCCCTCCGGGGAGGACCTGGCCGCCTCGCTGAGGTACGCGGCGGCGGAGGCAGGCGCCGCCGGGGTCACCGGGGTGTGCACCATGGAGAGGCTGGAGGACGCCCGCAGGCTGCGGGACACGGACCTGGGCCTGGACGTATCCTCCGCCGTTCTGGCCGGGGACCTGGACCGGCTGGAGGCCGACGAGGGGATGATGGGCGTCAAGTGCTTTCTTGACGGTTCGGTTGGGGCCCGCACCGCTGCCATGGAGGCGCCCTGGACGTCGGGAGAAGAGCCTGCAGAGCTGCTCTACGAGGACCGGGAGCTCACCGGGCTGCTTGTCCGCGCATGGAGGCTGGGGCTGCCACCGGTGATGCACGCCATAGGCGGACGGGCGGTGAGACAGGCCGCGCGCTGCAGCCGGGAGGCCGTGAAGACGGCGGAAGTGCCCGAGAGGCTGGCCTGGGCCAGGCTGGAGCACGCCGAGGAGCTCGGTGAGGAGGCCATGTCCGAGCTGGACCCCTCGCTGCACCGGGTGTGCGCCCAGCCCAACTTCGTGTCGGCCTGGCAGCACCCCGGCGGGCTCTACGCAAAGCGGCTGGGCTGGGATGCCGCCCGGGCCATGAACCCTTTCGCCCGGCTGCTTGAGCGGGGAGTCGGCCTGGGCTTCGGCAGCGACGGCATGCCCTTCGGCCCCCTGGCGGGGCTGGACGGTGCCGTGCGGCACCCCCACCCCCGCGGCCGACTCACCGTGGGGCAGGCGCTGCGGGCGTACACGCTGGACGCCGCCGCCGTCTCCGGGATGGAGGGGCTGGCGCGGCCCCTGGAGGCCGGAAGAAGGGCGGACCTGGCAGTGCTGTCCGACAGCCCCTTCCGCAGAGGCGGCTTCTCGGGTATAGAGGTGGTGGCGGCCTACAGGAGGGGCCGCCAGGTGGCGGGCGGCGGAAGGGGGCCGATGGCATCATGAGCACCGCGGCCAGGGTCGACTGGAAGAGCTTCGAGAGCGTGGCCGACCTGCTGATCAGGGCGGGCCTGGAGGAGGACTGCGTGGACCGGGACTCGGCCACGGCGGCCCTGGGAGAGCTGGGAGACAGGGAGAT
Source organism: Candidatus Fermentibacteraceae bacterium (assembly GCA_041686025.1). Taxonomy (GTDB): domain Bacteria; phylum Fermentibacterota; class Fermentibacteria; order Fermentibacterales; family JCC-6; genus JAWLEP01. The sequence goes on from JAWLEP010000030.1 coordinate 3,838, forward strand.
GACCTGCCGGGTAGTGGCCCGGGAGGAGCTGGTCCTGGCCGGCTGGCGGGCGGTGGAGATGGTGTTCGAGATACTGGGCCGGGCCCATGCCGGCAGGGAGGCCGACGACGGCGACATGGTGCGGGCCGGTACGGTTCTGGGAAGGGTCACCGGGTCGGCCGCGGTGATACTCCACGGCGAGAGGCTGGCCCTGAACCTCCTCTGCGGCATGTGCGGCGTGGCCACCCTCACCCGCCGCTTCGCCGACGCGGTGAAGGGCACCGGCGCGGAGATACTGGACACCAGGAAGACCGCTCCCGCCCACCGGGCCCTGCAGCGCCACGCCGTACGGGCGGGGGGCGGAAGGAACCACCGGTTCGACCTCTGCGACATGGCCATGCTGAAGGACAACCATCTGGCGGCGGCCGGAGGGGAGGAGAACCTGGACATGCTGGTCCGGGCGGTGAGGGCCCGGGGCTCTCGAGTGGAGGTGGAGGTGGACAGCCTCGCCCAGCTGGAGAGGGTGCTGCCCATGCTCCCCGACAGGATACTGCTGGACAACATGGGCCCCGAGACACTGACCCGGGCGGTGGAGATGGCCGCGGGCAGCGGCTGCTACCTCGAGGCCTCCGGCGGGGTCACCCTGGAGAACGTCCGCTCGCTGGCGGAGACCGGCGTGGACGGCATCTCCGTGGGCGCCCTCACCCACTCGGCGCCGGCGTCGGACATCGGAATGGACTGGGAGGATTATGAGTCGCCTGGTTCTTGACATAGGCAACACCAGGACCGTGATGGGCCTGCTGCGCGAAGGCGAGCTCCTGGCCCAGTGGCGGGTGGCCACCAGCCACTGGACGGCGGACGAGCTCTGGGTGCTGGTGCGCAACCTCCTGGAGCTGCCGGAGAGGACCCCGCCCGACGCGGTGGCCTTCGCCAGCGTGGTTCCCCAGGTGCGGCACTCCGTCTACGGGCTGTGCGGGCGGTACCTGGACCTGGAGCCGGTGGAGGTGAGCCCCGCCACGGCGGGAATAGGGATCGGATACCTGTTCCCCCACGAGCTGGGGCCGGACAGGCTGGCCAACGCCGCCGGAGCCCTGCTGCTGGACTCCGCGCCGGCCATAGTGGCGGACTTCGGCACCGCCACCACCTTCGACGTGATAGACGCCGCGGGGAGGTACGCGGGGGGAGCCATCGCCCCGGGAGTGGGGACCTCGGCGGCGGACATGTTCAAGAAGGCCGAGAGGCTCAATCCCGTGGACCTGGAGTTTCCGGACTCGCCCCTGGGGAGGACCACGGCGCAGGCCATCCGGTCGGGGGTGCTCAACAGCGCCGTGGGCGCCGCAGACCACATGGTGCGGCTGCTGGCGGAGTGCGTGGAGGGCGAGCCCGTGCTCTGGGCCACCGGGGGCTGGGCCCGGGGAATAGGCCCCCGCTGCTCGGTGGGCTTCCGGGTGTGTCCGGAGCTGACCCTGCTGGGCATCGACGAGATAGGCAGAAGGAACTCGCCGAAGGGAGGACCACATTGATCCGCCGGGTGCTGCTGGGAGTGACGGGAAGCGCCGCGGCCTTCAAGGGAGTGGCGCTTGCATCTACCCTTACAAAGAAGGGTTACAAGGTAGACTCGGTACTCACTCCATCCGGGGCGAAGTTCGTGGGCCCCGCCCAGCTCGCATCCGTCACCGGCCGCAGGGTATGGACGGAGATGTTCGGCGACCCCGCCGACCACATGCCCCACATAACCCTGTCGGAGGCCGCCGACGTACTGGTGGTGGCCCCGGCCACGGCCGACATCATGGCCCGGATGGCCTGCGGCCTGGCCGACGGCCTGCTGTCTGCGCTGGCCCTGGCTTTCACCGGCCCGGTGGTGCTGGCCCCCTCCATGAACGAGAGGATGTGGGAGAGCCCGGCCACCGGGGAAAACGTGGCCAGGCTGCGCGACCGCGGGGTGGTATTCGCGGGGCCCGTGGAGGGCCGGCTGGCCTGCGGCACCGCGGGTGCGGGGAGGATGATGGAGCCCGATGAGGTGGCGGAGGTAGTGGAGCGGGAGCTTCGGAGGCTGGAGGGACAGCGGTGATAGACCCCATCCCCACCATGGAGTGGACCGGGCGGGGCCTGCGTCTGCTGGACCAGAGACGCCTGCCGGAGAGCGAGGAGTACCTGGACTGCTCGGACGTGGAGACCCTGGCGGAGGCCATCAGGACACTGGCGGTGAGGGGGGCGCCGGCCATAGGCCTCGCCGCCGCCTACGGCGCCGTGATAGCGGCCATCACCACCGACCCCGGGGAGGGTTTCGCAGAGGGCTTCGGACGGAAGCTGGAGCTGCTGGCGTCCACCCGCCCCACCGCTGTGAACCTCTTTCACTGCCTTCGCCTGCAGAGGGAGGTGGCCGGGGAGTCCGCCGGCGGACCGGAGGTCACCGGCCTTCTGCTGCGGAACGCCCACCGCCTCTTCGAGGAGGACCTGGAGGCCAGCAGGAGGATGGGACGGCTGGGGGCCGACCTGCTGGAGCCGGGATGCCGCCTGCTTACCCACTGCAACGCCGGCGGCCTGGCCACCTCCGGCCTGGGAACGGCCCTGGCGGTCATCTACGAGGCGGCGGACAGGGGCATTCTGGAGATGGTCTACGCCGACGAGACCCGTCCGCTGCTGCAGGGATCCCGGCTCACGGCGTGGGAGCTGTGCCACGCCGGGATCCCGGTCACGGTGGAGCCGGACTCCGCGGCGGCCACCCTGCTGGCGCAGGGCATGGTGGACGCCGTATTCGTGGGGGCGGACAGGATAGCGGCCAACGGCGACGTGGCCAACAAGATCGGCACCTACCCGCTGGCCCTGGCGGCCAGGGAGGCCGGAGTGCCCTTCTACGTGGTGGCTCCCACCACCACCCTGGACCCGGACACCCCCTCCGGAGAGGGCATCAGAATAGAGCAGAGGGACGCGGGGGAGCTGGAGGTTTTAGGCCGCCGGCGCATCGCTCCGGCGGAAGCTTCATTTTACAATCCGGCCTTTGACGTAACACCCTGGCCCCTGGTAGAGGCAATTATCACCGATAGAGGCCTGCTCAAGGGAAGTGATGAGGGGCTTTTTTCGGTTGACAGCGCTGTCGATTAGGCGTACTTTCAAAACTTGTAGCAGCCTTGTCACCAATCCGGGAGGGAAGACCCGGCCGGGAGCGTTGCCGGGGCAGATGGCAGGGCGGGCACTTAGCCGAAGGCTGAAACCGATTTCCAGAGGAGGGCCCCGTTTTGGGTAGGGCGATCGGAATAGACCTTGGAACCACGAACTCGTGCATGGCCGTTGCAGACGGCGGCGAGATTGTAGTCATACCCTCCGGCGAGGGGCCGCGGGTGATGCCCTCTGTGGTCGCCTTCACCTCCAAAGGAGAGCGGCTGGTGGGCCTGGTGGCCAAGCGTCAGGCCATCACCAACCCCAGAAACACCATCTACAGCGTCAAAAGGCTGATGGGCCGACATTTCGGGGAGGTGGAGGAGGAGCGCAAGAACGTCTCCTACGAGATAAAGGCCAACGACAAGGACGACGCGGTCATACGCATCTTCGACCGCCTGTACACCCCCCAGGAGATCTCGGCCATCATACTGCAGCGGCTGAAGGCAAGGGCCGAGGAGTACCTGGGCGAGGAGGTCACCGACGCGGTGATAACCGTGCCCGCCTACTTCAACGAGATGCAGCGGGAGGCCACCAAGACCGCCGGCCGCATCGCCGGCTTCAACGTCAAGCGGGTGCTGAACGAGCCCACGGCGGCGGCCCTGGCCTTCATGGAGCCCACCGAGCGCAAACGCCTGGCCGTCTACGACTTCGGCGGAGGCACGTTCGACATCAGCATCCTCCAGGTGGTTAACGGCATCTTCGAGGTAAAGGCCACCAGCGGGAACACCCACCTGGGCGGAGACGACTTCGACGCCAGGATAGTGCGATGGATCCTGGGGGAGTTCAAGCGGGAGGAGGAGGTGGACCTCTCCGATGACCCGGTGGCCCTTCAGCGGGTGCGGGAGGCGGCCGAGAGGGCGAAGTGCGAGCTCTCCAGCGCCCTGGAGGCCAACATCAACCTCCCCTTCATCGCCTCCGACGAGAGCGGGCCCAAGCACCTGGAGCTGTCCCTGACCCGGGGACTGCTGGAGAGCCTCATAGAGGATCTGGTGGAGCAGACCGAGGACCCCTGCCACGATGCCCTGGAGGAAGCGGGGATGGAGGCTGGGGACATCGACCACGTGATACTGGTGGGAGGTTCCACCAGGGTTCCCCTGGTGCGCAAGCAGGTGGAGAGAATATTCGAGCAGAAGCCGGCCCACAGCGTCAACCCCGACGAGGTGGTGGGCATAGGCGCCGCGGTGGAGGCCTCGGTCCTCTCCGGCGAGCGCAAGGACCTGGTGCTCCTGGACGTGACCCCTCTCACGCTGGGCGTGGAGACGCTGGGGGGCGTGATGGCCCCCATCATCGAGAAGAACAGCCCCATCCCCATGAAGCGCAGCCGCATGTTCACCACGGCGGTGGACAACCAGCAGGTGGTGAGCATCCACGTGGTGCAGGGGGAGAGGGAGCTGGTGGAGGGAAACCGCAGCCTGGGACGTTTCGAGCTGGTGGGCATACCCCCGGCCAAGAGGGGCGTACCCAGGGTAGAGGTGGCCTTCGAGATAGACGCCAACGGACTGCTGAGCGTCTCCGCCAAAGACGCCGTCACCGGCAGGGCGCAGAGCATGGAGGTCAATCCCAGCGGCGGGCTCAGCGAGAGCGAGATAAGCCAGCTGATGAAGGAGGCGGAGGTAAACGCCGAGAAGGACCGCAACCGCATGAAGCTGGTGGAGGCCCGCAACACCGCCGACCAGGTGATCTACGACGCCGAGAGGGTCCTGGAGAGCGCCCGCAGGCAGCTGGAGGAGGAATCCTACGAGGAGCTGAAGAACTCGCTGGCCTCGCTGCGGATGAACCGCGACGGCGAGAACCGGTCGAAGATAGCCAAGGACACCAGCAAGACCTCCGCCCTGGTCTCCCAGATATCCAAGCTGATAGACATCATGGACACCACGGGTGAAGAGGACACCGACGATGACGAGGTGGTGGTACTGGAGGACGACTCGGAGAGCTGATCCCGGCCTGCCCGGATCGGCGGTGATGGAGCGCAGGAATCGGAGCGCCTCCGGAGGCGCTCCGATCATTGTATCTTAGGGTCGCGGCCTCCGGCGGACGGAGGCTGCACATTCAGCAGAGACATGCCAAGAGGTGCGCACAGATGACGTCATTCGATCCCTACGAGGTGCTCGGCGTGAGCCGCGACGCCTCCCAGTCCGACATAAAGAGGGCCTACCGCAGGCTGGCGGTGAGGTACCATCCGGACAAGAACCCAGACGACCCCCAGGCCGAGGAGAAGTTCAAGCGGGTGGGGGAGGCCTACGAGATACTGGGCAATCCGGGCAAGCGAAGCCGCTACGACAGGTTCGGCAGCGCCGACGGCGCCCCGGACCTGGGAGACATATTCGGCGGCGGGTTCGGTTTCGACGATGCCCTACGGACCTTCATGGAGAACTTCGGCTTCGGGGGCTTCGGCGGGGGCCGGCGCGGCAGCAGGACCCGGCAGGGCCACGACATAACCGTAGACGTGGAGCTGGACGCCGAGGAGGTGGCCCTGGGCGCCGTCCGTGAGCTGGAGGTGCGCAGGAGCGAGGCCTGCCCCGAATGCGACGGCACCGGAGCCGATCCCGAGGAGGGGATGGAGACCTGCGAGACCTGCGGAGGCAGGGGGCAGGTCAGGAGCACCCGGAGGACCTTCCTGGGGGCCATACAGACGGTGCACGACTGCCCCGACTGCGGGGGAGCCGGGAAGAGGGCGCGAAAGGAATGCTCCGCCTGCCGGGGTTCGGGGGCCACCGTGCGGCGGCGGAAGCTGAAGGTGGACCTGCCGGCGGGGGTCTCCGCCGGCCACTTCATCAGGCTCCGCGGACAGGGGGACCACCCCGGGTCCGCCGGCGTGCCCGGCGACCTGATCGTCCACGTGAAGGACGTTGACTACGGGCCCTTCCGCCGGGACGGCTTCGACCTGGTGGTGGACAGGGAGATCTCCTTTCCCCGGGCCGCCCTGGGAGGCGAGATCCGGGTGCCCCTGCCCGAAGGGGGCGAGGAGACCGTGGAGGTTCCCGCCGGCACGCAGCCCGGAGACGAGCTGGTTCTGCGGGGGAAGGGCATCGGCATGCTCCAGCGGAGAGGCAGGGGCGATCTGAGGGTGCTGCTTGCGGTGTACGTGCCGCAGAAGCTCTCCCGCAGCGAGCGCAAGACCCTGGAAGAGCTGGCTTCCTCCCGGCGGTTCAGCCCCTAGGGGCGCCGTGCGGGGGACCCTGGAGGAGCTGGGCTGGGGCAAGCTGCTGGAGCGGGTCTCATCCCTGGCGGAGAGCGAGGCTGGCCGCGAAGAGGTGCTGGCCCTGGTCCCGGCCTCCAGTCCGGGGTCCTCGGACCGTCTGCGGGACGAGACCCTGGCCGCTGCCGCCCTCCTGGAGCAGGGCCCCTCAGCGAACCTGGACTGGGTCGACCCCATGGGCGAGATACTGGAGGCGCTGGACGAAGGGGCCACCGCCCTGGACCCGGCGGCTCTGCGGGCCGCAGGCCTGGGCCTGGACAGCCTGGACGGGCTCCGGAAGGGGCTGGCGGAGGTCCTGGCCGAGGAGGAGGAAGCCGGGGAGGGGCCCTCGCCGCTGAAGCGCGTGGGCGGGGAGTGGCTCCAGAGGTGCCCCGACCTCTCCGCGGAGGCCGGCCGGCTGCTCCGCTCCACCACGGAGGATGGGGCGCTGTCGCCCAAAGCCTCCCCCGAGCTCTCCCGGCTGATGAAGCGGGTGGAGCGCGACCGTAGGCGCATATCGGAGAGGATCGAGCGGCTGGCGTCGCGCCTCTCCTCGCAGGGGCTGCTCCGCGACAGCCCCCCCACAATCCGCAACGGGCGGTACGTGCTGCCGGTGCGGGCCGGTTCCCGGGGCCGCGTCGGGGGCATAGTCCACGACCGCTCCGACAGCGGGGAGACGGTCTTCGTGGAGCCCATGGAGCTGGCCGAGGCGGGAAACAGCCTCCAGGAGGCCCAGCTGGACCTGGAAGCGGAGCGCCGCCGGGTTCTGAGGGAGCTCACCGGCCTCCTCCGCGACCGAAGCGACCACCTCGCCGCCGCCACGGGGCTGGCCCTGGAGCTGGATGCGGTATTCGCCCGGGCCCGCTACCACCTGGAGGCGGAGACGGTGTTTCCCGCGGAGGGCTCGGGGGTGAGCCTGCTGGGGCTGCGGCACCCCATGATCCCGCCGGAGGAGTCGGTTGACAACGACCTGCAGATGCCGGCGAACTGGAAGGCCCTGGTGGTCAGCGGCCCCAACGCCGGCGGAAAGAGCGTCCTCCTGAAGGCCTTCGGCCTGGCCGTGATCTGCTCGCAGAGCGGCCTGGGGGCCACGGCGGGGGCGGAGTCCACCCTTCCCTTCTTCGAGAGCGTCAGCGCCTCCATAGGCGACCAGCAGTCCATCGAGGAGCACCTGAGCACCTACTCCGCCAGGCTGAGCCAGCAGATGGCCATGATGCGGAACCTCGGCCGGGGCAGCCTGGTGCTTATAGACGAGCCGGCGGCGGGCACCGACCCGGTCACCGGCAGCGCCATGTCCGCCGCACTGCTGGAGGCTCTCACCGATTCGGGATGCCGGGTGGTGCTCACCACCCACATGGGCCAGCTGAAGAACCTGGCCACCGGCCGGGAGGGCTTCTACAACGGCTGCATGACCTTCGACGAGGAGACGCTGAAGCCCCAGTACCGCTTCGTGCTGGGCATTCCGGGATCCTCCTTCACCCTGGAGATTGCCCAGAGGATGGGCTACCCCGAGGAGGTGCTGCGTCGGGCCAGGGAGCTGGCCGGAGACTCCTTCCGTCTGGACAGGCTCATGGCCGACCTGGCCGCCATGCGCGACCGCAGGGCGGAGGAGCTCCGCCGACTGTCCCGGGAGCGGGAGGAGGCCCGCAGGGCCATGGAGGAGGCCTCCACCGAGCAGAGCCGGGGAAGGGCGGAGCTGGCGGCCCTGCGCAGGCATTACCGGAAGCAGTGGGAGCGGCGCCTGGAGGAGATCGGGTCCCGGGCGGACTCGCTGCTGGGCAGGCTGGCCTCCACCGAGGACCGGGAGGAGCGGAGGCGCATCCGCTCCGGGATACGGGAGCTGGAGGCCGCCGAGGCTCCGGAGGACGCCCCGCCGGCAGGGGCCGGGGGAGGCGAGGGAGGCGGGCCTCGGGAGCTCTCGAAGGGCTCCTGGGTCACCGTGAAGGGATGGCGCGGCCGGGGCACGGTGGACGAGGTTCGCGGCGATACGGCGGTGGTGAGCTTCGGCAACCTGCGGCTGGAGAAGCCCCTGGCCGACCTCTCCGCGGCGGAGCCGCCCCAGGGGGCGGAGGCGGCCTCCGCCAGCTGGGAGATGGCTCCCGAGAGCCCGGAGATCAACCTCATCGGAATGCGGGCGGCGGAGGCCAGGGAGGCCCTGGAGGAGAAGCTGGACGGCTGCGCAGCCACCGGCGTGGGCGTGATCCGGGTGATCCACGGCAAGGGAAAGGGCGTCCTCATGTCAGTGGTTGCCGACGTGCTCAGGGAAGACCCCCGGGTCTCCTCCTGGAGGCAGGGAAGGCCGGAGGAGGGAGGGGTGGGCGTAACGGTGGCCCGCCTGGGCCCGGAGGCCGGCGGGTGACGGCGGGGGGGAGCGGAATGGACGACGTGGAGGCGGTCCGCCAGGCTGTGGACATCGTGGACGTTGTCGGCCGCTACGTGGGCCTGAAGCACGCCGGGCGGGACTACAAGGGACTGTGCCCCTTCCACCGGGAGAAGACCCCGTCCTTCCACGTCTCGCCGGACAAGCAGGTCTACCACTGCTTCGGCTGCGGCGCCGGCGGCGACGTCTTCACCTTCCTGATGCGCTACCTGGGAATGTCCTTCCCCGAGGCCCTGGAGGAGCTGGCGGGGGAGGCCGGAATAACCCTCAGCCGCGGCTCGGCCCCCTCGGGAAGGGGCAAGGCCCTGCGGGACATAACGGAGGCGGCGCAGGCCTTTTTCCAGCGCAGCCTGGAGGGGGACGGCGGCCGCGGCGCCCGCAGCTACCTGGAAGGCAGGGGCATCGGTGCCGAGGAGCGGCGGACCCTGGGGCTGGGATGGGCCCCCGGTGGGGAGAGCCTCTGCGCCCACCTCCGGTCGAAGGGCTTCTCGGAGGCCCAGATGGTGGAGGCGGGCATGGCTTCCCGGTCCGACCGGGGCCGGGGCGTATACGACCGCTTCCGCAGGAGGCTGACCTTTCCCATCGCCGACCGCAGGGGAAGGCCGGTGAGCTTCGGGGCCCGCACCCTGGGAGAGGACGGCCCCAAGTACCTCAACGGTCCCGACACGCCCATCTACAGCAAGGGCAGCATACTCTACGGCTACAGGGAGGCCCGGGAGGCGGCGCGGGACCTGGACATGGTGGTCCTGGTGGAGGGCTACTTCGACCACGCCCGGCTCTACCTGGCCGGCATCCGCTCGGTGGTGGCCACCTGCGGCACGGCGCTGACCGCGGACCAGGCCCGCCGCATGGGGGGCATCAGCGACCACGTCTACGTCTGCTACGACGGCGACGACTCCGGCAGGAGGTCGGCGGTGAAGGCCGCGGAGGTGATGCTCTCCCAGGGCCTCAATCCCAGGATCATACCCCTTCCCGACGGGTCCGACCCCGACGACTTCGTGGCCGCGGAGGGCGCGGAGGGCTTCATGGACCTGGTGGGCCGCGCGCGCAACCCCATCGAGTTCGGCCTGGACCTGGTGGGGGGCTGGGAGGGGGCCAGGGAGTCCGGCCGGGGGGTGGAGGTGGTGAAGCGCCTGGTGGAGGTCGCGGGGAGGTCGGCAGACCCCCTGGTGGAGGAGACTCTCTTCAGAAGCCTCTCAGAGAGCACGGGATACACCATGGACACGCTCCGCAGGGAGCGGGATCACCTGGAGGAGTCGTCGCGGAGGTCCCCGGGAGAGCATCCGGAGCGCCCGCCGGGTCCCAGCAGACGGGACTCCACGCTGCTGTGGGCCATCCTCTCCTGCTCCGCGGAGGACCGGGGCCGCCTGCTGGAGGCCGTGGAGGCCGCCGACTTCGACACCGAGACCGGAAGGGGCGCCTTCTCCTCCCTGCAGTCGCAGTTCGCCCAGGGGATGGAGAGGCCGGCCCTGGCCAAGATGGATCCCTCGCAGGCGGACGCATGCGCGGCTATACTATCCGACAGGGCAGCCGCGGCGCCGGAGGACGTGGACCGGGTCATCGCCCGGGTCCTCAGACGGCGCATGAGGGAACAGCGGCGCAGGCTCGGCCGGCGGCTGGCCGAAGCCGAAGGGGTAGAGAAGAGGAAGATACTGGAGGAGCTGAGCAGGTTGAGCGGAAGGCTTCGCGAAACGGATGGCGGCGATGGGGGATAGGGCCCAGAAGCACCTGGACCTCTCGTCCAGCACCCTGTTCTACAGGGAGATGGACGTGGTTCCCCTGCTCTCCCGGGAACGGGAGCTGGAGCTGGCCGTGGCCCAGGAGGAGGTGCGCCACCGGATGCTCTCCGCCCTTCTCAGCGTGGAGGCCGGAAGCAGGAGGTTCGCCGAGCCCCTGAGCCGGCTGGCCCTGGGAAGGAGGGTGAACCGGGAGGTGGTGGACACGGCCTACTGGGGGGTGCGGCAGGGCATTCTCCCAGAGGACCGCCGCGAAGAGCTGAGCCGCCTGCTCTCGGGGCTGGACCCCTCGCTGAGCTGCGAGAAGGTGAGGGCGCTCAGGCCCGCATGGCGGTGGGTGGAGGATCTGGGCCGTGAGGTCTTCGCCTCCGTGGAGACCTGCCGCGGCCTCCTGGAGCGCGCCCGGGGCCTTCTGGACGATGCGGGCATGGACCGCCGCGAGCTGGAGGAGGCGGCAGTTGCCTACGTCTCGTCCCTGGAGGCCGGCGGGCGGGAGCGCCGGGCATGGACCCTGCTGCCCAGGGTCCGCGGCATAGACCGGGCGCTGAGGCTGATCGAGCTCCGCACCGGGGTAGACACCGACTCGCTCTTCCGGGCGGGAACGAAGTTCTTCGAGGCCTGCGCCGACCATCGGGACCTGCTGGAGAAGCTGGTGGAGGCCAACCTCCGTCTGGTGGTGAAATGGGCGCGTAAGTACTGCCGTACCGGCGCCCTGGAGGAGATGGACCTGGTGCAGGAGGGGTGCCAGGGACTCCTGGCGGCCGCCATGCGCTACGACTACCACCGGGGCTACCGGTTCTCCACCTACGCGGTCTGGTGGGTGCGCCAGGCGATACTGAAGGCCCTGTCCCAGCAGACCACGCTGATCCACCTGCCTTCGGAGGCCGTCGACCACCGCCGGCAGATGCGGAAGTCCATCCAGCGGTGGAGGCAGAAGGCCGGCCGCAGCCCCACCACCGCCGAGCTGGCCGAGGAGCTTGACATGGAGCCCGAGCAGGTCCGCTGCCTGCAGGACCTTCTGCAGGAGCCCGTCTCCGCCGACATCGTGATGGAGGAGCAGGGCTCGATGGTGGACTACATCGAGGACCGCCTGAGGCCCACCGAGGAGGAGGCCTACCGGAAGGACACCAGGAAGCGGATCATCGGGGCGCTGCAGACCCTCACCGACCGCGAGAGGACCATAATCTCGCTGCGCTTCGGCCTCTACGACGGAGAGCCCCAGACACTGGAGGACGTGGGCAGGATATTCGGCGTCTCCCGGGAGCGCATAAGGCAGATAGAGTGCCGGGCCCTGGACAAGCTCCGCGGACGGGGCGTCTTCTTCCCCGCCGAGAGCGAGGACGAGAGGGGATGACCAGGGTTGCGGCCCTGTGCGCCCTGGCGCTGCTGGCCGCCTGCGGCCCTCCGCCGGAGAGCGGCGGAGGCCGCCGGAGGCTGGTCCTCTTCGGTCCCTCGCTTACGGAGACCGTCTTCTCGGTGGGCGCGGGGTCCCTGGTGGTGGGCGTTGACCGCTACTCCGGCTGGCCCCCCGCCGCCGACAGCCTTCCAGAGGTTGGAGGCTACCTGGACCCCAGCATGGAGCAGGTGGCGGCGCTGTCGCCCACCTCCATCCACTCCGTGGGCAGCAGCCCCGACATCGCCGAGCTGTCCCGGGCCCTGGGGGTCCCCTACCATACCTGGAGCTTCGACACGCTGGACGACGCCCTGGCCTCCATGGCGGCCCTGGACTCCATGTACGGGGACGGTTCGTATCCAGCAGCGGCAGTGAGGAGGACGCTGGACTCCCTGCGCCGCAGCTCGTCCGGGGCCTCCGTGGCCCTGGTGGTCTCCCATACCCCCGGTTCCGGTTCGGTTACCCTGGCCGGAGACGGCACCTTCCTGGGCGACCTGGTGGAGGGGATGGGCGCCCGGCTGAGCGCTCCCGCCTCCTCCACCTATCCACGGGTCTCCCTGGAGGGGGTGCTGGAGCTGTCCCCGGACCATCTGGTCTACCTGCTCCCCGACAACCCGGACCCCGAGACCTACGGGAGCAGGGTGGAGGAGCTGTGGGAGGGCATGGGGATCTCCGGGGACAGGGTCCACTTTCTCACCGGGGACTACCTGCTGGTGCCCGGCCCCCGAATGGCCCTCACCGCCGAGAGGATATCGGAGTGCCTGCGGTACTAGAGGCCGGCGCGCTGTCGGCCGGATACGCCGGCAGAACGGTGCTGTCGGGACTCTCCCTGGAGCTCATGCCGGGGGAGATCTGCGGCGTCATCGGCCCCAACGGAGTGGGGAAGAGCACCCTCCTGCGAGCGCTGCTGGATCTGGGGCCCGAGGCCTCCGGGTCGGTGAGGATCTGCGGCGGGGACTCCGCGGAGATGTCCAGGATGGAGAGGGCCAGGCTGGTGGCCTACGTGCCCCAGGACTCCGCCCCCTCCCCCGGGCTTACGGTAATGGAGTCCGTGCTGCTGGGACGGCATCCCCACCGGAGGGGATGGTCGGCGGATTCACCCCGGGACCTGGAGGTGGCCCGACGCTCCATGGAGAGCACAGAGACCTGGGAGCTGCGGGACAGGCCCTTCGGGGAGATCTCCGGAGGGGAGAGGCGAAGGGTCCTCATCGCCAGCGCCCTGGCCCAGGAGCCCAGGCTCCTCCTGCTGGACGAGCCTGGAGCCTCCCTGGACTTCCGGCACCGGGTGAACCTCTGGCTGCTTCTGGGCAGGCTGGCCTCCCGGGGCCTGGCGGTTCTGGTCACCACCCACGAGACCAACGTGGCCAGCGCCTTCCTCCACCGGGTGCTCCTCCTGCGGGAAGGGGGCCACGTGCAGGGCGCACCGGAGGAGATATTCCGGGCCGACCTCCTCTCGGAGGTGTTCGGGGTCCGGCTCTCCGTCCGCCGGGCGGGCCCCGGCTGGCAGGTCGTTCCCAGCCTGCCGGATAGACCGTCGTGAGGGGGCTGTGGTGGGTACTCCTGCTGATACTGGCCGCGGGTATCGCCCTGTCGCTGCTGCTGGGCCCCATGGAGGGCGCCCCGGGATGGGTGGTGCTGCGGCTGCGGCTTCCCAGGACCGCGCTGGCGCTGATGGCGGGGGCATCCCTGGCGGTCTCGGGCTGCGTCCTGCAGGCGGTGCTGCGCAACGGCCTGGCCACCCCCTACACGCTGGGGATCTCCGCCGGAGCGGGGGTTACCGCAGGGGCCCTGCTGCTCTCGGGAGCCGTGGTCTCCAGGATGGTGCTGGTCCTCAGCGGGACCGCCGGGGCCCTGGCCACGGTGGCGGCGGTGTACGCCCTGGCCAGGGCGGCGGCCGGGGGAGGCACCGGCTCGCGTATAGTGCTGGCCGGGGTGACCCTGAACCTGATCGGCGCCTCGGTCCTGCTGCTGTTCGAGTACCTGAGCCCGGCCAGCCGGCTGGTGGAGATAATAAGGTGGATGATGGGCGACCTCTCCGCCGTGGACTCCCAGCTGCCCCTCTACCTTCTTCCCTTCACGGTGGCGGGCCTGGCGGCGGCGGGGGCCAGGGCCGGGGTCCTGAACCAGCTGGAGAGCGGCCCCGGGCTGGCCGCCAGCCGGGGAGTGTCCATCGTCCGGGAGCGGACGCTGCTGCTGGCGGCCGCCGCCCTGCTGGCGGGAGGAACGGTGGGGGCCGTGGGCCCCATCGGATTCGTGGGCCTCATAGTACCCCACATGATGCGCAGGCTGGCCGGGGGAGACTACAGGAGGCTGGTCTACGCCTCCGCCCTGGGCGGGGCCGCCCTGCTGCTGCTGGCCGACGTGGCCGCCCGGCTGGTGATCAGCCCGGCGGAGCTCCCCATAGGGGTGGTCATGTCCATACTGGGGGGGCCGTTCTTCCTCTACCTGCTTCTTCGCGGGGGGCGGCGTACGGGGTAGGAGGGCTGAGAAAGGGCGGTGCCGGCTACCGGCCGGCACCGCCTTCTCCGCTTCCGCTACCTTTACTCTGCGGGCACGGCCTCCAGGGAGTCGCGGGCGGCCCGGACGGAGTCCACCCTGGCCACGTAGTCCTCCCGCAGGTCAACCACCTCCGCCGACCGTCGGAGCCAGTCCAGAAGGCTGCGCCTGTAGATCCGTGAATGCCTGTGCTGAAGGCTGAGGTACCTGATGGGCCGGGCCTCCTCCGGCAGGCTCTGGACCTCCCGCGAGGATATCTCGGCCACCACCGCCGCGCCTCCGGTGGCGTAGGGCCCCATGGGCTCCAGCTCCGGCATCAGTATGGCGTCGAGGCCGAACGTCCGGTTGGCCAGCAGTCCGGAGACCGCTTCGGGATCGTTCTCGGCGGCGGACATCACCTGCATGGGCATGAAGGAACCGGTGGTCCGCACCTCCAGGGACTCCTGCTCGGCGTAGTCGGCCAGGCCCACGGCCCGGGTCCGAATCTCCTCCAGGGCGGCTGCCGCCATCTCCTCCGAAGCCGACCGCTGGGCGGTAGAGTAGGCCTCCAGCTCCAGACGCCCGGAGTCCATGGCCTCCTGGTAGGAGAGGGTGTCGGAGGGGGACCAGGAGAGCTTCCTGGCCACCGTCATGGCCGGATAGGCGCCCCGGTAGCTGGGGGTGTAGAAGATGGGGCTGACCTCGCCCACCCAGCTGCTGTCCAGGGCGTATGCCTTCAGGCCCTCGGTGAGGATCCCCGAGGGAGGGGACCCCGGAGTGACCGTGGTCTCTCCGAAGTCTATCACCATCAGGCTGTCCGAGAGCGGCATCTCCATCCCGATCAGCTCTTCGGACTGCTCCTCCAGCGCCCACATGGTCTCGCGTATGGTGGGTTGGCTGGGGCTTACCGGAACCTGCCAGTGGGCCACGGTAAGGCTGTCCTGCGCGGCCAGGAGCGATTCCGGGGCCTCCTTTACATCCAGGACCGACCAGGAGTGCATGGCCGAGCCCATGCCGCCCTGCATCTCCACGGGGCTGGTAATGTCGCCCTCGGAGAGTTCGGCCGCCTGCTCGGTGTACTCGCTCAGACGTTCCCGGGTCACGGTGGTGGTGTCGGCTTCCGGGGCTCCGGAAAGGGCCATGGAGTCCACGTCCGCGGCCGCCATGTCGCGGTCCTCGGCGGAGGGGGTGACCATTACCGTGATGTAGCGCAGCACCGATTTCTCGGGGTCTACGAATAGGTCGGTGCTGGAGTCGTAGAAGTCCCGGAGCGTATCGGGGTCCGGAGGCTCGGGCCTGGCCCGGAAAGCGATGTACCGGGCCTCCACGGAGCTCAGCATGGCCCGGTTGAAGAAGTCCAGCTCCCGGGCCGAGGCCACGCTCTCCAGCCTTGTCTGGGCGGGGAAGCGCATCATGGACATCTGGGTCATCATCATGTAGAGCTGGCGGTTGTAGCTGGGGTCCTGCCGGTAGGAGTCCAGAAGCGTCTCGGGGTCCTCCTGGCCGGACAGGCGGAGCTGCTCCACCAGGAACGTCTCGGCCAGCTCACGGTCGACACTGGGCCAGCCCAGCTCCTCCAGGTAGTCGCGCATGAGCACTCCGGCAACCAGCGAGTCGAAGGCCTCCTCCTCCAGCTCGGCCTCGAGGAAAGCCAGCTCGTTGTCGGGAGCCGGATTGCCCATCATCTCCTGCTGGTTTTTCATCTGCTGGTAGAGGCTGGCCCTCATCTCCAGCAGCTGCTCCGGCACCAGCCGGGTCCCGTCCACCTTCGCTATGGCCCCGCGGTCGGCCCGGTCATCGCCGAAGTTGCCCGTTCCCCAGCCCACGAATATCAGGCCGACGAACATGACAATGATGACGATGAGGAATATCTTTGCCTTGTCTCTGAACCAACTGAGCATCTCACTCCCCCAGAAGTTATGTCGCAATGACGGGGAACAATAGCCAACAGCGGCCGGCATTGCAAGGTCGGGATGGACCCGCCGGCCCCGACGCAGGCATCGCGGGAGGAAGCGTCAGTTGAGAAGGTTCGAGGATATGGAGCGGGAGGTGCGCAAGGCGGCGCCCGGGGCTGTTCTGATGCTGGCCGGGGAGGAGCTCTACCAGCGGAACAGGCTTCTGGGAAGCGCTGTGGAGGCCTATACGGGCAGGGGATTCGAGCCGGTGAGGCTGGACTGCGCCGACATGGAGGCCGGCGACCTGGGCCGGGCCTTCACCGAGGAGTCCCTCTTCTCGGGGTCGCGGCTCATCCTGGTGCTGTCGCCCATGGCGCTGCGCAGGTCGGGCAAGTCGGAGCTGCTGGAGCACCTGGGCTCTCTGGGCGGGAACGCCGCGGTGGTGGTCACCGACCGCACCAGGATAAAGTCGGGGACTCTGGGGAAGATAGCCCGGCTGGGCAGCTCCTACGTCTGCTACGACCCCTGGGAGCGCGACTTTCCCGGCTGGGTCGGCCGGCTGGCGGGGGAGAGCGGCGTCAGCCTGGGGGGAGCGGCGGCCGCCACCCTGGCCGCCCACGCGGGAGGCTCGCTGAGCAGGCTGGCCTCGGCGCTGCAGGCTCTGTCACTGTACTACCTGGACGATGGCCGCCGCCTGGATGCCGACGACGTGCGGAGGGTTCTGGCCGGCTCGGCCGACTGCGACATCTTCGACCTGGGCGACCGGGTGATGGCCGACCGCAGGTCCGGCGCCCTGGACGCGCTGCGCTCGCTGCTGCGGGCGGGAGAGGAGCCGGTGGCCATGCTTTCCTACCTGTACAGCCACTGGTGCCGGGTGGTCCGCGCCCGTGCCCTACTGGCCAGCCGAGGGAACAATTGCAATATTGGTCGGGAGCTGGGAGTTGCGCCTTTTCTGGCGCGCAAGCTGAAGTCGCATGCCGCCGGCTATGCGGGTACTCCGGTATCCGTTGCTGCCGAGGCATTTGCGTCGGCAGACGAATCTCTCAAGACGGGAGGTGATCCCTACACGGTTCTGGCTGGACTTGTGCTTGTCTTGACAAGCTGAGCATTTTAGAGAAACGTAGTGCTGAATTTAGGGAAACCACACCGTCCGGGGAGGACGTCCAGAGAGGAGGGGAGATGGCCGAAGTCCTTGAAGACAAGATACAGGGTCTGCTGGCCAAGCGAAGCGAGCTCGCCGATCGTCTCGACAACCTCGAGAAGCTCCGCGCCGAGACCAACGAGAGGGTCTACAGGAAGATCCGCAAGGATTACGACACCCAGCTCCAGGAGGTCCTTAACGGGATCAACGAGGAGCGGGGGACCCTCGAGTCGAAGGTGGAGGATCTCAAGGGCAAGATCGATGAGAAGGAGGGCCTGCACACGCAGCAGTCGGACAAGGTGGACGAGCTGCAGATGCGCGCCCGCCTGAAGGAGTTCGACGAGAACGACACGGAGTTCACCGAGGAGCTGAACTCCGCCAAGAAGGCCAGGAACACGACCGCGGACGAGCTGGAGACGCTCAGGGCCGAGCTGGCCGACCTGAACAAGGTCCTCAAGGACGTGGACGCGGCCACAACGGGCGAAGCGGCAGCGCCGTCGGAGGACCTCGGTGAGGAAGAGCCCGAGGAGATCGGAGAGCTGGACCTGGAGGAGGACCTGGAGCTGGAGGACGAGGACGGCGTCAAGTGCCCCAGCTGCGGCCATGTGAACCCTCCCCAGAAGCTGGCCTGCGAGGAGTGCGGAACTTCCCTGGAGGACGAGGACCTGGTCATCGACGACGATTTCGATCTCGTGGATGACGACGTCGACCTGGACCTGTAGCGGAAAGTCTTGCTGGAGAAGCCGGGCGGGGTCCCGAAAGGGGCTCGGGCCCGGTTTTTCCGCAGAAGGGCTCAGTCCAGCAGCAGCTGCAGTATCTGGACGGCGTTGAGGGCCGCGCCCTTGCGGAGGTTGTCGGCGGTCACCCAGAACTGCAGCATCCGGGGCTGGCCGGGATGGTTGCGGACCCTGCCCACTCCCACCATGTCTCCGCCTGCCACCTTCACCGGCGGGAAGCCCCTCTCCGAGACTGCGACCCCCGGCGCCCCCCGGAGGATCTCCACCGCAGCTGCGGCGTCCAGGGGCCTTTCGAGCATTACGGAGACGGACTCGGTGTGTCCCACCTCCACGCCCACCCTGGCGCAGGCGGGGTACACGGGGAACGAGCCGTCCATGATCTTCGCCGTCTCCCGCATCAGCTTCAGCTCCTCGCCGCAGTACCCTTCGGCCCCCGGCTCGCCGATCTCGGTGAGGACGTTCCCGTGGTAGAGCGGACCGTGGGCAGGCCCGCCTGCAGCCTGGCTGCGGAGCCTGTCCAGCTCACGCCGGCCGGCACCGGAGACCGCCTGGTAGGTGGAGACGGAGACCCATTCGAAGGCAACCTCCCGGGCGATGGGGGCCAGGGCGGCAACCAGCTGTATTGTGGAGCAGTTCGGGTTGGATATAATTCCCCTGTGGCTGTCGAGAGCTTCCGGGTTTACCTCCGGAACGACAAGGGGGACGTCATCGCACATTCTGAAGGCGGAGGAGTTGTCTATCACCACCGCCCCGGCGGAGGCGCAGGCCTCCACCCACTGCCGGGCCACCGGCGAGGAGGTGGCGCCCAGCAGGTAGTCGCCGCTGCCCACCGCGGCGGGGTCCAGCACCTGCACCGGGACGCTGCCCTCCCCGAAGGGGGCCTCCCTTCCCGGCGAGGAGGCGAAGGCCATCACGCCGCCGGCATCGGCAATTTCCCTCTCGGCGACGATGGAGAGCATCTCCCTGCCCACCAGGCCGGTGGCTCCCACCACTCCCACTCTCACACGTCTACCTCCGCTTCGGCTGCTGTGGCCCTGCTGGCCATCTGGGCCCTTACGGCTGCATGCTCGGGGACAAAGCTAACAGCGGAGAGCAAGAGGTCAACCGTACGGCAGTCGCCGGCCGCCGCCGGGAGGGTGGCGGTGATGCCCGTGAGGAGCGGAATAGGGCCCGTGCCGGGGCTGGGAGAGCACCATCCGGTCCCCGAGCACCTCTCAGAGCTCTCCGACCTCTCCTACAGCCCCGAGGACATGCCCGTCGACCCCCGCCTGCTACAGACCCTGGAGGACATGCTTGCCAGCGAGGGGCTGCCCCCCTGGCTGGCGGCGCTGCCGTGGATAGAGAGCGAGTACTCCATCGGCTGCTTCTCCAGGGTCGGGGCCGCGGGTCCCTGGCAGTTCATGAGGGAGACCGCCAGGCACTTCGGCATGGAGGTCAACGGGGAGGTGGACGAGCGCTACTCCTGGGCCGGCTCCAGCAGGGGGGCGGCCACCTACCTGCGCTACCTCTACCGGAGGTTCGGGAGCTGGACCTGGGCCCTGGCTGCCTACAACTGCGGGGAGGGGGTGATGGCCCGGGCGCTGCGCAGCGGGGAGACGGACTTCACCCGTCTGGACCTCCCCGGGGAGACGGACATGTTCGTGCCCCGGTTCGCTGCAGCGGCCAGGGCCTACCGCAGGCGCCCCCGCGCAGAGGGGGGGCTGGCGGCGGTGGCCGTTCCGCCCGGTCTGGACCTGAGGGTCCTGGCCGCGGAGATCGGCCTGGGCATAGATTCCCTGATGAGCCTGAACCGCGGCTACTTCCGGCAGATGACTCCCTCCGGAGGGGACATGTGGGAGCTGCTGGTGCCCCGGGACAGGGCCGCGGCCGCCTTCCGGGAGGCCTGGAGGCAGGAACCGGGAGTCTACACGGTCCGCAGGGGGGACAGCTGGGGGGCGGTGGCGGCCGCCACCGGCGTCACCAGCGAGGAGCTTCAGTCGGAGAACCCGGGCGTATCCATGGTGCCGGGGGCCAGGCTGGCTCTGCCTCCGCCGGAGCGTTACGGCGGCTCGCAGCTGGGATACGCGGTTTACATCGTAAGGACCGGCGACACATTGTCGGGGATAGGGGCCCGGGCAGGTGTCAGCTCCCGAGAGGTTGCCGAGTGGAACGGCATGGACCCCGACGAGACCATCTACCCGGGTCAGCGGCTGGTTCTCAGGGGTTCGGGCGGCGGCAGTGAGGACGCCGAGGTTGCCGAGCCGGCGGAACCGGAGATAATAAGGGGGGAGGAAGCCGTGCGCCACACGGTGAGGGAGGGCGACACGCTCTGGGACATCGCCTCGGCCTACGGCGTGACGGTGGAGCAGATAAGGCGGCTCAACTCCCTGGATGGCGATCATCTCGGCATTGGCGATGAACTCGTTGTAATACCTGAATAGGATCTGCAGATGGCAATTTTCGACTCCAAGCCCAGAAGGACTTTCAAGAGCATCCAGAAGATGGCTTCGGACAACATGGTGGACCAGGCCGCCTCCAAGGTGGAGGAGGAGCTGGATACGCTCATGGAGGAGCAGGATGTCGCCAGGGAGCTGGTGGCCTTCCTGATGGACATAGCCTACCCCGACCTGGCGGCCAGGGTGGGCGAGGAGGCGATCCGGCACTACCGGGACCTCTCCGCGTCGATACTGCGGCTTCTGGAGGAGAGACACAACGAGTTCCCCAGGTCATTCGACCTGCTGAAGACGCTATGGCAGAGCAAGATAAGAAACAGAGACTTCAGCGGCTGCATGGCCCTCCTCGACCGGGTGGACAGGCAGACCGAGAACCGGATGATGGAGA
>JAWLEP010000030.1:24833-35389 GCA_041686025.1 Candidatus Fermentibacteraceae bacterium
AGACGCTATGGCAGAGCAAGATAAGAAACAGAGACTTCAGCGGCTGCATGGCCCTCCTCGACCGGGTGGACAGGCAGACCGAGAACCGGATGATGGAGAGCCTGGAGAACGCCGCCCGCACCGCCGAGAGGTTTGCCGGCGACAGGCTGCTGGAGGGGGACATCGACAGGTTCCTGGCCTGGGCCGTGGGCCTGCAGAGGCAGGGGCGCAAGGAGGAGGCCCTCAAGACGCTGCTGAAAGCGGCCGAGAGGGCGCAGAGGCCGGACGACCGCATTCCCGTGCTCATCGAGTGGATAGCCACCCGGGACACGGGGAGGGACCCCGAGGCGGTCCTGTACCTGGTGCGCGTGTACATGGTTATGGACAACGTGGAGAACGCCATCCTCAACCTTCCCGACCTCCTGGATGCGGACCAGGAGATACTGGAGCAGGCGATATCCGTGGTGGAGAAGGACCTGGTGCCCAGGGACTTCGGGAAGCGCTCGCGGGTGTACCTGGGCCGTCTGATGGCGGCGGCCGGCAGGATAGAGGACGCCTGCCGGGTCCTGGAGAAGCTGCTGGAGGAGGAGGAGCTGGGGGCGGACGTGAACAACGCCATGAGGGAGCTGGCGGACCGCGCTCCCGACAGCCCCCGGCCGCAGCTCCTGCAGGCCAGGCTGAAGAAGATCAGGGGCGAGACCACCGCCGCCATGGACGCCCTGAAGGCGGCCTTCAAGTCCGCCGGGGACGAGGCCGGCGGAGAGCTGGTGGAGGTGGCCGGGGACTTCCTGGAGAACGACCTGGACCGCAACGACGAGATAGCGCATCTGCTGGCGAGGCACCTCACCGCCAAGGGGTCGATATCGGACGCCGTCCAGTCCCTGATAAGGCTGGTGGAAAGCGACACGGAGTGGGTAACCGCCAGGCTGCAGGAGCTGCTCAAGCGCGACAAGAGCCACGCCGAGACCCTCTCGCTGCTGGCCATCGCCATGCTTCTGGAGGGCAGGGAGGCCCAGGCGGACGCCGCCATCAGCCATCTCATCCGCCGCAGGGACACCAAGTCACGCCAGGACATCCTCCAGGTGCTGAACCACTTCGATGATCTGATGCAGTCACATCCCAGGCTGCGCAAGGTAAGGGCCAAGATCCGCATGGAGTCCGGCAACGAGGGCGCCGCCGCCATGGACTGGATGGAGATCCTCCTGGACGGGGGCGAGGTGCCCCAGAGCGGTCTTCTGCAGATACTGGACGAGAGCCTGCCGGAGAAGATGGCGGACAGGATCGCCCAGTCCTCCTTCCAGCCCCAGGGGCCCCTGGAGAGCATGGTGGCGGGCATAGCGGCCGTTAAGCAGGGCGCCTACTCCCGGGCCGGCCACCTGCTGGCGGTGGCGGCCCAGGAGCCGTCGCTGGCCGAGCGGGCGGCCGAGCAGGTGGCAGTTCTGCCCGACGAGGCCCTGGACTCCATGGACCTCGAGGAGTTACTGCCGCTGTTCACCAGCGGAGGCGCCGCCCGCCACGCCGCGGACATCATGATGAGAACCCGGGGGGACGAGCCGTGGAGGCTGTCTCTGATACCCAGGCTGCAGTGGGGCGAGCCCTCCAGGGAGCTGCTGTTCAGGCTGCGGGCCTACATCCGCGAGGGCAGAGTAGCCCTGGCGGGCTCCGCCGCCGACGACCTGGAGGTGGAGGACGAGGCCCTCACCTCCCTTGCCGGGGGCTGTGCGGCCATGGCCGCCGGCAGGGGCGAGAAGGCCCTGGAGTCTCTGGAGGCCTCGGTGGCGGACAGGCGAACCAGCTCCCTGGCGCGCAGCGTAATAGAGGATGGGATGGAGAGCGGCGTCGCTCCCAGGATAGGGGCCGGCGTCCTCAGGGCCAGGACCTACGAGACCGAGCAGGATACCGCCAGCATAGCCGAGAGCCTCCGGCCGGTGGCCGAGAGCCCGGAGGCGCTGGAGGAGCTGCGCCGCATCGTGGAGGACAATCCCGCAGCCCCCGAGCCACTGGGGCTGCTGGTGGACAGCCTTGCCGAGAGGGGCGAGGTGGACGAGATGCTCAAGAGAGCGCCGGCCCTTCTGGACGTGGAGCCGGGAAGGGCCCAGCACGTGATGGAGATGGCCGAGCGTCTGGGCAGGCAGAAGGGCAACGGCAGGCTCCTGGCCTACGCCGCCAGCCTCTCCGACGCTCACCACCTCTCCCGGGACCCCGAGGGGCTGCTTACGGAGGCGGTGCTGGCCGAGCCCGAGATCGCCGGGTCGCTGATGAACCGCAAGGGCGCCGGGCCCGCCTTCCGTGCGCTGTGCGCCCTGGCCTCCGGCGACGCCGCCACCTTCAGCGGCATCCTCAGGCGCCGGGAGGGGCTGGAGCTCCCCATCAGCGAGGGCATCATCGACGAGGCGATGAAGAAATGGCGTCCCGGCAAGGACGACGAGGCACTGAGCCTGCTTTCGGACAAGGCGCTGGAAGCCGGTTACACCGAGCGCGCCGAGGCCATACTCTCCGAGATGGCGGGCAAGGGAATAGGCGCCTGGAAGACCAGGGCGGCCGAGCACCTTCTGGAGAAGGCCCTGGGGGGCGAGCTTCCCCGCAGAGCCTTCTGGGAGTCCGTGCGGGACCCCGAGGCTATTCGAAGCGCAGTCTCCCGGGGCCTGGCCTCCGATCTGGACAGCGCCGACAGGGAGACCGTATCGGCCATCCTGACGGCGGTGACAAACTCCTCGCTCCGCCCCCAGGAGCTGCTGGACTTCGCCCGCAGCCTCCGGGAGACCGGCAGGGAGGATGTGGAGCAGGGACTCCGTCAGATAGCCGAACGCTGCTACGAGGTGGCTCAGAGCGACCGCTCGCCGGGATCCGTGAACCGGACCGAGCTCATCGCCCTCCTTCTGGAGGTGGGCATGATCCCCAGGGCCTCCAGGATGGCCCTGGAGAGCGGAAGCGACGAGGTCCTGCAGAAGGTCCGCCAGGGCCTGGAGGCCCACAGGAGGGCCAACGCCGGCAAAGGCCCGGAAGGCGCGGAGGCCCTTCTGCTGGCGGGGGATGCCCGCAGGGCCCTGGAGGCGCTGGGGCCCAGGACGGAGGAGGACGGCGCCAGGACCGAGGACCTTCGGGCCAGGGCCCTGTGGAGGCTGGGAAAGATGGATGCAGCCAGGGGCATATGGCTGTCGGCCTATCGACGCACCGGAGATGGCCTGCTTCTGGCCAGGCTGGCCTGGGCGCTGAAGGCCGGCGGCAGGGGCATGGAGACAAGGGCCGTTCAGCGGCTTTTGGCCAGCCGTCATCCGGAGATGGCCACCAGGGCGCCCGGCCAGGGCTCCGGAGGTAGCCTCGACACGCTTTCACCATAGTGCACAAGGGTTTGGAGATAGAGATAGCATGAATCGCAAACACAGATCACCGGGAGTTGCAGATGGCTGAGAACGGGAACGGGAAGAAGGAAAGTCCATCCACCGAGGAGCTCCTGAAGGCACTCGGCCAGGCCATATACCAGCAGGGCAGGCACGTGAAGGCTATAGCCGAGAACGTGGAGAAGCTGGAGAAGGCCGTAACCGGTGATCTGATGGAGAAGCTGGACACCATAGCAGGGGCCATAGGGGAGATACCGGCGGCCGGGACCGAAGCGCCCGCCCCGGCCGGTGGGGAAGCCGGCTCCGGTGAAGGGGAGGATTCCCGGGATGTGGCGCCCCCGGCAGGCGCCGAGGAGCTGCTGGAGGCCACGCAGGCCATACAGGCCTCCGTCCAGTCCGGGTTCGGGGGACTGGAGGAGATATCGAACAAGCTGGACTCCCTGCTGGAGGTAGTCTCCGGGCGGGGAGAGCAGGTTGAGGGCCTGAGCGAGGGCCTGAAGGAGCTCCATGGCGCACTGAAGGACCTCCATGGTGCCATGGAGGATCTCCCGGAGGCCGTGGAGGGCATGAGGGCCTACCTCACCGGCGGCGACTCCGAGAGCCTGGATGAGGCCCTGGAGTCCCGGATGGCCGATCTGGGGGAGACCCTGAAGAAGGGCCTGTCGGACCTGGAGGAGCTGATAGGCGGAGGCTCGGAGCTCCTTGGCGAGAAGCTGTCCGTGCTGCAGACCCTCAAGGAGGGCCTGGACAAGGTGGGAGAGACCGCGGCCGCCGTGCGGGAGGGCCTCTCCGGCATGGAGGAGTCCGTACCCGGTCTGGCCGAGAAGCTGGATGCCCTGTCCGGGCAGGTGAAGGAGGGCTCGGAAGCCCTGCGCGAATCCATGGACAGCCTGCCGGAGAAGAACCGTGAGCTTCTCGACGAGCAGATGAAGGGCGTCAGGGAGACCGTGGACAGGCTCCCCGAGGCCGTGGAGAAGATGGGCGAGAGCCTGGGCGAGCGCATCGGCGAGCTGGACAGGGATACCACCGGGAAGGTGGAGGAGATATCCGCTGCCGTATCCGAGAGCGGGGAGAGGCTCTCCGCCATGGAGGAGAACATCAGGACGGCGGCGGAGACCCAGCAGCAGCAGCTGGGCGAGATGACCGAGCTGCTCCAGACCCACCGCGACACCGTCAGGGAGTCGCAGGTGGACGATCTCAACCGCCAGGCCATCAACCACTACGGCAACGGCGAGTACGACCTGGCCCTGGAGGCCCTGGAGAGGGCGCGGGAGATCCAGGAGGACCGCCCGGAGATACTGGCCAACCTGGGCCACGTGTACGCGGCGCTGGGCGAGATGGACAAGGCCGAGGCCAGCTTCCGCGGCGCCCTGGAGGCGGACCCGGAGCTGGAGCCCGCCCTCAGCGGCCTGGGCGCGCTTCTGGTCACCGACGGCAGACCCGACGAGACCATAGAGTTCCTGCGCAGCTTCGTGGAGGATGCTGAGCCCTCCGGCGGCGTACTGCTGGCGTACACCAGGGCGCTGGCGGCCCGGGGCAGCCACGCCAGGGCCGTGGAGCTGCTCAGGAAGGCCCTGCAGACGGATCCGGGCAACCCCGAGATCGAAGAGGAGCTGGGCAGGTACACCGACTGACATGACAAGACCTCTGCAGATATTCTCGGCGGCGCTGCTCTGCGCCCTTGTCGTCATCGCCGCATGCCGGCGGGTATCGGAGGATCCCCCCCCGGAGCTCACCGACGCGCAGAGGTGCTCCCTCTACAGCAGCGAGGCGGACGCGGCGCTGGCGGCGGGAGCCCCCGAGGCCGCCTGCAGCCTGCTGGTGGAGGCGGCGCTGCTGGCCGACAGCGGCAGCCGGCTGCGCGGCGGGCTGGTGGCCAGGGCGGATTCCCTGGCCCGCCCCCCGGCCCCCATGCTGGCCGTGCTGCTCCTGGAGGGGCCGCCGGACTCCTCCACCGCCCTTCGGGCCCTGTTCCTCGGCGGCGCCTTCGTGGCAGGCGAGGTGACCGCCGGCCTGCAGCGGGGGCAGTGGCCGCTGCCGGAGTACGTTGCCCTGCTGGCCGCGGACTCCCTGGTCTCGGCCGGCAGGTACGCCGCGGCGCTGGACCTGCTGAGAGGCGTGCCGGATACACTCCCCAAGGCGGCTGACTCCAGAAGGAGGCTTCTCCTGGCCGCCTCGCACCTCAACGCCGGCAGCGCCGATACGGCGGGAGCGCTTCTGGCCCGGGCCCTGGATGAAGATGAGGACGAGCTGGCCTCGGCGATACTGAACGCCCGGGCGCTGTGGCTGCGCCGACGGGGAGTGCGGGGCTGGCGGGACGATCTGGTCCGGTCCTTCCGCCTCTGGCCGGCGGGAGACATGCATGCCGAGGCGTTCAGGCTCATGCTCCCCGACCTGCTGGAGGACAGCTCGCTGGCCTCCAGTGTGGCCGACCCCTTCTACTCGGGCGGGCTTTGGAACGAGCTCTACCAGATGGCCCGCCTGGCGGAAAACCCGCCCGCCCACCTGTACTACCTGGCCGCCAGGACCCGCGACCGGCTGGGCTTCTACGGCCAGGCGGAGGGCATGCTCGAGCGCTACCTGGAGACCTGGCCGGACGGTGAGGACGCCCCCCTGGCCCTCATCTACCTGGGGCTGGACAGGGCCCGGATGGGCGAAACCGACGCCGGTCTGGCCTGCTTCGACCTCTTCGAGAGCCGGCATCCCGGCAACCGGCGCATGGGCAACCTGCCCTGGTACAGGGGCAGCGTACTGGCCGACGCCGAACGCTGGGAGGAGTCCATTCCCCACTTCCGCCGCACCCTGCAGCGGTACCCGGACAACGTCACCGCCGACGACGCGCATCTCTACCTCTGCCTGGCCCTGATGGAGACCGAAAGGTTCGGGGAGGCGGTGGAGGAGCTGGAGAGGTTCACCCGCCGCTGGAACCGAAGCGTCTACCTCGACGCGGCCCGCTACTGGCTGGGCCGGCTGCGGCTGGAGACGGGCCTGCCCGGGGGCAGGGAGGAGCTGGAGGGACTGGTCTCCGATTCCCCCCACAGCCTGCCGGCCAGCTACGCCCGGCGCCTGATGGGGCTCCCGGCCTGGCGTCCGGAGCACACCGACGAGCCCCTGGAGGACTGGATGTCGCGCAACGGCCTGGAGCCGGCCGGCCCCCCCCCGGCGGCGCTGCGGGGCAGAGCCCTGGTGGATGCGGGGCTGCGGAGCTGGGGAGTGGCCGAGATGCGAAGGGCCGAGGACGTGCTGGGAAGCCCGGCGCCCCTGGGCCCATTCTACCTGGCCGGCGGGATATGGGAGAGGATGCCCTCCGCCGCCTGGAGGATGTGGAGCCTGGCCGACGACGGGACCCGGCCCCTGGAGCTGTGGAAGCTGCGCTACCCCGAGGCCTGGCCCCACATAGTGGTTCCGGTGTGCCGCAGGTGGGGGTTCGACCCCCTGCTGGCCTGGGCGATAATGAAGCAGGAGAGCGCCTTTCAGCCGGCATGCTACTCCACCGCCGGCGCCCGGGGTCTTATTCAGATGATACCCAGCACCTCCGAGTACGTGGCCCGGGAGAACGGCTGGGGCAACTACAGCCCCGACCGGCTCTACCGCCCGGAGGTCTCCCTGGAGTACGGCATATCCTACCTCTCGGGCGTGGCCGCCGACCTGGGGCACCTGCACTTTACGCTGGCGGGCTACAACGGCGGCCCCCACAACGCCGCCAGATGGGGGGCGGGGAAGGTGAGCCCCGCGATGTTCTTCAGCAGGATCACCTTCAACGAGACCAAGCGCTACACCGAGATCGTGGCCCACAACTACGACGTGTACCGGGCGATATACCCCCACCGCTCCCTGGAGATGGCCTGCTGTCCGGACTGGAGCCGGGCCTTCTAGTCGGAGCCTTCCACCCTCCAGACCACGACCGACTCCTCCCCGCAGATCACGGGAGAGGGGCTCTCGAAGCGGGCCAGGAACACCAGGTGGCGGCCTGCGGACTCTACAAGACCCGAGTACTGCCGGGGAAAGGCTACCAGGTAGTCGGCCCGTCCGGCGATCCAGTCCCAGTCGCGTCCCTCCCGAAGGGCCCGGGGGGTCACCAGGCCGTCCAGGTCCAGCACCCGGAGGCCGGAGATCCATCCCATGGCCCCCACGTCCGCGGCCGCCACGGTGGAGCCCCGGGGGGCCCGGCTGCGGAGCAGCTGCGCCGGATGGACATCTATGGCCTCCACGTCGGCGGCGGCCCGGACCCGGCGGGAGGCGAACAGCAGCATGCCGGGGACCAGCGAGAGGGCCAGAAGGGCCGCCGGCCACCTCCTTCCGGCCAGCATCCGCCCGGCCGCCAGGGCGAAGGCCGCAAGCCAGGGCAGGTGGTAGCGGAGCTGGAAGAAGGCGTTGGGCTGCAGAAGCAGGGCGGGAATCAGGGTCAGGGCCGGAACCAGGCCCAGGGGGTCGCGCCTGCGCAGCAGCCTGAAAGCGGCCCACGCTCCGGCGGGGACCAGCAGGGGGGCCCCCAGAGCGAGATTGCGGGCCAGTCCGCGCAGGCCGGGAAGCAGGCCGTAGGCGGCGGCTCCCGCCTGCTTGGCGTAGAAGGTGGAGGGCAGGGGCAGTCCCGTGGCGTGGAGGTTCCATGCCGTCCACAGCCCTCCCAGAACCAGCGAAGGCCACAGCAGGGCCGCCAGCTGCCTGCCGCCCGGCCTTCCCGCCCCCAGGGCCAGGGGAACGGCCAGCAGAGCCAGCTCGGGCCTTACAAGGATTGCTCCCGCCAGAAGCAGCCCCCCCCGAAGGTCGGGCTCACCGCCGGACTCCAGCCTTCTCCATACCAGCACCACCGCCAGGCAGGCCAGAGCGGTCTCCATGCCGCTTGCGCCGTGGAACAGCAGGGGGCCCAGCAGCAGCAGGAAGAGGGAGGCGGGGCCTGCGCCGGACAGCAGTACGGCGGCGCATCCCGCAACGGCGGACAGGGCCATGAGGACCGCCGGCGCCCACTCGGTGCCGGCGAGCGCCGCGGCAGCGGAGGCAGCGAGCCAGAGGGGGCTGGTGAAGCCCGAGGAGGGGGTGCCGGGGTTGAACTGCAGGGGCTGCCCGCGGAGAATGCTGCGGCCGTACACCAGATGGATGTAGGTGTCGTCCATGGGGGGTACGGGGCCGCTTCTGGTCGCAACCAGCGCGCTGACAAGCAGAAAGGCTATGCCCGCCATTGCGGCCGCTCTGGGAATTCCGTATCTCATGGCTTGAGAATACCCCCGCGGACGATTATCGTCAGGTAGACGAACACTGCAGCATACATACAAAACCGTCCCGCCTCCGTCTGCGGCGGCAGGGGACGGCGGCTGCCGGACATCGGGCTTTTCATCGGAGCGGCGAATGCCGCGGTCACTATCACGGAAGGACGCATATGTCGGTAAAGCTGCTGGAGGACCTCCGGGACAAGATGGAGGAGATGAAGGAGCAGGGGCTGTACAAGAACGAGCGGATCATCGAGTCGCCCCAGGGCGCCGAGATCACGGTAGGGGGCCGGAAGGTCCTGAACTTCTGCGCCAACAACTACCTGGGCCTCTCCAGCCATCCCAGGGTCCTGGAAGCCTCCAAGGAAATGATAGACAAGAGGGGCTACGGCCTGTCCAGCGTGCGGTTCATATGCGGCACGCAGGACATACACCGGGAGCTGGAGAAGAGGGTGGCCAACTTCCTGGGCACCGACGACACCATACTCTACGCCGCCTGCTTCGACGCCAACGGAGGCGTCTTTGACCCCTTCCTGGGCCGGGAGTCGGCCATCATCGCCGACCAGCTCAACCACGCCTCCATCATAGACGGCGTACGCCTCTGCAAGGCCAAGCGCTTCATTTACTCCCACAACGAGATGGGCAAGGGCGAGCACGAGTTCGACGGGAAGGTCCTGCCCGGCCTGGAGGAGATCCTGGCCTCCGACGACGTGCAGAACAGCAAGTACCGCATCATCTGCACCGACGGCGTGTTCAGCATGAACGGCGACATGGCTCCCATAGACCGCATCGTGGAGCTGGCCAGGAAGTACGACGCCCTGGTGATGGTGGACGACTGCCACGCTACGGGATTCGTGGGCAAGACCGGCCGCGGGACCCCCGAGTACTTCGGCGTCCACGGCGAGGTTGACCTGCTCACCACCACCTTCGGCAAGGCCCTGGGCGGGGCCAGCGGCGGCTGCACCACCGGACGCCAGGAGCTGATCGACTACCTCAGGCAGGCCTCCCGCCCCTACCTGTTCTCCAACACCCTGGCCCCGGCGGTGGTGGGCGGCACCCTGGCGGTGCTGGATCTCCTCGAGGAGACCACCGAGCTGCGCGACAAGCTGGAGGAGAACCAGAAGTACTTCCGGTCGGAGATGAAGGCCGCCGGCTTCAAGCTGCTGCCCGGCGATCACGCCATAGTGCCGATAATGTTCGGCGACTACCCCAACGACGCAGCCCTGGCCCAGCAGTTCGCCGACGACCTGCTGGACGAGGGGATCTACGTCATCGGCTTCTTCTATCCCGTGGTGGCCAAGGGCCAGTCCCGCA
This sequence comes from Candidatus Fermentibacteraceae bacterium, assembly GCA_041686025.1. GTDB lineage: Bacteria > Fermentibacterota > Fermentibacteria > Fermentibacterales > JCC-6 > JAWLEP01. The sequence goes on from JAWLEP010000030.1 coordinate 34,675, forward strand.
TAAGGGTCCAGCTCAGCGCCGCCCACGACCGCGAGCACGTGGACAAGGCCATACAGGCCTTCGTGAAGGTGGGAAAGAAGCACGGAATACTGGAGTAGAGACGGTGCCGGGGGCGGCGCCGGCCGCCCCCGGCCGAGCACCGGGCCGCCGAAGTACGCCGAATAGGGAGGAAGGGTAGATGAGACTGGCTATTGCAGCGGCGATCACGGTCGCAGCCCTGATATGCGCCGAGGTCCTGGTGGAGGACGACTTCGACGACGGAACCGCCGACGGCTGGCTGGAGATGCCCACGGGGGCCACCTACGAGGTGGTGGACGGGCGGTACCACTTCTACCAGGCCTCCACCGACACCGTCTACGCGGGATCGGTAACCGGCGACCTCTACGGTTCCATGAGCGTTGCCGACTACTCCATCCTGGCCGAGGTGGAGATATCCGCCGGACTGATGGGCGGGGTGGTGTCCAGGTTCGACATGTTCACCGCCAGCGGCTATATGCTCAGCCTTATGACCGAAGGCGGGGGAGTGGTCGCCATCAACCGTGTCGACCAGGGGGGGGCCATCGCCATTGCCTATACACTGACTGAGATCGCCTACGGCCAGAGGTACTGGGTCCGTTTCGAGGCGGCGGACAGCCTGCTGGGGGCCAAGGTCTGGACCGGAGAGGTTTCCGATGAGCCCCAGGCCTGGAACCTGACCGTGGTGGACGAAACCTAC
>JAWLEP010000031.1:0-32541 GCA_041686025.1 Candidatus Fermentibacteraceae bacterium
TGCCGTTGTACTGGATCAGGGGCGAGGTGTGCCTCTGGGTCCCGGCGTTGAACTCCAGCCATTCGGTCTGGGCCGGCGCGGCGAGGGGCAGCAGAAGCAGGCAGCTAAGGATTATCACTCGCTGGGGGGGGTATGACAACATGGGAGCTCCTTTCCCTGGGCGTTGGGAAGCTATTTACCATCTATACGGTAGAGAGCTGGATAATCTCTGTCAAGACTGGGTGCCGGGTGGGCTGGATCAGAGGCGGATATAGACAGTTACCGCAGGGAGTTGTCCTATGACAGGATTGGGTAGTGGCGGGGCAGGTGGGATTCGAACCGCTTCCTATGGGCATGGCGCCGTCTTAGCCATCCGGCGCCCGAACCATAGACCCATCAGGAACTGAGGGCGCGCCTCACGTGGTAGGTGGGGAAGGTCCCGAAGCCCTTGGAGAATGGGACCTGGCCTACGTAGTCGCAGCGTATCTCGCTGATCTCCAGGCAGGAGGCCAGGGCTGCGAACTGGGCGCTGGCATACACGTGGCCGGGGGCGGTGATGGGCTCCAGGCGGGCGGCAAAGCCAACGTGCACACCGTAGTAGTTGGGTCTTGCCGTCACCGGGTCAACGCAGCGGTGAACGGGCCCGGCGTGCAGGCCTATCCTGATGTTCATCTCCCGGGACAGCCCCATGTCGCTCCAGGAGGTCTCCTCCACCAGGTCGGCCAGCTCCAGGGCGAACAGCCCCGCGTCCCTCACCGACGGAAACACCATGAACAGGCCGTCGCCCCAGGTGTTGGACACTACAGGCGCAAGCGCGGAGTCCCCGGCCAGATCACCGACCCTTCTCATGAAGCCCCTGACGAAGAGCATGGTCTCGCTCTCCGAAAGCTCCGAGTAGCCGGCCATGTCGGCGAAGAGAATGGCCCGTATCTCCGCCCCGTCGGGGCCGCCGCCGGCGGGTGGGGCGGTGGGCTGCCCGTCTGTGCCTTCGCCATCCTCCACCATCTCGGTGGTGTCCACTACCCGCACGTCCAGCCCCATGCTCCTCCAGCGGGAGACGTTGCTGCCGGTTCCCCCGGGGCCGTCGCCCTCCCGGCCGTCCCAGACCGCCACCGCCACCAGGTCGGCGGACAGCATCTCTGCGGCGTTCATGGCCTGGCCGAGGAGGACCATGTTGGCATACTCGTGGGAAAGCCCGTCGTCTTCCAGTCTGTGCAGGGAGGCCTGGTTCACCTGCTTGGCCCCCTCGAGGACGCGCTCGAACCGTCGGGCCCAGGCGGAACCCGGCCGGCCCACGCTGGTGGCCAGGAACTCCTCCCTGCCGTAGGGCAGCACCACGTGGGACTCTCCCCCCAGCTCACCCAGCAACTCGTGGAAGATGATGTCCGCACCGGAGGCGGCGGAGGCGAAGCCGATGTCCACTCCGGCGGACCGGAGCTCCTCCTTCAGGCGGGCCCGTACCTGCTCCTCGATCTCGGGGGGGAACCTGGGCTCGGGCCTGGAAGGGGAGTCCACCATGTGCCCGGAGAAGATAGCTATCCTGGCGGTCCGAAGCCGTTCTAGCACGGCTGCGGCCTCCTCCTCCGGGCATTCCAGCAGCTCCAGGATCAGTAGGGCGTTGCGCCTGGTGGAGGCTATGTCCCCGTAGTTGCGGCCGGCGATGGCCACGGCTTCGCCGTACCGGAGTGCCGCGGCCTCCAGGTCTCCCTGCAGAAGAAGCGATTCGCCCAGCGTGGCCGTGAGCCAGTAGCGCTCGGACTCACCCGCATGCTCCAGGGCCTGCAGGCATTGGTTCCTCACCTGGCCGGCAAGCAGTTCCGACTCCTCTTTGCTTCCCGCCGCCAGGGCCATGGTGGCGGCATTGATGCCGGGCCAGTAGTCCCTCTCCGGCAGGGCGTAGGCCCTTCTGTAGTATTCCAGGGAGAGGTGAAGGTAGCCCCGGGGGTCCCCCTCGGCCCGGTCCCTCTCCCAGAGGTCCTTGTAGAGCCTGCCCAGCATGCCCAGCGTCTCGCTGTCGGCGTCGCCCTCCTCCTCCAGGTGCAGGAATATCTCCAGCGCGCTCTCGGTGGCCCCGGACCGGGCCAGGCTCAGGGCCTTAAGCTGGAGCAGCCGCCTGTGGTCGCCGCAGAGCCCCAGGCCCTCCGAGGCCACGTCGTAGGCCATGAGGTTCTCTCCCATCTTCACCAGCCGCTCGGCCAGAAGGATGTAGGGTCCGGGGTCGGATCCGGCGGGGTCTCTGCGGCGGCTTCGCCAGAGCGGGAGTATCTCCGCCAGGCCGGGCCGGTCGTGCTCGAGCAGTTCCACCAGAGCCACCGGGGCCGGGTTCCGCAGCCTGCAGACCCAGCCTGCGGAGCACCCGGCTCACAAGTGCCGTGCACTCCCCTCTGCTGCCGGGGAGGCCGGAAGCCTCGACCTCTTTCTCTACGGCTCTTCGAAGGGTCTCTTCGCCGCCTCTTCCCATCCTCTGGAGGGGTCGCGGCCGGAGCTCAATGGTTACCAGCGGCCAGAGGCCGGACTATGGACTCCGCCCAGTCGGCTCCGGGGGGTATGTCCCGGGGGGCCATCCAGCAGCGGATGCCGCGGGCTTCCAGATGGCTGCGGATCCTCTCCACGTAGGAGGCGTCGTGGGAGGAATGGCTGATGAAGACGTGCCTGCTCACTGCTCACCCCGGTGTTGGTGAAAACTCCCTGTCCCGAAGATAGATAACAGCCTGGTCGCCTTGGCTCAAGACGGCGGCCTGCCGGAACTCAGCGGTGTGGCCTGTTCAGTCCGAGACCACCCGGGCAACCTCCATTACGGACACCTCGCCCCTGCGGGCCAGGGCCAGGACTCCCCGGAAGAGGAGGGTGAGCATGGGGGAATCCAACCCGGCCGCGGACCCTGCGGCTGCCAGCAGGGCGGAGGTGGTTTCCAGGCTCGTCAGCAGCACCACCACCAGGGCTTCCGGGGCTGCGCAGGCCAGCCTGGCTATGGCGCAGTTCCTCCGGCTGAGCCTGGGCACCGCCGGCAGCCTCATTCGTCGAAGGCCTCGCCCACCGACCGGTCCACCAGGTCTCCGTCGGCCGCCACGGGCATGGTGACCTTCATGTCCGGCTCCCGGGTCATGGCCTGCTGCACCGCGTAGACCGCTCCCGGGTTCCGGGCCCAGGAGCGCCGGGCCAGTCCGTTGGACACGTCCCAGGAGAGCATGGCCCGGGCCCTCTTCCCGGCCTCCGGCGAGCCGTCCAGCACCAGGCCGAAGCCTCCGTTGATCACCTCGCCCCAGCCCACTCCGCCGCCGTTGTGGATGGAGACCCAGGTTGCCCCGCGGAAGGAGTCGCCTATGACGTTCTGTACCGCCATGTCGGCGGTGAACATGCTGCCGTCGGATATGTTGGCCGTCTCCCGGAATGGCGAGTCGGTTCCGGAGACGTCGTGGTGGTCGCGGCCCAGGACGACGGGGGCGCTGATCCGGCCCTCCGCCACGGCCCGGTTGAAGGCCTCGGCAATCTTCATCCTGCCCTGGTGGTCGGTGTAGAGTATCCTGGCCTGGGATCCCACCACCAGCCGGTTCTCCTCGGCCTGCTCGATCCAGCGCAGGTTGTCCAGCATCTGCTGGCGTATGCGCGGGTCGGCGTCCTCTGCCAGGTCGCGCAGCACGCCGGCGGCTATGGCGTCGGTCTCCCGTAGGTCTGCGGGCCGGCCGGAGGTGCACACCCAGCGGAAGGGGCCGAAGCCGTAGTCGAAGCACAGGGGTCCCATTATGTCCTCCACGTAGGAGGGGTAGCGGAAGGAGCCGTCGTCCCGCAGTATGCCCGGCGCGCCGGCCCTGGAGGCCTGCAGCAGGAAGGCGTTGCCGTAGTCCCAGAAGTGCATGCCCCGCTCGCTTACGGCGTTGATGGCCTTCACCTGCCTGCGGAGGGAGCGGTGGACGTGCTCTACGAAAACCTCCGGCTCCTCCCGCATCATCCGGTTGGACTCCTCGAAGGAGAGACCGGCGGGGTAGTAGCCGCCCCGGTAGGGGTTGTGCAGCGAGGTCTGGTCGCTGCCCAGGTCCACCTCGACCCCCTCTTCGGCCAGCCGCTCCCAGAGGTCCACGATGTTGCCCAGGTAGCCCAGCGACAGCGCCTCCCCCGAGCTTCTGGCCCGGTCTATCCTGGAGAGTACCCGGTCCAGGTCCTCCTCCACCTCCTGCAGCCATCCCTGCTCGTGCCTCTTATGGATGGCCTCGGGGTTGATCTCGGCAATCACCCCCACCGCGCCGGCTATCACGGAGGCCTTGGCCTGGGCCCCGCTCATCCCCCCCAGGCCGGAGGTGACGAAGAGCCTGCCCGACAGGTCGCGGCCCGGCTCCAGGCCCAGGTATCGCCTTCCGGCGCCCAGTATGGTGATGGTGGTGCCGTGGACGATGCCCTGGGGCCCTATGTACATGAAGCTCCCGGCGGTCATCTGGCCGTACGACGTGACCCCCAGTGCGGCCATGCGGTCGTAGTCCTCGCCGGAGCTGTAGTTGGGTATCACCATGCCGTTGGTGACCACCACCCTGGGCGCGTCGGGGTGCGAGGGGAAGAGGCCCATGGGATGGCCCGAGTACAGCGCCAGCGTCTGGTCCTCGGACATCTCGGACAGGTACCGCATGGTGAGGAGGTACTGGGCCCAGTTCTGGAAGACCGTGCCGTTGCCGCCGTAGGTGATCAGCTCGTGGGGATGCTGGGCCACGGCCGGGTCCAGGTTGTTCTGGATCATCAGCATGACGGCCGCCGCCTGCGGGGTCTTCGCGGGGTACTCGGCCAGGGGCCGGGCCCTCATCTCGTAGGTGGGCCGGAACCTGTACATGTAGATGCGTCCCCGCTGGCGCAGCTCCCGGGCGAACTCCGGCGCCAGCCGGGGGTGCCAGTCCTGCGGGAAGTACCGGAGGGCGTTCGCCACCGCCAGACGTCTCTCCGAGGGGGAGAGGATCTGGGGCCGCGGCGGAGCGTGGCTTACCGTGTCGTCCCACGGACGCTCCGGGGGAAGGGTGTCCGGGATTCCCCTGCTTACATGATCCTGAAAGTCCTTCATGGTCGGCCTTTCCTGGTGATTTCGCTTTCCCGTCCGTCTCGATGTGTCCTGGGGCGTTGTCCGGCAGCCTCGGGCTTGTATCTTATGCTTCTACTGGCGTACCCTACGCAACCCTCGGGCCGCTGGCCATGGCCCGGAGGCGGCGTTCGTGCCGAAGGGCTGGTGAAACTCCTTGCAGGTGGACGTTCCGGAAGCGTTCTCGGGGCCCTACGGCGTCTGCGCCCTGCACGTGGGCGCCGGGGGAAGGGTGGTCTCCGTCCTGGGCGACTGCCGAGGACTGGTGGGCGTCAGCCGAGAAGAGCTGGCCGAAATCAGGCTGGACAGGCCCTCGGGGCAGGTTGACCGGGAAGGTCCGCACAGTTTCTCCAACCCGATGGAGATGCTGTCGGCCTGCGTTCTGCTGGCCATAAGGCACGGAAGGGCCGAGCTGCAGAGCCATCTGGACATCGGCGACAGCGGACGGGAGGTCCGTGTCGTGGCCAGTCGCACCGGCGACGGAGTCGTCATGCTGCTGTCCTCTTCCGCCGGGGCGCTCGAAGAGGAGGGCACGGAGGATGCGCTGCACGAGCTGAAGCGCTGCCGGGAAGCGCTGCGGATCTGCAGCGCCTACCTGGAGCAGCTGTTCAGGAGCAGCCACGACGGCATCGTCGTCCTGGACGGGGAGGGCAGGGTGGCCAGGGTCAACGGGGAGTTCCTTCGCATGTTCGACTACTCCCTGAAAGAGGTTATGGGCAGGAAGCCCTCGGAGATAATCGTTCCCGAGGGTGAGCACGCCTTCAGCGACCAGCTCTGCGAGCTGATCCGCAGCGGCCGCCGCGTCTCCGTCACCGGCAACAGGCGCCGCCGGGGAGGCGAGAAGATCCACGTCTCCATACTCGGAGTGCCCATAGAGGGCACCCGGGGCGACATCTACGTCATATACAGCGTCACGCCTGCGGATGCGCCGGCAGGCGGGCAGAGGGGCTATTCGGACACTCCGGGACAGGATGGTTGAGATGACAAGATGGATTGCGACTCTGATCCTCCTCGCGGGGGCTGCGGCCTCCTCCACCATGTACTCGCTGGCTCACATGGAGCCGGCGGGTCAGCGGGGGGCCGACCTTCTGATGGAGGTCTCCCCCGAGATAGTCCACGTCTACGGGGACGGCAGCGTGGACTTCGTAGCCACATCCGAAGAGCTGTCCAGGATAACGCGCCTGGGGCTTCCGGTGACCGTGCGGGTGGACGACCTGGGCGCTCTCAACAGGGCCGTATGCGCCCGGTCGGGGAAGACCATGGGCGGCTTCATGACCTGGGACGAGATCCAGGACTGGATGGACGACCTGCACGCCAGCTATCCCGGCATCACCAGCGCGCCCACCTCCATAGGCGACACCTACCAGGGCAGGCCGCAGCTGGTGATGAAGATCTCCACCGACAACAACTTCGACAACGACGACCCGTCCATGGCCAACGCCTGGTACGACGGCCTGATCCACGCCCGGGAGGGCGCCTCCATGCGCAACGTCCGCTCCTTCATGGAGTGGCTGTGCGCAAACTATGGAGAAGAGGGGTACTGCGGCCTGCAGGCCACCTGGCTGCTGGAGAACCGCGAGATCTGGTGCCTGCCCTGCAACAACGTCGACGGATGGGTCTACAACGAAGACCAGCAGCCCGGCGGCGGAGGAATGCACCGCAAGAACATGAACTGGTCCGCCGGTGGAGACGGCATAGACCTCAACCGCAACTGGGCCGTGGGCTGGGGCGGCCTGGGCTCCAGCGGGAATCCAAGCGATCAGACCTATAGGGGTACGGCTCCCCTCAGTGAGCCGGAGACGGACAACGTCGACATGTTCTGGCAGGACCATCCCCCGGCCCAGATGCACTCCACCCACACCTACGGCAACATCCTCATCTACCCATGGGGCTACCAGGACGACCCGCCCACCGACATCGAGGACTACGAGACACAGGCCGAGATGATGGTCCAGTGGGGCACGGGCGAGATGTGGGGACAGTCCTCGCAGCTGCTGTACTACAGCTCGGGCAACACCCGCGACCATGCCTACGGGCTCTACGACGCCATGAGCTGGAACCACGAGACCGGGGCCGACTTCGAGGGCTTCTGGCCCTCGGCCGAGAACGTGGTGAAGCTCACCCGCCGCAACCTGCGCAGCTTCCTGGTCACCGCCTGCCTGGCCGGGTGCCCCGACGACCCCCACGAGCCGGGGATCCCCGAGCTGGACCCCATCGGCAGCGTGGGCAGCGCGTTCACGGTGAGCTGGAGCAGCGTCCCGGAGGCGGACTCCTACGCCCTGCAGGAGCTGGAGGGCTACTCGGTGCTTCTGGACGACACCGGCGACTCCGGCCCGTTCACCCTCGACGGCTGGGACATGACCTCCTCGCAGTACCACTCGCCCAGCCAGTGCTACGTCTCCAGCTCCGCGGGGAGCATGACGTGGACCGAGACGGTAACCGTCCCCGAGGGGGGCGGGGGCAGGATCAGCTTCTGGGCCTGCTACGACATACCCAACGGCTCCAGCCTGGGGGCCTTCGAGTACTCCCCCGACGGCGGGGAGAACTGGTACTACCTGCAGACCTTCACCCGCAACGACATGACCTGGCGGAGGAGCATCCACGAGCTGGACGAGTGGGAGGGGGAGACCCTGAGCTTCCGCTGGACCAGCTCCTCGTCCTCCTGCGATTTCTACGTGGACGACATCAAGGTGGAGGTCTGGGACTCCAACAGCTTCGTGAGCACGGAGGTCCCGGGCAACTCCTACTACTTCAGCAGCCACCCCCAGGGCAACTACTGGTTCCGGGCTGTGGCCATGGACTCCGACTTCGGGCCCGGATGGCCCTCCGAGCCGGAGGAGGCCATCGTGGGCACCGCGACCTCGGGTGAGGCGCAGGCACAGGCCGGCGGACGGACCGCTCTGGGACACGTCTCCCCCAACCCGGCCTCCGGCTCTATCAGGCTGCCGGTTACCGTGTCGCCGGCGGACGCCGGCCTCTGCAGGGTGGGGGTCTACGACCTCTCCGGCAGGAGGGTGGCCGACCTGGGCGCACCTGCGGCCGGGCCCACGACGCTGCACTGGGAATGCGCTTCCTCCGACGGGCCGCTGGCGGACGGCGTCTACTTCGTGCGCATGGACGCCCCCGGCGGCAGCACCACGCGCAGGTTCGTGATCAGCCGGTGAGACAGGTGAGGGCTGCGGCCGGGGGGCGTGATTGCCCCGGCCGCAGCCGGCTCCCGTCCGAACCGGGGAGGGAGGGGCCATGAAGACCTCCTGCAGCCAGTGCGGCGCGGAGCTGACCGTGATGGAGACGGAGTACTACCTCCGCTGCCCCTACTGCGAGGCCAGCATCATGGTCACCGAGGTGGAGGACCTGCCCTTCATCGTGGTGCCCTCGGAGGGGGAGGAGGCGGTGCGCCGGATGTTCCCCGCAGGCGCCATCGCCGAGCTGGAGCTGCGGTACTTCCCCTACGCCGACGGCCCCGCAGGCCCCGTGCCGGTATTCAGCCAGCCCTTTCCCGAGCTGGAGGAGTTCCGTCCCCCCGCGGGCGACAGGAAGGTCTTCTCCGAGGAGCTGGCCGGCCCCGACCAGATCATCCCCATGGACGATGACATCCTGGCCCGGCGCGAGCTGAGCAGGAGCGGTACCGTGCTGCACCCCTTCTGGCTGGTGATGCTGAAGCTGGAGGGCTACAGCCAGGGAGTGCTGGTGGACGGGGTATCAGGCCGAATAGTGGGCGACAACCCCCTGGAGGGCGAGACCGCCCCGGAGGTGCCCAGCAGGACGTTTCTGCTCTGCCTGCTGCTCGGACTTCCCTGCGCGGCGCTGGTCTACTGGCTCCTGCACGCCGCCGGAACCGGAGGGAGCGCCAGGGCCTTTGCGACGATCCTGGCGGCGGCCGCGGGCAGCTTCGTCGCCCTGAGGCTGTTCGGCGAAGGCGGGGCCCGAAGTGGCTGAGTCCCCTTTCGTCACGATGAAGTGCCCCGCCTGCGGGGGCGCGCTGTACCTGCGGGAGGGCGAGACCCACACCAGCTGCCCCTCCTGCGACAGCAGCGTTCTGCTGACCGGGGCGGTGGGGAACTACGTGCTGCCGTCGGAGGTGGATTCCACGCAGGCCCTTCGGGCCGTGCGGAGGGCCATGGAGTCCGGCTGGAAGGACAGCGCCGGCAGGTCGCGGGTCAGCCGTCCCCGGCTCTTCTACGTTCCCTTCTGGCACATCTCGGCGCAGGTGCAGGGCTACGTCCTGGGACTGGAGCCGGAGGTCCGGGAGGAGGAGCAGCCCCGGCCGGTGGAGAACCCCGACGGACAGAGCATGTCCGTCTTCCAGTCCACCCGCACCGTGAAGAGACGGGTGGGCGTGCGGGCCGTGGAGCGGGAGGTGCAGCTGCGGGGAAGCGTGAACGTGTCCGCGGCGGACCTGGAGCCCCTGGGCATACCCAACCTCTCGTCCAAGGCGCAGATGTCCCTGGAGGGGATGGAGATACAGCGGAACGCCCTGCCGGAGGGCCTGGAGGTCTTCGATTCCAGGGTCCACGCCGACGGCGTGTTCGTGGACCCGCTGGTCAGCCTCTCCGAGGCTCGGGCGGACGCGGAGGAGTACCTTCGCAGGCTGGCCGGGGGGGCCGGCCGCGGCCTGGAGCAGCAGTGGAGGTACCTGGTCTTCACCGGCCGGCGCGACTGCCTGATCTACTACCCCCTCTGGGTGGTGGGATTCGCCGTGGACGGCAGGCCCTACCGGGCGGTGGTGGACGGCCGCAGCGGAAGGGTGCTGCGCGGCAGGTTCCCCGCCGGGCCCTCCGGCTCGCGCTACATCGCCGCCGGCGCCGCGGCCCTCTGGGCCTTCGCCATCCCTCCCCTGGTCAACCTCCTGGCCACGGGAACCCTCGACTACCGCAGCGGAACGGCCAGCCTGAACTGCTCGGGGGTGCTGCTTCTCATCGCGGGAGCCCTGGGAATCGGAACCTGGCAGGTGCTCAGGGCCCTGGACAGGATGGAGAGCAGGGGAGGCACCAGGCATGTCTGAGGTAACCGGAGCCGTACTGCTGCGCTGCGGCGAGTGCCTGCAGGAGCTCTCCGGCCTCCCCGACGACAGCATCTTCCTCTGCCGCAACTGCGGCCGGGCCTGGGTCAGCGGGGACCGGGGGCTGACCCGGGTGGGGGTCTCCCTGTGGGGGGAGGCGGGAGACGGGATGGTCTTTTTGCCCTTCTGGAGGGTGGAGGCGGACATCACCGTTCACGAGAGGACCACGCGACGGAGGTCGGTAAGAACCCCGGCCACCGCGCCCAGGGACTACGACCCCCTTGCCGAGAGGGGGCTTCAGACCGAGTCTGGACGCAGGGTCCTGCGCAGCTACCTGGTTCCGGCGGTGGTAAACGGCCGGGCGCTCTCCATCGGCGTGAAGCTCCGCTCCAGCCGGCCGGACCTGGTGCCCTACGAGGGCTCCACCCCGCTCATGGTGGGCGGCAGCGTGGACGCGGACGACGCCGTGGAGCTGTCGCGGGCCATCGCGGTGGGGGAGGAGGTGGCCAGGTCCGATTTCCTGGCCAGCCTCGACATCGAGCTGCACCCCATGGAGGTCGACCTTATGGGAATCGCCTGCAGGGCGGGCGAAAGGGGCTTCGAGATACCCGGAGCGGGCATAGCCATGCGATACGCCGACACCGAGGACCGGGCCGCGATACTGAAGAGGAACGGGCTGTCCCGGGACTGATCCCTTCCCGGCGCATTGACCGCCGCCGCGGCCGTTTCATAGAGTTGCACAGGCATTCACGACGAACGGGGAGGACGAGATGTCCGGACACAATAAATGGAGCTCCATCAAGCACAAGAAGGGCAAGGCCGACGCAGCCAGGGGCCGCATCTTCAGCCGGCTGGTCAAGGAGATTACCGTAGCGGCCCGCGACGGCGGCGGCGACCCCGACATGAACCCCAGGCTCAGGGTGGCCATAGAGAACGCCAAGTCCCATAACATGCCCAACGAGAACATCGAGCGGGCCATCAAGCGGGGGACCGGCGAGCTGGAGGGGGTGGAGTACGAGGAGATCACCTACGAGGCCTACGGCCCCGGCGGGGTGGCCATCCTCATCGAGGCCCTCACCGACAACCGAAACCGGGCCGCCGCCGAGATCAGGCACATCGTCAGCAAGGGCGGAGGCAACCTGGGCTCCCGCAACAGCGTGGCCTACATGTTCCACACCGTCGGCCAGATCATGATCGACGGCAGCGAGTTCGACGAGGACACGGTGCTGGAGGCCGCCCTGGAGGCGGGGGCGGAGGACGTGGTGCTGGAGGACGACAGCATCGTGGTCACCACCGACCCCTCGGACCTCTACGAGGTGAAGCAGGGCCTGGAGACCGCCGGAGTGGCGGTGGACAACGCCGAGGTGACCAAGGTCCCGGACAGCACCATGCCCCTCTCCGAGGAGGACGCCGAGAAGGCCCTGAAGCTCCTTCACCAGCTGGAGGAGCACGACGACGTCCAGGACGTCCATACCAACCTGGAGCTCGTGGATTAGATTGGCCCCCGGCCGCAGCGACCGCTGGCTGGGCATAGACCCCGGGCTGAGGGTTACCGGCTACGGGGTTCTGGAGAGCGGCGGCGGAAAGCTCGCGCTCCTGGACGCCGGGACCATCCGCTCCACCGCCAGCCGCAGCCTTCCCTACCGGATAAACGAGCTGTACGAGTCGCTCCTGGAGGTCATCGAGGACTTCGCCCCCGAGGTGATGGGCCTGGAAGAGGTCTACTCCCACTACAGGCATCCGCGCACGGCCATAATCATGGCCCACGCCAGGGGGGCGCTCTGCCTGGCGGCCCAGCGCTCGGGCCTGGAGGTGGTGTCCATACCGGCCTCCCGGATCAAGAAGATGGTCACCGGCTCGGGCAGGGCGGGCAAGCAGCAGGTGAGCGGCATGGTGCGCGATCTGCTGGGCATCGAGCAGGAGATCAGGCCCGACGACGTATCCGATGCCCTTGCCGCCGCCATAGCCGTGTACGAATGTTGCAGGCATGATCGATAGAGTCGACGGCGTGATAGAGGCGGTGGGGGAGGACCACATCCTCCTCCGCACCGGCCCGCTGGTCCTGAGGCTGCTGGCCCCGGCCTACTTCCTGCGGAAGGTCCGCTCGGGGCAGGGGCTGGAGGCGCCCGTCTACCTGCATCTGCAGATGGAGGGCAACCGCGTGGTTCCCCTGCTGGTGGCCTTCCCCAGCACCGAGGACCGGGGCTTCTTCGAGAGGTTCATCTCGGTGTCGGGAGTGGGAGTGCGGGGTGCCGTGAAGGCCCTGGCCCGTCCCGCCTCGGAGATAGCGTCCACCATCGCCAGGGGGGACGTAAAGGGGCTTACCGTGCTGCCGGGCATCGGCAGGGCCAGGGCCAAGACCATAGTGGCCAAGCTGCAGGACAGCCTGGCGCAGGAGTACCCGTTCGCCGCCGGCGCCGCAGGCGGGGAGGCCACGGCGGCCTCCGAGGCCGTCAGCGTCCTCCGCCAGCTGGGACTCGACTCCTCCACGGCCTCCGATCTGGCCCGCAGGGCCTGCGAGGAGCTGGGCCGGGAGGCGGAGAGCGGCGAGATTGTGAAGCTGGCCATGCGCCTGCGGGGCACCTGATGGCGCGCGAGTCCGTGCTCTCGGCGGACGCCCAGAACGGGGACGAGCGTGTACTGACCTCCCTGCGGCCCAGGCATCTGTCCGAGTACGTGGGCCAGGAGTCGGTAAAGAGCAGCCTGTCCATTGCCATACAGGCGGCCAGGGAGAGGGCGGAGCCCCTGGAGCACCTGCTCTTCCACGGACCGCCGGGGCTGGGCAAGACCACGCTGGCTCACGTGATCTGCAACGAGATGGAGGCCGAGCTGGTGTCCACCTCCGGACCTGCCCTGGAGCGGGCGGCGGACCTGGTGGGCATACTCACCAACCTCTCCGTGGGCGACATTCTCTTCATCGACGAGATCCACCGCCTTCCCAAGGTGGTGGAGGAGTACCTCTACCCTGCCATGGAGGACTTCGAGATCGACTTCGTCATCGACCCCGGCCCCCACGCCCGCACGGTGAAGCTGGAGCTGGCCAGGTTCACGGTGATAGGGGCCACCACCCGGGCGGGGCTTCTGACGGGCCCGCTGAGGGATCGCTTCGGCATCTCACTGCACCTGGACTTCTACGGAGAGAGGGACCTGGCCAGGATCGTGAACAGGTCCGCCGGCATACTGGACCTGGACATAAGTCCGGAGGCCGCCCTGTGCATAGCCCGCCGCTCCCGGGGCACCCCCCGGATAGCCAACAGGCTTCTGAAGAGGGTCCGCGACTACGCACAGGTCTGCCGCCGGGAGACCATCGACGAGGACTCCTCCGTGGAGGCCATGGACCTCCACGGTGTGGACGAGGCCGGCCTCGACCGCCTGGACAGGAAGTACCTGAAAGTGATCATCCGGCAGTACGGCGGGGGACCGGTGGGGGTGGCGGCCCTGGCGGCCACCCTGAACGAGGAGCAGGACACGCTTATCGACGTGGTGGAGCCATTCCTGCTGATATCCGGCTTCCTCAACCGCACCAGCAGGGGCAGGATGGCCACCCCCAAGGCCTGCCGCCACCTGGGCTATCCCGTGGGCGGACAGGGAGCGCTGGAGCTCTAGGATGAGGCTTCTGCTCCACGTCTGCTGCGCCCCCTGCCTGACGGTGGTCCTGGAGGGCTACCGGGAGCTGGGCTACGATGTGACCGGCCTCTTCTACAACCCAAACATCCACCCCTGGAAGGAGCGGCAGAGGCGGCTGGATTCCCTGCGGAGCTACGCCTCGGAGGTTGAGATGGCCCTGCTGGTGGACGAGGCGTACCCGCTGGAGGAGAACCTGCGAATGCTCCTGGCCGCCCCCAACAGGTGCGCCGCATGCTTCGCCCACCGTCTTGACGAGACCGCCCGCCGGGCCGCCGAAGGGGGCTTCGAGAGGTTCGCCACCACCCTCACCGTGAGCCCCTACCAGAGACCGGACCTAATCCTGGAGGCCGGCACGGCTGCGGCAGCCGCGCACGGGGTCGACTTCTCATTCCGGGACTACCGGCCGGCCTTCCGCACTTCCGTGGAGATGTCCAGGGCGCTGGGCCTCTACCGGCAGCCCTACTGCGGATGCGTGATGAGCGAGAGGGACCGCTACCTGGGAATCGCTTCGCCCGGGCAGGGCGAGGAGAGGTTCTACGAGGCGGGAGAGCCCGGACCGGAGAGGATCATCGGGGGCTGAGCGCCTCCGGGCCTCTGGGCGCGATCCTGTACACCTCAACGCTGAAGCCGCCGCGTCTTATCACGGTGTCCATCCTCATGGTATGCGTCGACGAGTGCCCGGCCCGAACGCTGTCCGCCAGCGCAAGCTCATGCGGGCTCCTATGCCCGATGACGGCGGTATACGAGGCATTCCGATCCAGCGGGGCCCGCATGTCCCGGCCGGCCACCGGCCTGCGGACGTAGCCCACGTCCGGGTCGGAGAGCTTCTGCAGGTGCAGCCGGCTCACCAGCAGCGTGTCGCCGGATTGGGCGGCGTAGCGAATGGCGTCCCTCAGGGCCTGCTGGTCAAGCACCCAGGCCAGGTTGGATTCCGGCTGCGCCGCCGATGCCGCGCTCCTGTTGCTCCCCAGAGCCAGGGCGGCAAAGAGGCCTCCCAGCAGCAGAGCGAGCCTTCGGTTTCCCATCCTCCTCACCGCGGAGAGCGATCCGGCCACCACCGCCGGAACCGCCAGGATGAGGTAGCGGTAGAGGTCCAGCGGAGAGGGGGAGATGACCACCACCAGCACGAAGAAGAGCCCCGTGGCCGCCGGCAGGGCCAGCGTCGCCGCCGGTCCCCTGGCCGGCGGGCCCCACCTGAGAACCCACAGGGAAACGGCGGCGATCATCACCGCAAGCCAGAGCAGCCGCCCCGGAGGATGGAGGACGGCGGGGCTGAGCAGGAGAAGGACGAACGCGGCGGAGCTGCGCCTTCGGCCGCCGGCGGCCAGGGCGGCGGCGGCCGTTACGGGCAGCCATCGCCAGCCGTCGGCGAAGAGGAATCCGAAGAAGCTTCTGAAGCGCTCCAGGAGAACCCCCGGACCCACTGTCTCCGGCCCGCCCAGGTGGGTTCCGAAGAAGAAGTAGCCGTTCACCAGCAGGTATGCCAGGCCGTTCAGGAGGAGTACCGCCGCCGGAGAGGCCAGCAGCAGAAGCCTGCCGGGCCGGCGCCACCCGCCGTGCAGGAGCTCCACCCCCACCAGGACTGCGGGGAGGAGCACCGCCTGCTCGCGAAGGGCGACGGCCAGGGCGGCGGTGAGCGCCGCTGCCGCCTGCCGGCCCCTTGCGTAGAAGAGCAGGGTCCAGGTGGCGGCCGCGGCGACTGCCACGTCCGGCAGGGGATTCACGGAGTTGGCCAGGAAGATCGGCGTGGCCAGCAGCGCCGCCGACGCCGCGATGGCGGTGGCCCGGCAGCGGGATAGAAGGAGAGTCAGCCTGTACGTGCCCCACAGGGCGAAGAAGGTGGCGGCCGCCGGCAGGATGTGGGCCACCCGGAGGCTGTTCCCCAGCACCGCGATGAGCACCGCCCACAGCCAGAAGAACAGCGGAGGATGACCCATGGCCTGCTGGCCGCGGCCGGGCCCCGCGGGGATCGGCTGCAGGCCGTTGTCGGCCATCCAGACCGCCGACCGGTAGCCGTAGCCCCAGGCGTCCCCGTACAGCGGTATGTTGCACAGCAGCAGGTAGAGCGCGATGGTGACCGCCAGAAGGCCCAGCAGCACCAGTCGGTCGCCGCGCTTTCCCGGGTGGGCCTCAGGCAAGCCGCACCCTTCCGGAGAGCAGGTCGGGCTCCACCGTGGTTACCCTTTCGCAGAAGCCGCACCTGTAGGTGATCCTGCCCCGGTCCTCCAGGGTGAAGTGGCTGGGCGCTCCCAGCTTGTTGGTTGCGCAGTTGGGATTGGGGCACCTAAGGACGCCGGAGACCGACTCGGGCAGCGATATCGTCCACTTCTCCGCCACGCTCGATTCCTTGATGATGTTGATGGTGGCATCCGGCGCTATCAGGGCTATGGTGTCCGTCTCCGCCTTGGAAAGCTCGCGGTTCTCTATCTTTACGATGTCCTTTCCTCCGGGAAGACGGCCGGAGGCGAAGCCGATGCCGATGGTCAGGATGCCCTGGTTGCCGAGACCCAGTATGCGGACCACCTGCAGGGCCCTGGGAGTGGGAATGTGATCTATGACCGTGCCGTTCTCTATGGCGTAGACCTTGTAGGCTCTCTGTCTCACTGCAGTCCCCCCGTCACCAGCCCCAGAAGAGCCTGCCTGGTGGGTATGCCGTTGTGCGCCTGCTCGAAGTAGATGGCGTTCTCCAGGGCGTCCACCTCCTCGGCTATCTCGTCCACCCTGGGCAGGGGATGCATTATGCTCACCTCTCCGCCCAGGGACAGCACCGTATCCGGCGTCACCCGGTAGCTGTGGGCCACGCTCTCGTACTCCTGGGGGTCTCCGAACCTCTCCCGCTGTATCCTGGTCACGTAGAGCACGTCCAGGTGCCGGTCCGCCGCCTGCTCGGGCTCCTCGGCCTCGTGGAAGGAGATCCCCGCAGCGCTCAGCTCCTCCTTGATCTGCTCGGGCATCCGCAGCGAGGGCGGCGAGATGAAGGTCATCTCCGAGCCGAACATGGCCATGGCATGGGTCAGCGAATGCACGGTCCTTCCGTACTTGAGGTCGCCCATCATGCCGACCTTCAGCCCTTCGAGGCGCCCGAAGCGCTCGTACATGGTGAAGAGGTCCAGGAAGGTCTGGGTGGGATGCTGGTTGGCGCCGTCGCCGGCGTTGACCACCGGAACGGACACCGTCCTGGAAGCCAGCCTCGCCGCCCCCTCCACCGGGTGGCGGATCACCATGGCCCGGCAGTAGCCCTCCACGGTCCTCACGGTGTCCGCGAAGGACTCCCCCTTGCTCTGCGAGGAGCCCGTGGGGTTCGCGAATCCGAACACCCTTCCGCCCTTCTGCAGTACCGCCGACTCGAAGGACAGCCGGGTCCTGGTGGAAGGCTCGAAGAAGAGACAGGCCACCGCCATTCCGTCCAGGAAGTTGCCGTACCTGCCGGCTTTCACCTCGCCGGTGGTCCTGACTATCCGCAAGAGGTCGTCGCTGTCCATGTCCCTCAGGGAGACGATGTCGCGTCCCCTGAAATCGTTCATCTCCACCATCTCCCTCCATCCGGCCCGCGCCGGGAACCTCTCCCTCCGCCTTGCGCCCTCCGGCAGAGGCCCGTCACTCCCGGCCCTCGTTCTCTGCGGCGATCTCGCACTCTCTCGCCCTAACCCTCTGTAGCATATCGATTGAGTCCTCCGCGTCCAGCAGCGCCTGCACGAACGCCTCCTCCCGGATCATCCTGTTCAGCCTGGCCAGGAAGTGAAGGTGGGTGTCCGGCCGCCGGAAGGCCAGCAGGAAGAACAGGGAGGTGAGCCTGCCCCTCTCGGCCCCGAACGGTATCCCGTGGTGGGTTCTGGCCAGAATGATGATGTCGTCCTCCAGGTACAGCTTCCTGACGTCCCGGGGATGGGGAAAGGCCACCATGTTGTCCAGGGCGGTGCTGCCGGCGGTCTCCCTGGCCTCCAGCTCCTCCTGCAGCGCCCGCCGGTCCCACGTCCGGCCGGTTTCCACGGCCATCCCGGCCAGCTTGCGGAGCATGGAGGAGGCGGTGTTGGCGTTCACCCAGGGGTGCACCGTCTCGGGGGAGAGCGACTCGGTGACGAAGCAGGAGTCGCTGGGCAGGCCGGTGGACGCGGCACCTGCGAGGTCCATGTCCCGCAGCCTGTCCACGGTGAGGGAGTCGAACTCCCTCTCCAGCCAGGCGAGGACCTCGTCGCGCACCCAGTGCCTCTCCCCGGAGATCAGCCTGCTGTCCAGGCGGCTGCGGGAGAGTATGCGCTCGGTGTCGGGCAGGGACCTGCCCAGGATCCGGGCGATGTCCATCAGAGTAAGGAAGCTCCGCATCTTCTCCCCGTCAGCGTGACCATTCCAGTTCAGCTTGCCTCCGTTAATATCGGGGCTATACTACAAAAAAACAGACGATGAAGGGATGCCATGGAAAGCCTTGTGAGCAGATTTCTCCGCTACGCGAAAGTACACACCACGTCGGACCCGGACTCCGATTCCACCCCCTCCACGCGGAGGCAGTTCGATCTCCTGTCGATGCTGGCCGAAGAGCTGGAGGACATGGGCGCCGACCACGTGTTCGTCGCCGAGGAGGGCACCCTCTACGCCTCCGTTCCGGGAAGCGGGCCCCCCATCGGGCTCATTGCCCATGTGGACACCTCCCCCGACGCCCCCGGCGAGAACGTCAGCCCCATGCTGCACGAGGGGTGGGACGGCTCGGCCATAGAGCTGCCCTCGGGCCAGGTCATAGACCCGGCCGACTGCGAGGACATGCAAAGGTACGTGGGGGGGACCATCATCACCTCCGACGGCACCACCCTGCTGGGGGCGGACGACAAGGCGGGAGTTGCCGTGATAATGGAGACGGCCAGGACCCTCCTGGAGGACCCGTCCCTGCCCCGGCCGGATCTCAGGCTTGCCTTCACCACCGACGAGGAGGTGGGCCGGGGGGTGGAGGGCTTCGACACCGACCGCTTCGGAGCCCGCTTCGCCTATACCGTGGACGGGTCGGCGGTGGGGAGGGTGGACGACCGGACCTTCTCCGCATGGCAGGCGGAGTGGACCATAAGGGGCAGAGAGGTCCACCCGGGCTACGCCAGGGGCACCATGGTGAACGCAGTCCGCATGGTCTCGCAGCTGGTGTCCATGGTGGGGGGCGACAGGATGCCCGAGGCCAGCTCGGGCGAGGAGGGCTACATCTACCCGCACTCCCTGGAGGCCACCGTGGGCAGCGCCAGGCTGAAGATGCTGCTGCGCGACTTCACCTCCGAGGGAATGGAGGAGAGGATATCCCAGCTGCGGGCGATGCGCGACTACCTGGAGGCGGCATTTCCCGGCTCCGAGGTGGAGCTCTCGCTGGAGGAGCAGTACAGGAACCCCGCGGAGGTCCTGAGGGAGGACCCCAGGCCGGTGGAGTACGCTCTCGAGGGCACGAGGAGGGCGGGGCTGGAGCCGGTGAGGAGCTCGATACGCGGGGGAACCGACGGCTCCAGGCTCTCCTACATGGGCGTGCCCACGGTGAACCTCCCCACCGGCGGCGAGCTCTTCCACTCCCGCCGCGAATGGGTGGCGGCGGAGGGTCTGCGGCTGGCCCTCCAGACCGTTCTCCAGACGGTCTTCATCTGGGGCCGGGGCGGCACGGGCTAGCCTCCGGGAACCCCCTGCGTCCGCCGGGTATCTGCCTGGTGGACGGGAGAAGGGAGAATTATGGCTGTTGTCCATCTGGTCCTGCTGGTGGTGGCGCTGCTCTCCGCCTCGGAGCCCGAGGGCGTGGCCATGGTCTTCTTTCGCCATCTGGCCGAGGGCGAAGGGGCGGATGCGGCCTCCATGTGCTCGGAGGAGGCCTTCTCCAACGTCACTCCCATGCTGCAGAGGCTGAAGGAGCGAATCGAGTCGGACGACCCCGGGTTTCTGCAGAGCCTGCGGCGTTGCGGATACTCGGCCGACCCGGAGGAGATGCTGGACTGGAGCGAGGAGGAGTACCTGGCCAGGACGCTGTCGCTTCCCATGGTCTCGGCTCGGTACAGCAGGTACGACACGGCCTGGGTATGCTCCACCTCGTTCACCGATTCCCGCGGCGAGGTCTACCTCTGCCTGGAGGCGGGGACCGCACCCGTCCTCCGGGCCCCGGTGGCCGTGACGCGCGAGAGGGGCGGCTGGAGGGTCGTGGACTTCATGGGGATGTACAGCTTCCCCTAGTCCGGCCCCTCGGTCCCTCAGGCCTTCTGCAGCTCCGAGCCCTCGGCCGAGCTCACCGGACATTCCCTGCAGTTGCCCGAAAGCTGTCCCCGGGCCACCCGCCGCCTCAGCTCCCGGTAGGCCGGTCCCTCCCAGATCTCGCCGAAGTCCTGCCTGCTCAGGTTCCCCAGCGGCTGGGACGTGTCCCAGTAGGGGCAGGGATTGACCCTTCCCTGGGGGTCTATGTAGACCCAGCTGGAGAGGTAGGGACAGCCTTCTCCGCCGCCTTCGGCCGAGGCCTCTGCCAGCTCCACCCCCAGGGCGGCCGCCGCCTCCCGGGCTTCGGCAAGCGCGTCCCGGACCCGTTCTGCGCGCATGTCCAGCCTCTGGGGCTCCATTTCCAGCCCCCGGTACGGCACCAGGGGCACCACCCCTACGGACACGGCCCCCACGTCCGCGGCCAGACCGAGGACCCCCACCAGCTCGTCCAGGTTCGACCGCTGCAGCGTCATGCTGAAGGAGACCATGGGGAAGCGGTTGCCCAGCTCATCCCTTCTGCGAACCAGTGTCCGCACCGAGTCCAGCACCGAGCCCAGGTCGGCCCCGCCCCGAATGGAGGCGTGGGTCTCCGGAGAGGCCCCGTCCACCGAGACGAAGAGGGCGTTGGGGGGAGTATCCAGCAGCCAGCCGATCTGCTCCTCGCCCATGAGGGTGCCGTTGGTGACCACCTCGCGGACCGGCACGTCCGCCCTGTACAGCTCGGCCAGGTAATGGCCGAAACGGTGGTTGCAGAAGGGCTCCGCGCCGCAGGAGAGGCCCACGGTCCGGGACAGGGGGAAGACCTGCCGCCGGATCTTCTCGAAGAGCTCGGGGTCTGTGTCGGCCCATACCCGGTCCGGGTCGCTGTCGGCCAGCCTCATGGGACACATCCGGCAGCGGAGGTTGCAGCGGTTGGTGGTGTCCATCCGGACGGTGAGGAACCGCCTGCTGCTGCGCAGCCGAAAGCCCGGGAACCGGGTCGACCTCCGTACGAACCTCCTGAGCAAGTCCAGGGCGAAACCTCCCGCGTTGACCTCTTCGGCACGATTTGGGAGTATTGGTAAAACGCGCAGGTAATGCAATCCGGGAAAGGCGGGCGGATGAGCACAGGAGCTGAAGCGAGATTCGTTGACGGGCTATGCTTCCAGGTGGAGCAGGACGGGCACAGGTTCATTCTGGACGGCACCGGGGAGTACGGGGGGAGGGACCTCGGTCCCCGCCCGAAGAACCTGCTGCTCTCCGCCCTCATAGGGTGCACGGGAATGGACGTGGTCTCGGTGCTGCGGAAGATGAAGGTCACCGGGTACACCCTCAGGATCACCGCCGAGGCCGAATCCAGCCGGGAGCATCCGGTCTACTTCACCTCCATCAGGCTGAGGTACCTGTTCGGGGGCAAGGACCTTCCGGACAAGAAGATAAGGAAGGCGGTGGACCTGTCGCAGGAGCGGTACTGCGGCGTCACCTACATGCTCTCGAAGTCGTCGGAGATCGACTACGAGATCGTCTACGTCGACGAGGCCGGGAGTTGAGGCCCCGGGTCCTGGTGGCCGACTACTCCCGGGACCGCAGCGAGGCGGGCGAGGTGGTCCGCTGGCTGAAGGGGTCGGTGAAGGCCGAGGCGGTGTACGTCCCCTTCGCGGACTCGCTTCCCGACGTGTCCGGCTACCAGGGGGTGATCCACACCGGCTCCTCCTTCTCCATCTGCGACGCCGCGGAGTTCGATGGCTGGGCCGAGGAGACGGTGCGCAGGGCGGCGGAGCTGTCACTGCCCCAGATGGGCATATGCTACGGGCACCAGATGATCTGCCGGGCCCTGCTGGGCCCCGAAGCGGTTCGGCGCTGCCCGGGCGGGCTGGAGGCCGGCTGGCTGCATGTGGACTTCACCGGACCGGCGGCGGAGGAGATCGGCCTCCCGCAGAGGGCCAGCGTCTTCCAGTCCCACCTCGACGAGGTGGTGAGGCTCCCCGGGGAGTCGGAGGTATTCGCCCGCTCCCCCCACACGGCCATCCAGGGCTACCTCTGCCGGAGGCCCTGGCTGCTGGGGCTGCAGTTCCATCCCGAGTTCGACCGCGAGGCGGGGAACAGGACCTTCCTGGGCGACCCCGAGCTGCTGCAGCGCCACGGAATCGACCCGGACCGGATCACGGCCGGTGGCCCCAGCATGGATGCCGGCACTATATTCTTTGGTTACTACAGCGATAATGTTGCCTGCCGCCAGCACAGCGACTAGAGGGGTGATAGATTGACACGCCGACTGCAGGACCTCCAGCCCTCCGCCGTATGGAAATGGTTTCTCCGGCTGTGCAGGATACCAAGGCCCTCCGGGCACGAGCAGAAGGTCACCGAGTTCCTCCTGGAATTCGCCGACGAGAGAGGGCTGGAGAGGCTCGTGGACCCCGCCGGAAACGTGCTGATACGCAAACCGGGCTGCGGCGCCGCCGCAGATGCCGAGCCGGTTGCGCTGCAGGCGCACACCGACATGGTGCCCGAGAAGGTGGACGGAAGCGGGCACGATTTCCAGACCGACCCCATCCAGCCGGAGCGCGACGGCGACTGGGTCACCGCCCGGGAGACCACTCTGGGGGCCGACAACGGCATCGGCGTCTCCTGCATGCTGGCTTTCCTGGACGCCGACGATCTGGCGCATCCGCCCCTGGAATGCCTCTTCACCGTGGACGAGGAGAGGGGGCTCACCGGGGCCGCCGCCCTGAATCCGGGCTGGCTGGACTCCCGCCGGCTGATAAACCTGGACTCCGAGGACGAGGGCCGTTTCTGCATCGGGTGCGCGGGGGGAGTGGACATCTCAGTAACAGACACCCTTCCCGTGGGAGTCGAGGAGGGGCGGACGGCCCGGGTGACCATCGGGGGCCTGAAGGGCGGGCACTCCGGGATGGAGATCGACCGCGGCAGGGCCTGCGGCGTGAAGCTTGCCGCCAGGGCGCTTACCGTGCTGGCGGACCTGGGAGCCTCCGTCTCCGGGCTGGAGGCGGGCACCAAGCGCAACGCCATCGCCAGGGGGGCCCGGATGGAGCTCTGGATCCCCGAGGCGAAGATGGACGATGCCATGAAGGCGGTATCGGCCCTGGAGAAGCAGGTCCGCGACGAGTACCGCGGCATCGAGGAGGGCGTGGAGATGAGCATGGAGCCCGTGGAGTGGGACTTGCCTCCGGTGCCTTTCGGGCATACACGCCGCCTGGCCGACCTTCTCCTGGCCTTGCCTCACGGCGTGGTGAAGATGAGCGGCGTCGCGGAGGGCCTGGTGGAGACCTCGGTGAACCTGGCCACCGCCAGCCTGTCGGAGGGCTCGCTTCGGATCACGTTGTCCGCGCGCAGCTCCATCGATGACGCCAGGGACTGGGTGGTCCGGAGGGTCAGGGCCCTGGGCAGGATGGCGGGAGCCGGCGTGGAGGAATCCGGAGCATACCCCGGATGGAGGCCCAGAGCGGACTCGCCCCTTCTGGACAGGGCCCGAAGAGTCTACAGCGAGACCACCGGGAAGGAACCGGTGGTGGAGACCATACACGCCGGCCTGGAGTGCGGCATTCTGGGCAGCAGGTATCCGGGACTGGACATGATCTCCATGGGGCCAACCATCAGGGACGTACACATCCCAGGGGAGAGGGTCAGCGTACCCTCGCTGAAGAGGTTTTGGGCCTTCCTCACCTCCCTGCTGGCCGACGAACTATAGATGATGGGGCCTTCGTGTCCCAGGACGAACCGGGAGGAGATATGGACGAGATATTGGTCCTGCAGGATCTTGGAGTAGACCGTGAGCTGGCCGAGAGCCGGTGCGGCGAGATCCTTCCCGACTGCAGGCTGGTCTGGAATCCCGACAGCGGATCATGCCCCGGCAGCCTTGGTTCGCTCGAATACCTGGTCACTGTGGATACACCGGTACCGGGCAGACTGATGCGGGAATCGAACCTGAAGATGATCTCGGTTTCCTTCACCGGGTACGAGTTCATCGACCTCGACGCAGCCCGTGACAGCGGCGTGGCAGTATCCAACGTTCCCGGGTACGCTTCCCAATCGGTGGCGGAGATGGTCGTTCTGCTTGTCCTGGGACTCCTCAGGAAGCTGAAGCAATCGGACTTCCTGGTCAGGGAGGTCCGCTGGGATGAGGCGCCGAAGGGTTTCGAACTGGCAGGAAAGACGGTGGGCATAGTAGGCACCGGACACTGTGGAATGGCCACTGCCAGGCTGTTCTCGGCCTTCGGGTGCAGGCTGTTGGGCCACAGTCGCACGGAGAACGAGAAGTTCACCAACATGGGCGGCAGGTATATGAAGCTCGATGCCCTCCTGGCGGCCTCCGATATTGTCTCGCTGCACCTCCCCCTGAATGCCGATACGGGCAACTTCATCGATTACGCCCAACTGGGAACAATGAAAGAGACAGCCTTTCTGATAAACACAGCCCGCGGGGGCCTGGTGAACCAGACCGCCCTGGCAAGGGCCCTGGAGAACGGCGTCATCGCCGGTGCGGGCCTTGACGTCTTCTCGTCCGAGCCACCCCCCATCGGCCAGAGGATCCTGTACGCACCCAACACTCTGTTCACCCCCCATTCCGGCTACCGTACCCACGAGGCCCTCAGAAGGAAGGTCGACACCACCTTCGAGAACATCCACGCCTTCCGGGAGGGACGGGTGCTGAACAGGGTGGACCTGTGAGCGACACCGGCGAGAGGCGGCCAGATTCGTCTGACCTGGACCGGATGCTGGAGCTGTTCCGGCAGCAGCTTCCCCCGGCACCGAAGGCTATGGACCTCCGACCGCTCGACGACTCTGCCCGAAGGGCCCTGGAGCGGGCGGGAAACAGCTGCTCCGACTACAGCGGCGTAAGGGTGACCCCCCGGACCGACCTGTCCCTGATACGCAACTGCCGGCTGAGGCCTCCGGTATCCATAGACCTGGAGGCCGGGAAGCTGGAGGTGGACGGCCAGGCCTTCGATGCGGGAATCCGCGACTGCACCCTCGACTCCTGCACCGTGAGCGGCCGGGTCCATCTGAGCGAAGTGGGGCTGCTGAAGGGCATGACCGTCATGGGCCCCTCCGCCGTGGTCCGCTGCGGCCGGGTCTGCGCGGCCCCGGACGGGGACTTCGGGATGGATGCGACGCTGGAGCTGGGCCTGGAGACGGATGGAAGGCACCTTCCCCTGATTCCCACGCTCACCCCGGACCTGGCCCTTCACCTGACCTCCGAGAGGGGACAGGCGATGCGCAGGAGACTGGACGCCCACGTGGAGGCCATGCGTCTGTCGCTGTCCCCCCTGGGAGCGGTCATAGGCCCGGGATGCCTCCTGCGGGACACCCCCGCAGTCACCGGGTGCTTCCTCAGCGGCTCGGTAACTGTGGACGCCGCCGCTGGGGTGCGGGGGAGCTTCCTGATGGGGGCGGACGACCGCAGGACCAGGATTGCCGACGGCGCACTGGTAAGGCGGTCGGTGCTGCAGTGGGGGGCCAGGGTGGACTCCATGGCCGTGGTGGAGAGGTCCCTGGTGGGCGAATGCTCAACCGTGGAGCGCCACGGGAAGCTCACCGGAAGCCTCCTGGGCCCGGACAGCTGCCTGGGCGAGGGGGAGATCACCGCCAGCCTGACGGGTCCGTTCACGGCCATGCACCACCAGTCGCTGCTGATAGCCGCCAGGTGGCCGATGGGCCAGGGCAACGTGGGCTACGGGGCCAACGTGGGAAGCAACCACACCTCCCGTGCCCCGGACCAGGGCATCGAGTGCGGCCAGGGCGTGTTCTTCGGCCTGGGATGCAGCGTAAAGTTCCCCTGCTCCCTGGAGCGGGCGCCGTTCTCCATCATCGCCACCGGGGTCACCACCCTTCCCCAGAGGCTGGAGATGCCCTTCTCCCTGATATGCGCCCCCGCCCGCAGCTACCCGGGCGTCTCACCGGCCCTGAACGAGATCAGACCGGGATGGGTGCTGGCAGGCAACCTCTACGCCCTCTGGCGCAGCATGACGAAGTACCGCTCCCGCAGGAGATCGGTGCACACCGGGGGCGTCGCTCCCGTGCTCTCGCTGCGCAACGCGGAGATGGTGGCGAAGGCCATGTCAGTGCTGGAGAAGGCCGAGGGGGACGGGCCCTGGACCCACCTGCCCGGCATCGGCAAGAACATCCTCACCGAAAGCGCCCGCCGTGAGGGTGTGGAGGCCTACGCCCTGTTCCTGCAGTGGTACGCCCTGCATGCCTTTGCCGAGGCCCTCCGCCGCCTGGAGGACCCCGACAGGGCGCTGGCGGAGATGAGCGGCCCCGACCGCGAGATACTGCAGAGACACGCCGGATGCGCCGGCCCGGCTCAGGCCGCAGGCCGCTACCTGGAGGTGATGGAGGAGCTGGTGCGGAGGGTCAGCGACAGCCGCAGCAAGGACAGCGTCCGCGGCAGCAGGGTCTGCTCGGAGTACCAGTGGGCCCACCGGGGACCGGACCGGGTTCTGCAGAGCGCCGACCGCAGCCTCGAAGAGGCCCGCCACCTGGTTGGAGCTCACTTTCCCGAACTGACGGAGTAGCCGGGAACTTGCCGGGCCGAAAATCCATAATATATTTGAACAGTTGAACAAATGAACAACAGTATCCGATTGGAGAGATCCGAATGGAAAAGCTGGCCGCACTGCCGGGTGCCCTGTGGACGACCATGGCCGAGCTGGCCCCGTCGCTCTTCCTGGGTCTGCTGATAGCCGGTCTGCTTCACGTTCTCATAAACCGCGACAGGATCTTCGCCCATCTGGGCAAGCCCGGGATCATAAGCTCCATGAAGGCCTCCATGTGGGGCGTTCCCCTTCCCCTCTGCTCCTGCGGCGTCCTTCCCGCCGCCCTGGGGCTGCGCAGGGACGGAGCATCCCGGGGCGCAACCACCTCCTTCCTGGTGAGCACGCCCCAGACCGGCGTGGACTCCCTGCTGGTAACCGCCGGCATGCTGGGCTGGCCCTTCGCCCTGGCCAAGCTGGTCACCGCCTTCGCCGCGGGGGTCACCAGCGGCACGCTGGTGGACGCCTTTCCGGGCAGCAAGACCGAGGATGACGGCTTCTCGGGCGCCTGCACCGACGCCCCAGGAGGCTTCTTCAGGAGGCTGTGGGACTTCTCGTACCGGGTGGTGTTCCTGGACATACACCGCTGGCTGACCCTGGGCATCGTGGTCTCCGGTCTCATAGTGGTTCTGGTGCCCCCGGGATACCTGGCCGACGTGGAGGTCCTCAACGGTCCCCTGGGCCTGCTGGCCGCACTGCTGGTGGGAATACCCATGTACGTCTGCTCCGTGGCCTCCGTCCCCATAGCCGCGGGGCTGATCTACGCCGGCTTCCCGGTGGGGGGAGCGCTGGTGTTCCTGATGGCGGGCCCCGCCACCAACGCCGCCACCATGGGCGCGGTACGCAAGGCCATGGGCGGCCGGGCGTTCTGGATCTACCTGCTGACGATCATCGGCTTCTCCATGGCCGCCGGCCTGCTGCTGAACAGGCTGCAGCCGCTGGAGGCCGTGGCCGGGATACACCACGATCACATAGGACTCCTGCCATCCATAGCCGCCGGCGTGCTGCTTCTGGGCCTGGCTGCGGCGTGGCTGGAGGACCTGAAGAGATGGATGGAGGGCAGGGCGATGGATACAGAGGATGCTCTGGTGCTGCGAGTGGGTGGAATGACCTGTCAGGGCTGCGCTTCCCGCGTCAGGCAGGCGGTGCGCCCGCTGGACGGGGTCGAGGACGTTCTGGTGGACCTCTCCGGTGACTCGGTGCGGGTCCTGGGCAGCCCCGACCCGGAGGCGGTCAGGGAGGCCATCAGGGAGGCCGGGTACACCGTAGAGGAGAACGGGGAATGACCGACGCCGAAGGCCTGGCGGCCATCTTCTCCTGCATGGCGGACCCCACCAGGCTCTCTGTGCTGCTGATCCTCCTGGAGGGCGAGAGGTGCGTGTGCGACCTCTCCGAGGAGACCGAAGCCTCCGTCTCCTCCGTCTCCCACGGCCTGCGGCTGCTGCGGGCCGGGGGTCTTGTCTCCCGCCGCCGCGAGGGCAGGCACATGTACTACAGGTTGGCCGACCATCACGTGGAGGCCCTCCTGAGGACGGCCATCGAGCACCTGGAGCACATCTGACGAAGCGCGAAAGGGAGGCTGGAATGGCCTGGGATCACAATCCCGTTGGATGGTTCGAGATTCCGGTGGCTGACATGGAAAGGGCTGCGGACTTCTACGGCAGTGTATTCGAGATCGAGCTGGAACCGCGGGAGATGGGGGATGCGGTAGTCGCCATGTTTCCAAGCGTGCCGGGCAGCACCGGCACCTCCGGCATGCTGGTTCAGGCGGAGGAGGCCGTGCCCTCGGCCCACGGAGTCATGATCTACTTCACCGAGCCCGACATAGACGGCGCCCTGGCCCGGGTTGAGAAGGCCGGCGGAGAGGTGGTCGTCCCCCGTACCAGCATCGGGCAGTACGGCTGGGTGGGCATCTTCGCCGACAGCGAGGGCAACCG
Source organism: Candidatus Fermentibacteraceae bacterium (assembly GCA_041686025.1). Classification (GTDB taxonomy): domain Bacteria; phylum Fermentibacterota; class Fermentibacteria; order Fermentibacterales; family JCC-6; genus JAWLEP01. The sequence goes on from JAWLEP010000031.1 coordinate 28,336, forward strand.
CATAGGTCTGCACTCCCGCAGATAATGGGCGTGGACCAGGCTCGGTAATAGCCAATGTATACTTGTAGCAAGTAAAGAATATCTATTATCTGTACTTGACAGAGAGAAACCCTGTGATATATGTGTACCTTGGAAAGGGAAACATATGAATATCGTACGGGAGCTCATTTCGGGATTCTGGGAGAGACCGCTGCCGCAGACCAAGCCCCGCGGCGTGGACTTGGCCCGGGTTCCGGGCATGGCCTCTGTGGTCATCGGTATGCGCCGTTCGGGCAAGACCTACCTGCTGTTTCGGAAGATGAAAAGCCTGCTGGAGGCGGGGGCCGACCTTCGGCGCATGCTCTACATTAACTTCGAGGATGACCGTTTGCACCCTCTGAGTGACACCGTATTGGAGGATACGCTGGAGACCTTCTTCCGTATGAGTCCCGGAGGGCGGGATGGCACGGCACACCTGTTCCTCGACGAGATACAGGCTGTGCCTGGATGGGCCAGGTTCGGAAGGAGGGTACTGGATACCGAAGAGGTGGATCTGTACGTCACCGGCTCCTCATCAAAACTGTTGTCCAGGGAAGTGGCCAGCGAGTTTCTCGGGAGAGGCCTGACAACCGAGCTGTTTCCGCTGAGCTTCTCCGAGGCCCTCGTATTCGCCGGAGAACAGCCGCCGGACGGGATGGTGGGACCCCGGCGCAGGTCAGCGCTCGAAAGCAGCCTGGAGGAATACCTTCGGGTCGGCGGTTTCCCGGCCATCCAGGAACTGGAGGAGCTGCAGCGCATACAGGTCCTCCAGGACTATGTTGAGATAGTGCTGCTGCGGGATGTGGTAGAGCGTCATGGCGTGAGCAATGCGCATGCGGCAAGGGTCTTTTCACACGCCTTGCTGCAGTCGGTGGGGTCTAAGTTCTCCGTCAACAGACTGTACGGAGATCTCAAGTCACGGGGCATAAGAATCGGCAGGAACACGCTCTATGAGCTCCTGGATCACCTAACCGATGCTTTTCTGCTCTTTACGGTGCCTATCTACAGCAGATCGCTTCGGGTCAGGGAGTCCAATCTCCGCAAGATTTACGCCGTTGATCCCGGCCTTGTGCTGGCCATGGCCCCGGCCGGCACCTCCGACCTCGGACACAGGCTGGAGTGCGCCGTATACCTGGAGCTTCGCAGGCGTCTCCATCCCGGCAGGTCTGCCGCTGTCTGCTACTATCAGACAGTCTCAGGGTACGAGGTGGATTTCGTGGTGGGCGATCCGGAGTTCGATTCCGCCCGGGAGCTGATCGGAGTATGCGCCAGCCTGGAGAATCCTGCCACCAGGAAGCGGGAGTGCCGGGCGCTGAAGGAAGGGATGGATGAGCTGGGCATCTCCCGCAGTATCCTGATAACCCTTCACGAGAAGAACTCCATAGATGTGGAACCAGGCAGGATTGAGGTCGTACCCGCCTGGGAGTGGCTGCTCGGTCTATCGGCGGGGCCCGGGAAGCGCTGAGGCCGGTGCCGGGTCAGTCCACTACTGTGACGTGCTGGGGGTCCCTGGGGTCCACCAGCAGCTCCAGGCTCGAGCCGGGGGAGTACATTTCCTTCTCGCCGGGGGGTATCACCATCTTCAGGGTGGTCCGGTAGCCGCCGCCCTCACTCTCCACCGCGATGGTCAGCTGGTACTGGGGGACGCCGTTGATCTTCCAGCCGGTGGGCTGGATGGACTCCAGCCTGCCCCGGGTCTCGACGCCCTCGCTGTGCAGCCTGCGGATGCGCCTTCCCTTGCGGACGTGGTTTATGCCTATCACCAGGAACACCACGCCGGCGATGCCCGGCCCCAGGCCGGCCACCAGCGGGGCCCCCTTGATGAGCACCGGCAACAGGATGGCCAGGAGGACCATGGCCGCCCCCACAAGGGTGAAGATCTGCCCGAAGCAGCCGCCGGGGTTCTGGGTCCTGGATCTGCTCTCCCCCGACTGCCTTACGTAGTCGGATTCCGCCTTTTCCAGGCTCCGGGGGCAGACGTCCGTCCCGGCGTCGCTGTAGACCCTGGCGATGCTGCGCAGCGCCCGTCTGCCGGAGGCGCCATTGGCCTGCATGAAGAGCTGCAGCTGGGCGGCGGCCTCGTCGATTCGGCCCAGGTGCTCCAGGGCGTTGGCCCGCTGGACTATGGCCTTGCCGTCCAGAAGCGAGGTGACGGGCACCTGGTCGATGTCCTCGCCCAGTACCTCCAGAACACCCTTCCAGTCCTCTTCCACGGTGAGTATCTCCGCCATGGAGACCCTGTAGGAGCTGTCGGACTCCAGGTCGTGGGATCGGGGGTTGCAGGGCTCCAGCCACTTGCGGGCGGCCTCTGTGTTGCCGGCCCGGGCGGCTTTCCTGGCCAGCATCCCCCGGAGTATCTGACGGTGACGGGGCAGCGTCATGACGTCCAGCGCGCTCTCGTACATGGCCCTCTCCCGCAGGGCGTCGTCCTGCCCGGAGAAGTGGTTGGAGAGCAGCACCGTCAGGTAGTAGAGCCTCTCGGAGGCGGCGTAGTCGCTGCGGGAGGCGAGCTGGCGGCAGGTGCTCCTCCAGAGGCTCAGGGCCTCGTCCACCTTCCAGTCGGCCAGGACTCCGTTCTCCATCAGGGGGTTCAGCTCGGAGGGGATCTCGGGCGGAGAGCCGTCCTGCCTGCGCAGCAGCTCCAGCCTTACGTCTTCGTCCATCTCCCTGGCCGCGTCCCGCGGCTCCACGGGGGCCTCCCTGCGGGCCTCGAAGACGTTGGTGGTGCCGCAGTAGCCGCACTTCACCGTACCCCCGGCGAACCCCGTCTCCAGAGGGGCTCCGCAGTTGCCGCACATCAGTACCCTGGCCTCGAAGTCGAACTGGCCCTCCATGCAGGCTCCATTCACAGTTATTGGTCTGCCCGTCGGCATTCGCTGATACGCGCATACGACGGGAAAATCGTCACATGCTGGCCCGGAGGCAAGGTATCGGCCTGTTCCGGCCGCAGCGGTTCGGATAGAATAGGCGGGAGAGCCCCCGGCATGGCGTCGGAGGGCAGCCGCCAACAGCGTCGGAGGTCGAGATGTTCCGCCTTGCCTGCCTGTTCACGGCTCTTGCTGCGGTCTCCGCACCGGTGGAGATCACCTCTCCCCAGGACGGGGGCGTCTATCTCGACCCCGAACTGGATGTGCGCGTAGTGGTAGAGTGGAGCAACGAGATGGCTGACTCCGTTGTCTACAGCCTCAACGGCGGAGCCGGGGAGGAGATACCCCGGCTGGACACGGATTGGTACACCTACCTTCAGAACGACCTCCATCACGGGTGGTCGGAGTCCCCGGCGCCCCACTCGCCGGAGGTGCTCTGGAGCGCCGCGGTCTCCGGTCCCACCCACGAGTTCGTGGGGCCGGTGGTGGTGGACGGCGTGGTCTACTTCGCAAGCGACGAGGAGTCCATGGCCAGGGCCCTGGATGCCGCCACCGGGGAGATCCTCTGGGAGTACGACTTGATAGACCACGTGGACGACGCGGCAACGGTGAAAGACGGGCTGGTCTACATCCCCGCGGACTCCGCCTGGTGCCTGGACGCCGCCACCGGGGAGAGGGTGTGGGCTTACAAGCCTCCCGGCTACCAGAAGATGAACGGCACTCCGGCGGTTGTGGACGGCATGGCCTGCTTTACCTCCGTATCCCCGGGCTGTCTGGTGTGCATGCTGGACGCGGCCGACGGTACGATTCTCTGGCTGCGGGAGCTGGATCAGTACACTACAGGTTCGGTGACGATCTGGCAGGATATGGTGCTGGTACCCACCTACGAGGGCCCCCTCTACGCCCTGGATGTATCCGACGGCTCCACCGTCTGGACCAACACCGACTCCGAGGGGGGCTACTGGGACACCTCGCCCACGGTTAAGGACGGCGTCATCTACATCGGGGGGGAGGACTACTGCGTTCACGCCATCGACGCTGCCACCGGCGGGCTGATCTGGGAGACTTCCATCGGGGGCAGGGTGGAGTCCACCCCGGCGGTGCACGACGGGCGGGTGTTCGCCGGCTGCGCCTTCCCCCAGAGCGGCACCTCCATGAACGCCCTGAGCATGGAGGACGGGGAGATACTCTGGACGGTGCCGGGGGAGCCCCACGGCTCCCCGGCGGTGGCCGACGGGCTGGTTTTCTGGGGCGACTACTGGACCGGCCTGATCCACGCCGCCGACCAGACCACGGGCGAGAGCGTCTGGACCTACGCCGC
>JAWLEP010000032.1:0-28494 GCA_041686025.1 Candidatus Fermentibacteraceae bacterium
TTCGGGCAGCGCTCCCGCAGGCTTCGCCGGCTGACTCAGTAGGCTCCGAACCCTAACCGTCCATCCGGCAAAGACAAAGGCCGGGGCGGGTATTGTCCGCAACAGAACCTGTGGGTAGAGTAATATACTGACAATCAGCGATGAGCCGGCCGAGGTGAAGCCGTCTGCTTCAAGAGAACCGGGGGATGCGCATGGCCGAGACAAAGAAGGCCCTGGACATATTGAAGGCCCAGAAGGTGCTGGGGGAGTTCAGCTACGAGCCCGCAAGGGCCGAGAAGGGGTACACGGGGGAGATACTCAGGGTGGACCTCTCGGAGCCCTCCTTCAGGATCGTGCCCGTAACCGACCGGATGAAGGATCTGTTCGTTGGGGGACGGGGGTTCGACCTGCTGATGGCCTGGCAGGAGGTCACTGCCAGGACCAAGTGGGACAGCCCCGAGAACCCAATCTGCATAGCGTCGGGTCCGCTGGGAGGCACCACCTCCTTCCCGGGGGCCGGGAACACCGCAATCGCGACCATATCCCCGGCCACCGGATCCGTGGTCGATTCCAGCACCGGCGGTCACTTCGGGCCGCTGCTGAAGTTCGCCGGCTTCGACGGGCTGGTCTTAGTGGGCCAGGCCGAAGCGGACGTCATCGTCAGCATAGACGGCGTGGCCGGACTGGTGACTCTGGAGGAGAGCCCGCTTCTGTCCATCGATACTCACCTGGCGGTGCGTGAGCTCTCCGAAATGTATACAGAAGAAGGCGAAGAGCGACACCCCCTCTCCACCGTAACCGCAGGAAGGGGCGCTGAGAACAGCTGGATGGGCTGCCTGAACCTCTCCTGGTGGGACCCGGGACGAAGAACCATGCGCGTCCGTCAGGGAGGCCGCGGCGGCGCCGGCACCGTATTCCGCCGCAAGGGCCTGAAGGCCCTGGTGGTGAAGGCTCCCCGCACCGCTCCCGAGCTCGTCCTGGAGGGGGAGGGTGATTAGTGTGGAGAGCAGGGACATGGTCGACAGAATCGTCGAAAGGTGGGGCCACGACCCCGAGTACGTCACGGAGATGCTGCAGGACATTCAGGATGAGTACCGCTGCATACCCCGGGAGTCCCTGGACAGAGTGGCCCGGCTGACGGGGGTTCCCGTGGGAAGGCTCCTCCACCTGGCAACTTTCTACTCCAGCCTGAGCCTCGACCCCAGGGGTGAGCATCGGATACAGGTGTGCATGGGCAGCTCCTGCTTCCTGGCGGGAGCACCGGAGCTGATTGGTGCCCTGGAGAGGGCGCTGGGCATCGAAGAGGGGGAGACCACGGAAGACGGGCGATTCTCCCTGCAGCGGGTGAGGTGCCTGGGCTGCTGCGGGACCGGACCCGCAGTGGCGGTAAACGGCGAGGTTGTTGGATCCGTGAGACCATCGGAGGTCGAAGACCTCCTGGCGCGTTTCCAGTAGGAAGGGGCTTGCGATCATGACGCTGGAGGAGCTGAAGGATCTGCAGGAAAAGGCCCGGAAGCGGCGCCAGGGCTACGAGAAGGTAATCCTGGTCTGTACGGGCTCGGCCTGTGCCGCCAGGGGCTCTTCAGACCTGGAGGACAGGCTGGAGGGCGAGCTGATAAAGAGGGACCTCTCCAGCGACTGCCTGGTGGTGGCCGGCGGCTGTCTGGGGCTGTGCTCCGAGGGGCCGCTGCTGTTGATACAGCCGGACGGCATTCTCTACACCAGAGTGGCCGAGGACGACCTGAGGGACATCATCTCCCAGCACCTGCAGGACGGCAAGCCGGTGGAGAGGCTGATGTACCGAAGCGGCGAGAAGATATGTCCCCGGATGGAGGACATCGCGTTCTTCGGCCGCCAGCAGCCGGTGGTCCTGGAGAACCGGACCTTCTCCAACCCAGAGAGCCTGGACGACTACCTGGCCGCGGGAGGATACAGGGCCCTGGCCAGGGCCCTTGCGGACATGTCCCGCGAGGAGGTGGCGGATGCCGTGGCAGCCTCGGGCCTGCGGGGCCGGGGGGGCCAGGACGTCCCCACCGGCATGAAATGGCGCAGGTGCCATGAGGCAGCCGGAGAGGCCGGGGAGATTCCCTTCATCGTCTGCAACGCCGACGACAGCGATCCCGGCGGGTTCAAGGACGCCAGGATTGTCGAATCCGACCCCCATGCGCTCCTGGAGGGCCTTCTTATCGGGGCCTACGCCATCGGAGCCCGGGAGGGCTTCGTCTACATCCGCGGGGAGTATCCGCTGGCGCTGAAGAGGCTCGGCCGGGCCATCGAGCAGGCCAGGGACAGGAACCTCCTGGGCGAGAACATTCTGCAGACGGGATTCAGCTTCGACGTGCTGGTGCGCAGGGGAGCGGGGGCATTCGTCTGCGGCGAGTCCTCGGCCCTGCTGGCCGCCCTGGCGGGTCTGCCGCCGGAGGCCCACGACCTGTACGTAGACCCCACGGAGAGGGGCTTCCGGGGAAGGCCCACGGTGATAAACAACGTCGAGACCCTGGCCAACGTACCCAGGATACTGGACAGGGGACCGGATTGGTTCGCATCCATCGGCGCCGGCGAGGTCTCGGGGGATTCCGTCTCCGGCAGCACCGGAACCAGGGTGCTGGGCGTCTCGGGAGACGCGGCCAACACCGGCCTGGTGGAGGTGCCCATGGGCACCCGGCTGCGGGAGCTGGTCTTCGACGTGGCCGGAGGCGCAGCCGGTAACGCGGGGCTCAAGGCGGTCCAGGTGGGAGGACCCACCGGGGCAGTGCTGCCCGAGAGCGGTCTGGACATCGAGCTGGAGGCCGATGCCCTTGCGGGGGCGGGAGTCTCCCTGGGCTCGGGGATGGTGACCGTGATGGACCGGGACACCTGCATGGTGCGATACGCCCGGTACTGCACGGACCTGCTTCTGGAGGAATCCTGCGGCAAGTGCGCCCCCTGTCGCGAAGGCCTGGCGGCCATGTCCGCCATACTGGGCAGGATCACCGGCGGCGCCGGCAGCACCGAGGACCTGGGCCTCCTGGAGGAGCTGGGCAGCACCATGAGCGAGTGCAGCATCTGCGGGCTGGGCAGGCGGGCGGCGGTTCCGGTGCTGAGCACCATGCGCAGCTTCCCCGAGGAGTACGCGGCCCACATCGATGAGGGCCGCTGTCCGGCAGGGCAGTGCACCGAGCTGATCCGTTTCGAGATCGAGGAGGGAAAATGCACCGGCTGCACCGCCTGCGCAGAGGTCTGTCCCACGGACGCCATCTCCGGTGAGCCCGGTGAGACCCACGTAATCGACGATCAAGCATGTATCCGCTGCGGAATGTGCAGGGATGTCTGCAGGTTCGACGCCGTGGAGGTGCGCTGATGGCCAGGCGAACGATGTGCAAGGTGGAGATAGACGGCAGAGAGGTGGAGGTCCCCCGCGGGGCCACCGTCATGGAGGCGGCCCGCAGGGCGGGAATCGGCATACCCGCGCTCTGCAGCGAAGAGCTGGCGGAGCCCTACGGCGCCTGCAGGCTGTGCATGGTGGACGCCGATGACGGCGGCGGCAGGCGGCTGGTGGCGGCATGCACCTTCCCTGTCCGGGGGGACATGAAGGTGGAGACCTCCTCGGAGCGGGCGGTATCCCACCGCAGGATGGTCACGGAGATGCTTCTGGCCCGGTGGCCCGAAGCGGAGGCCCTGTTGGAGCTGGCCCGCTCCCAGGGACTGGAGGCCCCGCGGTTCGAGAATCCCCGGGAGGACCGCAGCCCCCACCCCTGCATCCTCTGCGGGCTTTGCGTCAATGTATGCAGGGACCTGGTGGGCCGCAGCGCCATCCACTTCTCCGGCCGCGGCGCACACCGGAAGCTGGAGCTGCCGGCGGCGGGGGACGACATCTGCACCGGATGTGGAGTATGCGTTGCGGTCTGTCCAACCGGCGCCCTTGCTCTCCGAAACGATCCCAACAACCCCCATGATGGAGAGACTGTACGCCGGGCGGGCATGGAGATCACCCGGGAGATCGCCCGCTCCCGCGGCAGACAGTCGCGGCTGCGGGAAGCAGGGACCGTACACCTCGCCGGCAGCATGAACCGCAGCGGGAGGCTTCCGGTGATGAACCACCGCATGGGCTCCCACGAGGATGCGGCCGGAATCTCGGCCGATGCCTTCGAAGGGAAATTCGACGCCGGGATGCCCGACGACTGCTGGCTGGGATGCACGCTCTCCTGCCGCAAGGGTGTCTCCGGCTTCATGCCGAAGACCGGTCCGTACAAGGGGGACGAGGTCCTGGTGGAGGGGCCGGACTACCGCGCCGCGGCAGGGGCGGCGAACATGGGCGTGTTCGACCCGGAGTTCGTCATGGAGTACAGCTTCTACTGCACCACCTACGCCATCGACGTCATCTCCTTCTCCGCCTCCGCCGCCTTCGCCATGGAGTGCTTCGAGGAGGGCATACTGGACGCCGAGAGCACCGGGGGGATGGAGCTTCACTTCGGGGACGCCGACGCCGCCCTGGACCTGCTGCACGCCACCGCCGGGTCCAGGGGCTTCGGGCGGATAGCGGGCAAGGGCATCCGCTTCATGAAGTTCTACTTCGAGGAGCACTACGGCGCCGACCCGGCCTTCCTGGACGACATCGGCATGGAGTGCAGGGGCCTGGAGTACCCCCAGTGCTGCACCGCCGAGTCTCCGGCCCTGCAGGCGGCCTGCGGGGCCGCCTCCGGAGGCTACCTGCAGGACGGTGACTGGCCCCTCATGGCCGGCCTTGGCGAGGAAGCCGGACAGGACCCCGAGGCGCTGGCGCAAGCCGTCCACAGCAGCCAGCTCTGGGCCAGCTGGTTCGGTCTGGCCGGCCTCTGCGCCCTGCCATGGACCTCCATGGACCCGGAGAGGGCCCCGGAGCGGGTGGAGAGCTACAGCAGCCTCTTCGAGGCGGTAACCGGCAGGGAGGTCTCTCCGGTGGATCTTCTGAAGATGTCAGAGAGGGTCCACAACTTCCGCCGGGTCTTCGACCTGCGCATGGGCCACGGCACCCGGGAAGAGGACAGGGTGCCCTATCGGGCACAGGGTCCGGCCACGGAGTCCGAGTACGAGTCCCGCAGTGACCGCTACGACCGCCAGCTGAAGGATGAAGCCGGCATCGATCCCGCCGGCATGTCCACCGCCGAGAGGCTGGCGGCGCTGAGGAAGCACAGGGAGGAGCTATACTCCGATCTTCTATCCGCCCTGTACAGGCTGAGGGGTTGGAACGGGAAGGGGGAGCCCACCGCCGGGAAGCTGATCAGGCTGGGCATCGACTTCCCCGAGGTCCTGGACGTTGTAAAGCCCGGCGGCTGACCTACACGGCCGCCTCTCGACGGAGGTTGAAATGAGAGTCTGTCTTCTCCTGGCGGCGCTGGCCGCCGCGGCCGCCCCCTGCTACGAGGTGGTGGACGCATCCCGCATAGACCCCTACTCCCCCGACGAAGGGGACTTCCTGACGGTTGACCTCCCCAGGCTGGAGAGGCAGGCCCGGGAGGCCTACCTCGCCGGCGATTTCGAGGAGGCGGCCCGCTACTACCTGGCCGCGCTTCGATACGACGTGTCCGATGCGGGCAACATCTACAACCTGGCCTGCTGCTACGGCCTCCTGGGCGAGGCGGAGCTGGCCGCCCGCTACCTGGCCCTGTCGGTGGAGGCCGGGTTCGCCAACCTGGGCCACATCCAGTGGGACCCGGACCTGGACCCGGTAAGGGAGGACCCGGCGTTCTCGGCAGCCATGGACACCCTCTCGACGCAGATACTGACCCGGAGGCGCGAGCTGGGGACGCTACTCTACATGGAGTCGAAGACCCTCCTGCCGTGCCGGGTGCATACACCCCCGGGATACGACTCCTCCGCCGCGCTGCCGCTGGTGGTGGGACTGCACGGCTACGGCAGCAACCCCGACGACTTCTCCGGCCTGTGGAGCGTGTTCGAGGAGCCGGAGTTCATCTTCGCCGCCCCCAGGGCCCCCTTCGAGATGGAGGGAGTGGATTTCCGGGGGTACAGCTGGATGATGGGCGAGCCGGGCACCGCGACCTTCGACAGGGCGGCGCCGGTTGCCGAGGAGTACATACTGGCAGCGGTGGGCGATCTCACAGAGCGCTACCCGGTCTCCAGCGTCTATCTGATGGGGCATTCCCAGGGCGGGGGCCTCACCTACGAGACAGGCCTCCGCAACCCGGACGTCTTCGACGGGCTGGTGGTGAACGCCGGCTGGCTGGACAGGGAGTGGATCCCCGACGAGGTGCTGCAGGCCGCCAGCGGGTTGCCGGTACTCATCATCCACGGAACCAGGGACCGGTCGGTGGAGTTCGAGGCGGCCCTGGAGGCGGAGCGGGTGCTGGAGGGCTTCGGCTACGACGTTACCCTCTTCGACTTCGAAGGCGCCCACAGGGTGCCGGCGGAGGGCCTGCACACCATGCAGGAGTGGATGGAGTAGTCCCGGAACCCGGCCCGTTACTCCCCGCCGGCCAGCAGCTCCGCCGCGGCGTCCACGTCGATCTCCCCCGCCTCCAGCTTCTGCAGGACCACCATGGGGTCGGGGCCCGGTGGTCCCTCCTCCAGCGCGGCGAACATCTCCTCCATCCGCTGCCTGGCAGTGGGATAGGATACGCCCAGCTCCCCCTGCACTGCCCGGACGTTTCCCCGGGCCCTCAGGAAGGCGTCGAAGATCCTCCGGTGCTCCCCGTCCAGCCGGCAGGCGGGACAGAGGTCGAAGTCACCGGTCACCTCCGTTCCGCAGACCGGGCACTCCAGCCGCACCACCCTCATGGAGGCGCCGCAGGAGGGACATCGCGGAGGTACCCTTCCCTCATCCATCCTCTCGCCTCTTCACGGATATGTTCCCGCCCAGCGTCTTCACCGAGAGCGAGGAGCCGGCTCCGCCCTCGCAGCTCAGGGTCCCCCTGCTGGCACCCGGGCCGCCCTTGAGGTCCACCCTGCCCAGGGACTCGTCGATGCTCACTTCGCCCCCCATCGTCTTCGCGCTCAGCGAAGAGACCGCGCCGGTGGGCAGGCTGACCGATATGTCGCCCCCCATGGTCTTGGCCGCGCAGGCTCCCGAGAGCTCTCCGGAAACCCCCAGCAGTATGGAGCCCCCCATGGTCTTGGCGGAGAGGGCGCCCTGGACGTCCTCCATGGAAATGCCGCCCCCCAGGGTCTTCACCGAAAGCTCCCGCGACATCCCCGAGGCGCTGACGTCGCCGCCGGTGGTCCGCACCTCCACCGGGGCCGAGGCCGGAACGCCGGCCTCCAGGAGGCCGTCGCCCCATACCACGACGATCATCTCCTCGTCGCCCATAACCTTCAGGCTCTCCATATCGCCCCCCACCTGGAGCGTGCTCTCCCCGTGCCCCTGCAGCGCGAGGTTTCCGCCCTCCCGCCTGCGGGTGCGGAAAACCAGCCTGCACCCCTCCGGGACCTCTATGGGGCCGGCGGAATGGTCTATGACCTCCAGGTCCTCGTACACATCGGTGTCGAAGGAGTCGCCGGAGTCGATGTCGATTGTGGACACGGCTGACTCCACGGCGTTCCGCACCGCCGGGCCTATGCCGGACAGCGCCGAGAGCACCGACTCGAACCCCCGGGAGTGCCGCGGGGGCCTGGGGGCCCTCCCCCGGGCCTGCTGCCTTCCCTCCCCTGCGCCATTCTCCAGGGCCGACAGCAGCTTCGCGCCGTCATCGGCCGAGATCTTTCCCTCGGCCACCATCTCCAGGATCTTCTTCCTCTCTTCGTCCATGACCGTTCCTTTCATTGTGCGTTTCCGTGACGCACATATAGTAACTGTATTTGCTATATTGTCAAGTCTACTTGCCAGAATTGAAAGGGGACGGAGGTATTTTAACTCAAATACGCGAGTAATCGACTCCGCGCCTATCGACAGGAGTCTTTGAGGTCCGAATGGAACCGCATGATCATCCATCTGTTGTAATTCCTAGACAAGTAGTAAGTCATGCAGTAGTTATAGTCAGCAGGCTGGCACAGCTTCAAGCAAACCTTCCTGGAGGAAACAATGGGCAAGCATCTTTTCGCGCTGCTCCTGCTGGGAGCGGTATTCGCCGTATCCGCAGACGCGCTTTTCAGCATCGACTGCGACACCCGCACCCTTACCGGCACCGAATGGGCCGAAGGGGCCAGAGTGGTTCACGTGGGCACCGACTACGTGGTACTGCTGGGAGACCCGCAGGCGTTCCCCCAGGAGCGGGTGACGGTGCTGGACGAATCCGCAGCAGACCTGCGGGACTACCGTCTGGCTACCCTGCGAAGCGAGTCGGGCATCGCCTCGCTGGAGAGGCTGGGGGAGGTCGTTCTGCACAGGGGCAGGACCGTGATACTCCGTCTCGAAGCCCCCGAGGCCGACATCCCGCCGGTGATGGAAGGTGTTCACTTCATCCAGCCCCTGGAGGAGCGGAGGATATCCGCCCCGGTCCCCCTTCCCGGGACCGACCGCGGCTACGACGACGCGGTGGCGGACATAGTCGCCTCCGTGGAGGAGGACAGCATCCTGGCCATCACCCAGCACCTGGAGGACTACCAGACCAGGTACTCCAGCACCGACAACTACGACTCAGCCTGCAACTGGATGGAGACCAGGTTCGAGGCCTACGGCCTGGCGGCCGAGCAGCAGACCTTCTCCATGGGGAGCTACGACTGCCAGAACGTGATAGCCGAGCAGCCGGGGGTGGAGGACTCCACCAAGATCTACATCGTATGCGGGCACCTGGACTCCACGTCCCCCTCCCCCACCACAAACGCCCCCGGAGCCGACGACAACGGCAGCGGCTCCACCGGTGTCCTGGAGGCGGCCAGGGTGATGTCGGGCTACGACTTCAAGTACACCGTCCGCTACATCGCCTTCGGCGGCGAGGAGCAGGGGCTCTACGGCAGCGACTACTACGCCGGGCAGGCCGCCGCCGCCGGGGACGACATACTGGGAGTCGTGAACATGGACATGCTCTACTACGGGCCCTCCGGCGACGACCGGCTCTGGGTTGTCTACGACACCCAGTCCACCGGTCTGGGCCTGGCCATGGACGCCATCACCGATACCTACGTTCCGGCCCTGGAGAAGGACGTGGAGCACAACCCCGGCATGACCTACAGCGACCACTCTTCCTTCTGGAACGAGGGCTACTCGGCCCTGCTGAACATCGAGGTGGAGGTCTACGGCAACCCCTACTACCACCAGACGTCGGACATACTGGACAACTACCTGGAGTACTTCCCCTTCGGCACCAACTGCATCAAGGGCGCCATCGCCACGGTGGCGTACCTGGCCGAGCCGGTGGAGCAGGGAGTCTCGGGAGACGAGTCAGCGGAGACCGCCGCCGGGGGACTCAGCGTGGGCCTGGCCCCCAACCCGGCCTCCGAATCGGTTACCGTCAGCCTGTCCCGGACCCTGGGCGGTTCGGCGGTGATTGAGGTCTACGACCTCTCCGGCCGGTGCGTTCTTCGCCAGGACGTAGAGGCGGAGGGTTCGGCCGCCTTCTCCATCGGCGCCGGGAGGCTGCCGGTGGGCGTGCACCTTCTTCGGGTGAGCGACGGCGAGAGGACGGCAACCGCGAAGCTGGTGGTCACCAGGTAGGAGCGGCACACAGATCGGGGCCGGGTCTCCCTCCGGAGGCCCGGCCCTTTCTTCATCCGTACGGTACTGAGCTAAAGAAGCCGCCGTTTCCGGCGGCTTCTTTACGGGTAGTGGGGAGGGACGCCCTTTCCGCAGGGGTCGGCTGCCGGTAAGGAGGCGGCGCCCCTCCCCGGAGGGGTCTCCCCTCTGGAGGGAAGAGAGGAGACAGGCAGATGATCCGGATCTCTCACCCTGCATCGGGCAGACCGTCAATCATCCAACCCGATATCTATATACCCGAAGTCTCCAGTTTGTTCCCCCCCTTGAAAGGGTCCGGATTTCGGGGTACAATACTAATAGGTGAACTGGTGTTCAGCGAAAGGAGGAAGGCTATGCAGACCGGCGCAAACCGATCCACCGTCCACTCCGGAAGGCACATGTCGGGGAAGGTGTGCTACTTCATCGACGTGCGCCAGGCGGTCAACGGCCGCTACTACATGGTGCTCACCGAGTCCCGGCGGAAGGGCGACCAGGGCTTCGAGCAGTCCCGGGTGATGGTCTTCGAGGAAGACATCAGCGGCCTGCTCGAAGAGGTCGACCGGGCCGGCGAGGAGGCCCTCCGCGCCATCGAGGACAGGGGCGAGCTCCCGGGAGACTCCATCAAGAAGGAGCACCCCCGCGCCTTCTCGCGCTGGACCGAGGAGGACGAGGAGACCCTGCGCTCGCGGTTCGAGAACGGCAGCCAGGTGGAAGCGATAGCCAGGGTGCTGGGCAGAACCGAGCAGGCCATACTGGCCAGGCTGGAGAAGATGGGGCTGATAGACGAGACCCCCGAGAAACAGGCGGCCGAGGCCTAGACCTGCGCTGACCCGACTTCCGCCAGGAGGAGGAGGACGGCGGAAGGCCGGGGTCAGACCCCTTCCACCTCGCAGTCGCACACCGCAGCCAGCTCGGAGATCCAGCCCTCCACGTCCTTCACGGACCAGGCCACGGCATCCGTTCCCCCGGCACCGTCGTCGTACTCCACCCGAAGAAGCGGTCTCATCACCGATTTGTGCAGATGGCTCTTTACCTTTGCCAGCTTGCTGATCCTGTGCAGGTCGATGACCATCTCCCGCCTGGGAAGCAGCATCTCGAAGACCAGCTGTCCGGGGGTGAGCACCAGTACGCCGTTGCCGCGAATCTGCGCCTGCCCCTTCGACTCCACGCCGAAGAAGCTGGCTCTCCGGTCGCTGCGGATGATCTCTCTCCCCGCCAGCCGCTGCCTGAGGTCCTCTACCGCCCTCTTCCTGAGCCAGGAGAGGGTTACAAACACGGCCACCAGGGCCAGCAGGCCCGGCAGGGCGTAGCGCAGCCAGCTCATTGTCACCTCCGCACCGAAGATGCAGGGCACCCACGCCGAAGACCAGCCCTCCAGGTGACCTTAAGCCGTCCTTAATTCCCGTTTAACACCTCTCCCCTAGGCTGTGGCTGGAGCCTGCAGGACCACTGACAACCGCGGGAGGAGCCCATGGGCTGGCCGGTTCACAGGACAATCAGGGAGATCTCGAAGACGCTGGAGGAGCTGAAGCTGGCCGACAGCGAAGATTCCCCGCAGCAAGGGGCAGCCCGGGAACTGCCTGCTTTTCTTCGAGGCGACCACAGCCGTCTGCGCGAGATCCTGGGGAACATCCCGGCCGCGGTGGCTGCGGCTCTCATGGTCTGGGACCCTTTCTCACTGGGCCAGAGCGGCTCCGGCCCCTTCGCGGTGCTTCTGACCTCATCGCTTCAGGGATACAGGGGCCGGCTTGACGATCCCAGGTTTCCCTCCGGCAGGACCCTGGCGGAGGCCGGGCTCAGCCTGAAGGGAAGCAGCGTCCTGGCTCTCCCGGCCGCCAGCGCCCTCGGCCCGTCCGCAGGGACCGCGAGCCAGGTCCTGCAGGGACGCCGCGGCAACCGGGAGGTAAGGAGCGGGGCGCACGTACTCCCGGACGGGCGGGTACTGCTGCGCACGGGGATAAGCGCGACGCCCCCCTGCTTCTCCTGCGAGGTGGTGGACGGCCACCTGCTCAGCACCAGCACCCCCATGTCCCTCGACGCCGAGTACCTCAAAGGCAGGACCGGACCGGGCAGGACCATCATAGTCAACGACGGCCGATGGCTGGTTATAGACCGGCTCCTGCCCGCCAGCTACCACGGGCGCAGGGCCATGCTCCTGCTGCGCCAGCTGCGCGACGTGGCCCTGGCGGAGAGGCTGGCCGCCGGCAGCGGCCGGCGGCGGGAGACGGCGTTCGTCTGATCCCCGTGGTACTCGGAAGTCTTGCCCCCGGCTTCCCGCAGGGGTATCTTGATCCCTCGTACGCAGACTGGGACCCATCCCCTGGAGGACAGTTGGAGCCTCTGCGACTGCTTCTTCTCCTGGCGGCCGGATGCCTGGCCGGCTTCGTGAACATCTCCGCCGGCGGCGGGTCGCTTCTGACGCTGCCGGCGCTGATCTTCCTGGGCCTCCCTCCTACGGTAGCCAACGGGACCAACCGGATAGCCATACTGGGGCAGAACGTCGTCTCCATAGCCAGATTCCGCCATTCCGGGCTGTTCCAGCCGAAGCTGGGGCTCATGCTGGCCCTTCCGGCGGTGGCGGGAGCCCTGCTGGGTGCCGGCATCGCAGTCCGGATGGAGGAGACCCAGATGCGCACGCTGCTGGCGGTCGTCATGCTGGCGGTACTGGCGGCCATACTGCTGAAGCACAACCGCGAAGCCAGCGGCGTCACCCCCCGCAGGAAGGGGCTGCTGGCGGCCCTGTTCTTCCTGGTTGGGGTCTACGGCGGGGTCATTCAGGCCGGTGTGGGCTTTCTGATAATCATGCTGCTGCACAACCTCGGCGGACTTTCCATGGTGAGGACCAACAGCCTGAAGGTCCTGATAGTTGGCATATACACGGTTCCGGCCATCCTGGTGTTCCTGCACGGAGGCAAGATCTACTGGGTCCCCGCTGCCGTCCTCACCGCAGGCAACGCCCTGGGCGGATGGATGGGCACGGTCTTCAACGTCAGGAAGGGCGAGCGGTGGATTAAGCTCGTTCTGACGGCGGCCGTTCTGGGAAGCGTACTGAAGCTGCTGCTCAGCTGAGGGGCCCCAGTACCCTCCGAAGCGAGTCCAGCCAGGGGCCGATGCTCTCCAGGGCCCTTCGTCCGTACTCAGTTCTGCGCTCCCGCTTCCGCATCCTCTTCTCTATGGGGGGAAAGAGGCCGAAGTTGATGTTGCTGGGCTGGAAGGTGCCCTTCCCCGGCCGGGTTGCGTAGGCCAGCAGGGAGCCCAGGGCCGTATCCCCGGGCGGCGGGTCCAGGTGCTCGCCCCGGAGGTCTGCTGCGGTGAAGGCCGCCGCCAGAAAACCCGAAGCGATGGACTCGATGTATCCCTCGACCCCGGTAATCTGCCCCGCCAGGCACACCTCCGGCCTGCTCCTCAGCCTCAGACTCCCGTCCAGCACCGCAGGGCCGTCCACGAAGGTGTTGCGGTGCATGGACCCGTACCGCAGGAACTCCGCTCTCTCCAGGCCCGGTATCATCCGAAACACCCGGCGCTGTTCGGGATAGGTGAGCTTGGTCTGGAAGCCCACCATGTTCCAGGCCGTCCCCGCCCGGTTCTCCATGCGCAGCTGCAGCACCGCGAAGGGCTGCTTCCCCGTGCGGGGATCGGTGATCCCCACCGGTCTCATGGGCCCGTGGGCCAGCGTCTCCCAGCCCTTCTCGGCAATGGCCTCCACCGGCATGCATCCGGCGAAGTGTATCTCCCGCTCGAACCGCTTCAGGGGCACCTTCTCCGCTGCCAGCAGCTCTTCCACGAAGGCCTCGTACCCCTCGCGGTAGAGGGGGCAGTTGAGGTAGTCGCCCTCTCCCACTGGCTCGTGCCGCGACTGCAGGAAGGCCACTGACCGGTCGATGCTCTCCGCGTCCACCACCGGGGCTATGGCGTCGTAGAAGTAGAGGCTCTCCACGCCGGTAAGCTCCACCAGACCGGAGGCCAGGGCTCCGGCGGTCAGCGGGCCCGAGGCGACTATTGCCCTGCCCGCCGGCACCTCCTCCTGCTCCCGTCTCACCAGGTCGATGAGAGGCTCCCCCTCCAGCCTGCTCTGGACTTCGGCGGAGAAGAGGTCCCGGTCCACGGCCAGGGCCATGCCGGCGGGCACCGATGTGCGGTCGGCCACATCGATGAGGAGCGAGCCGGCGCGACGCAGCTCCTCCTTGAGGACCCCCGCGGCGTTGGAAAGCGACTGCGAGCGAAGGGAGTTGGAGCACACCAGCTCCGCGGCGCGGCCCGTGGTGTGGGCCGGTGTGCTGCCCTGGGGGCGCATCTCCACCAGCTCCACGGATATCCCCGCCCGGGCCAGCTGCCAGGCCGCCTCGCTCCCGGCCAGGCCGGCTCCCACAACGGTCACCTCGCTCAAGGAGCTCCCTTCGATAGTATAGGGCAGGGACTCAGTACGATTTACCTCCACCCGGATTATACAACAGAGTCATCGGCGGCGTGACAGCGGCTCAGCCCATCCCACCCGGCCCCCGGCTCTCCGGGAAGAGGCCGTCGGCTGAGGGGGCGGCCGGCATAAGAGTGCACCGGAGGGACCATGATCCGCTGCATGCGGCGTATCATGGCCAGGTAGTGGACTATTCCCATGTCCCTGGTGACCCGGGAGAACCCGGACATGTCGGTGATCAGCACCGCTCCCCGGCCGCCGAAATCGGTCCAGACTCTCTCGCGGACCTCCCCGCGGGCGGGTTTCCCGGAATCCCAGTAGGGCTCCAGCAGCCTGTGAAGGCCCGGCCTGTCTGCCGTCATAGCGATTCCCTCCATGGGGACAATCCGGACATTGGGCCTCGGCCGCAAGGCCAGGCTGAAGCCGGTCAGTCAGACGACGACGCCGCCAGATGCTCCTCTCCACTCACCAGCTTCAGCTCTAAGGGCCTGCTGGCCTCGCCGAAGTAGAGGCTCTGATGGGGGAAGGGAATCTCTATGTCCTTCTCGTCGAAGGCGTACTTCAGCCTCCTGAGGTACTGCCTGCCAACCTCCCACTGCTTCACCGGCTTGGTCTTGAGGCGGGCCTTTATCACCACCGAGGAGGTATCGAACTTGTCGACGCCGAATATCTCCAGGTCCTCCAGTATCAGGTTGCCGAAGTGTTCGTCGTCCCGGAGCTCGGCGCCCACCTCCTCCATGACCGCCACCACCCGGTCGGTGTCCTCCTTGTAGGCCACGCCGATCTCGAAGATGTAGGCCGACCAGTCGTGAGTCATGTTGCTCAGAGAGCTGATGCTGCCGTTGGGGAAGACGTGCACCACGCCGCCGAGGTCGCGGAGGACCAGGGTGCGGAAGTTGACCTCTTCCACAAATCCGCCTGTTCCGTTGATGATGGCTACGTCACCAACCCGCACCTGGTCCTCCAGGAGCATGAACAGCCCCGAGATGATGTCCCGCACCAGGTTCTGGGCGCCAAACCCAACTGCCAGGCCGACTACCCCCGCGCCGGCCAGTATGGGCCCGATGTCAAGGCCGATCTCCCGCAGAACGATCAGGAAGACGATGCCCCATAAGACAATGGATACGACCTGTCTCAGCAGCTTCATGATGGTGGATACCCTCTTGCCTACCTCGGACGGCGGCTCTCCCTCCCTCTCGTGCCTGCGGACCAGCCTGTTCTCCGTCCTGTCCATGGCCTTGCGCAGCGCCAGCCGCGTCAGCCAGGCCAGAGCCAGAATGAAGAGTATCTTCAACAGGTCCAGCAGCCTGTCCTGCCAGCCGATCTCGTTGAGGAACTCAGTGAGCGCTTCCATGGCTGTCGACTCCCTTCACGGCATCGTTCCGAGTTCGCTGAGGTGCCAGTTGTAACACAAACTGCGGTTTCTCGTCTGAATGGTAAAGGGGCAGGAATCGGACAGCATCGAAAGGCCTGGTGAGGAGTGAGATACTACATTCTGAAGGCAGCGTTCCCCATTGCCGCGGCCGCTGCCGTGGCGGTTTCCTGTGGAGGAGACCGAGGAGAGCCCCCTTCGACGACCGCGGGGCTTCCCTTATGCACCCTTTCCGTAGTGGACTCCATAGGAATCGAGATGGGTGACTCCAACTACGTATTCGGCTCCATCGAGGGGCTGGGCCATACGCCGGCGGGGCGGATCGCCGTTCTGGACCGGGCCTCCGCCGACATAAGGCTGTTCGATGCCGAAGGTCGCATGGTCCGGCGGATCTCCCGTCGGGGCAGCGGCCCCGGAGAGCTGATGAACCCCCTGGGATTGATCCTCTACCCCGACGGCAGAATGGGCGTCATCGACCCCTGGAGCGGCGGCATACTGGCCTACGACACATCCGGCGCCTTCCTGGGCGTGGAGGTGGAGGTGCAGTCCAACGCCCACCTGAACCCGGTTGCCGTGGGGGAGAGCTCCTTTGTGGCAGGGAGGACCCGGGTGTACGTGGATGAGGACGACCAGCCGATTCTGGAGATCTACCTGGGCCGCTTTCCGGCCACCGCCGAGCCCGACGTGATCTACTGGCTGAAGCCCCTGCCCTTCGAGGTCGCCGAAGGCGCCGGCGACGTGGCCCAGAGGTACTTCTTCTCCAACTCCTGGACCGCGGACCCCGCTACCGGCCGCGTTTACGCGGCCCCGTTCTCGGAGACCGACTACCGGATACTCAGGTTCGACCCCGACGGCACCGAGCTGCCCCCGCTGGAGCGCGAGGTGGAGGCGGTGCGGAAGACCGAGGAGGAGATCGCCCGGGACGTGGAGTACGTGCAGCAGAAGCTGCGCAGCCTGGAGGGGGGAGACCCGGGCTACAGCGTGCAGGTGAACGACCCCTGGCCCTACAGGCTTCCGGTGGCCGACCTGGACGTGGATTCGGAAGGAAACCTCTGGGCGCTGAACGGGACCATGGAGGAGCCGGTCTTCGACATATGGAGCCCCGATGGCGAGCTGGCGGGAAGGGCGGTGCTGGTGGGGCTCGGATCGAAACCCCTGTCCTGGGAGTTCACCATGGACGAGCATGGAATCCTGGCCTACGACACCGACCCGGTCCTCTGCCAGAGGGTCTACGTAATCGAGCAGACAGGCGGCAGCCTGCGGCTGCCGGGGAGTCAGCGGTAGCGGTCGGTCCTGCCCGCCAGCACCGCATTCACCATCTCGTCCATGGCCTCCAGGAACCGCGAGCGGTCCTTCCTCTCGAAAGGGGGAGGACCGCCGCCCTCCATTATTCCCAGGTCCCGCAGGCCGGTCATCAGGTCCCTGGTGGCCACAGCCGCACAGATGTTCTCCGCGGTGAAGGGCCTTCCCCGCAGCCCCATGACCAGAGCGCCGGCCTCGATGCAGCGTCGGGCCAGGGGAATGTCGCCGGTGACCACGATATCGTTTCTGCCCACCGCTTCGGCGATCCAGTCGTCGGCCACCCCCTCGCCCTTCTCCACCACCCGAAGGGTGACCCAGCTGCCCGGCGGGACCCTCATCCAGGAGTTCGAGACCACCACCACCGGCAGCTCGTAACGCCGCGCAACCCTGTAGATCTCGGACTTCACCGGACAGGCGTCGGCGTCCACGTACACCACGGTATCCGGGGCGTCGCCGGTCAACTCAGCGCTCCAGCCGTCGGAAGAGCCTGAGAGCTCCCCGCCGGTAGTCCAGAGCCGCCAGCCTGCCGTCTCCCAGCTTCTGAGCGCTCCCCAGGGATGAATCGGGAAGGCAGTAGCTGTCCAGGTACTGCCCGCTCCAGGAGTACCTGTCTATCACGGTCACAGGCGCCTGCCCGCTGCCCCCCATCTCGCTGAGAAAGGTACCGTCGGACTGCAGATGGATGACGGTGTTCAGCTGACCCTCCGGGCCCACGAAGGCGCTGCTGGCCACCGGGAACATGTAGAAGCGCATCTCGTCCCCCGACTGCTCCATCCGGGGGGGCTCCGGCTGGTCGGGGAAGGTCCGGGAGCCCCGGTAGACGCAGGTCCAGCCCTCCGGCTCGTAGACGGCCAGTGTCCCCTGGTAGCGGTTGAACACCGCCAGTGTATCGCCGGGGCCTGCGCAGACCTTCAGCATGTCCATCATCCCGATGTTGTCGTACGCCCCGTCCACCACCGCCTCCCCGAAGGAGTGGACGATCCCGCTGTCCGGGTCCACCAGATGCAGGTGTCCGCCGGGCTGGCGCCTGGACGCAACCGCGAAACGGCCGCCTGCGAGCCCGCAGGCATCGTGGGGCAGCTGGATCTCCAGCGAACGGATGAACTCCCCGTCCCTGCCGAAGATCTCGAGCCTGCCCAGCACGGGATTCAGGGCGCAGACGTGGCGGGAGGAGACTGCAATGCCCCCCATTCTGCTGAAGCGCCCCGGCCCCTCCCCCTGGCCGCCCGCACGCCAGAGCACCTCCCCGTCGGCCCGCACCGCCACCACCTGGCAGGTGCTCTGGTCGGCCACGAAAAGGGTGTCTCCCGCCGCGCAGAAGGAATAGGGGTCGTAGAAGGGAGGGTCCATTCCACCCCCCAGCGAGTCCGACGGGACGAAGAGCAGCCGGTCCGTACGTTCCTCCCACAGCCCCTCGTCGGAGGACTCGGCGTATTCGACCCACTTGACCACAGTGTCCGCCGGCACCCCTCCGAGGCTGTCGGGCATCGTACTGTCGGCCGTCGCGTCGGGACCTTCCCGGCCGCAGGCGGCGGGCAGGACAATCAGCGCAGTCGTCAGAGCCAGGACCGCTAATCTCACCACTTGGCACCCTCCCGTCTTCCGCACACTGCCGCTCTACGCGTGCGGCGCCATCTACCTGTAGACCGCCTCGTCGACCGTCACCCGAAAGAACTCTCCGTCATCCTGGAAGCCGCCGCCGTCGAAGAACCAGCCGATGCGCAGCCTGGAGGGGATGAGTACACCGTCGAACGCCGATTCCTCCTCCACCAGGCCCCCGAAGTCAACGTACCTGTGCCCCTGCCCGTCGGGGTCGCCCCACCTGCGCATCCGAAGGCTTCGCAGCGACCCTCCCGGGCCTTCGGCCAGGTCCAGCCGGAGGTCCTCCCCGCAGACGGACAGCCGGGCCCTGGCCACATCGGGCTCCGGCCGGGTCCACCGCACACCGGGCCGGCACAGGGCCTGGGGAAGCCAGACCATCTCCGCCGCCATCCTGCCGGCGGCGGACCTGGTCACGTCGGGGCCGGACTCACCGACCAGGGGTATCAGCCCCAGCATCTTCCATCTCATCTCTCCGCGGCAGTCAAGAAGCCGGTCGTACCCCTCCACCGGCAGGCCCGCCATCCTCACGGTGGCCCTCCACACCATTCCCGCTTGCGCCGATATGACCTGGACCGCGCTGAAGGTCTTCCAGCCGCCCAGACGGATTCTGCCGTGCATGGACAGCCGTACGGCGGAGGCAGCGGTCCGGGCGTTCTTCAGCGAACGCGCCAGCCAGCTTCCGCAGTCGGGGGGAATGCGAACCGGCCCCCCGTCTGCATCGCGGGCGCTTTCCCACAGCTCCTCTTCGCCGCTCATCACGGACAGCCGGCCACCTTCCCTTCATCCTGCACGGGCTCACCCTCCGGGCCCGCTTTACCGACGGCCGACTCACTACTAAGCCAAGCCGTGCCGGCCCGCAACCCTATATCCCCGCGGCCGAGGTTCACGCAGAACCCTACTTTTGCTAGATTCCCATCTGTTCGGCGAAAGGCGGAGTATGCTCAGGGTGTACATGCCGGGGGAGTGGAGCGAGGAGGCGCTTCGGGAGCTGGAGGCCGGCCTGGTCGAGGACGTGGAGCTTTCCGCAGGCGCCCCCCGGGCAGACGGCTACGAGATGCTGGTGTGCGGCCGTCCCGACAGGGAGATGCTGGAGGTGCCGTCGCTGCGCTGGTACGTGGTTCCCTGGGCTGGCCTTCCCGCTTCCACCCGGGAGCTGCTGGCCGACTTCCCCCATCTCGCGGTGCACAACCTGCATCACAACGCCCCCGCCGCGGCCGAGCTCGCCGTGGGGCTCCTTCTGGCGGCTGCCAAACGCATCGTCCTGGCCGACAGGAAGATGCGCGAGGGTGACTGGACCATACGCTATTCCCCCGAGAACGCCATGCTCATCGAAGGCAGCAGCATCCTGGTGGTGGGCATGGGCGAGATCGGCCGAAGGGTGGCCCGGACCTGCCGGGCCATGGGAGCAGAGGTGGTGGGCATCGCGCGCCACGTGGAGGATGGTGAGGTCCGCGAAGGGGTTCCCGTACTGTCGCCGGAGGCCCTGGACGGGCAGCTGCCGGGGATCGACGTCCTGGTCCTCTGCGTCCCCCTCACCGACGAGACCAGGGGCATGATCGACGCCCCAATGCTGGCCGCCATGCCCCGGCGGGCGGTGCTGGTGAACGTGGGGAGGGGCGGCCTGGTGGAGGAGGAGGCCCTGTACGGGGCCCTCCGGGACGGCGGAATCGGGGCCGCCGGTATCGACGTCTGGTACAGCTACCCCCGAAGCGAGGAGTCCAGGAGAGATACCCGGCCCTCACGCTTCCCCTTCGGCGAGCTGGACAACGTGGTGATGAGCCCGCACAGGGGCGGGGCCATGAACGTCTCCGAGCTGGAGCTGCTGCGGGCCCGGGAGCTGGCCCGTCTGATAAACGCGGCGGCCGGTGGAGACCCGGTGCCCCACCGCGTCGACCCGGAGCTGGGCTACTGATGACCCCGAAGAGGGTCACCCTCCTGGGCCTGGCCACCAACGTGGGCCTGGCGGCGGTAAAGGTATCCGTGGGCCTGCTCACCGGGACCAGGGCGCTGCTGGCCGACGGCCTGCACTCGATCTCGGACCTGGCCAGCGACGCTGCCGTCCTGCTGGGACTGCGGTTCTCCGGCCGCCCGGCCGACGACGACCACCACTACGGCCACAGGAGGGTGGCCACGCTGGTCTCGCTGGCGGTGGGCCTCTCGCTTCTGGTCACTGCCGGCTGGATCATCTACGACGCCATTTCCTCCTACGGACAGCCCCACACGATCCAGGTGGGCCTGCTGCCGCTGCTGGTGGCCATCGGGTCCATGGTTCCCAAGGAGCTTCTCTACCATGTCACCAGGAGGGTGGGCCAGCGGGAGAAGGACCCCTCGGTGGTGGCCAACGCCTGGCACCACAGGACCGACGCCTTCACCTCCCTGGCCGCGGCCGCCGGAATCGCCGGGGCCACCTTCGGGGGCCGGCGGTGGGCCTTCCTGGACCGGTTCACCGCCGCCCTGCTGGCGGCCTTTCTGGCCGTCACCGCCGTCAAGCTGGTCCGGGACGCCGTATGCGAGCTCATAGACCGGGCCCCGGGGCGGGAGATGGTTCGGCGGATAGGAGATGCAATAGATTCCGTACCGGGCGTCCGCACCTCGCACAGGCTGCGGGTCCGGCAGATGGCCGGCTCGCTGACGCTGGACGTCCACATTCTGGTGGACCCGGAGCTGTCCGTAGCCCAGGGACACAACATCGCCACCGCCGTCCAGGAGAAGGTCGATGAGTGCGAATGTGACATACTGGAAGCGGTGGTGCACGTGGAGCCGGACGACGAAGAGAACAGGTCGGAAGAGTAGACTCCCTAACGAAAGGGGCACGATGGGCAGCGCGATATACTGGTTCAGCGGAACCGGCAACTCCCTCCATGCCGCGGAGGGGATCGCGGAAGCCCTTGGCGACACCCGCCTGGAGCCCATGGCCCGGGCCGTAAGGGCGGGTCGGGTTCGCCCCGGGGAGGAACGCGTAGGCCTGGTCTTCCCCA
Source organism: Candidatus Fermentibacteraceae bacterium (assembly GCA_041686025.1). Taxonomy (GTDB): domain Bacteria; phylum Fermentibacterota; class Fermentibacteria; order Fermentibacterales; family JCC-6; genus JAWLEP01. The sequence goes on from JAWLEP010000032.1 coordinate 21,231, forward strand.
TGTACTTCGAGGGACTGCCAGAGATAGTCGAGCGGTTTTGCGAGAGGCTGGAGGTGCGCGAACGCTGCTATCTCTTCGGCGTTATCACCAGCGGGGGAGGCCCGGCCTGGGCCGTCCACTCGCTCCGAAAGGAGCTGGACGGAAGGCTCGATGCCGGCTTCATGCTGCCCATGGTGGGCAACTACGTACCGATGTACGATGTCCCCGATGCCGAAGGCGTCCGGAAGAAGCTGGCAAAGACAGCACAGAGGCTGAAGCAGATCTCGGGGGACGTAGAGGACCGCCGGGAGGGCTTCCGGGGGGACACCCCCGTTCTGGGCTGGCTGCTGGACCGGGCGCTGCATCCCGGATGGCGCCGGCAGGTCCACGTCCGCGACAGGAACTTCAGGGTCACGGAGGCCTGCACCTCATGCGGCACCTGCCAGTCGGTATGTCCCGTGGACAACATACTCCTGGAGGATGGCGCGCCCGTCTGGCACCATCTCTGCCAGGAGTGCATGGCGTGCCTGCACTGGTGCCCGGAGCGGGCAATAGAGTACGGGGGGAAGACCGCAGACCGGGGCAGGTACACGCACCCGGACGTAGAGCTGCAGGATATGCTGGCGCAGTCGCGGGCAGCCGGCGGCCGGGACCCTTCGGAGGGGAAAAAGGGGTAGAGAGACAAGGAGGAGGGGAATGGCAACCATCTACTGGTTCTCCGGAACCGGAAACAGCTACCACGCCGCCCGGAGCATAGGAGACAGGATAGGCGACACCAGGCTGGTGAGAATCACCGACAGTCTGGCGGACAGCGGGGAGAGGCTGGCCGATGACGTAGTGGGTTTCGTATTCCCCGTCTACGCCGGCGGCATGCCGGTGCTTGCAGCCGAGCTGCTGGAGCGGGCCTCGATAGAGGCCGACTACCTGTTCTGCGTGGCCACATATGCCGGCAGGTACGGCAACGCTCTGCGCCAGTTCGAGAAGCTGGCCGCCGATGCGGGGCAGCGCCCGGACGCGCTTTTCGACATCGTGATGCCCACCAATACCAAACTCAGTGTCGAGCCACGGGAGCCCGGCCCCAAGGCCTCGGCCAAGCTGGAGCAGTCGGAGGCGGCCCTGGAATCCGTGTCGGCCGGCATCCGCGACCGGGTAACACTGCTGGAGGGCAGGAGCGGCGGCCTCTACGGCCTGCTGACCCGCCTGGTCTACCCCCTCTTCTCCAAGGGGATACGGAAGGCGGACAACGCGTTCGGCGTCACCGACGACTGCACCTCGTGCGGCATATGCGCGAAGGTCTGCCCCACCTCCGACATCACCATCGAGGAGGCGGGCAGGCCGGTCTGGCACAACCGATGCGAGGGCTGCAACGCCTGCATCAGCTTCTGCCCCGAGCACGCCATCTACAAGGGCAGAAGGCCGGAGAAGCGCTACGGGTACAGGCACCCCGAGGTAACCGCCGGCTACCTGATCCGAAGCGAGTAAGGGCCTGGGCATCCTGAGCCAGGAACCATACCTACTTGGTAGGTTATATAGCCAGTGAGACCATGACGGCATTTACGGAGGTGCGGGATGTATCACTGGCACGGAATGGGTGACATCCCCCTGCTAGGGGGCTTTGGAATGGTAGTCTGGATTGTGCTGCTGGTGGGGCTTGTCTACCTGCTGGCCAGAATGTGGAGCAGGGGTGGTCCAGGTTCACATTCACCCGGCGGCGACAGCGCCAGGGAGATCGCCAGAAGGCGGTACGCCAGGGGCGAGATCGACCGCCAGGAGTACGAGAGGATACTGGAAGACCTCGCGAAGAGCTGATTTCCGCTTGTGCAGGAGGGGGCTATGCTCCCCCCCGGAGAACGACCCCGCGGATAACCGCTTATCCCCCATCTATGAGACTGCGCTGTTCACCGAGTGCGGATACTGCCAGTTTCCTTGCGCCGACGTCCGGCGGGGATTAGGGTGGAGGGAGTCCGGGGACAGCTAATGGCCAATCCGACTGGAGGTCGTGCATGGACCTGACCCATGTGGAGGGGGAGGACAGGGGCAAGGTAGTGCTCTTCGCCCTCAGCACCTGCGTTTGGTGCCGAAAGACAAGGAAGCTGCTGGACAGCCTGGGGGTGGAGTACTCCTACGTCTACGTGGACAGGCTAAGCGGAAGCGAGAGAGCCGAGGCCGTAGAGGAGATGAAGAGGCACAACCCGGTGGCCAGCTTTCCCACCGTGGTGGTGGACGACGAGAAGGTGGTGTCCGGGCACAACCCCGGCAGGCTCCGGGAAGCACTGGGGGTGGAGGAGTGAGCGTCGAGGAGAGGGCCGAGAAGCTCTACGACAGGCTGAAGAACCAGGCAGACCAGGGCGGCTACAACCTCAACCCCGACCGGGAGTTCACCATGCAGCTGATGGAGAGCCTGGTCACCAACATCGACCGCTACGGCTACATGGCCTGCCCCTGCAGGCTGGCCGACGGCGAGAGGCAGAAGGACCTGGACATCATCTGTCCCTGCGACTACCGCGACGCCGACCTGGTGGAGCACGGGGCCTGCTACTGCGGCCTGTACGTCTCCGACGAGGTCCGCGACGGCGAGCGGGAGCTGGGAGCGGTTCCGGAGAGGAGGCCGGCCGATCCCTCGCAGAGGCCCCAGAACAGGGATTCCGGCGGCCCCGCGGAGGTCTCCGGCGAGCTGTCGCAGCCGGTGCACCGCTGCCGGGTCTGCGGCTACCTCTGCGCCCGGGAGGACCCCCCGGGCAAGTGCCCCATATGCGGCGCTTCAGCCGACCGCTTCGAGAGGTTCATGTAGGTCGGCCACCGTGCCCCTCTACGGGCTGTCAGCATTGGCCCCCATGTTCGGCAGAGGCATTTCACAGGAGTTGGGAGGGCATCTCTCCATGACCCGTTCAGGCCACAGGGCCTTCTTCAGATTTCTGGGGATTATGCTTCTGCTCTCGATGCTGCCTCTGGCCTCCTGCGAGAGACCCGGACATCGGCAGGATACGGCCGCAAGTCATCGCAGGCCCTCCAACCGGCAGCAGGACGTCGGCCAATCCGAGATCCCGGCCACGGACTCCGCCGCCGCGGCCACGGCCATGTCCACGGGCGAGAAGACCGAGGCCGGCAACGTCTGCTGGGAGGCCGGAGATCCAGGGGACGGCGCCCTTCGCAACCTGGGAGAGCGCTGCGACTCCCTGGGATGGGCGGTGGGGGTGGTATCAACCGTACCCTTCTGCCACGCCACGCCCGCCTGCTTCGTGGCCCACAGCCCCGACCGGAACCACTACTACGAGGGCTACGAGGGCCGCGAAGGTCCCGGCATATCCGAGGAGATGATCGAGGGAGGGCTGGCGGACCTGGTGGTGGGGGCCGGCCATCCGGCCTGGGAGAACCCGGACTGGGACACCTCGCGGGGACACATCTCACAGGCGGTCTACCAAAGCCTGGTCCGGGGAGACACGCGCTACCTCCTGGCCGAGCGAACCGCGGGCGCAGACGGGGCGGATCTGCTCGCAGAGGCGGTTGAGGGGCTGGACCCGGACGACGGGACGGGGGTGCTCGGCCTGTTCGGGGGGGCTGCCGGGTGCTTCGAGCCGCCGGTGCCGCTGGGAGAGGGCAATGGGGCCGTGGAGCCGGCCACCGGGGAGAACCCCGCGCTCTCCGAGGCCGCCATCGCGGCGCTGGACTTCCTGTCCCGCGACGACCAGGGCTTCCTGCTCATGCTGGAGCAGGGGGACATCGACTGGGCCAACCACAACAACGACTACCACTGGATGATCGGCTCGATGTGGGACCTGGAGGAGGCGGTGGACGGGGTGATGGGCTACATCGACACCTCGGCGGCCCTGAGCCCGGAGAACACGCTGGTTGTAGTCACCTCCGACCATTCCAACGGTTACATGCGTCTGGCCATGAACAACCCCCTGGGCAGGGGCGAGCTTCCGGCCATGGAGGGTGAGGGCCCCGACCGCCGCTACCCCAACGGGCAGGTGACCTGGGGCTGCACCGGGCACACCAACGAGCCGGTCACGGTTGCCGCCGCCGGCCCCGAGAGGGCCCTGGACCTGCTGCGGGTCTGCGAGGGCACGCCCCCGGCCCCCGGCGTGCCAAGCATCATCGACAACACCCACCTGTACGACGTACTCGCCGGGTGCGCAGACCTGGAGGAGCCGGTGAACCATCTGATACTGATCATCGGCGACGGCATGAACCCCGAGCACGAGAGGGCCGCGGGGATCTACATCTACGGTGACATGGAGGGAATGGCCTGGCACGACGTGGATGCGTTCCCCTACCGGGCCCTCTGCACAACCTGGGACATCGACACCTACAACCGCTACGCGCAGGAGGCGGATGCGCCGCTCTACGACGCGGAGAGCTACGACCCCGCCCTTGGCTACGACCCCCAGCGCGGAGGACGCCGGCCCCGGGAGGGGGACAGGGACTACTTCCTCACGCCGCTTCCCGCCCCGGCTGGCGGGGGCTGAGCCCGGGACGGGCAATCATGGCCTTCCGACGGAAGGCTACCAGCCGCCTCAACCTCCTCCGCCGCCGCCGCCTGAGTATCCTTCGAGGTCATCCAGGGTGATGCTCCAGACCAGGTCCGAGGTGACCACCACCGGGCTCCGGACGTAATCGTCACCGTCCTCGTCCACCGCCTTCAGGCTGTACAGGCCGGGGGCCAGTTCCAGGGAGAAGGAGCCCCCCTGCGCCATCACCGAACCGTCCAGCAGGTCCTCCCCCCACTCTTCGGAGGCGGCGGGCACCACGTAGACCTCGTGGATGTCCCAGCCGCCGGTGGCGTTCACCAGCTTGAGCCGAACCGCCCCGGACAGGGCAAAGACCGCCGCGACGCACAGAAGCGCGAATCTCATCTGCCATCCTCCGATTCCCGCAGGTAATGCCTTCGAAACAGATGCCTACCGAACATATAAGGTTTTTCGCCGCCGGTTCCCTCCCGCCGATTCAGTTGACGGCATCGATACGCTCAAAAATACTTGCAAATAACCACAAGGCTCAGCACTCCCCCAACCGCCATGGAGGTCGGTCTTGATCCCTGCCGCAGCAGCGTTGGCATTCGTCTGCCTTGCACCCGCCGCCGAGAGCGATTCCGTTCCCCGCTACCGCTTCCCTCCCGATGAGCTGGTGGAGATAGTGGACGCGCCGCAGTCGCCCTGGGTCAGAATCTCGCCGGACAGGAAATGGATGCTCCTGATGGATCCGGTGGCAAATCCTCCCATCGAAGACCTGGCGGTGGAGGAGGAGGGTCTGGCGGGGCTGAGGATCGACACCGGCCGCAATGCCCCCGCCCGGCAGTGGTACTTCGACTCCGCCGAGCTCCGCAGCATCGACGGCGAAAGCGTGGGAACGCTGCAGGGAATCCCGGAGGGCTCTCGGCTCACCGGGCCGGAGTGGTCGCCCGACGGAACCGCCCTGCTTCTCGTCCGCATGACGCCATCGGGCGGGGAGCTGTGGCTGGCGGAATCGGCCACCGCCCGCGCCACGCGGCTCACCGGCCCTGCTCTCAGCCTGGCGGCCGGCGAGTTCCCCGTCTGGGCGCCGGACGGGGAGTCCATTCTGTGCTGCATGGTGCCCGACCAGCGGGGCGAGGCTCCCCAGCCTTCCCGGGTCCCGGCCGGTCCTGTGGTAAGGGAGACCCGGGGCGCCAGCGCCCCCGCCCGTACCTACGCCGACCTGCTGGAGACGCCCCATGACGGAAGGCTGTTCGACCACTACATGACCTCGGTCCTGTGCCGGGTGGGCGGGGACGGCTCGGTGGAGAGGCTTTTCGGCCCGGAGAAGATCTGGTACTTCGCCCCCTCCCCCGACGGAAGCTACCTGCTGGTGGTCACACTGCACCGGCCCTGGTCCTACAGCGTGCCCGCCTACCGCTTCCCGCAGCGTGTCCAGATCCTGGACAGCTCGGGTAGCGTGGTAAGGACAGTGGCTGATCTGCCTCTGCAGGAGGAGATCCCCATTTCCTTCGGAAGCGTGGCTGCAGGCTCCCGGAGCTTCCAGTGGAGGTCCGATGCGGACGCCACGCTTTGCTGGGCGGAGGCCATGGACGGGGGCGACTCATCCGCGGACGCGGAGCTGCGGGACAGGATTCTAACGCTGTCCGCCCCCTTCGACGAACCGCCCGACACCCTGGCGAGGACGGAGCTGCGATACGGAGGAGTCCACTGGTGCAGCGACAGCCTGTCGCTGCTCTACGAGTGGTGGTGGCCCACGCGGACATCACGGATGTGGCTGGTGCCCCCCGCCAGGCCCGAGGGCCGCCGTCTGCTTCTGGAGTACAGCTTCGAGAACGCCTACGAAGACCCGGGAGACCCTCTGATGCGTCGGGATTCCCGAGGCCGCGAAGTACTGGTCACGGACCCCTCCGGCGAGTCGATCTTCCTGCAGGGAGAGGGCGCCACGCCGGAGGGGGACAGGCCCTTCCTCAGAAGCCTCCACCTGGAGACGGCCGAGGTCGGCGAGCTGTTCCGCTCCCGGCCGCCCTGGTTCGAGCGCCCCGTCAAGTTCCTGGATGACTCGCTGGAGGTCCTCCTCACCAGGCGGGAGTCCGCCGACCGGCCCCCCAACTACTACGCCCGGGATCTGGAGTCCGGGAATCTCGACACACTGACCCGTTTCCCGCATCCCACGCCCCAGCTGGCCGGTCTGGAGAAGCGGCTGGTCACCTACGAGAGGGACGACGGACTCCCCCTGTCGGCAGTCGTCTACCTGCCCCCGGGACATTCGGCCTCCGACGGCCCGCTGCCCATGGTCATGTGGGCCTATCCCCGGGATTACGCCAGCGCCGACGCCGCAGGCCAGGTCCGCACGTCTCCGCATCGATTCGACCGGGTCGGCTGGTGGTCGCCCCTGGTGTGGCTGCTTCGGGGCTACTCGGTGATGATGGGCCCTTCGATGCCCATCGTGGCCGACAGTGCAGCGCAGCCCAACGACAGCTTCGTTCCCCAGCTGAGGGCCAACGCCCGGGCCGCTGTGGACCAGGCGGTGTCCATGGGGGCGGCCGACCCGGAACGGATCGCCGTGGGCGGGCACTCCTACGGGGCTTTCATGACCGCGAACCTCCTGGCCCACACCGACCTCTTCGCCGCGGGAATAGCCCAGAGCGGGGCCTACAACAGGACCCTCACTCCCTTCGGCTTCCAGTCCGAGGACCGCTCCCTGTGGGAGGCGCCGGAGGTCTACTTCGAGATGTCCCCCTTCATGCACGCCGACGGTATCGACGAGCCGCTCCTGCTGATCCACGGCGACGAGGACAGCAACTCCGGCACCTACCCGATACAGAGCA
>JAWLEP010000032.1:28594-31608 GCA_041686025.1 Candidatus Fermentibacteraceae bacterium
AGATGTCCCCCTTCATGCACGCCGACGGTATCGACGAGCCGCTCCTGCTGATCCACGGCGACGAGGACAGCAACTCCGGCACCTACCCGATACAGAGCAAGAGGCTCTACGAGGCCCTGAAGGGACTGGGCGGCACCTCAAGGCTGGTGATGCTCCCGCTGGAGGGACATGGCTACCGGGCCCGGGAGTCGGTGCTGCATCTGCTGTGGGAGACCGACAGGTGGCTGAAGACGTGCCTGGGGGAGTGACGGGCGGCTTCTTTGCGCCCTCCATCTCCTGTGGTATGATCGTGGGGTAAGAGCTTTCTGCCATAACCTCCGATTCAGCAGCCGGGAAGGGAGTCCCCAGGACATGCCCAATCGATGCTTCACCGGGATGGCCATCCTGCTGCTGGCCGCTCTCGGGCAGCCGGCGGCCGAGATACCCGAAGGATACTACGATTCCGCCGAGGGCCTTTCGGGGGAGGAGCTCCAGCAGGCCCTTCACGACATAATCGACAACCACGAGACCATCAGCTACGACGAGGTCTGGAGCGCCTTCTACACCACAGACGACAAGCCCAACGGCATGGTCTGGGACATGTACTCCGACATACCCGGCGAAGACCCTCCCTACGAGTACGAGTTCGGGGACGACCAGGGGGGAACCGCCAGTGGAGAGGGCGAGGGCTACAACCGCGAGCACAGCTGGCCGAAGAGCTGGTACGGAGGCGAGGTCACGCCCATGTACACCGACCTCTTCCTGGTTATCCCCTCCGACATCTACGTGAACCTCCGCCGCAGCAACTACCCCTACGGAGAGGTGGCATGGCCCACCTGGACCTCCATGAACGGATGCAAGCTGGGGCCCAACTGCGCTCCGGGCTACGTGGGCACTGTGTTCGAGCCGCGGGAGGACTTCCAGGGGGACCTGGCCAGGGGCTACTTCTACATGGCCACCCGCTACCTGGGCGAGGACTCCGGCTGGCCCGGCAGCCCCATGGCCGACGGTGCGGTCCTCGCGCCCTGGGCCCGGGACATGCTGCAGGCATGGCACGAGGCCGATCCAGTCAGCGGCAAGGAGCTGGACCGCAACGAGGCCGTCTACGACATACAGCAGAACAGGAACCCCTTCATCGACCACCCGGAGTACGTCAGCCTGATCTACGGGCCTACCGGAGTGCAGCAGCCCCCTCCGGCGCAGCTGCAGGCCCCCGTCTGCGCCCCCAACCCCTTCAGCGGCCAGGTATCCATCGCTTTCTCGCTGCCGGACGCCGGCCCGGTCTCACTGCGGGTATACGACCTCAGCGGCCGACTGGTGGCCTCACCGCTGGACCAGGGCGAGATGAGGGCCGGGGAGCACTCCGTCCGCTGGAGCGGACGGGCGACATCCGGGGATGAGCTGCCCTCCGGCGTATACCTGCTGACACTGGAGAGTGGCGGGCTGAAGGCGGCAGTGCCCGTGATCAGGGCCAGCCGCTAGGGAATGACCCGCTTGGATGCCGGCATGCGCCTGTGCCGAGACCCTGCACCTCCGGATAAAGCAAGGCCGCTCCCAGCCCACTGGAAAGCCTCATGAGAATAATTGTCGCCACTACCTACACCCTGCCCGGCTACTCCGGGGGCTGGACCACGCCCCTGGACCTTTTCGGTGACGAGCACCGGGCCATGTACGTCATACGCAACGCTCCGCGGAGGCGCCGTACGGTGGAAGGGGTACCCGTGGCGGGTGTGGGAGTCCGAGGACTACTCTCCCTTTCCTGGAAGAAGGCGGAGAGGCTCCGCAGAGCCGCGGCGGAGCATCTCTTCAGAAGAACGATAGAACGCTGCTTCGACGATTTCCAGGCGGACTTCGTCCTCTGCCTGGACGAGAAGGCCGGAAGTGCCGCCTTGGGAGCAGGCCTTCCCTACGTCCTCCGCTTCCACTCCAAGGTCAGTCGGGAGTCGCAGGGACCGCTGTTCAGGAAGGTGATGAAGGGGGCGGTCTTCGCAATCACCGGACCCACGACGCAGGTGGAGGGCATCCGTGAGATACCGCACAACCAGGACCTGTCCCGTTTTCGATACCATGAGAGTCCCCGGGCGGAGAGAGCGATACTGCTGACCGTGATCAATTCCGTGCATGAGCCCGAGGTCTTTGTGGAGGGTGTTATGAAGTCGCAGACCATGTGCGGCGACATTGTCGGCGACGGCCCACTCAGGCCGCGTATCCAGCAGATGTGCCGGCAGACCGGCGGCCGCGTACGCTGCCTTCCCCCGGTGTTTCGACTGCAGGTGCCCCAGCTCCTGGACGAGTACCAGATCGGCGTGGCTACAGGCCTGAAGATCATGCCGGTCTGGTACCAGATGAAGGTCAACGCCTACATGGCCAGCGGACTGTATACGATCACCAGGCCGTGGACCCACGTGGCCGTGGAGGCCCCGGATCTCGTGAGTACGTTCCACAGCCCCGGAGAGCTGGGCCGGCACCTTGACAGGGTCTCACGGAACTGGGAAGAGACACTTCCAGTCAGGAGACAGGCCAGGGACTGGATTCACCGCAACTACTCCGTGGAGATTCCCAGACGGATGTTCAGGCAGCTGCTCAGGGAGCATTTCCCCAAAGAGATGTCGAGGTGAGCGGAGTCATGGGTCCCTCATGAAAATGGCGTTCAACCTGGACTACGACTACACCAGAAGCACGGGCATCGGGCGCTACGGACTGGAGCTGATGTCCGCCTGGATAGAGCTGGGCCACGACCTCGAGGTCTGGAAGTGGAGGTATTTCAAGCGCCGGCCTCCGCTGGAGGAGCGGCTGGAATCCCGCAGCCGCTACTTCCCCTTTCCGCAGAGGCTGTCCAAATACGTCTGGCCCAGCTTGACGGCGAAGCTCAGGGGCGTGTCCTGGGTCCACTCCGCAAACTGCGGTTTGCTGCCCGGAAGCCGGGCCTTCCGGCAGGTGTGCATGGTCCATGACCTGAGCCCTTTCCGGATGGGGCACATGAAGCCTGACCGGGAAACTCGAATATGGAGGAATCGTCTCGATCTGGTTTCCCG
>JAWLEP010000033.1:0-28977 GCA_041686025.1 Candidatus Fermentibacteraceae bacterium
CCGCCATACGCATGACAGCACCCCCCTGAAAACCGTTGGGCTCCCGAGTACGCCAGGCCCTGTGCTTCCTCCGCTGTCTTACAATATTCATGAGGCGCTTCCGACGTTCTCTCATCGGGCCGCAGCGCCCGCGTAGCACATGGGGAAGACCTTGAGCAACTACGGCAGCATCCTGAGATCGCTGGCATGGCGGGGGCCTATCGTCCTTCTTGTCATGACCATCTGCTTCGTACACCTGTTCGGTTCCCCGGCAGGGGCCTCCGTCACTTTGGTTGTGGGGCTCCTGTGTGCGGGATTCCTCATGCATCCCCTGGCGGCGCTGATCGCCGAGCCCGTGCGGGAGGTGTTCTTCCGCGACGGCAGCCGGAAGGACAGGATTCCCGGCTACAGCGTGCCGGAAGCCCTGCGTATGCGGGGGAAGTACGAGGAGGCCATGGAAGAGCTGGAGGACATGGCCATACGTTTTCCGGAGGAGGCCGGGCCCTACGGTATGATGATAGACATCGCGGCGGGCGACCTCGGTGACCTGAAGAGGGCGACGAGCATCTACTCGCGGGGGATGCGCAGGCTGGAGTCGGAAGGGGCCCGGAAGAGTCTTGCGGCGATGTACGACTTCAGGACCGCCGGCTCGGGGCTGCCCGACTACCAGGCGCCGCGGGCCCTGGAGGCCAGGGGCCGCTACGAGGACGCCATGGAGACGTACCTGAAGATGGCCGAGGAGTATCCGGACGAGCTGAAGCCCCACGTGGAGATGATGCGGATAGCCCTTATGGGCCTGCACGACCGAAACCGCTTCCGCAGAATCTACAGACGGGGTCTGGACTCCCTGCAGAAGCGCACCGACCGGGAGCTGCTGGACAGCGAGTACGGCAGGATCGCCTCCATGGCCGACAGGAAGGGGGGGCGTCCGGGGAACCACGCCGGCTCTGCGGACATTCCGGACTGACCGTCCGTGCTTTGACAGCGGACGGCATTGGGCGGTATTCTCGCCTCCTGCGGGCAGTTCGAACAGATGAAAGGTTAAGATGGGACGTCCGGCGATACTTGCCCTGGCGGCTGTGATGCTGCTGGCGGCTTCGTGCGGAAACGAATCTGCCCGGGCGGCAGGGGGCCGACCCAACATCCTGCTTGTTCTGATCGACACCATTCGGGCCGACCACATGGGTTCCTACGGCTACCATCGGGATACCACCCCCCACCTGGACAGCCTGGCGGAGGCGGGAACACGGTACGCTCGAATGATGAGCGGCAGCCCCTGGACACTGCCTTCCATGACCACCACCTTCACCGGACTCACCGAGAGACAGCATCGGGCCCGCCTGCGGAACAGGACTTTCTACGGTGTTGACCCTTCCCTGCCCTTCATGCCCCTGCTGCTGAAGGACCAGGGCTACCGGACCGCGGCATTCTTCAACGTGATCTACATGAGCGAGCACTTCGGATTCCACCGGGGCTTCGACCACTTCGACTGCGAGGGGCTGGTGGAGCTGTGGAACAGCCGCACCGCCGGCGAGACGGTGGACGCCCTGCTGGCCTGGCTGGACGAGCGGGAGGGCGGCCGGCCCTTCTTCGCCGCCCTGCATCTGTTCGACCCCCACGCCACCTACGACCCGCCATCTCCATACGACACCATCTGGGCGGATCCGGCCTACGAAGGACCCTTCGACTCCTCCTGGGGAATGCGCAGCGACATGGACGACGCCAACTCCGGGGCGGTGGTGGTGGACTCCGCCGGCATCCGCAACCTGACCAACCTCTACGACGGCGAGATCGCCTACACCGACACCCAGCTGGGCCGGCTGCTGGGCGGGCTGCGCCGGAGGGGGCTGGGCGGGGAGACGCTGGTTATCGTCATGGGCGACCACGGCGAGGAGTTCGCCGACCACGGGAAGTTCGCCCACGGCCACACGCTGCACGCCGAGCTGCTGCAGGTGCCCCTGATAATGGCCGGCGCGGGAGTGGAGCCGGGAGTGGTGGACACCAGCCTGGTGGGCAACGTCGACGTACTGCCCACCGTCATGGCCGCGGCCGGTGCATCGACTCCGGAGGGCTCGCCGGGCAGGGACCTGCTCTCACCCTACGAAGGCCCTCCCCGGACGCTGTTCGCCAGCGGCCTGGGAGGCTCGAGGCAGGCCTGCGCCAGAAGGCTGGACCGGAAGGTGGTCTGGCACCTTGAGCCGGACAGCGCATACGCCTACGACCTGGCGGCCGACCCGACCGAGATGAATCCCCTGCCGCCGGACAGCGGGCTGCTGGCGGAGGCCATGGACTACTGGGCCACGCCCCCGCGGGGCAACCCCCAGGCGGTGCCCTGGACCAACGCGGTGGAGGACCAGCTCCGGGACCTGGGCTACATCAGATAGCCGAAAAGTCCACCGGGACTGTGGTGCCGGCCTCCACCTGCACGAAGCGGTGCCAGACCCCCACCCCGCCTGCGGGCAGCCTTCTGGTGAGCATTACCAGCAGCTCGCCCTCTCCCAGGACAAGGGTGTCCGGGCCTTCGGCTGCGGGCACGGCCCAGTCCAGGGGCAGCCACCTGCCCCGCACCGGCAGGCTCAGGGAGATGCGGAAGTCCCCTTCCCACTGCGGCGGTACGGTCACCAGGGAACCGGTTGAGACATGCTCGGAGGTCAGGGGTATGCCGTGGCTCTCCTCCACCGCCAGCACCAGCCCCTCCATGCCGGGGGGATCCACCGCCTGCCATTCCCCCTCCATCCACACCTCCGCCCAGCTCCGCTCACCGCCCTCGGGGCCTGCGAACCAGCCCTTCACCACCCGGGCCGGCCAGCCCAGCGACCGCAGTGAGGCCACCAGAAGCACCTGCAGCTCGGCCCCGGTGCCGGCGCCGGACTCCAGCACCCCGGCGGGAGGCTGCATACCTCCCAGGAACTCCCGGGGGATGGTGTCCAGGTTGGCCGCCATCCATCGGGACAGATCTTCGGGGCCTTCGACGCCGCGGTGGGTCCAGAAGGCCGCCAGCCTCTCCCGGTAGGCGGTTACCGGCTCCCGGGACACCCGGTACCACAGCAGGCACTCCAGGAAGACGCTGTCGGGCATGGAGCCCCGGTGGGCCAGGGTGCCGAGTATGTGGTCGTCAAGCGCCTCCGGCGTCATCTCCAGCCGGTCCAGCCGGGGGACCTTCCTCAGCAGGTAGAGGGCGCACTCCAGCGTATCGCCCCCGGCCTCTGCCAGGTAGTCGCTCCACATCTCCGCGTTTCCCTGGGTCTCCGCCAGCAGGCTGTCGACCTCCGCCTCGGCCCCCGGGGAAAGCGTGACCATGCACGCAAGGATTATCCCCGACATCACTGCCCCTCCTCCAGGTTCATCAGGCAGTGTTCGGGGAGCTCCTCGGATACCGGTCTGAAGAGCGTAGTGTCCCCGGCGGCCACGGTCACCCGGGCCGAGCTCACCGGCCATCCCCAGCTCAGCAGGTAGACGCCCCCGCCCAGCTCCACCTGCGTTCGGACGGAGTCCAGGGAGGTGATGGGACGGTAGCTGCCGTAGTTGACAACCGAGACGGTGACCTCCTCCGGCGGAGTCCCTTCGCAGCGCAGCAGGCCGGTCTCGGCGTAGGAGGCGGTGACGTTGAGCACGGAGACGTCCCCCCGGAAGGCCATGGCCCCGGGTACGGAGTCGGGGGCGATGGCCACCACCAGGGCCGCGTCCCGCGCCCTCTCCGTGAACCAGGTGGAGTTGAGGGTCTCCTGCTCGGCGGAGATGTCGGTGTAGCGCCAGCCGCCGGGGGTCCAGACCTCCGGCCAGGCGTGGTTGCTGTCCACGGTGGTCCACCAGGGCGTGTAGGCCTGCCGGCAGGGGATGCCCACGCTCCTCAGGGCGTCCATGAAGAACACGGTCATCTCCTCGCAGCGGCCTATCCCCGACGACCAGGTCACCAGGGGCGACTGGTCGCGGAACTGGGTGGGCCGGTAGTCTATGACGCTGTCGGCCCAGGCCGACACCAGCAGAACCGCCTCCTCCATGGACTCCGCGCCGGCGACCACCGGCAGCACCGCATCCCGGAACCGCGGCCTCCAGCGCACCAGCGGCTCCTGGCTGACTCTTGCCGGCAGGACGTAGCGGAGGAAGACGGAATCCGGAATGGACGGCCCCCAGGGCATGGAGTCCCGGGTCCACAGCGCCAGGCGGACATTCTCCTCCATGATTGCCCGGTGCTCGCCGGCCAGGTCCGAGGCCGGGGAGTGGGCCTCCAGGTGGGCCAGGCAGGCGTCGTAGTCCAGCGCGCCGCCCACAGAGAGCAGCAGCATGATCAGCACGTGCATATGCACTCCCGAAGTCTGTGCCGATATCCGCTTAGAATAGTCTGCTTAGACAATTACTATCTGATTACGGCGAACTTGCCCAGCACCCGGCCGCCCTCGGCCTCCACGCAGTACACGTAGAGGCCGGAGACCGCGGCGCGGCCCTCGCTGTTGCGGAGGTTCCAGTACGCGGTCCCGCTGTTGCCCCCGCCGCTGCGGTGCTCCAGTGTGACTACCCTCTCGCCGCTGAGCGTGTAGATGTGCACGTCGCACATGGCGGGAAGGCCGGTGAAGGCCAGCCGGTCCTGGCCCCCCCTCTCCCACGCCGCCGAGCCCCGGTAGGGGTTGGGCACCACCGAGACGTTTTCCCTCCAGTCGGAGTCGGCCGCCCACCCCGGAGTCACGGGGACGGGCTCCCCCTGCAGCGTCTGCTTGTAGTTGGTCATGGGGCTCTCTATTCCGGTCTCGGCGTCCACCGAGCAGAGCACGTAGTAGTAGGGGTACCCCCTGGTCACCGTGCTGTCGGTGTAGCCGCTGGCCCCGGCGTCGAGGTCGGCTACGGGCTCCCAGTCGCCTATGCCGAACACGGAGCGGTAGATCCGGTAGCCTCCGAACGGCTCGTAGCTCTCGGCGTCGTCGCTCCAGACCATCTCCACGCAGCCGTCTGCGGCCTCGTAGAAGAAGGTGGGCACCGGGGGCACGTCTGGCACCCCCCAGCCGCCGCCGCGATGGTAGGCGTCCAGCAGGAGGTCCGCATTGCGCCGCAGCTCCTCCAGCCCCCTGCCCACCACTATTCCGCCTATGACGCGGAGGCTGTCGCCGTCGGCCAGGTCCACCGGCCCCATGGTCAGCAGGAAGGAGAACTCGAAGGGCTGGTTCCCCAGGGCCAGGGGGTTGTCCTGCACTATGGGGAAGGGGCCCGGGTTCTGGGGCACGAAGGCGTTGGGGGCGGCGGGATCTCCCACCCAGGAGGCCAGGTAGGCGGGACCGTTGCCCCGGCCGCTGGCGCTGTGGTTGTCGCCCCAGATGTACTGGTACTTCGTGTCGTCGCCCTCCGCCGGGTAGAGACTGTAGTCCCACCAGGTGTGGGACAGGGGAATGGGGACCCCGAAGACGTCGATGGGCCTCTCGATGGTGCCGTCGGCCTTCTTGATCCAGCAGTCCAGCAGGCGCCAGCCAACGAAACCGTTGCAGGGCGGATTGTAGACCGGCTCTCCCGAGTCGTCCGGGGAGGATGTGGGCCGGTCGCCGTCCCACATGTAGCTCATGTTCCGGGGGACAACCGCATAGGTCGTGTCGCCGACGGTATGCACCCAGTACTCCCCGGGCATTCCATCGCTGAACAGGTCCAGTCCGGTATCTTCGTTGACCGGGTAGAGCGTGTCTCCGCCGGAGGCGCGGAAGAGGACCGTGTAGTGGTCGGAGACGCCGTCGGAGTTCACGTCGGCGTCCACGATTCCGTCGGAGCCGAGGTAGTTGTAGTGGTAGTAGATGTTGTCCTCCGGGTCGGTGCATTCGGCCTGGGGGTTCTGCTGGTAGACGAAGTCGTCGGCCTCGCTGGCCTTTGAGCCGTCGTCGAGCCGGTACTCGAAGGTGGCCTCCGGGTCGTTGCACCAGATGGCGTGGCCGTCGTAGAAGACCAGATCGTCCATGAAGTAGTCGTCCGACGGGTCCGATGTGGCGATATTGCAGTCGGCGAACACCGAGAAGCAGAAGGCGTCCAGGGGGACGCCGGGGTTTCCGTGATCGCTGTCGTGGGTGATGCTGAAATCCGAGACCAGGAAGGTGTCGTAGCCCGGAGTGCCCCAGCTGTAGCTCCTGGTGTAGATCTGAACGCCCATGGGATCCTCGTTGGCCGCCTCGTACCAGTCGTCGGCGCACCAGTAGGTCTCCTCCAGGGCCGTCTCGCCGGGGCTTACCTTGAGAAGCGGCCAGCCCTCGCTGGGCCAGAGCTCGAAGGAATGGCTCTGCGCCCAGGGCCAATGGATGCAGCTCACGTACGGAGCCTCCACCGCATCCGGGGTGACGGCGCCGTATGCGGACACCCATGGTGCCAGGTACCACAGGTAGCTGGCGCCGTTCTCCCGGGGCCAGGACATGGCCGTGTCGGCCCAGCCGTAGAGGCAGTTCATTACGTAGGAGTAGAAGTTCCCCTGGGAATGGTAGGCGCCGGCAAGGGGAGGCCGGGCGTCGGAACCCTGGGGAACGGGCTGAGGAAGCGCCTCCCGGCCCCGCGGCTGCGGCGGCAGGGCAAGGAGCAGGACCGTAAGAAGCAGATGAGCCGTCATCCCTGCCCCTGCATCGTGCTGATCAGCTCCATCAGGGCGAACAGGAAGCCCTCGGAATCGGGGTCCAGGCCGTGGCCGTAGCCCGCCTCCCGGCAGAGGAACCATGCGTAGATGAAGCTCTCCCGCCCGAAGGCGCACGAGGCCGCTCCCGCGGCCACCTGGGCGGCGCTCAGAGACAGCGCGGAGGACCGGTCGGGGTCATCCCCGCCGAATGAGTATGCCGGATCCAGTTCCATGAGGCCCTGCGCGCAGGCGGCTGCCAGCAGGGGGTCGCCCTCATCATCCCGAAGGTCCTCGAAGACGGTGCGGACGGCCAGGGCGTCCAGCGTTATCTGCCCCGCAGCCCCGCCGGCATCGAAGGTTGCGTAGTCGTAGCGAACGTACTGCCCCACGGATACCCAGCCCAGAGACGACCCCAGGTACTCCGCGGTGAAGTAGACGCTGTCGCCCCTGGCGCTGTCGCAGGTGAAGGGAGACCAGGCCTGGGTGTTGAAAACCTCCAGGCAGGCGATGGGGTCTTCTCCGGCGGGAGAGAAGCGGAAGCCCAGGTCCGTATCGAAGCCGGCGGAATCCAGGTAGGCGTATATGCGGCCGTTGACCCACTGGTAGCCGGAGTCGGCCGTCATGGCCAGCCAGGCCTGCAGCGAGTCGGGGGGCAGGTGGGGGTCTATGCACCGGAACACCGTCCACATGGTGTCCTGGACCTGGTACTCGGACCGGTGGAGGCGGACGGCGGAATGGCCCAGGTCCCGCCCGACGGCCATCAGGAGGTAGCCGTCGGCCTCCTCCCACCTCTCCTCCAGCCAGCCGCAGGCGGTTCCGGCCCCCAGGTAGGCCTCGGCCCGGGTGACGTCGGTCTCTATGGCGCTCCTGAACAGGTCGAAGGCCTCCTGCGGGCTGCCTTCCGCCAGCGCCTGCCAGCCCAGGGAAAGGTAGCCCTCGTATCCCTCCGGGTCCGGCATGCCGGCCGGATTGTCCCCGCAGCCCATGAAGAGAAGGAGGGCTATGCACATCCCCGGGAAAGCTCTGCCGCTACTCAATCCGTACCACCCTGCCCGTGCGGGATCTGCCAGCGAATTCCACGCGGAACAGGTAGACGCCGCATGGCACCGCGTTCCCCCTGTCGTCGCGGCCGTTCCACTGTACGCTCCGCATGCCCGGACCCGCGTACCCTTCGCGCAGAGTCGCCAACGCTCTTCCGCTCAGGTCGTAGATGCGGACCGTGGCCGGGCCCTCCTCGGGCTGGCTGAAGGAGATGACTGTGGATGCCCGGAAGGGGTTGGGGGCGGGAGCCTCCAGCACCAGCCTGCCCGGCACCTCGGGGGAGCTCACTCCGGGGCCATGGCCGCAGGCGTATACACCTCCTTCGGAGAGGCTGCAGTAGATCCGGCCGGACTGCCACCAGTCCTCCACCCGCCTCCAGCCGCTCTCCCCCAGACGGAAGATGCCGACCTCGCCGGTGGCCGACTCGAAGGAGAGGGTGCCGCCCACGGGGGGGACGCTCACCGGCCCCCCCGTGATCTCCGTCATCAGCCCTCCGTCGCTTCCCAGAGGGACGCCGGCGGGCAGCTGCGAGCCCATGGCGTCCACCTGGGCCAGGAACAGCACGCAGCCCGGCGGCGCTTCCCCCCCGGAGACCAGCAGCCGCGCTCCGCCGGCGGAGAGCGAGAGGTCGCCGGAGCCTCCGAAGGCCACGGCGAACTCCTTCTCGGCCTGGTGGGGAAGGCCCAGGCTGTCGTACCCGGAGCAGACCATCCGGTATTGCCCCGGGCTCCATGCATGAACCCGCCCGCTCCATATGGGGCCCCAGAACCTGTCCATCTCCATGATCCGGGTGCTGTCTGGCTCTCCGTCGGGGCCCAGCAGCGAGACCTCCAGCCTGGGGCCCACCCAGTCGAAGCCGTAGAGGGCTTCGCTTTCGGTCCTGTACAGCGAGGAGTAGACCTGCAGGTACTCTGTGTTCAGGGAGTTCTGCAGCGCGCTGAGCAGCAGGCCCTTCTCCGCCGTGTCCTGGCTGATGGTGTAGCGCAGCAGGGGCGTTCCCCCGGGGTTGTTGTTGGAGAGGACCAGGTAGGTGGACCCGCCGGCTAGGTCGAAGGTGCCGGCGTAGAGCTCGTTCAGATCTATCTTCTCCACCGAGGCCACTGTGGTTGTGTCGGCCAGCACCACCCTGTACGCCGCCCAGTGGGCGTCTAGGTTGAAGCCCGAGCCGTCGTTCTGGTTGTACATGCAGTTCAGGAAGACCTCTTCATTGCCTCCGGAGTAGTCGCCCGTGAACTCCACGTACTGCGCCGCGAACACCGGTGCGCTCATGCCGTAGCGCGGATGGGCGATCCAGGTGGACAGCGGATAGGAGTCGAACTCCGTGATGAAGCTGGCGGGGTTGCCGATGTAGGAGAACTCGTAGCCCGTGCCCTCCAGGAACGGGTAGCGGTATATCCCCCCGCCAAAGTCACCGGCTATGAAGGCGATGAGGTTTGTCACCAGCCAGTCCTCGTAGAGGGGGTAGATGATCCCGGGCAGCAGTGCGCTGTCCGGGGCGGCCGGATCGATGGCGGAGGCTATTCCCTCCATGCCCGCGCCGTCGGACCCGGCGATCTCCGGGATCAGGCCGGAACCCTCCCTGTACTCCAGGTACTTCAGCCACAGCAGCGCGGCCCCCAGGTTCTCCGAGAAGTCGCTTCCCCTCTGGCCGGAGTTCCAGTGGGTCAGCTCAATGCATCCGGCCGTTGCGAAGTCGCTCAGGCAGTCCACTATGCCGATGTACTCGTTGAAGGCCGAGGTCAGGCCGTAGCACTCGTACTGCGCGTACATGCCCAGACCCCTGATGAGCCAGCGCTCCTCGTCCGGGTTGGCGGCTATCCGGAAGAGCTGGCCCAGTCCCATGGGTACCGACCAGGTGTGGATGGCTCCCCGTATCTCCTTCCAGGTGCTGCCGGGCAGGTTCTTGTAGACGCCGAGGCTTATGTAGAAGATGTCGTGGTCGTTGCCGGAGACGCCGCTGCCGTCGAAGTCCTCGGGCCAGACGTAGGCCCAGCTCTGCAGCCTGGTGGCCGGACCCGCCGGCTGCGGCCAGTAGTCCCTCATGTCGGCGAAGACTATCCAGATGCGGTCGTCGTCGTTGGGGGTGTCCGGCATGGGGCCCAGAGCGGATGTCACCGTACCCCAGACGTCGACGCCGGCCCCCTCGAACTGGGCCGTGAGGCTGTCCAGCTCCTGCTGGTCGATCAGATCGTCCCAGAGGATCTGGTGGTCCATGGTGGTGTCGGGCAGGTCTATGAAGCTGGTGTCCTGCACCAGCCAGACTGCATGCTCGGTCACCGCCCGGCAGGTGAACCGGCGCGTCTGGAGATCCTCGGTGGCGTAGGAGATGTCGGGCACCAGAAGATCAACGGTGTCCCCCACCTCCATGGAGGCCGCCGAGACGAAGGCCAGGAAGAGCAGGGCCGCAGTGAATGATGCCGGCCGGAGCCTGCTACCTTTCCGGGGGGCGCCCATGGGTGCTTCCTTTCGCAAGGTCTTGAGCCGGTCGCTGCATGATACCCGCACTTTCTCCGAGGCGTCAATGGAGTTCGTTTCCGCAGGGACGTTTGACCGGAAACGCGGCGGCGGCTAGTGTTAGCTGGGCCATCAGAGCATTGCTTACTTTTGGGGGAGGACGATGATGCGCATGTGCTTCGGCAGGGGCGTCGGGATAGGGGACTCTCTGCTGCTGGCCGCGCTGCTGCTGTGCAGCTGCATCGACAGCCCCGCCACCACGGAGCCCCCCAACCCCTACGCCTCCGAGCTGGAGCTGCTGTGGGAGCTGTTCGACGGGGAGTACGCGGGCTTCGAAGGAAGCGGCGTGGACTGGCAGGGCGTGCTGCAGTCCTACCTGCCCCTGGCGGATGCGGTCTCCTCGGAGGAGGGGATGACGTGGCTCATGTCCGACCTCCTGGGGGAGCTCTCCGACCCCAACGTCGTCCTGGTATCCCCGCAGGGCGATACGCTGAGGCCCTGCGACCCTTCCGCGGAGCAGAACTGCGACCTGGAACTGCTGGAGGACTACCTGGAGCCGTGGGACTTCCAGTGGAGGCAGGAGGGCATCTGGGGATTCTGCCTGGCGGGGGAGGACTCCGCCGGATACGTGGTCCTGCAGAGCTGGGACGCCGGCCTGAACGTCAGCCTGTTCGACAACGTCCTGCAGACCGTTCCCCCCGAGCCCGGCCTGATCATAGACGCCCGGCCCTGCGGCGGCGGCGTGGAGAGCTCTGTGTACAAGGTGGTCCGCCGTTTCGTGGACGTCCAGCGGGCGGGCTACCTCTGGCGGGAGAGGCAGGGGGCCGGCACCCACGACCTCACCGACCCCGAGCCGTTCTGGATGGTCCCCCGGCCCTGGCGCTACCAGGGCGAGGTGGTGGTCCTGACTGGCGGGGCCAGCCGGGGTCCGGCGGAGGCCTTTTCCTGCATGATGGGCCAGCTTCCGCAGGTGACGGTCATCGGAGACACCACCCTGGGGGCCGGCAACTGGCCCGCCGACACCTTTGCCCTCACCGAAGGCCGTCAGGTCCTCTGCCCCGTGCGGGTGGTGCTGAGGCCGGACTCCGTCGCCATACAGGGAGCGGGGGTGCCTCCGGACCTGTACGTGGAGGCCACCGGGGAGGACTTCTCGCAGGGAATCGATCCGGTGCTGGAGGAGGCATTCGGGCTGCTGGGCGCCAGCCCCCCCGACCGGCCCCGCTAGATCCTCTCAGATCTCCGAGGTGAGCACCAGCACGTACTCCCCGTTGGCGTGGGAGGTGATGTCCCAGGGGAAGCCGTCCAGCGGAATGGGGTCGGTCTTCTCGCCGGTGATAAAGTCCACGGCGGTAACCGCGCTGACCCCGTCCCCCAGGTAGCTCAGTACGTAGAACAGGGTGGTCCCGGGCACGCTGCAGATGTCCACCGGATGGCCGGCGATGGGCAGGGCGGTGACCTCCGGCTGGGTGAAGTTGACGCAGACGGAGACGCTCCCGGTGCTGCCGTACCAGCTGGGGTGGGTGGCGGCCCATATGGACTCCGCCGGGAAGGCCTGGGCGCCGGAGCAGACGCTGCCCAGCTCGGCGGCGTCCGAGATGTAGAAGGTGGCCAGGTCCACGGCGTAGACGGTGCCGGCGTCGTCGGCGCAGGCCACCAGCAGGTAGCGGTCCTGATGGGACTCCACCGTGGCCTCCACCGCCGGCTCGTCCAGGGGGTCGGTGCTCCGCAGAACCGAGTTGTCCGCGGAGTCCACCTCCCGGATGCGGCCGTCGCTGCCGTCCACCACGTAGAACAGCTGGCTGGCGGGGGAGGCGCACAGGCCCACCGGCAGGGGGCCGGCGGTGATCTCGTCCACCACCAGGCCCATGCCCACGTTCACCTCCAGTATCCTCCCCGCAGCCCCGATCACGTAGGCCACTCCCGGTTTCGGAAGGATGATGTCGCCGTATCCGGCGCCGCTGCTGGGCCCGATGGCGAAGGAGGTGTCCAGCGACATGTCCGGCGAGCTGAACCGATGAAGCCGTCCGGAGCCGGTGGAGACCAGGAAGGACGCGCTGCCCAGCGAGGCCAGGGCGCGGCCATCGCCGAAGCCCGAGGCCTGTCCCGCCACGGTGTTGTCCTCGACCCGCAGCTTGACCACCCCGCTGGCAGCGGTGGTGGAGTACTCCACCGGCTGGTGGCAGGCCGCCGCCAGCAGGGCCAGTGCGGCCAGCCTGCGGACGGCTACCACTGCGCGCTCACCCCGAACATCACGTGCCGGGCCGGCGACCAGGCCGCCGGGTTGGAGGTGGCGCCTCCGGGGTCGCCGCCATCCAGGTAGAGGGCCGGGTCGTAGATGTCCACCACGTTCCTCCGGTCGAAGAGGTTGTAGACCGTGGCCCGGGCCTCCAGGGTCAGCGGCCCCGCCCATATCCTCCGCGAGGCCTGCAGGTCGGTCTGCATCGTCCAGGGGTAGCGGCGGGTGTTGACCTCCGGGATCGAGTCCGCCGGGGGCGGGCTGAAGGGGAAGCCGCTGCCCCAGGACCAGTCCAAGCTGAGGCCGGCGCCCTCCAGGGGCCGGAAGCCGCCCATAACCGGCCCTTCCCCGCGGTCCAGAGCCAGCAGCAGGTGCGCGTTGGCCGTGTGGCGCTGGTCCCAGTCCAGGTAGTGCTCGTCTGCGGGTACGGTTCCGTAGCCCTCCGACGAGTACCGGTACTGCTCGGTGGAGGAGGAGTAGCGGCCCTCGGCCAGGGAGTAGGTGTAGCCCAGGCTCCCCGACCAGCCGCTTCCCGTGAGCCTGGAAAGGGTGAGCTCCACCCCCTGGACGGTGGCGTAGCTGTCGTCGTTCTCGTAGCGGAAGAAGTAGTCGCCCCCCTCCGCCGAGCTGGGAGCGGTGCGTACCAGGCCGGTGATCCGCTTGCTGAAGGCGGCGAAGGAGAGGCTGGAGAGCGGGTCGAACCTGTGCCGCACGCCGGCCTCGTAGGAGCTGGTTCTCACCGCGTCCAGGTCGGGGTTGCCCACGATGGAGTAGGAGCCGGTGAGGTTGTAGTTGGTGCCGAAGAACATCTGGTTGAGGCTGGGCATCTGGAAGTAGTGGCCGTAGGTGGCGAAGAACACGTCGTTCTCCGATACCGGGTGGGTCATCCCCAGCCTGGGGCTGATCTGGTACTTCGCCGGGACCTCTTCGGTGCCCTCCCCGCCGGCCTCCACCAGCTCGGTGCTGGGGTCGAAGGCCTCCAGCCTCAGGCCCGTGTTCAGCACCATGGCCCCCGAGAAGTCGAAGGAGGTCTGCAGGTAGGCGGCGCCGGAGTAGGGACTGGCCCTCCAGTTGCTGACGAAGGTCTGTCCCGGAGCGCCGGAGTAGACGCTGAAGTCGTATATGTCGAAGTACTTCCCCTCCAGGCCGACCTTGACCTCCAGCATGGGCCCCACCCTGCTGGTCACCGAGGCCCGGCCGGTGGTGACGCTGCTGCTGGACTCCAGCCAGACCTCCGGGTGTATGCCGCCGTGGTAGAAGCCCAGGGAGTCGGCCACCCTCTCCTCGGGGTAGAACTCGGCGTACCAGGCCGCGGGGGTGAGGTCGTCGCCCAGGTAGCCCCCGCCCGGGTCACGGACCCTCCTCCAGTGGCGGAACTCCCCCTGGTCGGCCAGCAGCTCCATCACCGTGCCGTCACCCAGCAGCCGCGAGAACCTGGCGGTGAGCCCCCAGCTCTCCTCGAACCTTACGGGGAGGGCGTAGTCGATGTGGCCGCCGATGTAGGGCTCGCCGTCAATGTAGGCCGGCTGGTCGTAACGGGACCATGCCCACTCGTCCCAACCTGACTGGCGGTAGGAGTATCTGCCCAGCAGGCCTATCTGGGTGGAGGGAACCGGCCTGTAGCTGAGGTTGAGGCAGCCGCTGACGAGGTTCTGCCAGTTGTTGTCCCAGTTGCCCCGACTGTCCCGGAGGTCGAAGCCGCTGCGGCTCCACTCCACTGCCCCGAAGAAGCGGGCCTCTCCGGGGACCTCCACTCCCAGCGAAGGAAGCAGAAGCCCTGTGAGGGGCTCGGGGCCACCCAGGGAGGCCTGGCCGTCCAGGCAGTCGCCGCGGAAGTTGGAGTTCTCCGAGGGCTCTGAGTAGTTGCGGGTCTCGCTCTCGCCCCCGAAGGCGGTCATGTCCCCGGCGCCCAGGTCCAGGCTTCCCTCGTAGTCGGAGCCCCCCTCCCGGACCACCATCCTGACTATACCCGACATGGCGTTGCCGTACTCGGCCCCGAAGCCGCCGGTGGCCACCGAGGTCTCCGCCAGGGCCGACAGGGGCACGGTGGCCACCATGGCGTTGGTCATGGGCGAGCGTACCGAGACCCCGTCAAGCAGGTAGTCCACCTCGCCCCCCCTGCCGCCGCGGACGTGTATCTCGCCGCCCCGGGTGGTGATCCCCGCCTGCCTGCCCACCACGTCCAGGACGCTGGCCACGGGCATGGTCTCTATCTCGCTGCGGTCGATGACGTGCATGGTGGAGGGAACGTCCTCCAGTATCCGGTTGCGCTGGCCCCGGACCTCTATGACAGTCACCCCGCTGGCGGCCTCCGACAGCTGAAAGTCGATGCGGGTGGTCTGGTCGGAAACCACGGTTACGCCCTCCACGGAGACCGTCTCCATCCCCACCATCCGGGCGGTGAGGGCGTAGTCGCCGGGGGACAGCCGCGATATCACGTACTCCCCGTTGCCGTCGGCCATGGCCCCGAAGCTGGTCCCCTCCACCAGAACGGTGGCCCCGGGAACCGGCTCTCCCGAGCCGTCGGTCACCCGGCCGGTGACGGTACCCGTGGTGGAAGCCAGGGAGATCGAGAAAAGTATCAGAGCGGCGACTGGATGTTTCAGAGCGTTGCCCTTTCGTGTGCCCCGATGAAGTCGGAACATGAACATTGCATACACTTGCCCCCCGCCTGTAGTGTGTCAATCGAGCCCTCTGGAACCGGGAGGACGGCGTGCGGGGACCCTGTACCGGGGTGACTCTGATTCGTAAATTGTCCATTCCGCCGGTGCCCGGCCGCGCCGGCGGGCTGGGTCATGGCCTCTGCGTCCCCGGCGGGGGAACGTTGTGCGCCAATACCTGTATATAGCTTGAAGGGGCCGCCGGCCGGCGGCGGGCCATAGCCGGGAAGGCGATAGATGCTACTTGCCATACTGCTGCTCCTGGGGCAGACGTGCGAATGGGACTTTCAGTCTTCCTTCTCGCGGGTGGACAACATGCATCCCGGTAGCGGGGGGACGATACTGGCAGCCGGACCCGGAGGGGTCTTTCGGTACGACCCTGCCAGCGGCGACTTCAGCGACTTCTACGGATATCCCGGCCAGCTGCCGGGGCTGGGGGCCAACGACGTTCTGGAGGATTCCGACGGCAACCTGTGGGTGGCCCCCACCGACGGCGGCCTGACGGGCCTGCGCGACGGCGAGTGGGTGGTGTACACCGTCTACGAGGGCATACCCGGCTCGGGCACCATCTACAGCCTGGAGGAGGCGGGGGGCAAGATCTGGGCGGGAACGGACGCCGGAGTGGCCATGGAGGCAGGCGAGGGCTTCGTAAGTCTGGACGAGTCCTCCACGAATGGAGGTCTGCCCACCACGAAAGTCTACGACCTGGACCACGACGGGCAGTTCCTCTGGCTGGCCACCGGCAAGGGCGTCTACCGTCTCGATCTCTCGGCCAGCCCCTACATCGCCGACAGCTGGGACTCCCCCGGCGACACCGGGGGGCTGGGGATCGACTACCTTGCTCTGGGGGAGGGGCAGGATCCCGCCGGCGTCGGCTCCCAGGGCGTCTACGTCTTCCAGGACGGAACCAAGTGGACGCTGATGCTCTCAGACTCCGAGGTCTCCCGGGCCGCATGGACCTCCTGGGGCCTGCTGGCCGCCGGGGAGGGTGTCCTGCGGCAGGTCTCCGACAGCACCTGGGTGGAGATGGGAACCGGTTTTCCCGAGGGGCTGCCGGGCAGCTACTACGCCGGCCCTCTGCTGGAGAGGCAGGGAGTGCTGTGGTGCGGCATCGGGCCCATCAGCTACCCCGATGCCTCCTGGGGGCTGGGTCTGGGAGGGCTTTCGGGACCGGATGACGCCTGGGAGGTCGTTACCATACCGGGTATGCCGGCCAGCAACGTCAACCAGGTGGCGGTAGAGGACGGACTCACCATTCTGGGCAGCAGGTACTCCGGCCTGCTGGTGGAACACCCCCAGGGATGGCGGCAGTACGGCCAGACGGAGGGACTGCCCAGGTTCCTGCAGGTCTACTCCGCGACTGCGGGGCGGGGCAGCGACATATGGTGCTCGGCCTATCACTACGGACTCACCTGGGTGGGCGGCGGCGCCACGTACACCACAGCGGACGACACCGTCCTGACCTTCGCCTCCGACAGCATCACCTTCCCCCCGGGTCTCAACCAGGTCATCGCCCCCCTCCTGAACAACCAGATCAGGATGATGGCCACCCAGGAGAGCACCCTCTGGCTGGCCCAGGAGGCCTTCTTCCAGACCCCCGATGAGCCCAGCGGCATAGTGGCCGTAGGCGGCGACCCGCCCAGCCTGGACGACATGACCTTCACCTCCTACCAGCCGGCGGCCGGCGGCATGGCGGCCAAGAACGTCCGGGCCGTCTGCCCCCTGGGCGCCGACCGCCTGTGGGTGGTCTACGCCGAGAACGGCGGCTGCCAGCTGCTGGACCATGGCGGCACCCCCCACGACAGGTCGGACGATCAGTGGCTGCCGGCGGGCAGGGCTTACGGCACCGAGGACGGGCTGTCCTCCAACACGGTCAACTGCGCCGCCTGCGGGCCGGACGGGACAAGCTACATAGGTACGCCCCTGGGCGTCTATGTTTACAACGGATCCGGCTCCTTCAGCGAGCTGTCGGGCACGGCAAGCAGCATCACGGCCATGCAGGTGGACGGGGCCGGCCGCCTCTGGGCCAACAGCTCCCGGGGGATGCTCCTGGTGGACGACGGCTCGGTGACTGTCTTCGACAGCGACAACTCCCCCTACGTACCCACCTCCCGCGAGGCGGAGGAGGACTTCGCCGCCCTGGGCCCGGACGGCAGCGTGGTCTACTTCAGCTCCATGTACGGCCTCTGGTCGGTGAGCTGCAGCGGCGGAGGGGGCCAGCAGGGCGGAGGCCCGCTCTTCTACCCCCAGCCATGGAAGGTGGAGGAGGAGACCCTGGGCATCGCCGGCATACCGGGCGAGGGATCCGTGGAGGTCTCCATCTACCGCGTGGACGGCGGCTTCCTCCGCAGCGTTGGCGCGCCCTCATCCTCCCAGTGGAGCTGGGACGGCACCGTCGACGGGTCCGTGGTCTCCTCCGGAGTCTACATGGCGCTGGTGAGCTGGGACGGGGGGACCGAGCTGGTCAAGCTGGCGGTGGTGAGGTAGGGGGGGCCGGAGCCTGCCGGCCCCGGGGAGTCGCTGATGGGGCTAGGTCTCCGGGACTATCCTCTTGCTTGTGTACTGGTTGTTCATAAGGCGGACCAGGCCGGAGTATCCCATTCGGAACGTGATGGTGTCGCCTATCTTCAGCACGGTCCCGCCCTCGCCCACGTTCAGGACCGTCAGGTCGCTGCTGGCTCCGGCCAGTCGGTAGTCGGAGTTCACCGGACGCAGCGACGACACCTCCGTGTCCAGCTCGCCCACTGTAACCAGGGCCCGGTAGCCCCTCTGGCCCGGGGCGTGGTCGGCCTCCTCGTCGGAGTTGAAGGGCATCAGGCCCTCCAGGGTCTCGCCGGTGGGTATCAGGCTCTTCTCCTTTATCTCCACCACCTCGGCCTCCAGCAGGAACCCGTCGTCGCGCAGGCCCCGCATGATGCCTCCGTTGATCAGGTCGGTGCCCAGCAGTATGGCCTCCCCCACCCGGAAGTGGTTGATCTGGGGGGGCACCTGACCCTCCAGCAGGAAGGGAAGGGTGGCGCTCGACCCGGCGGATATGACGGGCAGCTTCCGCTCGAACTTCAGCTCCAGCAGCTCCTTGTAGAGGACCAGCTGCATGAGCTGGTCGTTGGACGGCACGGTCCCCGACAGGCAGCCCAGGTTGGAGCCGATTCCCAGGATCTCGATGTTGGGCAGCACGAAGACGTCCCGGTACATCTTCACCAGCGACCCCGGAAGGATCCCCTCCCGCAGGTCACCCAGCTCTATCATCAGGACTACCTTGTGCACCTTGCCCTGCTTCTCGGCCTCGTCGTTGAGGGCCTTCACCGTCTTCAGCTCGGTGTTCAGGGAGACGTCGCTGCAGGCTATCACCTCGGCCAGCTCCCTGGTGTGCGGGGGCCGCAGGAACCAGCGCTCGATGTCCATGCCGCTCTCGGTGAGCCTCTTGAGGTTTTCCAGCCGGGAATCGGCCATGGAGTCGACTCCGGCCTCGTTGAGTATCCGGATGGCGTCCATGTGCCCGCAGAGGGCCTTGGTAACCACGGTCAGCGTGGCCCCGTGGCGCTCGACCCAGTGCTTCACCGCCTGGAAGTTCTGCCGCAGGGCTTGCGGGTTGATCACCACGGTGTTCACTTCTCGTACCTCATCTCGGCGTACTTGGAGGTAAAGCCGATCCTCTCGTACAGCCGCTTGGCCGGGTTGTCGTACTCCACGTGGAGCTTCACGTCGCCCTCGGCCTCTTCCAGGGCGCGCCCGATTATCCGCCCGCCTACGCCGCGGCCCCTCATGTCCGGACGTACCGCCACGTAGAGGAGCACGTTCTCGGGAATGTAGCCCTTCATGCCGGTGCGCAGCATGACCACCGAGCCCACGGGCTCTCCCTCCTCCTCGGCCAGGAGAACGAACCCGCCCCTGCCGGGCTCCTCGGAGAGGGAGTATTCGAGGCCGTCCAGTATCTCCTCCACGGGATCGTCGAAAGGCTTGAGGCTCTCGTGGAGGAACTCCGCCAGGTCCCTCTTCGCTATGTGCTCCTCGAGCTCATCGGCGGTGTGGGATACAGATACGTCAATGCTGTCGGATTTGCTGGCCATGATGCCTTTCCATCACAGGGTTACAGAAGTGGTTTTGCAGGCAAGTTCGGTCGGCAGTATGAATAAAGACCCAGACACCCTCGTCGTCAACCCCGACCAGGCCGAAACGGCCCCGGAAAGGCAGTGATCGTCAATGCGGAACACCGTTCTGAAGATCATCAACCCGCTGCTGCTTCTTCTTCTGCTGTTCCAGCTCACAACCGCGGTTCTGCGAGGCAGCATCTACGATTTCTTCCACAGCTGGCACCCCATCGGGGGCTACGCCCTGGTGGCACTTGGACTGCTGCACCTGCTGCTCAACTGGCGGTGGGTGGGGGCCGTATATCGCCACAGCCCTTGAACTTCAGCAACCGTCATGCTCCGGGGGTTGCGCTTCCGGAGCTTGGACCATATGTTTTCTGAACAGCCAAACTTTTTTGAGCGAAGAAGGGATGGATGAATGCTGCAGGAGCTGAGGAAGCTGATAGCCGATGTTCCGGCGGACTTCGCCGACATCCGCTACGAGGTGAAGAGGGAGACCGAGGTCTCCTTCGCCGGTGCGGACCTCAAGGAGGTCGGCGCCAGCACCACTGACGGCTTCGTGGTCCGCGTGCTCAAGGACGGAGGCTTCGCCACCGCGAAGGTCACCTCACGCGAGGACGTTCGGCGAGGCCTGAAGATGGCGCTGGAGGCGGCGGAGGTGATAGTGGACAGCGGCGGCAAGAGAACCGAGCTGGCCGATGTCCCGGCGGTGGAGGACACGGTTCCGCTTGAGCTGGACGGCGACCCCCGGGAAGTGCCCATGGAGGACAAGATCGCACAGGTCAGGAAGTACAACTCCCTGATGCTGGACCGGCCCGAGATCGCCACCACCAACATCCACTACGAGGAGGTCTACCGTAACAAGTACTACGTAAGCACCGAGGGAAGCGCCATCAACGAGGAGCTGCTTACCTCCGGCATGGGTGGTGAGGCTGTTGCCCAGCGGGCGGGCCTTCTGCAGAACATCCGGATATCCGCCGGCGGCAGCGACGGCTGGAACCGGCTCCTTGGCCGAGAGGAGATGTTCGAGGAGCGGGCCGGTCTCGCCGAGCGGCTTCTCGACGCCGACCCGGTGAAGGGCGGCAGGTACAACGTGATACTGAGCCCCCTGCTGGCGGGAGTCTTCACCCACGAGGCGTTCGGCCACTTCAGCGAGGCCGACCTGGTGGAGGACAACGAAAGCCTCCGCGAGAAGATGTCTCTGGGCGCAAAGCTGGGGTCCGACCACGTGACGATCGTGGCAGACTCTACGCCCAGGAGCCAGCTGGGCTACTACAGGTACGACGACGAGGGCGTACGCGTCCGGCCGGTGACGCTGATGGAGAAGGGGGTCCTCAAGGGACGGCTCCACTCCCGCAGAACGGCCGCGGCGATGGATGAGCCGGTAACCGGCCACTGCGTCGCCGAGGACCACCGCTTCGCGCCGATAGTCAGGATGGGAACCATATACGTTGCTCCCGGGGAGAAGAGCTTTGACGACCTGCTGTCCGAGCTGGGTGACGGACTGTACCTGGTGGACGGCAAGGGCGGCCAGACCAGCGGCGAGAACTTCACTTTCGGAGCCCAGTACGGCTTCATCGTGGAGGGCGGCAAGCTGGGGCCCATGATTCGGGACATCAACATCATGGGCAACCTCTTCACCACGCTGAAGAGCATCGCCGGCGCGGCGGACGACCTTCAGATCTCCGAGCGCGGCGGCTGCGGAAAGGGTCAGCTTAACATCAAGTCGGCGCTGGGCGGCCCGCACGTCCTGATCACCGACATGGTAGTTGGAGGTGTGTAGCATGAAGAAGCTCCTGGAGAAGGCGCTGGAGGTGGCCGACCAGGCTGAGGTCTACCACCTCGAGGAGGAGGGCACCAGCGCCTCGATGCGCAACGGAAAGCTCAAGGAGATGTCCACCTCCATACAGTCGGGCTACTCCCTCAGGATCATCAAGGACGGCATGCTGGGAACCGCTTACACCAAGAACCTGCTGGACCGCGACGAGCTGGTGGCCAACGCGCTGGCCTCGCTCAAGGGTGAGGTGGGGGCGTCGTTCAGCTTCCCCGGCCCTGCTGAGATGGAGGAGCTTGACACCTTCGATCGGTCGGTGGCCGACGTTACCCCCAGGGAGCTGCAGGCCAGGTGCGGACGGATCATGGAGTTCGTGGCGAAGCAGGACCTGGAGGGCGAGGTAACGGTGGGCGTCGGATCCGGCCTCGACCGTTTGAGAATCGTCAACTCCGCGGGTCTGGACGTTTCCCAGAGCACCTCGGAGTACGGCGGCGGCATGATCATGCACTACCCCGGCACCGAGACCGGAGTCTACGCGCAGTACGAGACACGCGGTCCGTCCGATCCGGACTGGGACTACTTCGAGAGGCAGGCGGGCCTGTACAGGGCCACCGTCCCGCAGGTGAACATACCAACCGGGCGGATGAAGGTGCTCTTCATGCCCACCTCCCTCTACGCGCTCACCTGGAGGCTGGGAGCCGGCGCAAGCGGCAAGTCCTTCCACACCGAGACGTCCCCGCTGCTTGGCCGGGCCGGCGAGAAGGTCCTCTCCGAGAAGATCAGCATGCGCAACGTCCCCCACGACACAAGCGTGCTGGGTGCACGGGCCTTCGACGACGAGGGCGTGGCCACGCGAAGCCTGGACGTCTTCGAGGACGGTGTCTTCCGTACGCCCTACGTGAACCTCGACTACGCCGGAAAGCTGGGCATGGAGCCCACGGCAACCGGTTACCGAAGCACTCGCTGGGGCGGGGAAACCGTGGCCCAGCAGCCGGTGCCCTCCCTTCAGCATCTCCGCTTCGCCTACGGCGACTCGTCTTTTGAGGACATGCTGGGAATGATGGACAGGGGCGTAGTCGTGTTCGCCCTGCTGGGAGCCCACTCCGGCAACATCCTCAACGGCGACCTGTCGGTGGGCCTGAACCCCGGCTTCTTCGTGGAGGACGGCCGGATAAAGGGCCGGGTCCGCGACGGCATGGTGGCCGGAAACGCCTACGAGATGCTGCAGAAGGTGGCGGCCGTCCAGGACGGCCCCTACAACCCGGCCGGAGGACGCGGGCATCCCTGCATCCTGCTGGACGACGTCAGCGTATCCACCAGAGAGAGCTGATGCCCGGCGGGGACTGAGAGGAGGGGGGCGCCCCGTGCGGAGCCCCCCCCAGATACGAAGAGAGCCGGCCCCCGCTGCGGAGGCCGGCTTCGTCTGCTCAGGGAGTTCCCCTAGGTCTCTATCCTTATTCCCTCCCGGCGAGCCCGGTCGATGATGCGGCTGGCCTGCGTGTGCGCCCACTCGTCCTCACCGCACGGGTAAGGCTCGATGGGGCTCTCGCAGCCCTCCAGCTGGTCCCAGAGGCTCTCCAGATTCTCCATTCTGCTGCCGTTGTCGAACTCCGGCGAGACCACCACGGTGTCGATGTCTCCGAAGCCGTCGTCCTCTCCGGTTACGCTGGGACCGTAGACCACCGCGAAGCTTACGCTCAGACCCGCCTGCTTCAGCTTATCCAGGTAAGCCTTCACCTGCTCGTCCAGCGTTGTGGTAGCCATTGGTTCCCTCCCTTCCGTGCAAGTTCATGTTACAGCTTAATGAGCATGATGCTTTCCAGCCACGAGCGCGGATTTTATCTCTATAATACCTGCCAAGGGGATTTCTCGGACTAACAGGTCCCGCCGGAGCCCGGGCCAGTTTGCACGGTGCAAGGCAGGCATCCCCCTCAAGTCCGCGTCATAATGGCGCAGCCAGACCGCCCAGGCCCCGCCGCTGTCCGGATTTGTCTATGTAAACTATTGAGAAACAGCGAAATAACAGAGCAGGCTGGAAATGGGTGTGGAAAGATATTTGCTCCATCATAGGCTGAAAGGCAGAAGGAAGACCCGAAAAGCGAAAGGAGGACGAAATGGCACGCTTACCGGCGAGAAGAAGCAGAGGCTACCTTACACCCTTCGACCTCCTCGGAGATGACATGAGGAGGTTCCTCGGGCTCACCGAGGACGAGTACCGCAACCAGATGGACTGGTTCCCCGCGGTGGACATATCGGAGACCAAGGACTCCATCGAGGTCACCTCCGAGCTGCCCGGCATGAGCAAGGACGATATCGAGATAGAGGTGGCCAAGGGCGTACTCACCATCAAGGGCGAGAAGAAGGAGAAGGAGGAGAAATCCGAGAAGTCCTTCCATCACAGGGAGGTCCGCTACGGTACCTTCTCCAGGTCCTTCAGCCTGCCGGCGGAGGTGAAGGCCGAGGATGCCGAGGCCGAATTCAAGGACGGCGTTCTCACCGTCACCCTGCCCAAGGAGGAGAAGGCCCTCCACCGCAGGATCGAGATCCAGTAGTCTCAGCTTCACGACCGTAAGGGCCCCGGGTGGATCCCGGGGCCCTTTCGCATCTCCCCTTTCTATCCGGGCCCCGGCCCTTCATAGTCTGCATGGCCGCTGGCCGGCGGAGGGCCGGTCGGGGGCCCTGGCATCTTGCGCGAGGGGACAGGGAATGGGAAAATTCGCTGGGGTTTTCTGTGCCGTTGCCGTTGCGGCTCTGCTTTTGCCCGGCTGCGGAGGAGGAGGCAGGCCGGGCCTCATGGGGGAGCTTCCCCCCGGAATGGACATCTACCTGACCATGTCGCCGGAGGGGGTGGGCGTCCGGGAGATTCTGGGGTCTCTGCGAGAGACCGCCCTCGGTGGCTCCGAAGAGCTGGCCATCGCCGGCTCCGCGCTGGGAATAGACCCTCTGAGCTGGGACGAATGGGTCACCGCCACCGGCCTGGACCCCGATGCCGAGATGGGAGTGGCCGTATACGCCAGCGGCAGCCAGCCGTCCGCCGTGGCCCTCTTCCTGCCGGTATCCGACCCCGCAACCCTGGAGTCCTTCCTGGACGTTATCCCGGAGGATGAGGAAGTCAGGCTGTCCCGGTGGCGCGACGACATGTGGGTGATTCTGGCCTCGGAGGTGCCCCAGCAGCTGGACATGATGGCCGAGGCCCTAGACAGCGGCGAGCGACTGGCCGACGACCAGGACTTCGCCCGGCTGTGGGACGCCCTGGGAGGCGGCGGCGCCGATGCACACCTGTACGTCAGGACCCACGACAGGCCGGAGCTGGAGGCCGTCCTCCTGGCCCTGGAGGAGGATGGGGGCGTGGCCCGGGTCCGAGCGGCGGCCCTGCCTTCCGGCCCCCAGTTCGCCCGGTCGCTCTCGGTGATGGAGCGCGGCCCGGCCGGGGACCGTCCCGGCCTGCCTTCGGACGTGGACCTGGTGGTCCGGTCCACCGTGAGCATGGACGCTGTGGATGACATGGTGCGCGACCAGATGCCGCCGGACGCCGAGCAGGGCCTGGCCATGCTGGGCTTCGAGTCCGTCGACGACATGCTCGCCATGTTCAGCGGCGACAGCTGGGGCGCCGTGGACCTCTCCTCCGACCAGATCCGGGGTCTGGCCGTCATCGGCCTGGACGACGCCGGCGCCATGGAGGGTTTCCTGAGCAGGCTCTCCGGCTTCGCCGCCATGGGCGACCAGCAGGTGGACAGGGTCCGGGGGGGAGGCGTCAGCGGCTACTCCATTCCCATCTCTTCCGGCCCGGGCGCTCCGCCGCTGCAGGTGGGCGTCTCCGGCTCGGGCCTCTACATACTCTACGGCTACTCGCTGGAGGACGTCCCCGGCTGGTCATCCCGGCCGGCGACCGATGAGGCGCTGGGAATCGACGGATCCGCTCCCGTCTTCCTGGCCGGCAGCATATCCGGGGTGAGGCGCCGAATCCCCGAAGACACCGGCGAGCTGCTGCCGGAGGCGGACAGGTTTGCCGCGTCCATCCGGGCCGAGGGAGACGTGGCCGTGATGGAGGGCGCCCTGGACACGGGAGAGGACAGAGCCTTCGCAGCCATGGCAAGGGCCGTCTTCAGCGCCGGATACAGAGTCTACGAGGCAAGGGTAACCCCGCCCGAGGAGGTTGATTCCAAGTGACCTTTCACGATCTCGTCCGATCCACCAGGTCCGTAAGGCGCTTCCACGAGGACAGGAGGATATCCGTGGACGGCCTGCTGCACCTGGTGGAAGCCGCCAGGCTTGCTCCCTGCGCGGCGAACCTGCAGGTACTGAGGTTCTCGGTGGTGGAGGACCGCGAGCTGTGCGCGGAGGTCTTTCCCGCGCTGAGGTGGGCCGGCTACCTGGAGGACTGGGACGGCCCCCGGCCGGGCCGGCGGCCCGCGGCGTACGTGGTGATCCACGCCCCCGAGGAGGAGCAGAGGTACACCCGGGTGGACGTGGGCATTGCGGCGGCTTACATAGTCCTGCAGGCGGGCAGCCAGGGACTGGGTGCCTGCATGATAATGAGCTTCGACAGGGAGGGGCTGGCCGCCGCGGTAGGGTCCCCCGAGGGCTGCCGGCCGGTGCTGGTGGTGGCCCTGGGCGATCCGGCCGAGGAGGTTGTGCTGGAGGAATCCAGCGGAAGCATCGAGTACTGGCGCGACGCGGACTCCGTGCACCATGTCCCCAAGCTCCCCCTGGACAGGATACTCTACTAGCCGACCCCGGGCCGGCCGGACCGGTCCGGGGGGCTCGGACTCGGGAAGGAAAGGCCATCGCATGACCACCAGCAGCTCCATTTTCGTCTCCCGGCGCAGGAGGCTGTACGAAAGGCTGGGCGACGGGTTCCTGGCAGTGGTGCCCTCATCCAGCGTCAAAGCCAGCAGCGCCGACGCCTCCCACCCCCACGTGCCCAGCAAGAACCTCTTCTACCTCACCGGCATCACCCAGCCCCGAAGCTGGCTCCTGGCCTGGAAGACCCCCGGCGGCGAGGTGAAGGAGAGGCTGCTGATAGACCGCTACGACGAGCACTACGCCAAGTGGGTGGGGGCGCAGATATCCCCGGATGAGGCCACAGAGCTAAGCGGCGTGGAGGACGTGGCCTTCAACGAGAACGTACCCGCGCAGCTGGACAGGCTGCTGGTGAAGAAGCAGCTGGGGTCGGTGTGGCTGGACTTCCCCCTGGATGGGATAAGCGGCCTCACCGGGGCCCGCAGCGGCCTGGCAGGCAGGCTGGCCTCAGCCTATCCCCATCTGGAGCTGCGGAGGCTCTCCGAGGAGATATTCCGGCTGAGGATGGTGAAGGAGCCCGGGGAGCTGGAGCAGATGCGGAAGGCCATCGAGCTCACCCGGAAGGGCTTCGAGCACGCCCTCTCCAGGCTCGGGCCGGGGATGATGGAGTACGAGTTCGAGGCGGAGATGCGCTACCAGTGGCTCTTGGCCGGGGAGCGCCAGGTGGCGTTCCATCCCATAGTGGCCGGAGGCGGCCGGGCCACCTGCCTGCACTACGTGGACAACGACAACGTGCTGGAGGAGGGCCAGCTGCTGCTGCTGGACTTCGGGGCCCAGTACGGGCTCTACAACGCCGACATCAGCCGGACGGTCCCCGTCTCCGGGAAGTACACCGCCCGCCAGAGGGAGCTGGTCTCCATGGTGATCGCCATCCAGGCCAGGGCCATCGAGCTGCTCCGTCCCGGCATACTGCACTCGCAGTGGAACGATGAGGTAAACGAGGCCTGGGCCGAGATGCTCACCGACGCCGGAATCATCGATTGCCCCGACCATCTGGATCAGGTCTACTACCACCGAATCGGCCATCACATCGGCCTGGACACCCACGACGAGAGCCTGGCCCACGTGGAGCTGGAGCCGGGGATGGTGCTCACCGTGGAGCCCGGCCTCTACCTGGCCGAGGAGGGCACAGGCATCAGGATCGAGGACGACGTCCTCATAGGCGAGGACGGCAACACGGTGCTCTCGGCCGACTTCCCCAGGACCCCGGACCAGATCGAGGCCATCATGGCCCGGGAGGGCTGACCTGTCCGCCGCCGGTCCCGGCTCCGACCTGCGCTGGATGCGGCTGGCCATGGAGCAGGCGCGGCTGGCCCTGGACCGCGACGAGGTCCCCGTGGGAGCGGTGGTGGTGGACGACAGCGGCCGTCACTGGTCCGACGGCAACAGAACCCGGGAGCTGGGCCAGCCGGGGGCCCACGGCGAGAAGCTGGCCATGGAGGCCGCCTGCAGGGACAGGGGCGACTGGCGCCTTTCCGGCTGCACCCTCTACACCACGCTGGAGCCCTGCCTGATGTGCGCCGGCATGGCGGTACTGGCCAGAGTGGAGCGCATCGTCTACGGGGCGTGGGACAAGAGGTTCGGGGCCCTGGGCAGCGTATACGACGTACTGGAAATGCCCAGACTCAACCACTACCCTCAGGTGCTGGGCGGCGTGATGGCGACGGAGTCCTCGGGGCTTCTGCGGAGGTTCTTCCGCTCGCACAGGGGCTGAGCGCGACCGCCCCCTTCTTCTTCGGCGGGATCAGAGGAAGAGGGAGCTGAGGCTCCTTCCGGTGTGTATCCGCTCGATGGCCTCGGCGAACACCGGCGCCACCGACAGGGTGGATATCTTCTCCGGCGGGTGGCCGGCAACCTCGGCGGCCTTCTCGGCGTTGTACTCCACGGTGTCGGTGATGTAGAGGCGGGTTATGGGGCTGTCCTCTATCACCTTCACCGCCTGTCCCGACAGTATCCCGTGGGTGACGAAGGCGTAGATGTCCTCCGCCCCGCGGGAAACGGCCGTCTCGGCGGCCAGCACCAGGCTGCGGCCGGACAGGATCTCGTCGTCGCTGATGATCACCTTGCGGTCGGTGAGGTCGTCCACCCCCTCCACGGTCCTGACCCGGGGGTTCTCGCTGTCGTCAACCCGCTCCTTCTTCACGTATCCGGTGGTGATCCGCGGGGTCCCCCCCTCCCGCTTGATCTCCCGGGCGGTGTGCATGGCCAGGAAGTCGTTGTCCAGTATGCTGCCCGAGTCGGGGGCTATGAAGGTGAGCCGCTCGGCGTTGAGGGCCATGATCTTCTTGAGAAAGACGGGGAAGGCGTGGAGCTGGTCCACCGGCTGGTTGGAGAAGCCCTGACTCTGGGGGCAGTGGAGGTTCATGGTGAGCACCCTGTCGGCCCCCGCAGCCTCGATGAGGTCGAAGATCATCTTGGCGGTGATGGCGATCCTGGGCTTGTCCTTCTTGTCGCTGCGGGCGTAGGGGAAGTAGGGGGTGACCGCCGTTATCCTCCCGGCGCTGTCCCGCAGGGAGTAGATCATCTGCAGCAGCTCCATTATGTCGTTGGATATCTGGTTGCACGGCTTCTCGGGCCTCTGGAGGATGGACCGCTCCCCGGACTGCATGACGAACACGTCCTTCTCCCGCACCGTGTTCCCCGGGAAGTTGATCATCAGGTTGCCGTTGGAGAACTCGGTGAAGTCCACCGGCTCCGGCTCGATACCCAGCAGCTCGGATATCCTCTCCCCGAGGTTCTTGCTTGCCCTGCCGTAGCACAGCGCGATGCTGCCGAACATTGCGAACCCCTCCCCCCGGGTCTACTGGGTCAGCGGCTCTGTCGAGATGGCCTCCAGGTCGTCTATGGCGTCCTGCACGGTGCCCATCAGCACGTATATCATGGCGGCGAAGGCGTTGAAGCCGATTCCGTCCTCGGTGGTGAAGACGTAGGTGGCGCTGACCTCGTTGGTCTCCGGGTTAACGCTGAACTTGGTAAACGGGTAGTTCCAGTTGAGCTCGGTCAGCGTCTCCAGGGCCTCCGTCCGCTCCGACCCGGAGCCGGGGACTACCGCCGGCGTCATGGCCTCCATGTAACAGGCCTCGGCCTCCTGGTCGATCCCGATGTACATGAACGGCCACTGGTCGCCCTGCTCGCTCTGGTTGATGAGGATGAACTCCAGGCCGGACTCGGAGACCTCGTACTGGGCCTCCAGCGAGTCCAGATAAGTGGTTATTGTCTCGCTGCTTACCGTTGCCGAAGCCGCCGCGGTCAGAACAATCGCCGCCACACAGACGTATCTCAATTCGAACCCCCGTTCGTGGGATGGATGATCACGGTCTTCACAGGCTGTAAATATTACAGGTACTTGTTCGAACAGACAGTGGGCT
>JAWLEP010000034.1:0-27889 GCA_041686025.1 Candidatus Fermentibacteraceae bacterium
ATGGCGACCCCAACGGGACTCGAACCCGTGTTGCCGGCGTGAAAGGCCGGTGTCCTAACCACTGGACGATGGGGTCGCCGGAGCAGGCCGTACAATTGCGGCGATGGCCGTATTCGTCAATGGAGATGGTGAGCCGCGGGGGGATCGAACCCCCGACCCTCGGATTAAAAGTCCGATGCTCTGCCAACTGAGCTAGCGGCTCACGGTGTGGACTCTCCGTCTGCGCTACAATAAGGCTGCATGTTTGCCTGTGCAAAATCCGGCTCTCTCGGAAATTGTTGGAACCGGCCCGATGGGTTATTAGTTTAGCCAGTCTACGGGGCCATGCTTTTCGGCGTCCAACTACGCAGACGGGAGCCGCGCTTGAAGCTGCCAGCTCTTTCTGTCCGCAGGCGAGTCACCTTCATAATGGTCTTCATCGGCATCCTGGGCGTGGGTCTGTTCGGTCTGACCCAGCTGGGGGTGGATCTCTTCCCCAAGCTGGTCCTTCCCCAGATGATGGTCTTCAGCCAGCTGCAGGGGGCAGGGCCAGAGGAGGTGGAGCGGCTGGTCACCGACTACCTCGAGCAGGCCGCCGCCTCCACCAAGAACGTCAACACGATCAGCTCCCGGTCCTCGCCCGGCATTAGCGTGGTCACCGCCGAGTTCAACTGGGGCACGGACATGAACCAGGCGGAGACCGACCTGCGCCGGGTGCTGGACCGCTACGAGAATTTCATACCCGACGAGGCCACCGAGCCCAGCGTGCTGCTGATGGACGCCAGCCTGCAGCCGGTGATGTTCGTGACTTTCTCCAGCGATGTCCTCAGCTCATTCGAGCTTCGGGACACCGTGGAAGACGAGATAGTCCCCCTGATGAACAGGGTGGAGGGCGTGGGCTCGGTGACCCTGGGGGGAGGTCTGCGCCGCCAGATCCGGGTGGAGGCGGACCCGGTGAAGCTCAGCCAGTACGGGGTCTCCCTTTCCCAGATGGTGGGGGCCATAGGATCGGTGCGGGAGGACGTTCCAGCCGGGGAGATGGAGGTGGGCGGCCTCAATGCCAGCGTCAAGATCGGCACCGCCTACAACAACCTGGATGACATCCGTCAGCTGGTGGTTGCCCGCCACGAGGGGATGCCGGTTCTGGTGGAGCACCTCGGCGAGGTGATCGACGGCCTCGAGGAGAAGCGCAACTACACCAGGCTCAACGGCCAGGAGGGCATAATAGCCGTTGTCTCCCGGCGCTCCGACGCCAACACCGTAAACGTGTGCGAGGCCCTGGTGGAGCAGCTCGGCGAGATCAACCGGGACTACTCGGGAGTACTCTCCTCCAGCATCATCTTCAACCAGGCGGACTTCATCAACAAGTCCATCGGCAACCTGTACTCCACCGGCCTGCAGGCCATCCTGGTGGCTTTTCTGGTATTGCTGTTCTTCATCAGATCGCCGAAGAGCTCGCTGGTGGTGGCCATCTCCATGCCCATGTCCATCATCGCCACCTTCTCGGTGATGTACTTCGTGGACGTGAACATCAACATCATCTCGCTGGCGGGCCTGGCCCTGGCCGTAGGGCTGCTGGTGGACAACTCCATAGTGGTCCTGGAGAACATCGTCCGCCACCGCGAGGAGGGGGAGGACAGGGCGGAGGCCGCCGTGACCGGTGCCTCGGAGGTGGGCATGGCCATCACGGCCTCCACCCTCACCACTCTGGCGGTGTTCGTGCCCATACTGTTCGTGCCGGGGCTGGCGGGCCAGATATTCCGGGACATGTCCCTGACCATCAGCTTCAGCCTTGTGGTCTCGCTGTTCGTAGCGCTGTCGCTGATCCCCCTGATCACCTCCAGGATGAAGGGCATCACCGCCAGACGGTCGAAGGGCAGGCTCAGCCGGCTGATAGGCGGGTGG
The DNA here is from genome assembly GCA_041686025.1 of Candidatus Fermentibacteraceae bacterium. Classification (GTDB taxonomy): domain Bacteria; phylum Fermentibacterota; class Fermentibacteria; order Fermentibacterales; family JCC-6; genus JAWLEP01. The sequence goes on from JAWLEP010000034.1 coordinate 1,885, forward strand.
CTGGAGTCGCTGGAGGAGCGCTACTACGGTTGGGTGAACTGGGCCGTGCGCCACAAGAAGATAGTGATCTTCAGCACCCTCGGGCTGCTGGTGCTGTCCATACTCGTCATCACCCGGGTGCCAACGGAGTTCTTCCCCGACTCCGACGACGGCTTCATCAGCCTGGACCTCTACCGCTCCCCCGGTACCGAGCTGGCCGAGACCGACTCCACCATCCGGGTGGTGGAGGAGGGGGTGAGGGAGATCGTCAGGCCCGAGCACCTGGAGGACATCTACGCCAACGTGGGGGCCGGAGAGGGCTTCGGGGCCCTGTTCGGGGCCAGCGGCTCCAACGAGGCCGGGATGTTCGTGAAGCTGGTGGACCGGGACAGGCGCAACATCTCGATGAGCCAGTACGAGGACAGCATCAGGGTCTTCCTGGACCACATACCGGACCTGGAGTACGAGTTCTCCGAGGGCGGGCCCATGGGCGGCGGAGCCCCCATAGAGATCGTGATATACGACGAGAGCCTCGAGGAGCTGCGCCGGGTTACCGAGAGGATCGCCGCCAACGTGCGGGAGATACCCGGTACCCGGGACGTCCAGACCTCCATGGACGTGCAGAGGCCGGAGCTCACCTTCGAGCCCGACCCCTATGTGCTGGCCCTGCGGGGCGCTTCCCGGGGTGCAATGGCCAGCGCCGGCGACGCTTTCGCCGGGGTGCAGGCCGGCTTCTTCCGTGAGGGGGGCAAGGAGATAGACGTGGTGGTGCGGTATCCGGAGCGGTACCGGTCCGCCTTCGAAGACATACTGGCCGCCCCGTTCATGGGCGCCCAGCTGGGCTCCTGGGGCCGGCTGGTCAGCGGGCTGGTCCCCGAGACCATCAACAGGAGGGACCAGGCCAGAATGGCCACCGTCACCTGCGCCGCCTCCGGCAGGTCGCTGGGAGACATCAGCGCCGACGTGAGGGCCATGATGGACACCACCGACCTGGGGGGCAGGCGCTGGGAGATAGGGGGCCAGGCGGAAGATCAGCAGGAGACCTTCGGGTACCTGGGCCTGGCCATACTGGCTGCAGCGGCGCTGGTGTACATGGTGATGGCCAGCCAGTTCGAGAGCTACCTGGAGCCCTTCATCATCATCTTCACCGTGCCCATGGCCTTCATCGGTGTGGCCTGGACCCTCTTTCTGACGGGCACGAACCTCTCCGTCACCGCCCTGATCGGTCTGCTCATGCTGGCGGGCATAGTGGTCAACAACGGCATCGTTCTGGTGGACTTCGCAAACCGCCAGCGGCGCGACAAGGGCATGGAGGTGCTGGAGGCGGTCACCACCGCCGGCCGGATCAGAATGCGCCCCATCCTGATGACGGCATTCACCACCATTCTGGCCATGCTGCCCCTGGCCCTGGGAGCCGGGGAGAGCGGGGAGACCTGGGCCCCCATGGCCAGAAGCGTCATGGGCGGGCTGCTGGTGGCCACCGCCCTTACGCTGATCGTGATCCCCTGCCTCTACGCCGCCCTGGGCTGCTACAAGCAGTTCGGATCCGCCGCGGCATGCGGGGTCGAGGATAGCGATTAGTCCCCCGGTGGACTACTGGCAGACCATCCGCCTGGACGAGGTCGACTCCACCAGCAGCTTCCTGAAGCGAAACGCCGCGGAGCTTCCCAACCGCCTCGTCGTCCGGGCCGACACCCAGACCGGAGGCCGGGGCAGGCTGGGCAGGGAATGGTCCTCGCCCCGGGGCGGGCTGTACATGAGCCTCCTGCTGCGGCCGGCGCCGGAGCCCGAGGTGGCGGCCCTCATCCCCCTGGTGGGGGCATACGTGATATGCGGGCTGTTCACCGATAGGACCGGTGTACCGGCTCTGGTGAAATGGCCCAACGACGTCATGGTCCCCGGCGGCAAGATGGCGGGGATACTGGCGGAGTACGGAGGCCGGAAGGAGCCCTGGCTGGTGGTGGGATTCGGCCTGAACCTGGCAGCCCGGCCTCAGGTCCACCGGCCCGGCGGAATGCCGGCGGCGGCCTGGTCGGACTACGGAGAGCCCCCGGACCCCGGGGAAGCGCAGGAGCTTGTTCTGGAAGGCCTGGACCGCCTCTGGCCCGACGGCCGGGGCAATCCCCTGCCCGCCATCCGCTCCCGCGTGGAGGGACTGCTGTGGATGAGGGGCCGGGAGGTGAGGGCCTCCGCCGCCGGCGGGACTCTGAGGGGAGTCGTTGAGGGTCTGGACGATCTTGGCCATCTTAGGCTGTACGGACCGGACGGGGCGGCCGTTCTCGACAGCGGCGAGATACGCCCGGAGCCACTGGAGAGCCCAACCACGATACCGGGAGGCGCGACCTGATGGATGATTCCGATACGGAGCGCAGCATCTTCGTTCTGGACACCAACGTCCTTCTCTACGACCACAACTGCGTCGACCACTTCGAGGAGCACGACGTGGTGATACCCATCACCGTGCTGGAGGAGCTGGACGACTTCAAGAAGGGCAGCGACCTCATCAACTTCCAGGCCAGGGAGTTCATACGCAAGCTGGACAGGCTGGCCGGTGACCGGCTGCTCTCCGAGGGCATACCCCTGGGTGAGGAGCGGGGCCGGCTGTTCGTGCGGATAGGCACCCGGGACCCGGGCCTGCTGGGCCAGGTGTTCATGCAGAACAAGGCCGACCACAGGATACTGGCAGTGGCCACCGAGCTCTCCGACGAGAACCCCGACCGGCGGGTGCTGCTGATCACCAAGGACATCAACCTGCGAATGAAGGCCCGCTCCATAGGGATAGAGGCCGAGGACTACGAGACCGGCAAGGTGCGGGACATAGACTCCCTCTACACCGGCAGCGCGGTGATGGACGGCGTGGACACCGACCTCATATCGCGCTTCTACAAGCAGCCCTTCGCCATTCCCGTGGAGGACTCCCCCATAGGCCACGACAGCCTGGAGGCGAACAAGTACTTCATCCTGCGCAACGGGAGCAACAGCGCCCTGGCCTACTTCAATCCCGAGGAGGGAGCGCTGGAGAGGGTGATGAAGGTCCGGGCGTACGGAATCAGCCCGCGCAACGCCGAGCAGACCTTCGCCCTGCACGCCCTGCTGGACGGGGACATCCAGCTGGTGACGCTCACGGGCAAGGCCGGTACCGGCAAGACCCTCCTGGCCCTGGCGGCGGCGCTGGCCCAGCGCAAGGACTACCGGCAGATCTACCTGGCCCGGCCGGTGGTCCCCCTGGGCAACCGTGACCTGGGCTACCTGCCCGGCGACGTCCAGTCCAAGCTGGACCCCTACATGCAGCCTCTCTACGACAATCTGGGCGTGATACAGAACCGGTTCCCCCAGCAGAGCGCCGAGCACATCCGGATCTCGGAGATGCTGGAGACCGAGAAGCTCTTCATCGCGCCCCTGGCCTACATAAGGGGCCGCAGCCTGGACAGGATATTCTTCATAGTCGACGAGGCGCAGAACCTGACCCCGCACGAGGTGAAGACCATCATCACCAGGGCGGGAGAGGGGACGAAGATCGTGTTCACCGGGGACATCTACCAGATAGACACCCCCTACCTGGACAGCAAGTCCAACGGACTCACCTACCTGGTGGACAAGATGAAGGGCCAGGAGCTCTACGCCCACGTCAATCTCCTGAAGGGGGAGAGGAGCACGCTGGCCGAGCTGGCCAGCAACATCCTTTGAGCGCAGCAGAGAAGCTCCGGACGAGGCTGCTGCTGGCGGGTGGCGCAGTGGGCCTGGTCCTGGCCCTGGTCCCTCTGGCCTCCGGTCGGAGCCGCAGCGCCGCGGTGGGCCCCTACTCCCTGGCCAGGCTGGTGATCATGCTGGCGGTGGCCCTTGCCGCGGCCGCTTCGCTGCTGGGGGCCGTCATGCCGGGCCTCTCCCCCGTGCGCTCAGCGGCTAGGCTGCTGCGCCGCACCGCCCGCCGGGTCCCGGTCCCGGAGCTGGCCCTGCCGCTCTCCGTACTTCTGGTCTTCTCTCTGTGGCTGCTGCATCCGCTGCCGGTATTCGACGATCCCCGTTTTACCCTCGGGCTGATGCTGGCAGGCGTCTGCCTTCCCTCGGCATGGATATCGGCCATGGAGAAACCGCGGCGGCGGCTGGCCGCCGGAAGGGCGGCGGCCGCCCTGGGCGGCATCCTGATGGCCGTTCTGGCCGGGGAGGTACTGGCCAGAGCGATTATGCCCGGTCTGGTGTTCGACCCCAGGTTCAGGCTGAGGCCCCACATGAGCTACCGGATCGAGGTGGACCTTCCCGGGGTCTCACACGGAGGGACCGTGACCACCAACCGGTGGGGGCTGCGGGGGGAGGAGCCTCCCGGCGAGTGGGAGGAATGGACCACCATCATGGCGGTAGGAGGCAGCACTACGGTCAACTTCTATCTGGGGGACTCGCTCACCTGGCCCGCCGTGATGCAGCGGGAGCTCAGGGAGGTCGAGCCCAGGGTCTGGGTGGGCAACGGCGGGGTCCCCGCGCAGTCGGCCGAGACCCACGAGATCTTTCTGCGGGAGGTAGTGGAGCCCATCGGGCCGGATTACGCCGTGTTCCTGGTGGGGGCCAACGACATGGACATCTTCCTCAGAGGGGGCCCGCGAGGGAGAGGGGACCGCCTGCCCGAGCTGGGCCCCAGGGTCTGGCTCTACCGTCACTCCCGGCTGTATCAGGCCCTCTACATGGCCAAGAAGGTGGCCCTGGACAACGCCGTGGTGGTCCGGGAGACGTCGGACCCGCCCTTCGAGCCCCGGCCGCTTCCGGAGGAGGCTCCCCTGCCGGAGGACCTGCACGCCCGGATGCCCAGCCCCGACATCTACCGCCACCGCATACGCCAGCTCGTAGAGACCAGCCGTGAGATAGGGGTCCGGCCGGTCTTCCTCACCCAGCCGGTCCTGTACGACGATTCGCCCAGGTGGAGGTCGCTGGCCGCCGCCACCGTCTGGACGGGGCAGGGGGAGCTGCCCATCTCCGGCGCAACCTTCTGGCGCATGCTGCAGACCCTCAACGGCGACCTCATTGACGTGTGCAGGGAGATGGACGTCCCCTGCTTCGACCTTGCCGGCCACTTCCCCCATGACCAGCGGTACTTCTACGACGCCATGCACTTCACCGAGGATGGAGCGGAGCTGGTGGGGAGGCTGGTCGCCCGGTTCCTGGAGGAGGAGGTTCTGGGGGAGCCGTAGCTTTTCGGGGGCCTTCGGGTGGACAGTACCGTATGCATCTAGGATAATGCCTCTGGTGCGCCGAAGGCCCAGAGAAGCGGGGGGTTCGATGAGAGTTCTCGTTATCTACTACTCCCTCTACGGACATGTTCACAGGCTGGCCGAAGCGGTGGCCGAGGGTGCCTCCGAGATCAGGGACACCGAGGCCTTCCTGCGCAGGGTTCCGGAGACCCTTCCCGGAGACGTTCTGGAGAAGATGGACGCCCTGGAGGCCCAGAGCGGCATGCAGCACATTCCCGTCTGCGGCGTCGACGAGCTGGCCTCGGCCGACGCCATCGTGTTCGGAACGCCCACCAGATTCGGCAACATGTGCGGACAGATGCGCCAGTTCCTGGACTCCACCGGCACCCTGTGGCAGCAGAGGAAGCTGGTGGGCAAGGTGGGCAGCGTGTTCACCAGCAGCGGCACCCAGCACGGCGGGCAGGAGTCCACGATACTGTCCTTCCACATCACGCTGCTGCACCACGGGATGATACTGGTGGGTCTGCCCTACGTCTTCCACGGCCAGTCCAAGATGGATTCCATAACCGGCTGCTCGCCCTACGGGGCCTCCACGATAGCCGGCCCCGACGGCTCCCGGATGCCCAGCGAAGACGAGCTGGCGGGAGCCCGCTTCCAGGGGCAGTGGGTGGCCGAGATCGCCCGGAAGCTCAACCGGGATACGGACTGAGCCTAGTTCCGCCTTCGGTCGGGCAGGTCCATCAGGGCGGTGTGGGTGGCCCTGAACCACCGGGGGGTCCGCTGGAGCGCGGCCGATACGACGGGTGAGCCCATCAGCTCTTCTGCTATGAACTCCCGCGCCTCCCTGCGAAGATCCCTTCCCTGCCAGAAGAATGGCCTGTACAGCTGCATCACGCCTTCCTCGCTGGAGTAGACGCCGGCCTCCACCTCCAGCTCCGCGGACATCTCGGGAGCCGACCGCCAGGGCATGTTGAAGACCGAGAGGTTCAGGAAATCGAGGCTGTCCCCCGCCCTCTCCAGCAGCTCCCGGGAGAGGCGCCTGTCCTGCGGCTCCTCCCCGGGAAGCCCCAGAAGCATGTAGGCGTAGGTGCGTATGCCCTCGGCCTCCAGAGCCCTCAGAACCTCCAGCGAGACCGAAGGGTCGGTCCCCTTGCGGTGAAGCCCCATCAGCCCGGCGCTGCCGCTCTCCACTCCCAGCTGCAGCATGAGGCAGCCGGCCTCCGCCAGCCTGGCGGCCAGCCCCTCCTCCAGGAGGTCGGGCTCCGGCCTGGCGAAGCCGTAGAAGGAGACGGGAAGGCCGCTCAGAACCTCAGGAAGCTCGTTGAGGTAGGCCGGGGGCACCGCGGAATCCGCCAGGTGCAGCACGGGGCGGCGGGCCATGACCTCCGGAGGGACCCGCTCCAGGAAACGGCCCAGGCCCTCGATGGCGGCCCTGCGGAAGGGCTTCCACCTGTCGGGGCAGAAGAGGCAGCGTCCCCAGGCGCATCCGGTGGAGAGGGGCAGGGGTATCACCGGGCGGCTGCAGAGGTAATCGCGCTCCCCCAGGATCTCGGGCCATGCCGGGGCCCTGGGCAGAGCGTCCTCTTCGCCCCCGGCCAGATGCGACCCGTCGGAGAGGTCCAGCTCGGGAACGGCCTCCGCCAGGTACTCGATTCCGCTGCCGGAGGAGGCAAGGCTCCTGGGCATCGACCCGCCCAGCAGGAAGTCGATTCCGGCCCTCCGCATCAGCAGGGCCAGCTCCAGGGCCGCCGGAAGCTGTGAGAGGTAGGAGACGGAGAGCAGGACCCTCTCCGCCGCCGCATCCCCTATTCGGGGCATGGCGTACTCCCGCAGGAAGCCGCTGTAGGGGGCATCGCCTTGGCCGGCGGAGGCCAGCAGCCGGGGCAGGGAGTGCAGACGCCCCGGAGGCGATACGTCCATCAGCGTCACCTTCCATCCCGGGGCGGTCTTAAGGCTGCGGAGCCTGGAGTGGAGCACTCCGGCGGCGCTGCGGTGCCGGTGGGGGTCGTAGAGACCGCTGCCGGCCTCGCCGCTGCCCAGGTACGCCAGCGGAGGCGCCGTGCGGCGGTCTTCCAGCAGGCCGAGAAGGAAGGGGGGCGAGAGGTCCAGAAAACCGGAGGGTGAGCCCATTCCGCAGAGTCCCGCCGCCAGAGCGAACGGCCCGGCGGGGGGCTGCGCCGGCTGGGAGACGGGCGGGGATACCACCAGATAGCGCATGTCAGGGGGCTGCTTCCTCCGGGGGCAGGGCGAGGACCACCTGCATGAGGTCACCGGTGGGAAGCGCCTCCTCCAGGTCCAGACCGCTTCGGCCGACCACCTCGTCGGCAGGCATGCCGCTCCAGTAATCCTTGACTACCCAGGCCCTGCCATCGGTTCTATCCATGCGGCCCAGCTCCCGTACGGCCTGCGGCGGTGTCATCACCCGGGCCTCGATCTCCGGAGCGTAGTAGCTCCAGACCGTTCCGCTCTGCCTGTTGAGCACCAGTACCCGGTCGCCCTCCCGCCAACGGCGGCTAACCGCCGCAGCGGCGCTCCTCCAGTCTGCTCTGTGGTAGGGAAAGGATGGTATTCCGTAGTAAGCAACAAGGAGCGCAAGCATTCCCCCGGCAGTGGCAACTCCCGCCCAGCGCATGCGGGAGGCCGCCGCTCCCAGGACCAGTCCGGCCGGCAGCCACAGGACGGACAGCTGTCGGGCCCCCATGGGTTCGACCATCTGCGCGGCCAGGGGAATCACCGCTGTTGCGGCCGCCCAGAGGCGGACCCGGGGAGACAGCCTCTTCGCGGACAGGGCTCCGGCCGACACCAGGACACCGATGAGCAGAGCGTACAGAAGCAGCCGCTTCTTGCCCGCCAGCAGGGGCTCGGCCGGCCTCTGCAGCACGCCTCCGGGCATGAGCCTGGCCAGAACGACGGGGGTGTCCGATGCGGCTCTCGAGACATCCACGGAAGGGATGCCGGCCCGTTCCTCCCGGCTGGTCCTGCCGGCCATCTCGTCCCCCGAGGACAGGAGAATGGGAAGGGCCAGAGCGGCTATGGCAATTGCCGCTGAAGCGGGCAGCCACGGGCTGACCCTCCTCCGCCCGTTAACCGTTGCCCACAGCCCCAGTCCGGCCAGGGCGAACAGGCCGAAGAGCAGAGAGGTCCATACTCCCGCTGCCGCCACTGCCAGCATGGGCAGCAGCAGTCTCCTGCTGCCGCGCCAAACCTCCAGGGAGAGGGCGGCGAAGAGAATGCCCAGGCCCGCCAGCGTACCGTATACCCAGGCCTCCTGTCCGAGAGAGACCGCGTACGGAGCCAGGCCCCAGAACAGTCCGGCCCACAGGCCCGCACGCCTGCCCGCCAGCCTGGCCACAAGCAGCATCAGGGGCAGAACCGCCAGACCGGAGAGCAGTGCGGACGGAAGCCGAAGGGCGGCCTCGGAGCTTCCGAAGACGCTCATGGATGCCTTGACCAGCAGGAAGTGGAGGGGGGCATGAGGGATGGCGGCGGAGGGAAGCCCCAGTATCCGGTCCACCGGGAGTCGGGCCACTTCCAGGGCAAGGGCCTCGTCCAGCCACAGGCTCTTGGATCCGATGGAGAACAGCCTGGCTGCCAGCGAAAGGGCCGTTGCCAGCCCGGCCTTCAGCAATGTGCCGCGTCTGGTGACCGGAAGAGCCATGCAACCCCCTCTGCCTGCGAAAGCGGACTCGAGGAGCTATAATACTGTATGTACCCAGAGGCTGCTAACGTAGAACTCCGCCGCTGAGGGGGCGCCCATAGCCTGGCCCGCTGCCGATCTGGACCTGCTGCTGGCTGTGAACAGGGGGCTGGCCTGGAGGCCCCTTACCGCCGTGATGCGGGCGGTCACCGACGTGGACCTCTGGGTCCCCGTCCTGCTGCCGGCGGTGATCATCATGCTGGCCTGGAGGCGCATACCCCCGCCGCTTCTGCCCTTCGGCCGGCGTCTGTCCGGCGCCCTGCGCACCCGCTCGGCGATGGTGGTGCTGGCCCTTGCCCTGGCCACCGGCGGGGCGGACTTCGTCGCGAACCATCTGAAGGACCTGGTGGGCCGGGTACGGCCCTGCAAGGACCCGGAGGTCGCCGCCCTTGTCGAGGCCAGGTGGGAGGTGCACGGCAGGAGGTCGTTTCCCTCCTCGCACGCCGCCAACTCCGCCGCCATGGCCACAACGGCCGCGCTGTTCTATCCCGGCGCGGCTCTGCCGGCGGCAGCCCTTGCGTTCCTGGTAGGATTCAGCAGGATATACCTGGGCGTCCACTATCCGATTGACGTAGGCGCCGGATGGCTTCTGGGAATGCTCTCCGGAGGTGTTTGGTACATGGCTCTGAAGCGGTTCGCCGTTCCCAGGGAGTCCTGGGCCTTTACCCGGCGATTCAGACGGGCTTCCCGACAGTCCTTCAAACCCCAGCGGGTGGCCGGTGTATCCGCGGAGTGGGAGCGCCTGCCCATGGAAAGCCTTGACGGCCTGGCGGGAAACGGATGGCTGTTGCGGGCCGGCAGTCGCCTGGCGGTGGTGGTTCACGGGCTGGGAGCCGGCCTGGAGGCGGCTGCCGTACCCGGCGCAGAGCTGGCCCGAAGGGGCTACTCGGTCCTCCTCTGCCCGCTGCGGGGCCACGACAACGTATCTTCCAGGCCCACCAGCGGAGGGCCCGAGGAGGCCTACGACCTTCTCGGCGCCCTGTGCGCCGGCACCGACGAGGGCTATCCGCCCGGGCGGACCCTCCTCTACGGCTCCTCCATGGGCGCAGGGGTATGCCTCAAGGCGGCGGCCATTACGGGCGAGACCTACATGGGGGTGGTTCTCCACGCCGTGGTGCCGGACTTCCGCTCGGCGGCGGCCAGCAGGCTGGGCAGCCTGCAGGCCGGGCTGCTGATGCGGATGATACCCACTCCCCGCAGAAGGGGTCTGGATGCCTGGGATCCGGTCATGTACGCGGGGCTGATGGATGGACAGACCCCGGTGGCCGCCCTCTGCGGCAGCAGGGACGCCCTGTCCACGCCGCAGGACGCCGAGAGCGCCTGCTCCCATGCCGGCCGCAGCATGGTGGCCGTCCTCGGAGGCGCCCGTCACCCGAACTGGCTCTCCGAGGGGATCGACATGTACCAGTACCGGGCGGCGCTGGAGCAAGTATTGGGCTTTATAGATTCAGAAGATGCCGTAACCCGTATTTACATTGACGAGAACGGAGAAGTTCGCAATCTTCCGTCCTCACACCGAAGGATGGGGGCGCAAACATGAAGCGATACAAGGACGCGGCCGAGCTGGCAACGGCTTTCTCCGCGGTAGTCAACGAGATGAAGAGGCGCTTTTCGGATACGGATACCCTGCCCATTGCCGACGACGAGGATTTCAGGGACTACCAGAACTTCATAGCCAGGGTAATACTGGTGCAGCGGGACCTGGACGACCTGCTGGAGCAGGCCATCGGCCTGGAGGACGGCTCGGAGGAGAGCCCGCTGCAGGTTCTCGACTTCTCATCGGAGTGGGAGAGCTACGACTGACAGCTGATCCTGCGGGGCCGGTAACGTCCACCTCCGCCCCTCAGCCCCATCTCCTCTTGGCCCACCAGAGCGCCAGCAGAGCGACAACCAGCGTTACGCCCGTGAGCATCATGCCCATCAGTATCCTCTGGCCGCTGCTCACGGCTGCGCCCTCCCTCCCCGGGGAGAGGGGGATGCTTCTCCAGTAGAACCTACCGTCCCGAAAGACCACCTCGGTCCTTCCCCGTACCACGCGGTCGGTTCCCTCGCCGTCGGTCCAGGTCCATTCGGATTCGGGGAACACCAGCACGTAGAAGGTCTCGCCGGTCTCGCCCAGCTCGTGCTCGCCGGGCTCCACCGACAGGTCGGAGCACGACTGCAGGAGAGCGCGGATGGTATCCGGATGGGCCGAGGGCGTCGTGCCGGCCGGGTCGGCGCAGGACTGCCAGCAGCGAACCGCCCCCTCTCCGGAACAGCGGGAGCAGAGGGAGTCCAGCAGGGCCTCCGGCGACTCTGCGAAAGCGCTCACTGCAAGTGCGAGCAGCATCTGAAGGATCATTGTCTCCTCCCGGGACGGTTGATCGGGCTGACACTGCCAAGGCTCGAGTTCCCGGTCAAGAGTCCCTAGCCGGTGATCCGCCTCAGGGCCGAGACCAGTGTCGACCTCTCCGCCGGCAGCGGTATCCTGTACTCCGGCTCTCCGGGCCCCGGAGCGGAGTGAACCGTTCCTCCCGCCACCAGCAGGGGCTGAAAGGGCATGCGCGCCGCGAGAGCAGCGGGAAGGCCCGGCATGGGCCCCGCCGCTCCCAGCAGAAGACCGTCTGCGATGGGCTGCAGCCTGGCCAGCTCCTCCCCGGACTCCGCGACCCTCACGGCGACCCCGGCCTCCTCGGCGGACTTCAGCACCTGACCGAAGCCCGGCTCTTCGCCGGCGTAGGCCGCCAGTCCAACCGAGGCCCGGGGGCGGGGCAGCGCCTTCGGAAAGGCTACTCGAAGACTCCCGTCCTCCCCGTCCGTCTTCATCCAGCCGCCCATGGCCGCCATTCGCTGCGAGAGGCCCCTCAGGGCCTCCGATTGCCACCGGTCGGGGCTGCTCTGAAGCTCCAGGTCCAGGGCCAGGTAGCAGCCGGGAAGGGCCCGGGGCCAGATCTCCTCACCGGTCTCGATGGCGCTGCAGGAGAGCCACAGAGAGGGGCACAGCCCGGCGGCTGCGCGTAGTATGCCCGCCAGGAGCCGGTCCATCACCCCGGGGAGGATCCACGTGGAAAAGCCCCCGGCGGCCTCCGGGGATATGTCGTAGCTCCATCCCAGTGACTCGGCCACGGTGGCCAGGCGGGACACGGGATCGGAGGCGGCCCCCCCGTGGCGGAAGCACGGCCGGAGCAGGTACATGGGCTCGGCGAGGCCCAGCTCGGCGAGGTCGATCAGGAGGTGATGGAGTCCGCCCTCCGCCGCCGGCAGGAGCACGCTGGCCAGGTTTCCTCCGGCCAGCACCGTGCCTTGCGCCTCTCCGCGCACCGTACCCGCGACCTGGCGGCGTATCCTGCTGCTGTGCAGCCTGCCCAGCAGCCTCTCCGCCGGCTGTCCCGCCGCCCTTCCCGCTTCGATTCCGGTCCTTCTGGCATGAAGCCCCTCCCAGGCCTGCACGGTCCCCCCGGACGAGTAGACGGCTGTACCGACGCCCCGGGGGAGCCTGTCGATGGGCGACGCCGGCCCCGGCCAGACCGCCAGCTGCAGCCCGGGCAGGAAGTGCAGCACCTCCCGGGGCCCGACGGGATGGTTGACCTCCACCGTGCCCTCGCTGCGGGAACCGGACCTCAGCGGACAGCGCGGACAGGGGTCGTTCCTGCCGTAGAGGCTGTAGCAGCGGGTGAGGCTCTCGATGCCCCAGGACCAGAGCACCCGGTACTCACGTATCGCCGCTATGCCCCCGCAGGGCAGCTGCGCGCTCATGTCCCGATTCATCCCCCCTCCGGCCGGCCAGTATGTAATCTATGCAAGGGAGCCCGGGGCGGTAACCCGCGGGCTGCGGAGTACGGCCTACGGAAGGCATTACACAAGCAATTGGGCCACAACGGCTTGATGTGCTTCATTGACATCGCCTGCGCCGAACATCATATAACCTCTCCCCTCGGGGCGCGGAGACGCGGAACCCCGGGAGGGGAATTTCCATTCTGCATAATGGCCGCGACCGCCCGATGTGCAAGACCGGCCTTGACAGAGCAGTCTGGAATACCTAGCATTGAGGCCTTGTCGTAAAGACATCGGCTGAGATGCCGGGCCCGGTGCGAAGGCGCTTTCGAAGCCTTCCGAGCCGGGCCGAAATTAACCTTGACACCGAAGGCCCCGTTGCCTAGTGTTGAGGCCGCGCCAGAGACGGCGCCAGATCATTGACATTGTGGAGAAGGCAAGCAAAGCCGAAAACGTCTGTGTGGATTCCCCGTCTGCAGGCGTAGGGGCGCAAGTCCCCGCGCAACGGGCAGCACGGCCCTACCTGTGGCCAACCGGCCCGGCAGACAGAGAATCAGCTAACTTACAGGTTTGAACTCTTATGGAGAGTTTGATCCTGGCTCAGGACGAACGCTGGCGGCGTGGATAAGGCATGCAAGTCGAACGAGAAAGGACACCTATTTATAGGAGTCCGAGTAAAGTGGCGAACGGGTGAGTAACACGTGAACAACTTACCCCTCAGCGGGGGATAACACAGGGAAACCTGTGCTAATACCGCATATGTCATTGCGACTATGTCGCTCTGATGAAAGGTGGGGACCTTCGGGCCTACCACTGAGGGATTGGTTCGCGCCCCATTAGCTAGTTGGTGAGGTAACGGCTCACCAAGGCGACGATGGGTAGCCGGCCTGAGAGGGTGACCGGCCACACTGGGATTGAGATACGGCCCAGACTCCTCCGGGAGGCAGCAGTCGAGAATCTTCGCGATTTAGCGCAAGCTAGAGCGAGTGACGCCGCGTGTGGGAAGAAGGCCTTATGGGTTGTAAACCACTGTCAGGAGGGAAGAATAGCGGGTAGTATAATACGCTGCCCGTGTGACGTTACCTCCAGAGGAAGCTCCGGCTAACTCCGTGCCAGCAGCCGCGGTAATACGGGGGGAGCAAGCGTTGTCCGGAATCATTGGGCGTAAAGGGCACGTAGGCGGATTGGTAAGTCGGATGTGAAATCCCACGGCTTAACTGTGGAACTGCGTTCGAAACTGCCAGTCTTGAGTACGCGAGAGGTATGCGGAATTCCTGGTGTAGCGGTGGAATGCGTAGATATCAGGAAGAACACCGGTGGCGAAGGCGGTATACTAGCGCGATACTGACGCTGAGGTGCGAAAGCGTGGGGAGCAAACGGGATTAGATACCCCGGTAGTCCACGCCGTAAACGATGGGCACTGGGTTTTGGAGGTCTCAACCCCTTCAGAGCCGTAGTTAACGCGTTAAGTGCCCCGCCTGGGGAATACGGTCGCAAGGCTGAAACTCAAAGGAATTGACGGGGGCCCGCACAAGCGGTGGAGCATGTGGTTTAATTCGATGCAACGCGAAGAACCTTACCAGGGTTTGACATGGGAGCCCTGCCTTCGGGTGGGGTCAGTCCTGTGAAAGCAGGATTCGTCCACACAGGTGCTGCATGGCTGTCGTCAGCTCGTGTCGTGAGATGTTGGGTTAAGTCCCGCAACGAGCGCAACCCTTGCTTCTAGTTACCATCGGGTAATGCCGGGGACTCTAGAAGGACTGCCGGTGATAAACCGGAGGAAGGTGGGGATGACGTCAAGTCATTATGGCCCTTACGCCCTGGGCTACACACGTGCTACAATGGTCGGTACAATGGGGAGCGATGCCGCGAGGTGGAGCAAATCCCAAAAAGCCGGCCTCAGTACGGATTGGAGTCTGCAACTCGACTCCATGAAGCTGGAATCGCTAGTAATCGCGTATCAGCACGACGCGGTGAATACGTTCCCGGGCCTTGTACACACCGCCCGTCAAGCCATGGAAATCGGCAGCACTCGAAGTCGCCGGCCCAACCTAGTGAGGGAGGCGCCGAAAGTGAGGCCGATAACTGGGGCTAAGTCGTAACAAGGTAGCCGTACCGGAAGGTGTGGCTGGATCACCTCCTTTCTAAGGAGACAAAGGTGTGCGTTTGGGGGCTTACGCTCTCGAACAGACCTTAGGTTGAGCGCAGACCGAGTAGGCTGCGCTTGTCTTCTCCCTCTAATAGAGCTTCGGCCTGATCCCATTCAGGCCCAGGACTATGGGCCTGTAGCTCAGTTGGTCAGAGCGCACGCCTGATAAGCGTGAGGTCACTAGTTCAACTCTAGTCAGGCCCACCACAGCTTACTGGGCATGGGGATGTAGCTCAGCTGGGAGAGCATCGGCTTTGCAAGCCGGAGGTCGCCGGTTCGAGCCCGGCCATCTCCACCAGCATGGGACAGGCAGACGGATCTTCTGCGAGGCAATCGCGCAGCTCTTTGACATTTGTGCAGGGCAGACGTATCGAAACACCGCATCTGTAGGGCTTTGTGTGGAAAAGCTACTAAGGGCACATGGCGGATGCCTTGGTACGGACAGGCGACGAAGGACGTGGCAAGCTGCGAAAAGCTCCGGAGAGGTGCAAACAACCTTTGACCCGGAGGTCTCCGAATGGGGAAACCCGGCCGGCCTAACACCCGGTCATCTCCTTGCTGAATACATAGGCTTGGAGAAGCTAACCCGGTGAACTGAAACATCTTAGTAACCGGAGGAAGAGAAAGAGAATTCGATTCCCCCAGTAGCGGCGAGCGAAGAGGGAAGAGCCCAAACCGAGTGGCGTGTAAGCGGCGCGCGCGTTGCGCCACCGGTGTTGTGGGAACCGACCGGAGGGGCGCGTATCCCCTCGAGCCCGGGAGTATTGCTAGCAGAAAGACCTGGAAAGGTCTCCCAGAGAGGGTGAAAGGCCCGTACGTGAAAGCTTGCTCCAGGCTTGGGACGGTCTCCCAAGTAGTGCTGGACACGAGAAATCCGGTACGAATCCGGGCAGACCACTGCCTAAGGCTAAATACTCGTCCGTGACCGATAGCGAACTAGTACCGTGAGGGAAAGGTGAAAAGTACCCCTGGCGGGGAGTGAAATAGTACCTGAAACCATGTGCTTACAAGCTGTAGGAGCCCCCTTGAGGGGTGACTGCGTGCCTTTTGCATAATGAGCCGGGGAGTTACTCGTACGTAGCAAGGTTAAGGCACTAGTGCCGGAGCCGAAGGGAAACCGAGTCTGAATAGGGCGATCAGTTGCGTGCGGTAGACCCGAAGCCAGGTGATCTACCCATGGCCAGGATGAAGCTTCGGTAAAACGGAGTGGAGGTCCGAACGCACTAACGATGAAAAGTTAGGCGATGAGCTGTGGGTAGGGGTGAAAGGCCAAACAAACCTGGAGATAGCTGGTTCTCTCCGAAATAGCTTTAGGGCTAGCGTCACATAAGAGTGTACCGGAGGTAGAGCACTGGATGGGCTAGGGGGCCTACAAGCCTACCGACCCCAACCAAACTCCGAATGCCGGATACATGTTCTGTGGCAGTCAGGCTGCGGGGGATAAGCTTCGTAGCCGAAAGGGAAACAACCCAGACCACCGGCTAAGGCCCCAAAGGGTGTGCTAAGTGTAGCAAAGGAAGTGAGAGCGCTCAGACAGCTGGGATGTTGGCTTAGAAGCAGCCATTCATTTAAAGAGTGCGTAACAGCTCACCAGTCAAGCTCTTTCGCGCCGATAATAATCGGGGCTAAGCACACCGCCGAAGCCGTGGACTCGCAAGAGTGGTAGGAGAGCGTTCCATTCGCGCAGAAGGTGGACCGTAAGGTCCATTGGAGCGTATGGAAGTGATCATCCCGGCATCAGTAGCGACAAAGAAGGTGAGAAACCTTCACACCGAAAGCCTAAGGTTTCCTGGGCAAGGCTGATCCGCCCAGGGTTAGTCGGAACCTAAGCCGAGGCCGAAAGGCGTAGGCGATGGATAGCAGGTTAACATTCCTGCACCGCCTTTAAGACGTTTGAGTGATGGGGTGACGCAGAAGGTATGGCCAGCCGGGTGATGGAAGTCCCGGTTCAAGCCCGTAGGGAGAGGGAGCAGGAAAATCCGTTCCCTCATATCCTGAGAGGTTATGACGAGGCTCAAAGAGCCGCAAAGTGGTCGGTTCCATGCTGCCGAGAAAAACCTCTAAGCGAGTCTTTCAGGCGACCGTACCGCAAACCAACACAGGTAGGCGAGGAGAGAATCCTCAGGTGTTCGAGCTAACTGCGGTTAAGGAACTAGGCAAAATGGTCCCGTAACTTCGGGAGAAGGGACGCCGGACTTGGTGAAAGCCGTACGGCTGGAGCTGGGTTCGGTCGCAGAGAAATGGCCTGGGCGACTGTTTACTAAAAACACAGGTCTCTGCCAAGTCGTAAGACGACGTATAGGGACTGACACCTGCCCGGTGCTGAAGCGTTAAGGGGACGGGTTAGCCCTTTCAATCGATTGGGCGAAGCCTTGAACTGAAGCCTCAGTAAACGGCGGCCGTAACTATAACGGTCCTAAGGTAGCGAAATTCCTCGTCGGGTAAGTTCCGACCCGCACGAATGGTGTAACGACTTGGGCACTGTCTCAACCGCAGGCTCGGCGAAGTTGCAGTAGCGGTGAAGATACCGTTTACCCGTGGAAGGACGGAAAGACCCCGTGGACCTTTACTGCATCCTGATATTGGGTTTCGCCGGATTATGTGCAGGATAGGCGGGAGACTATGAAGCCGTGGCGCCAGTTGCGGTGGAGTCAACCTTGAAATACCGCTCTTGGTTCGTTGGAATTCTAACGGAGGCCCGTTATCCGGGTCCCGAACAGTGTCAGGTGGGCAGTTTGACTGGGGTGGTCGCCTCCCAAAGTGTAACGGAGGCGCCCAAAGGTTCCCTCAGCGCGGTCGGCAATCGCGCACCGAGTGTAAAGGCATAAGGGAGCTTGACTGCGAGACAGACAAGTCGAGCAGCTACGAAAGTAGGGCTTAGTGATCCTGCGGTTCCGTGTGGAAGGGCCGTAGCTCACCGGATAAAAGGTACCCCGGGGATAACAGGCTTATCGCCACCGAGAGTTCGTATCGACGTGGCGGATTGGCACCTCGATGTCGGCTCAGCGCATCCTGGGGCTGGACCAGGTCCCAAGGGTTGGGCTGTTCGCCCATTAAAGCGCTACGCGAGCTGGGTTTAGAACGTCGCGAGACAGTTCGGTCCCTATCCTCCACGGGCGCAGGAAGCTTGAGGGGATCTGCTCTTAGTACGAGAGGACCGGAGTGGACACACCTCTGGTGTACCAGTTGTCCCGCCAGGGGCACCGCTGGGTAGCTATGTGTGGACCAGGAGAAGCGCTGAAAGCATCTAAGTGCGAAACCGGCCCCAAGATAAGGCTTCCCGTCGTAAGACCTGAAGGGCACTCGGAGACTACGAGTTTGATAGGCTGCAGGTGTAAGCACAGCAATGTGTTCAGCCGAGCAGTACTAATCGCCCGTGAGGCTTTTCCCAAAGAGTCCGCAGGTGCGTTCGATGCCCTGTCCTGCACAAATGTGAGAGAGCTGCGCGACCACTCGCGCCGGTATTCCGGCGGTCAGAGCGGAGGGGCCACACCCGTTCCCATTCCGAACACGGAAGTTAAGCCCTCCAGCGCCGATGGTACTAGTCGGGTCCCCGACTGGGAGAGTAGGTCGCCGCCGGTGTTCTTCGGAAGGCCCCCGGGCATTTGCCCGGGGGCCTTTTTTGTCCTTCTGCGGGTATTTCTTATGATACTGATACGGAATAGAAGGCAACGAAACCTGAGACAGAGATATCCATAGGGAGACACCAGCGGTGATAACCGACGCCGACGTAAAGAAGATGATGGACCATTACGGATACTCCGATGAGGTCGCAAGGACCATCGAGAGGGAGCGACTGCTGCCCACCGGGCTGCTGAGCAGGCTGCAGGACAACCATCCGGAGCAGTCGGGTTTCGTGAGAACCCGGGATTTCATGTTCACCCAGCGGAAGAGGTATGCGGGAATAGAGGGCTTCCGCAGCATCGTCGACACCCTGAAGAAGACGGGGATCGAGATCGGCCATCTCGAGGAGCGCGAGCTCTTCATCAGGGTCTACCGGTTCATGGCCACCGACCACGTCCTGAATGCCATCAACTGGGACGACTTCGAGAACGATCCGCTGTTCAGCCTGGTCTTCCCGCAGCCGGGGATGATCAGGAAGGACACCGAGGCCGCCTACCTCGCCGCCGACACGGAGGAGGAGAGGCAGGAGATCGTCGACGGGTACATGGCCAGGACTAATCCCCACGGCTGCAACCAGCTGCTGAACAAGCCCTGGTTCGAGGACTCCGACGGGAGGGTGGAGTTCGTGGAGGGCAGCCAGCACAAGTACCCTCAGTGTGCCCTCGTTTTCGACAGCACCACGCAGGACTGCTTCGCGTTCTGCACCTATTGCTTCCGGCATGCCCAGGTCCGCGGCGACGAGGACATGTTCTGCCAGCGGGACCCCGGCCAGGTGCTTCAGTACCTGAAGCTGCACCCGGAGGCCACCGACATCCTCATCACCGGCGGCGACGCAGGCTTCATGCCGGTGGAGCGCCTCAGGGAGTACGTGGTGCCGATAATGGAGGACCCCGACCTCCGGCACGTACGAACTGTGCGTCTCGGGACCAGGATGCTCACCTACCTTCCCGAGATGGTCCTGTCGCGCGACTACGATGAGATGCTGGAGCTGTTCGACACCATGTACGAAAGCGGGCTGCAGCTGGCATGGATGGCCCATTTCTCTACGCCGCGGGAGGTCCTGAACCCTTCCACCATCGCCGCTGTCCGCCGGCTCCAGCGCCATCACGTGGTGATGCGCAGCCAGAGTCCGATGATGGACCATGTCAGCCTCTTCCGCGACGAGGCCGGCAAGGTGGACATCGACCGCACCGCGGAGAACTGGGTCAACCTGGCCCTGGTCCTGGGAACGATGCACATCGGGTTCCACTCCATGTATCTCGCCCGGCCCACCGGGGAGCATCACTACTTCACCACGCCCCTGGCCGACGTGGCGAAGATCGCAGACAGGATCCACCGGGACCTGGCCTCCATCTACCGTCCATCCAGGTACATCTCCATGACCTCCTCGGCGGGGAAGATCTCCCTGCTGGGAACCGTCGAGGCGGGCGGGGAGAAGGCGTTCGCGCTCAAGTTCACCCAGGGGCGGAACATGGAATGGATGGATGGAGTCTTCCTTGCGAAGTACGATGAAGAGCAGTGCAGCATCGACAAGCTCGAGCCGTTTGAGGGGCGGGAGTTCTTCTTCCGGCAGGACCAGCGGGACATCGAGGCAGCGCTGCTGAAGGCGCTGGAGGGACGGAAGTTCGCCGGAGACGAGTGATCATCTCTGCACAGACTGCATCGTGAGGGGCAACATGATCGACAAGCAGGTGGAATCCGTTGCCGGGGCCGTGGACGACGTGCATGACGGCGCGACGGTGCTGATCGGCGGCTTCGGTGCGGCAGGCAGTCCCATCGAGCTGATCCACGCACTGATCGACCTCGGCGTGAAGGACCTGACGGTGGGGAGCAACAACACCGGCAGCGGGCAGGTGGGGCTGGCCGCCCTGATCCGGAACGGTCAGGTATCCAAGATGATATGCTCGTTTCCCCGGACGGCGAACTCCACGGTCTTCCCCGAGCTCTACCGCGCCGGCAGGATTGACCTGGAGCTGGTCCCGCAGGGGACGCTGGCCGAACGGATTCGCGCCGGCGGCGCGGGCATTCCCGCGTTCTACACCCCGTCGTCCGTGGGGACGGTTCTGGCCGAGGGCAAGGAGACCCGCCGCTTCGACGGCCAGGATTACGTGATGGAGTACGGCCTCAGGGCGGACTTCGCGCTGGTCAAGGCGAAGAGGGCCGACCGCTACGGCAACCTCGTCTACAACAAGACCGCGCGCAACTTCGGCCCCATCATGTGCACGGCGGCCGAGACCGCCATCGTGCAGGTGGAGGAGGTCGTCCCCGCAGGCGGGATCGATCCCGAGTGCGTCGTGACTCCCGGAATCTTCGTCGACCGCGTCGTCGTGGTCAGGCAGCCGGCCCAGGAATCGGTGCTCGTGCAGGAGGGGCAGGTATACCCATGAGCGACGGAAGAGGCTCCCCGAAGAAGGGATGGAGCAGGGAAGGCATGGCCAGGCGCCTGGCCGTGGACGTTCCCGACGGCTCCTACGTCAATCTGGGCATAGGCATGCCCGAGCTGGTGGCGCAGTTCCTGCCTTCCGACCGGGAGGTCCTGTACCACACCGAGAACGGCCTTCTGGGGATGGGCCCGCCGCCCCACCCCGACGGGGTCGACCCGGAGCTGATAAACGCCGGCAAGAAGCCGGTGACCGCGATTCCGGGGGCCGCCTACTTCCACCACGCCGACAGCTTCACCATGATCCGCGGCGGCCACATAGACCTCTGTGTGCTGGGCGCCATGCAGGTCTCCGCCTCGGGCGACCTGGCCAACTGGTCCACAGGCGCGGAGGGTGCAATCCCGGCGGTGGGCGGCGCCATGGATCTGGTGCAGGGCGTTCGGACCATCTACGTGATTACCCGGCACGCCACGAAGAGGGGAGCCCCGAAGATCGTCTCGTATTGCACCTTCCCGCTTACCGGCAGGGCCTGTGTGGATCGCATCTACACCGACCTCGCCGTTATGGACGTAGAGCCGGAGGGCCTGGTGGTTAGCGAGCTCGCCCCGGGCGTCAGCTTCGAGCAGGTCCGGGAGGCAACCGACGCCGACGTCATCGCGGGGGAGGGGCTTGCAGACCCCGGCACCGGGAAGGGCGGTGGAGCATGACCCCCGAAGAGACCAGAAGTCGCGAGCTCTACGAACGAGCGCTGCAGGTGATGCCGGGGGGTGCCAGCCGGAACACCATCCTCAGGAAGCCCCACCCGCTGTATGTGGTGCGCGGCGAGGGCTGTCGCGTGTACGACGTGGAGGGGGTGGAGCGCATCGATTTCGCCAACAACATGGCCTCTCTGATCCACGGCCACGCTCACCCGGAGATAGTAGATGCGGTATCGGAGCAGCTCAGGCGGGGCACCGCCTTCACCCTGGGCACGGAGCGGGAGATCGAGTACGCCGAGCACATGGTCGGCCGGGTCGACTCCTTCGACAAGATCCGCTTCGTCAACTCCGGCACCGAGGCCGTGATGGGGTGTCTGAAGGCCTCGCGCGCCTTCACCGGCCGGCCGAAGATCGCCAAGGTGGAGGGAGCCTACCACGGCCTCTACGACTTCGCCGAGGTCAGCCAGACCGCGCAGCCGACAACCTGGGGTGACCCCCGTCGCCCCGCCAGCGTACCCGTTGCGTACGGTACGCCCCGGGGCGTGCTGGAAGACGTGATAATCATCCCCTACAACGACCCCGAGCGGGCGGTGGAGATACTGGACGACCGTGCCGACGAGATCGCCTGCGTGCTCGTGGACCCCGTACCGCACCGCGTAGGCCTCATCCCGGTGGAACAGGAGTTCGTGAGGACCCTCCGTGAATGGACGGAGAGGAACGGCTCGCTTCTGGTCTACGACGAGGTCATCACCCTCCGGGTCGCCTACGGAGGCGCCCAGGAGCGGCACGGGGTCCGTCCCGACCTGACGGCCCTGGGCAAGATGATAGGAGGCGGTTTCCCCGTGGGCGCCATCGCGGGACGGCGCGAGGTGATGGACGTGATGGACCCGCTGGCTCCTGCAGTCCTCTTCCCGCACTCGGGCACCTTCTCGGCGAATCCGATCACCATGACGGCGGGCCACACGGCCATGAGGCTCTACACCCCGGAGGCGATCCAGCGGATCAACGCCCTCGCCGAACGCGCCAGGAGGCAGATCGAGGACGCCATTCGGGTTGCCGGGGTTACGGCATGCGTCACGGGAGCGGGATCCATGCTGCGCGTGCACTTCAAGCCGGAGCCGCCGAGGGAGTACCGGACGTCCTACATGGCCTCCGACGAGGCCGGGCTGATGGAGGCGTTCCTCGACTACCTGTTCGACAACGGCATTGTCCTGATCAACACCGGCACGGTCATGCTCTCCACGGTTATGACCGAGTACGAGATCGACACCCTGAGCGAGGCGATGCTGGGCGGATTACGGAAGGTCAGGGAGCTATACCCGTGACCTTCAGACAACACACCCTCTGACAGGAAGGTTCGAACGTGCGAGACGCATTTATCTGCGATGCGACCCGGACCCCGGTAGGCAGGTACGGAGGGTCACTCTCGTCGGTTCGCACCGATGATCTCGCCACCGTTCCCATCGTCGCGCTGATGGAGCGCCATGGGGAGCTCGATGGGGCGGGCGTCGACGAGGTGATCCTCGGCTGCGCAAACCAGGCCGGGGAGGACAACCGCAACGTGGCACGCATGGCGCTGCTGCTGGCCGGCCTCCCCGAATCCGTTCCGGGGATCACGGTCAACCGGCTGTGTGCCTCGGGCATGTCCGCGGTGGGAATGGCCGCCAATGCGATAAGGGTGGGCGAGGGTGAGCTCATGGTGGCCGGAGGAGTTGAGAGCATGTCGCGCGCCCCAATCGTCATGGCCAAGGCCACGAAGGCGTTCGACCGCAATGTGGAGGCCTACGACACCAGCATCGGCTGGCGGTTCGTCAACCCCAGGCTCCACCAGCGCTGCGGCACCGACTCCATGCCGGTCACGGCGGAGAACCTGGTGACGGAGTATGCCATAAGCCGCGAGGACCAGGACCGGTTCGCCTACTGGAGCCAGGAGAAGGCGGCGGCCGCCATGGCCGATGGAAGGCTTGCCGAGGAGATCACGCCGGTAACCGTCCCCCGGCGGAAGGCCCCCCCCGTGGTGGTGGATACCGACGAGCACCCCCGGGACACATCCCCCGAGAAGCTCGCCGCCCTCAGGCCCCTGTTCGCCGACCCCGGCACGGTCACGGCGGGGAACGCCTCCGGTGTCAACGACGGCGCAGCCGCCCTCCTGGTGGCCTCGGGGAAAGCCGCGGAGGAGCACGGGCTGACGCCGCTGGTGCGCATAGTGGGCACGGCCTCCGCAGGAGTGCCGCCGCGGGTTATGGGCCTGGGCCCCGTGCCCGCCACCCGCAAGCTCCTCGATCGTCTGGGCATGTCCTTGGAGCAGATGGACTTAATCGAGCTCAACGAGGCTTTCGCCGCTCAGGCTCTGGCCTGCATCCGCCAGCTGGGTCTGGCCGACGACGACCCGCGGATAAACCCCCTCGGCGGAGCCATCGCCCTGGGGCACCCGCTGGGCATGAGCGGCGCCCGGATCGTGACCTCGGCCGTTCACCAGCTGCGCCGCACCGGGGGCCGCTATGCGCTCTGCACCCTCTGCGTGGGCGTGGGCCAGGGCGTGGCCATGGTGCTGGAGAGGGTGGAGCAGTGAGCGGGACCGACCACGTCACCGACCTGGGCATGGTCCCGGTGGGATTCGTGGACGGCGAGTACGTCGTCGAGCTCGACCTCGAGGAGCGCCATCTCAACATCGGGGGCATTGCCCACGGCGGCATCTACTGCAGTCTGCTGGACACCGCAATGGCAAGGTCGTTCATCAAATCGGTGTCTGACACGGGCCTTCCCGCGGTGACGCTGGAGATGAAGGTCAACTTCCTGGGGGCGGCAGGCGGCGGCAAGCTCACCGCCCGCGGGAGGGTGGTGGCGAAGACCAGGCGCACCGTGCTCGTCGAGGGCCGCGTGGAGGACGGGGAGGGCCGGCTCCTGGCCCGGGCCTCGGCAACGATGATGAAGACCTCCAGGCAGGGCTGACCACCTCCGCGCCGGACTTGCCTAGAGACTCTGCTGCGCAGCATCCGCTGCAACTCCGAACACGGAAGTCAAGCCCTCCAGTGGCTCAGCCCAGGGGTATTCCATCGTCGCCTGCAGAAGTGACTGAACCGGTTGGGTGCTTTTCCTCCGTTTTCGGTGTATTCTCTCGTACACGGCTCGGAATGAACACCGGGGAGGTAACTCGAACATGATGCTCATACTGGCGCTTCTGGCGTTTCCGTGGCCCGTGGAGGGTACCGGAGATCTTCACGCCATCGAGCTGATACCGTTTGGTGAGGGAATAGCGGCAACGGGCCATGCCGGCAGCAGGCTGCTGGTTCTGGACGGCGAGCTGCGGCCGGCCCTGGACCTGACGGCCGAAGAGCTGGGGGTGGACTGGTTCAGGTCCATAGCGGCCGATCCTGCTGAAGGTGATCTCTGGGTGCTGGCCGAGGATGCGGGACCGTTCCTGTTCGGGTTCGACCGGGAGACGCTGGAGGATACCGGCGGATATCGGGCGGAGCAGATAAGCAACCCGGTGGTAGACGGGTCCGGCCGCCTCTGGTTCTCTTCGGACGGCAACCTGTACAGGGACTTCGTGGATATCGGTTTGCCGGTGTGTACCAACGGCCTGGCGGTGAGCGCCGACGGTGAGCAGCTGGCATGGGTGGACGGCGAGGACCGGGTCTGGAGCGCAAAGGTATCCGACTTCGAGCCGGAGGTGGTGGAGGAGAGGCGCTCCATGGCCCCCTTCTACCTGCCCACCTCACCCGTTCTTGTGGTTCCGCTACTGGAGGGCGGCTTCGCCATGCACATGCCCGACGGCACGGCGCTGGAGATAGAGGAGGGCATGCAGCCGTCCTGGTGCCCGGTGCCCGAAGGTGTGGTCTACTGTATCTCCAGGGACGATGGCCACAACATCACCGAGTCCGACATCTACCTGGCTGCGATTACCGGGGAAGTGCTCAGGCTGACGGAGACTCCGGAGGCCCTGGAGACCAATCCCTCGGTCTACGACGAGGGCCTCGTGGCGGTGGACGCCGCCAACGGCTGCCTTGTTGTGGTCCCCGACGACTGCCTGCCGAGGGCTTCGGGATACAGAGCCCCGGCGCCGGCCCACGCCGGCAGCTTTGCGCAGGAGTTGTCTCTACTCCTGGATGCGCTGCTCAGCCCGCGGAATCCGGGTAGTCCCTGCCGGCCTGTACTGTAGGTGCGTTTCGGTACTGATCAACCCGGGAGCGATGATGAAAGGCAAGATCTACAAGCGCAGCGATGACATGGAACTTCGTGAGGTGGGCGCCGAGCTGATTCTGATCCCAGTGGCCGCCAGCGCCGAAGACACCGATAGCATCTACGTCCTCAACGAGACCGCCGCCGCCGCCTGGGACCTCTTCGACGGTGTCCTGACTCTTCGGGAGATGGCGGAAGAGATAGCACAGGGATTCGAGGTGACCCCGGAGAGGGCGCTGGAGGACCTGGAGCTGTACGTCGAAGAGCTCCTGGCCGCGGGGGCTCTGGAGGAGGTCTGAGGTGGAGTGCTAGGGCCGCCTTCCGCAGCGAACACCTCTGCGCACGGAGTGGACTGACAGCTG